>NZ_JAGWDK010000009.1 GCF_018398875.1 Bradyrhizobium sp. sGM-13 | reverse complement strand
GAAAGTGTAACCCATGTGTCCGGTACGTTCTGTCACCTATGTCTCGGGCCGCTCAGATGGCTTGACGTTGATCTCCGAGACCGCCGCAAACAAAAAGGCCGCCCGAGGGCGGCCATTTTTATTCCAACGATATCGCTATCGTTCAACGGACCGTCGAGGTGTTCGAGCTGGTGACGACCACCGGCTTGCCCGCTTTTACGACCTGGGCAGTCTGGCTGTACTCAGAACCGGTCCGAGCCGAGATGCCGAAGGCCGCAACCGCGATACCGGCCACCAATGCGACAACCACGATCTTCAGGTGGGTACTGCGATCCGCCGAGTGAAAGGAGTGGTTCATGTGATGCCTCCCGGACGCCTTTGGCGTCCCGTGTTGGGAAGAGAGGTACGCCCTGTCTGTTTCAGGATCGTTTCGCGGTTTCGGCAAAATGGTTTCATTCGGCCGGTTTGTGGCCGGTTTTTTGCCCATGCATCCGTGATGTAGGTCACATACTGCCCGCGCGCCCGGATCGAAGGCGGCTCACACCGGAGCCGCACCGGGTTCGAAACAGCAATAAAAACAAAGGGAAGAGCCGGCGGCGAGTAGGTCGGATCAGCTCGCCCGCTGGATATCGCCGCGAATCGATCCGGCCGCCCGGATGAACAACAGGGCGCTCAACGTGGTCGTGACCGCGGTCGACAGCAGCGAATACCGCACGGCCTCCGCGCCAAAATCGCTCTTGAGCGCGTCGTTGAGCGTGCCGACGGCGAGCGGGCGGACGCCCTGCCCAAAGCAGGTCGCGGTCAGCAGCACGATCGCCGACGCCAGCGCCCGCATGCTCGACCTGGCGACGGTCTGCGCCACCGCAAAGATCGGCACGAGATGGAAGCCGACCAGGAATGAGGTCAGCGCCAGCGCCGCGACCATGGTGGTGAAGTCTGGCGTCAGCATGCACAGCGCAAACACCGGGACCGCAAGGCCCGACATGATCGCGGGCGCCCATAATTTCCAGCGGTCGTCTCGTCGGCTGACCAGCGCCACCAGCGCGAGAACGCAATATCGCCGGAGCGAGGGCCTTGCGGTGGCTTCCACTTCACGCCTCGCGAATGAAGCCCGCCTCGAACTCGACCGGCGGCGCGGTTGAATCGAAGGAGATGCTGATCGGGTCGCGTCCGGCGGCTTCTCGATGGTCCTTGGCACCGGCGTGCTTTGTTGGCAGAGGTTGCAAATGAGCCGGAAGCCGGAAAAGCAGACCGCGGCATCGCCTGCGGCCGCCGATGTCGCGGAGTTGGCGCCGATCACCGCGATGATGTCGTCGCGGCTGATGGTGCTGGCCAATCTGCTCAAGCGCGGTGCGATCCTGCGCTATAAGCGGCTGGCGGGCTTGTCTTCGGTGGAGTTCGGCCTGGTGGCTTCGCTGGGGCGGCGGCCGCCGATGAGCGTTATCCGGCTTGCCGAGGCGGTCGGCATGGACAAGGGCCAGATCAGTCGGGCGCTGGCGGAACTGGTCGCGCGCAAGCTGGTCGCCAAGGCGATCAACCCGCGGGACAACCGCGAGACGCTGGTTTGCCTGACCAAGGCGGGGCTGGCTGCCCATGATGCAATTGTGGCAGGGGCGCAGGAGCGTAACCGGCGCCTGATGGAACAGCTCGGCAAAGAAGAGCTGGCGGTGTTGCTCGACCAAATCGACCGCCTGACGGAGACGGCCGCCCAAATGCTCGCCGACGAAAAGGATTTGAAGTGAAAATTTGGGCACCATGCGGCCTGGCCCGCGTTGGTCGGCGAGGCAGGAACGCAACACTTTTTCGGGTTCTGCCGGCGCATCAAGGACGGACGGAGACGTGAAACCGGCTTGTCTTGCGCCCTCTGTTGCGCTGCGCTAAGCCAAGAATAATTCCAATCAACGAATCTGCGGCCAAATCCGCAGCAAAAGGCACCGCCGATGAACGGCATCCTGCAAGATTACCTGCCACTTGTCGTGTTTATCGGGGTGGCGAGCCTGATCGGTCTGGCGCTCCTGATCGCCCCGTTCCTGGTCGCGTTCCAGCAACCGGACCCGGAAAAGCTCTCCGCTTATGAATGCGGATTCAACGCATTCGACGACGCCCGCATGAAGTTCGACGTTCGCTTCTATCTGGTAGCGATCCTCTTCATCATCTTCGATCTCGAAGTGGCGTTCTTGTTCCCGTGGGCGGTTGCGTTCGGCAAGTTAGGGGCCACCGGCTTCTGGTCCATGATGGTGTTTCTCGCCGTCCTCACGGTCGGCTTTGCTTATGAGTGGAAGAAAGGCGCGCTCGAATGGGATTGAGCCCGACAGTTTTAGGCTCTTCGCCTGATATCGCGCAGGCGCCGAAGGGCATTCTCGATCCCTCGACCGGCAAGCCGGTCGGGGCCAACGATCCGTTCTTTCTCGAGGTCAATCACGAGCTTTCCGACAAAGGTTTCTTCGTTGCCGCCGCCGACGATCTGATCACCTGGGCGCGCACTGGCTCGCTGATGTGGATGACGTTCGGCCTCGCCTGCTGCGCGGTCGAGATGATGCAGGTGTCGATGCCGCGCTATGACGTCGAGCGCTTCGGCTTTGCGCCGCGCGCCTCGCCGCGGCAATCCGACGTGATGATCGTGGCGGGTACGCTGACCAACAAGATGGCGCCGGCGCTGCGCAAGGTCTACGACCAGATGCCCGAGCCGCGCTACGTGATCTCGATGGGGTCGTGCGCCAATGGCGGCGGCTACTATCATTACTCATACTCGGTGGTGCGCGGCTGCGACCGCGTCGTGCCGATCGACATCTACGTGCCAGGATGCCCGCCCACGGCGGAGGCGCTGCTCTACGGCGTGCTGCTGCTGCAGAAGAAGATCCGGCGCATCGGGACCATCGAACGCTAAGGCTTTAGGTAATGGACGACGGCAAGCTCGACGCCCTTGGGCAGACGATTGTTAGCGCGCTTCCGGGCGCGGCCACTGCCCATGCGGTCGCGTTCAACCAGCTCACCGTCACGGTCGAGGCGAGCAAGATCGTCGAGGTCGTCAAGTATCTGCGCGACGATCCCTCATTGCGGTTTGTCAACTTCACGGACGTGACGGCGGTGGACTATCCCAGCCGCGAGAAGCGTTTCGACGTGGTCTATCATTTGCTGTCGCCGACGCTGAACGAGCGCATCCGCCTGCGAGCGGAAGCCGACGAGACGACGCAGGTGCCGTCGATCATCGACGTGTTTCCCGGTGCCGACTGGTTCGAGCGCGAAACCTACGACCTCTACGGCGTGATCTTCACCGGCCACCCCGACATGCGGCGGCTGCTGACCGATTACGGCTTCGACGGCCATCCGCTGCGCAAAGATTTCCCGCTCACCGGCTTCGTCGAGGTCCGCTACGACGATCAGGAGAAGCGGGTGCTCTACGAGCCGGTCCGCCTCAACCAGGAATTCCGTAAATTCGATTTCCTCTCGCCCTGGGAAGGCGCGGACTATCCGCTTCCGGGCGATGAGAAGGCTGAGCCGAAGGCCTGACCATGAACGAACAGCAGAACCTGCGTAACTTTACGATCAATTTTGGGCCGCAACATCCGGCCGCGCACGGCGTGTTGCGCCTTGTGCTTGAGCTGGACGGCGAGGTTGTCGAGCGTGTCGATCCGCATATCGGTCTCTTGCATCGCGGCACCGAGAAGCTGATCGAGCACAAGACCTACTTGCAGGCGATCCCCTATTTCGACCGGCTCGATTACGTCGCGCCGATGAACCAGGAGCACGCGTTCTGTCTCGCGGCGGAAAAGCTGCTCGGCATCACGGTGCCGCGCCGCGGCCAACTGATCCGCGTGCTCTACTGCGAAATCGGCCGCATCCTGTCGCATCTACTCAACGTCACGACGCAGGCGATGGACGTCGGCGCGCTTACCCCGCCGCTGTGGGGGTTTGAAGAGCGCGAAAAGCTGATGCAATTTTACGAGCGCGCCTCCGGCTCGCGCATGCATGCGGCGTATTTCCGCGTCGGTGGCGTGCACCAGGACCTGCCGCAGAAACTGATCGATGATATCGATGCCTGGTGCGATCCGTTCCTGCAGGTCGTCGCCGACCTCGACACGCTGCTGACCGGCAACCGCATCTTCAAGCAGCGCAACGTCGATATCGGCGTGGTGTCGCTGCAGCAGGCCTGGGAGTGGGGCTTTTCGGGCGTGATGGTGCGCGGCTCCGGCGCGGCCTGGGACCTGCGCAAGGCGCAGCCTTACGAGTGCTACGCCGAGATAGATTTCGACGTTCCGATCGGCAAGAACGGCGACTGCTACGATCGCTACCTGATCCGCATGGAAGAGATGCGCCAGTCGGTCCGCATCATGAGGCAGTGCATCGCGAAGCTGAACGCGCCGGACGGGCAGGGGCCTGTCGTCGTCGAGGATAACAAGATCGCGCCACCGCGGCGCGGCGAGATGAAGCGTTCGATGGAAGCGCTGATCCACCACTTCAAGCTCTACACCGAAGGCGTGCACGTGCCGGCCGGCGAGGTCTATGCCGCTGTCGAGGCGCCGAAGGGTGAGTTCGGCGTCTACCTGGTCTCTGACGGCACCAACAAACCTTACAAGTGCAAGATCCGCGCGCCGGGCTTTGCCCATCTGCAGGCGATGGATTTCATCTGCCGCGGCCATCTGCTCGCCGACGTCTCGGCCATTCTAGGTTCCCTCGACATCGTGTTCGGAGAGGTCGATCGGTGACGGCGCAGGCGCCCATCCAGTTTGACCGGGCTTCGGGCGTACTCGAGGGTGCGAACGCGTGGGAGCGTTTGGCTGCGGTGGCGCTGGCACTAGGGTCGAAGGTGGCGTCGAACTTTTCGCATCGCGGCTACAACATGTGCGCCAACCTGCTGCGCACCACGCTGCCGGAGCGCGGCATTCAGGTCAAACTCAATGACGACGCTGTGTTCGAATTTCCCTATGGCGACGGCTACTGGAGCAAGCTGCTCAACCGCAGCTTCCACTATGAGGACGAGCTGGAGCTGTTGTTTCAGGATTCCGCCAACGTCGATTACACGCTGCTCGATTGCGGCGCCAATTACGGCTACTGGTCGGTCCTGGTGTCGAGCAAGCCGTTCGGCTCCCACAAGGCGATCGCGATCGAGCCCTCGGGGCAGAATTTTCCGAAGCTGGCCAACAACGCTCGCATCAACGGCAATCGCTTCGAGACGATGAAGTGCGCGATCGGTGCTGCGCGCGGCACCGCGCGGATATCAGGCACCAAGCATGAGGCGTTCAGCATCGCCGGCGACCAGTCCGGCGGCGAGGAAGTGCCGGTCATCGCGCTCGACAATCTGCTCGATGACGGCAAGGTCGCCTCGGATGGAAAATACCTGATCAAGCTCGACGTCGAGGGCGTCGAGATCGAGGCCATGAAGGGTGGCGCGCGGCTGATGCAGATCGACAGCATCTTGCTGTGCGAGGAGCACGGCAATGATCCCCAGCATACCGTATCGCGTTACATCCTCGAACAGACCCCGCTGAAGCTGATCGTCTACGATCCGCGCAGCCATCGCCTTGAAACCGTGACCGACCTTTCGATTCTGGACCGGATCAAGGTTTCAACCCATGTCGGCTACAACGTGTTCGGCACCGCAAGCGCATTCTGGCTCGCCCGGATCGATGCGCTCAATGCGAAAGCCGCGCGCCGCGTGCAATGAGAGACTGAACGATGTCCGTCCGCCGCCTCGCTCCGAAGGAATTGCAGCCCGCGAGCTTCACGTTCACGGATGAGAATCTCGCCTGGGCCAAGGCCCAGATCGCAAAGTATCCGCCGGGTCGTCAGGCCTCCGCTGTTATCGCGATCCTGTGGCGCGCGCAGGAGCAGCATGAGGGATGGGTGTCGGAAGCCGCGATCCGCGTGGTCGCCGACCTGCTCGACATGCCCTACATCCGCGTGCTGGAAGTGGCGACCTTCTACACCATGTTCCAGTTGCAGCCGGTCGGCAAGAAGGCCCATGTGCAGGTGTGCGGCACCACGCCGTGTCGCCTGCGCGGCGCCGGCGACCTGATCGAGGTGTGCCAGAGCCGCATCCATCACGAGCCCTTCCATCTGTCGAAGGACGGCAATTTCAGTTGGGAAGAGGTCGAGTGCCTGGGCGCCTGCGTGAACGCGCCGATGGTGCAGATCTGGAAGGACACCTACGAGGACCTGACCAAGGAAAGTTTCGGCAAGGTGCTGGACGGCTTTGCCTCGGGCAATCCGCCGAAGCCCGGACCGCAGATCGACCGTCAGTTCTCGGCGCCTGTGGGCGGGCCGACGACGCTGAAGGAATCCACATGAGGCGTGACGCTACATTGCCCGTAAACCGGCCGGAGAGGGGCCGCGTGATGGAGAAGTCACGCTGTGCCGGGGCTCGCCTGCGCGCAGTCCAATCGCTGATCTGAGGAAGCTTCAAGTCATGCTCGACGACAAGGATCGCATCTTCAAGAACCTTTATGGCCTCCATGATTGGGGGCTGGAGGGTGCGCGCCGCCGCGGCGCGTGGGACGGCACCAAGGCGATTATCGACAAGGGCCGCGACTGGATCATCAACGAGATGAAGGCCTCCGGCCTGCGCGGGCGCGGCGGGGCGGGCTTTCCGACCGGCCTGAAATGGTCGTTCATGCCGAAGGAATCGACCGATGGCCGGCCGAGCTATCTCGTGGTCAACGCCGACGAATCCGAGCCCGGCACCTGCAAGGACCGCGAGATCATGCGGCACGACCCGCATCTGCTGGTCGAGGGCTGCCTGCTGGCGAGCTACGCGATGGGCGCGCATGCCTGCTACATCTACGTCCGCGGCGAATTCATCCGCGAGCGGGAGCGCCTGCAGGCCGCAATCGACCAGGCCTACGACGCAAAACTGGTCGGCAAGGACAACGTCAACGGCTGGCCATTCGACGTCTATGTCGCGCATGGCGCCGGCGCCTATATCTGCGGCGAAGAGACGGCGCTGCTGGAAAGCTTAGAGGGCAAGAAGGGCCAGCCGCGGCTGAAGCCGCCATTCCCGGCCAATGTCGGTCTCTATGGCTGCCCGACCACCGTCAATAACGTCGAATCAATCGCGGTTGCGCCCGATATCCTCAGGCGCGGAGCGGCGTGGTTCGCGGCGATCGGCCGGCCCAACAATGTCGGCACAAAGCTGTTCTGCATCTCCGGTCATGTCGAGCGGCCCTGCAACGTCGAAGAGGCGATGGGGATTCCGTTCCGTGAGCTGATCGAGCGACATTGCGGCGGCATTCGCGGCGGCTGGGACAACCTGAAAGCCGTGATCCCGGGCGGCTCGTCGGTGCGCATGGTGCCGGCCGAACAGATCATCGACACACCGATGGATTTCGATAGCCTCGGCAAGCTGCGCTCGGGCCTCGGTACCGCGGCCGTGATCGTGATGGACAAGTCCACCGACCTGATCCGGGCGATCGCGCGTATCTCCTATTTCTACAAGCACGAGAGCTGCGGCCAGTGCACGCCATGCCGGGAGGGCACAGGCTGGATGTGGCGCGTCTTGACCCGGATGGCCGAGGGCCGGGCCCACAAGCGCGAGATCGACATGCTGCTGGAGGTTACAAAACAGGTCGAAGGCCATACCATTTGCGCGCTCGGCGATGCTGCCGCATGGCCGATCCAGGGCCTGATCGCGCATTTCCGGCACGAGATCGAGGCGCGCATCGACCAGTATTCGCATAAGGCCGACATCGACGATGCCGGCGTGCGCGATCCCGAGAATCTGGTCGCAGCGGAGTGATGCCGATGTCGCAACCGAGCTTCTGGTGGCAGAGATACGGGACGCTGGCGCAGATGGCGCAGGCGGCCGTGGCGCTGCTCGGCTTTGTTGCGATCCTGTTCCAGATCAACGAAATCCGCACCAACAACCGCGCGGCGAGCGCACGGCAGGCGTATCTGGGCTACACCGATCTGGCGTTCAAGAATCCGAAATTCGCGCAGCCGGACTACGAGAAGATCAAGGCTGCCGGCGGCGATGAGCAGGTTCAGTATGAGAGCTTCATCACGTACTTCCTCTATGCCTGCGAGGAAGCGATCGGCGCGTTCTCCGGAAAGCGCGAGTGGCTGGCGTCCTGCGATTACGACCTGAAGCCGCATCTGCCGTTCCTGTGCGAGAAGAACGCGGCGCAGCCGGCCTATCTCGCCACCTATGGCGCCGAGACCCAGCAATGGATCAAGACGGCGCTGAAAACTGCCAGCGTTACACCGCCAGACTGCAAGCTGGGAAAGACTTGAGACAGCAATGACCAAACTCATCATCGACGGCAAAGAGATCGATGTGCCTGCGGAGTACACGCTGCTGCAGGCGTGCGAGGCCGCGGGCGCCGAAATCCCGCGCTTCTGCTACCACGAGCGGCTGTCGATCGCCGGCAATTGCCGGATGTGCCTCGTCGAGATCAAGGGCGGCCCGAAGCCGGTCGCAAGCTGCGCCTGGGGCGTGCGCGATTGCCGGCCCGGCCCCAAGGGCGAGCCGCCGGAAATTTCCACGCGTTCGCCGATGGTCAAGAAGGCGCGCGAAGGCGTGATGGAATTCTTGCTGATCAACCACCCGCTGGATTGCCCGATCTGCGACCAGGGCGGCGAGTGCGATCTGCAGGACCAGGCGATGGGCTACGGCGTCGACACCTCGCGCTTTGCCGAGAACAAGCGCGCGGTCGAAGACAAATATCTTGGTGCGCTGGTCAAGACCTCGATGAACCGCTGCATCCAGTGCACGCGCTGTGTCCGCTTCTCTGCCGAAGTCTGCGGCACGCCGGAAATGGGCGCCACCGGCCGCGGTGAGGACATGGAGATCACGACCTATCTGGAGCAGGCGCTGACTTCCGAGCTGCAGGGCAACCTCGTCGATATCTGTCCCGTGGGCGCGCTGACCTCGAAACCGTACGCTTTTGCCGCGCGTCCGTGGGAACTCGGCAAGACACAGTCGGTGGACGTCATGGATGGCGTCGGTTCCGCGATCCGCGTCGATACCCGTGGCCGCGAGGTGATGCGGATCCTGCCGCGCATCAACGAGGCGGTGAACGAGGAATGGATTTCCGACAAGACCCGTCACGTCGTCGACGGCCTGCGTACGCAGCGGCTTGACCGACCCTATGTCCGCGAGAACGGCAAGCTTCGCGCCGCGTCGTGGCAGGAAGCCTTCGCGGCGGTCGCTGCCAAGGTCAGGATGACCGACGGTAAGCGGATGGGAGCCATCGCTGGTGACCTCGCCGCGGTCGAGGAGATGTTCGCGTGCAAGGATCTGCTGGGCCGATACGGCTGCAGCAATCTGGCAGTGCAGGGCGGCGACGCCTTCGACCCCAAGGCGGGACGGGCGACCTACATCTTCAATCCGACTATTGTGGGCATCGAGCAGGCCGATGCGCTCCTGATCATCGGCTCCAACCCGCGCAAGGAAGCCGCCGTCCTCAACGCGCGGATCCGCAAGCGCTGGCGCACGGGTCAGCTCAAGGTCGCCCTCGTCGGCGCCAAGGCCGATCTGACCTACGACTACGACTATCTCGGCGCGGGCACGGATACGCTTGGCGAACTCGCCAGCGGCAAGCATTCCTTCGTCGAGGTGCTGAAGGGCGCCAAGAACCCGATCGTGCTGGTCGGCGCCGGTTCGCTGGCGCGCCATGACGGGGCGGCGGTGCTTTCGCTGGCGGCCAAGGTCGCGGCAGGCACGGGCGCGCTCAAGGACGGCTGGAACGGCTTTGCCGTTTTGCAGGATACCGCCTCGCGCGCGGGCGCGCTCGATATCGGCTTTGCCCCCGGCGCGGGCGGGCTCAGCCTCGCGCAGATGACGACGTTCGGCACGCTCGACGTGCTGTTCCTGTTGGGGGCGGATGAGGTGAAGGTGCCGGACGGCACGTTCGTGGTCTATATAGGCACCCATGGCGACCGCGGCGCGCACCGCGCCGACGTCATCCTGCCGGGCGCGGCCTATACCGAAAAGTCCGGCCTCTACGTCAACACCGAGGGCAGGGCACAGATCGCCAGCCGCGCGGCGTTTCCGCCCGGAGAGGCGCGCGAGGACTGGGCGATCGTCCGCGCGTTGTCGGACGTGCTCGGCAAGAAGCTGCCCTATGACTCCTTGCAGGCGCTGCGCCAGGCGCTGTTCAAGGCCTTCCCGCATCTCATGCGGATCGACCAGATCGAGCCCGGCAAGGCCAGTGACGTCAAGGCGCTCGCAGGCAAGAAGGGCGGCAAGGTCGACAAGACCCCGTTCAAGAGTTCGGTCGAGGATTTCTATCTGACCAACCCCATCGCGCGGGCCTCGACGGTGATGGCGGAATGTTCCCGGCTGGCGTCCGGGAAAATGCTGACGGCAGCGGAGTGAGCGTGATCTGATGGCTGAATTCTTCGCAAGCTCGTTCTGGACCGGTTTCCTCTGGCCGCTGATCATCATGGTCGCGCAGAGCCTATTGCTGCTCGTCGTGCTGCTGATTGCGATCGCCTACATCCTGCTCGCCGACCGCAAGATCTGGGCGGCAGTGCAAATCCGCCGCGGCCCCAACGTGGTGGGTCCCTGGGGCTTGCTGCAATCCTTCGCGGACCTTTTGAAGTTCGTGCTGAAGGAGCCGATCATCCCGTCCGGTTCCAACAAGGGTGTGTTCCTGCTGGCGCCGCTGGTGTCCTGCGTGCTGGCGCTGGCCGCCTGGGCCGTCATTCCGATGGATGCCGGCTGGGTGATCGCCAATATCAATGTCGGCGTTCTCTACATCTTCGCGATCTCGTCGCTGTCGATCTACGGCATCATCATGGCCGGCTGGTCGTCGAACTCGAAATACCCGTTCCTGGCGGCGCTTCGCTCCGCGGCGCAGATGGTGTCCTACGAAGTCTCGATCGGCTTCGTCATCATCACGGTTTTGTTGTGCGCCGGCTCGCTCAACCTTTCGGCGGTGGTGGAAGCGCAGAATGCCCGCGGTTTCGCCAGCCTGATCGGGCTGCCGCAGCTCACCATCCTGAACTGGTATGTGTGGCCGCTGTTTCCCATGTTCGTGGTGTTCTACGTCTCGGCGCTGGCCGAAACCAACCGTCCGCCGTTCGATCTGGTGGAAGCGGAATCCGAACTGGTGGCCGGCTTCATGGTCGAATACGGCTCGACGCCGTATCTGTTGTTCATGCTCGGCGAATACGTCGCGATCACCACGATGTGCGCGCTGGCGACGATCATGTTCCTCGGCGGCTGGCTGCCGCCGGTGGCGCTGCCGCCGTTCACCTGGATCCCGGGTGTAGTCTGGTTCGCGCTGAAACTGTTTTTCATGTTCTTCCTGTTCGCGATGGCGAAGGCGATCGTGCCGCGCTACCGCTACGATCAACTGATGCGGCTCGGCTGGAAGGTGTTTTTGCCGCTGTCGCTGGCGATGGTGGTGATTGTGGCCGGGGTGCTGCAGTTCGCCGGCATTGCGCCGAAGTGAGGCCATCATGAGTGTCAACGTCAACGCAACCGCCCGTGCGCTTCTCTTGAGCGAATTCGTATCGGCGTTCTTTCTCGCCATGCGCTATTTCTTCAAGCCGAAGCCGACGATCAACTATCCGTTCGAGAAGAACCCGATCTCGCCGCGCTTCCGCGGTGAGCATGCGCTGCGCCGCTACCCGAACGGCGAAGAGCGCTGCATCGCCTGCAAGCTGTGCGAGGCGATCTGCCCGGCGCAGGCGATCACGATCGAGGCCGGCCCGCGCCGCAACGACGGCACCCGCCGCACCGTGCGTTACGACATCGACATGGTGAAATGCATCTATTGCGGCCTGTGCCAGGAAGCCTGTCCGGTCGATGCCATCGTCGAGGGACCGAATTTCGAATTCGCGACCGAGACCCGCGAGGAACTCTACTATGACAAGGCGAAACTGCTCGCCAATGGCGACCGCTGGGAGCGCGAGATTGCGAAAGCCATCGAACTCGACGCGCCGTACCGGTGAGGTGAGGGCATGATCGTTTCCAATATCTCCACGTCATTCCGGGGGGCACGCAGCGCGAACCCGGAATCTCGAGATTCCGGGTCTGGTCCTTCGAACCATCCCGGAATGACGGGAGGAGCATTCGCATGATCCTTCCCGCACTGTTCTTCTATCTCTTCGCTGGCGTCTGCGTGGCCTCGGCCGTGATGGTGATCGTCTCGCGCAATCCCGTGCACTCGGTGCTGTATCTGATCCTGGCCTTCGTCAATGCGTCCGGCCTGTTCGTGCTGATGGGCGCCGAATTCCTCGGCATGATGCTGATCGTGGTCTATGTCGGCGCGGTTGCGGTGCTGTTCCTGTTCGTGATCATGATGCTCGATGTCGACTTCACCGAGTTGCGCGAGGGCTTCATCGAATATCTGCCGATCGGTCTGGTGATCGGCGGCATCTTCCTCGCCGAATTGCTTTTGGTTGCCGGCGGCTGGGTCATGAGTCCCGGCACGACGAAATCGATTACGGCGGCTATACCGGCCAATGTCAGCAACACCGAGGCGCTCGGGTTGGTGCTCTATACGAAGTACATCCATTATTTCCAGATCGCCGGCATGGTGCTTCTGGTCGCGATGATCGGCGCCATCGTGCTGACGCTGCGCCACAAGGCGAAGGTCAAGCGGCAGGACATCAACGTGCAGAACGCGCGGACGCCGGAGCTCGCGATGGCCGTGCGCAAGGTGGCGCCGGGGCAGGGGCTGCAGGATTCGGACGCGGCGGAGTGGGTAAAATGACGATCGGTCTGGGTCACTATCTCGCGGTCGCCGCCACCCTGTTCACGATCGGGATCCTCGGCATCTTCTTAAATCGCAAGAACATCATCGTCATTTTGATGTCGATCGAGCTGATCCTGCTCGCCGTCAACATCAACCTGGTGGCGTTCTCGACCTTCCTCGGCGACATCGTAGGCCAGGTGTTCGCGCTCCTGGTGCTGACGGTTGCAGCGGCTGAAGCCGCGATCGGTCTTGCGGTGCTGGTGGTCTATTTCCGCAACCGCGGTTCGATCGCGGTTGAAGACGTCAATCTGATGAAGGGCTAGCTCAGCTATGGTTCAGGCAATCGTCTTTCTGCCGCTGCTGGGCGCCATTCTGGCCGGCCTGATCGCGATCTTCGGGGCGCATGCGCGCAACCCGAGCGGAGATGAGGTCAAGCATCACGACCACGGCCATCACGATCAAGGCCATGACGATCACGCGCACGCCGCGGAGGCCCATGACGATCATGGTCACGACGATCATCACGTCTCCGAGCCGCCGGCTCAGGGCTCGCGGGCGGCCGAACTGATCACGACGGGACTGCTGTTCGTTTCCGCCGCGCTCTCCTGGGTGACGCTGGTCGATGTCGGCTTCATGCACCATGACGCCCGGATCGCGCTGTTTCCCTGGATCAATTCCGGCGATCTGCAGGTGTCGTGGGCGCTGCGCGTCGACACGCTGACTGCCGTGATGCTGGTGGTCGTCAACACCGTCTCCTCGCTCGTGCACCTCTATTCCATCGGCTACATGGACGAGGATCCGCACCGGCCGCGCTTCTTCGCCTATCTCTCGCTGTTCACCTTCGCGATGCTGATGCTGGTGACCGCGGACAACCTGGTCCAGCTTTTCTTCGGCTGGGAGGGCGTCGGTCTGGCGAGCTACCTCCTGATCGGCTTCTGGTACCAGAAGCCGTCGGCGAATGCGGCGGCGATCAAGGCCTTCGTGGTCAACCGCGTCGGCGATTTCGGCTTTGCGCTCGGCATCTTCGCCGTCTTCATGCTGCTGAATACCACCGATTTCGAGACCATCTTTGCCGGCGCGCAGGGGCTCTCGGGCAAGACCATCAACTTCTTCGGCTGGCACGCCGACGCGCTGACGTTGATCTGTCTGCTGCTGTTCATGGGCGCGATGGGCAAGTCAGCCCAGTTCCTGCTGCACACCTGGCTGCCGGACGCGATGGAAGGTCCGACCCCGGTCTCGGCGCTGATCCACGCCGCGACCATGGTGACGGCGGGCGTATTCATGGTGGCGCGGCTGTCGCCGCTGTTCGAGCTGGCGCCCAACGCGCAGGCCGTCGTGATGTTCTTCGGCGCCACCACCGCGTTCTTCGCCGCAACCGTCGGCCTCGTCCAGAACGACATCAAGCGCATCGTCGCCTATTCGACCTGTTCGCAGCTCGGCTACATGTTCGTGGCGATGGGAGCAGGAGCCTATTCGGTCGGCATGTATCACCTGTTCACCCACGCCTTCTTCAAGGCGCTGCTGTTCTTGGGCTCGGGCTCGGTGATCTACGCGATGCACCACGAGCAGGACATCCGCAACATGGGCGGGCTGTGGCGCAAGATCCCCTACACCTATGCCGTGATGGTGATCGGCACGCTGGCGCTGACCGGCTTCCCGCTGACTGCGGGCTATTTCTCCAAGGACGCGATCATCGAATCGGCTTATGTCGCGCACAACCCGTTCGGGTACTACGGCTTCGCGATGACCGTGATCGCGGCCGGCCTGACCTCGTTCTATTCGTGGCGCTTGATCTTCAAGACGTTCCACGGCGAGCCGCACGACCAGCACCATTACGAAGCGGCGCATGAATCGCCGATGTGGATGCTGGTCCCGATCGGCATCCTCGCCGCCGGATCGATCCTGGCCGGTTTCCCGTTCTACGAACTGTTTGCCGGCCACGGTGTGGGAGAGTTCTTCCGCGAATCGCTGAAGATGCATCCGAACATCATCGACGAGATGCACCACATTCCGAAGACCATCGTCTATCTGCCGACCGTCATGATGGGGGTTGGCCTTTATCTCGCTTACGTCTTCTACATCCGCCGGCCGTATCTGCCGGTCGAGCTCGCCAACCAGCACCAGATGCTCTACCACTTCCTGCTCAACAAATGGTACTTCGACGAGCTCTATGAAATCATCTTCGTTCGCCCGGCGAAGTGGCTCGGCCGCTTCCTGTGGAAGAAGGGCGACGGTTTCGTCATCGACGGCTTCGGCCCGGATGGTGTCTCGGCGCGCGTGCTCGACGTCACCCGCAATGTGGTGAAGATCCAGACCGGCTACCTCTATCACTATGCCTTTGCGATGCTGATCGGTGTCGCGGGGCTGATCACCTGGTTCATGTTCGGCTTGGGAGGCCAGTAATGACAACCTGGCCGATTCTTTCCGTCGTCACCTTCCTGCCGGTGCTGGGCGCACTGGTGGTCTATCTCAGCCGTGGCGACGACGAAGCCGCGCAGCGCAATGCGCGCTGGATCGCGCTGTGGACCACGCTGGTGACCTTCGCCGTGTCGCTGATCCTGGTCTGGCGCTTCGATGCCGCAAGTGCGGAATTCCAGTTCGTCGAAAAAGCGAACTGGCTCGCCAGCGGCATCAGCTATCACATGGGGGTGGATGGCATCTCGCTGCCGTTCGTGATCCTGACCACGGCGCTGATGCCGCTCTGCATCATCGCGAGCTGGAAATCCGTCACCAATCGCGTGCGCGAATACATGATGGCGTTCCTGTTCCTGGAAACGCTGATGGTCGGCACCTTTTCGGCGCTCGACCTCGTGCTGTTCTATCTGTTCTTCGAAGGCGGCCTGATCCCGATGTTCCTGATCATCGGCGTCTGGGGCGGTCCGCGCCGGGTCTACGCGTCGTTCAAGTTCTTCCTCTACACGCTGCTCGGCTCGGTCTTGATGTTGCTCGCGATCATGGCGCTGTACTGGAATGCCGGCACGACCGATATCCCGACCCTGATGCAAACCGCCGTGCCGCGCGGCTTGCAGACCTGGGCGTGGCTGGCGTTCTTTGCCTCGTTTGCGGTGAAGATGCCGATGTGGCCGGTGCACACCTGGTTGCCCGACGCGCACGTCGAGGCGCCGACGGCAGGCTCGGTGATCCTGGCCGCGATCCTCTTGAAAATGGGCGGCTACGGCTTCCTGCGCTTCTCGCTGCCGATGTTCCCCCTGGCGTCGCATGATTTTGCGCCGCTGATCTTCTCGCTGTCAGTGATCGCCATCGTCTACACCTCGCTGGTGGCGTTGATGCAGGAAGACATCAAGAAGCTGATCGCCTATTCGTCGGTGGCCCATATGGGCTTCGTCACCATGGGCATCTTCGCTGCGACCACGCAAGGCGTCGCCGGCGGCGTGTTCCAGATGGTGTCGCACGGCATCGTCTCCGGCGCGCTGTTCCTGTGCGTCGGCATCGTCTACGACCGCATGCACACCCGCGAGATCGCGGCCTATGGAGGCCTCGTCAACCGGATGCCGCTCTACGCATTGGTGTTCATGGTGTTCACCATGGCCAATGTCGGGCTGCCTGGCACGAGCGGCTTCGTCGGCGAATTCATGACGCTGCTCGGCACCTTCAAGGTCTCGATCCCGACCGCGACCTTTGCCACCCTCGGCGTCATCCTGTCGGCGGGCTATGCGCTGTGGCTCTATCGCAAGGTCGTGTTCGGCGCGCTGACCAAGCCGTCGCTCGCCAGCATCAAAGACCTGACGCCCCGCGAAAGCCTGACGCTGTTCCCGCTGGTGGCGCTGACCATCCTGTTCGGCGTCTATCCGAAGCCGGTGCTCGACATGTCGGCGGCCTCGGTTCAGCAACTCGTCAACAACTACAACGCCGCCGTGACTGCCGTGAAGGCAGCCGCGTTGATCCAGTAAGGCCTTTGCCATGAGCTTTTCGAGTGCAGGTTATCAGTTGCTGCCGGTATTGCCGGAGCTGGTGCTCGCCGTCGGCGCCATGGCGCTATTGATGCTCGGCGCGTACCGTGGCGGCGAGGGGACCACGAAAATCGTCACCGGCCTCGCGGTCGTGCTGCTGGTCGTCACCGGCGCGCTGGAGCTGATGTTGCCCGCCGGCAAGCTCACGACTTTCGGCGGCAGCTTCGTCGTCGACGACTTTGCCCGCTTCCTGAAGATCCTTGCGATCATCGGCTCGGCGGTGACGCTGATCCTGTCGACGGAGTTTCTGTCCGATCCGTCGCGGCGGATTTTTGAATATTCGATCCTGGTGCTGCTCTCCACGCTCGGCATGATGGTGCTGATCTCGGCCGCCGACCTGATCATGCTTTATCTCGGGCTCGAGCTGATGTCGCTCGCGCTCTACGTGGTCGCGGCAAGCAACCGCGATAACGCCAAGTCCACTGAGGCCGGGCTGAAGTATTTCGTGCTCGGCGCACTATCCTCGGGCATGCTGCTCTACGGTGCTTCGCTGATCTACGGTTTCACCGGCACGGTCGATTTTGCGGGCATCGCGGCGGCGGTGAAGACCGGCAGCGTCGGCATTGTGTTCGGCCTCGTGTTCCTGCTGGCCGGGCTATGCTTCAAGGTATCCGCCGTGCCGTTCCATATGTGGACGCCTGACGTCTATGAGGGTGCGCCGACGCCGGTCACGGCGTTCTTTGCCTCGGCGCCGAAGGTCGCAGCCCTTGCGGTGTTCACCCGCGTGACGCTGACCGCTTTCCCGGGCATCGTCCCGCAATGGCAGCAGATCCTCGTGTTCGTCGCGATTGCCTCGATGGCGCTGGGCTCGTTTGCCGCGATCGGGCAGAAGAACATCAAGCGCCTGATGGCCTATTCGTCGATCGGCCATATGGGGTTTGCGCTGGTCGGGCTTGCCTCGGGCACTGTGGAGGGCGCACAGGGCGTGCTGGTCTACATCGCGATCTATGTCGCGATGACGCTGGGCTCCTTCGCCGTCATCCTGACCATGAAGCGCAACGGGCAGGCGGTCGAGCAGATCAGCGATTTCGCAGGGCTGTCGCGCACCAATCCGATGCTGGCGTTCTTCTTTGCCATGCTGCTGTTCTCGCTGGCCGGCATTCCGCCGCTCGCGGGCTTTTTCGCGAAATGGTACGTCTTCGTGGCCGCGATCAAGGCGGGCCTGTTTACGCTCGCCGTCATCGGCGTTCTGACCAGCGTGGTGGGCGCGTTCTACTATCTCACCATCATCAAACTGATGTATTTCGACGAGCCGGCCGGCCAGGTCGAACCGATGCGCATCGAGCTGCGTACGGTGCTGGCGGTTGCCGGTATCTTCAACATCTTCTTCTTCGTCTATCCGGGGCCGCTGGTCAGCGTCGCCACGGCGGCGGCGAAGTCGCTGTTCTAGGATGACCTTCTCGCTCGGCCCCAAAGCCACATCGGCGGGCTACCGTCTCGCCGCCTTCGACCAGATCGGTTCGACCAACGCCGAAGCCATGACGCGCGCCCGGAACGGCGAAGTTGGGCCGATGTGGTTCGTGACAACGGAGCAGACCGCGGGGCGCGGCCGCCGGCAGCGCGCCTGGAGCGCGCCGCGCGGCAACCTCGCCAGCAGCATTCTGGAAGTCATGGATGTGTCGCCGGCTGTGGCGGCGACGCTGGGCTTTGCCGCCGGGCTGTCGCTGGAACGCGCGCTGCAGAAACTCAGCCTAGAGGCCAACATGCGCCGGGCCGGCGCGGATCCCCTGAAATTCGCCTTGAAATGGCCGAACGACGTGCTGGCGGAGCGGCAGAAGCTCGCCGGGATCCTGCTGGAGGCCGAAGCCGTGGCGGGCAACCGTCTCGCCGTGGTGGTCGGCATCGGCACCAACGTCATTGCCGCGCCCGAGGGCACGCCGACGCCGGCGACTTCGCTCTCGGCGCTCGGCGTTCATGTCGGCGCGGAGGAGCTTTTCGCGGCGCTGTCGGACGCCTGGGTTGAATTCCGCGGCATCTGGGATATCGGCCGCGGCTTTGCCGACATTCGGAAAGCCTGGCTGGAGCGTGCCTTCGGTCTTGGCGAGCGGGTCGCGATCAACACGGGAACGGCGACCGTCGAAGGCACGTTCGACACCATCGACGAGAGCGGCTGCCTGATCGTTCGCAGCGCCGATGGCAAGCGCACCGCCGTGACGGCGGGCGAGGTCTATTTTGGCGCGGCAGCGTCGGTGGGAGCTGCCTGATGGCGCGGCCGGATGAACTGACCTTTGCGCCGCTTGGCGGTGTCGGCGAGATCGGCATGAACCTGTCGATCTACGGGCTCGGCAACCGCCACCAGCGGTCCTGGCTCGCGGTCGATCTCGGCGTCTCCTTCGGCGACGAGGAGCATCTGCCGGGCATCGATCTGATCATGCCCGATATCCGTTTCCTGGAGAAAGAGCGCAACAATCTGATGGGCCTGGTGCTGACGCACGCCCATGAGGATCATTTCGGCGCCATTATAGACCTCTGGCCGAAGTTGCAATGCAAGGTCTATGCGACCAAGTTCAGCGCTGCGCTGTTCGAGGCCAAATGCGCCGCCGAGCGCAACCCGCCGAAAATCCCGGTGACGGTGGTGCCGTCGGGCGGCCGCATCGAGCTTGGACCGTTCACCGTCGAGTTCATTCCGGTCGCGCATTCGATTCCGGAATCGCACGCGCTGGCGATCCACACTTCCGTCGGCACCGTCCTCCACACAGGCGACTGGAAGATCGACCCGACCCCGATCATCGGTCTGCCGACCGACGAGCGCCGCTTGCGCCAGCTTGGCGATGAGGGCGTGCTGGCGCTGGTCGGCGATTCCACCAATGCAGTGCGAGACGGACGCTCGCCCTCGGAAACCGAGGTCGCCGCCACCATCAAGAAGCTGGTCGGCGCGGCCAAGGGCCGGGTGGCCGTCACCACCTTTGCCTCCAACGTCGCGCGGGTGAAAGCGGTGGCCGACGCCGCCAAGGCCGCCGACCGCGAGGTGGTCGTGGTCGGCCGCGCCATGGAGCGCGTGGTGCAGGTCGCCCGCGAGACCGGCTATCTCGATGGCGTGCAGAATTTTCGCGGCGCCGACTATTACGGCCATTTCCCGCCGGACAAGGTGTTGGCGCTGTGTACCGGCAGCCAGGGCGAGCCGCGCGCCGCACTGGCCCGCATCGCCAACAACGACCACCCGCAGGTGACGCTGAACAAGGGCGACAGCGTGATCTTTTCCTCGCGCACCATTCCCGGCAACGAGAAGGCGGTTGGCTCCATCATCAACGGGCTGATCGTTCAGGGCATCGAGGTCATCACCGACCGGAACGATCTCGTCCACGTCTCCGGCCATCCGCGCCGCGACGAGCTGCGCGACATGATCTCATGGGTGCGCCCGCAGATACTGATCCCCGTCCATGGTGAGGCGCTGCATCTGTCAGAGCACGCGAAGCTCGCCCGCGCGGCGGGCGTGCCGAAGGTAATGACCTGCCGTAATGGCGATCTGGTCAAGCTCGGGCCCGGCGATCCCGGCATCATCGACGAATTGCCGTCGGGGCGGCTCTACAAGGACGGCGCGATCCTGGAGGACTCCAAATCCCGCGCTGTGATCGAACGGCGCCGGATGGGGTTTGCCGGCTGCGCCTTTGTGGCGATCGCCATGACAGAACAGGGCGAGTTGGCCGACGATCCCGAGGTTGATCTCGTTGGCATCCCCGAGAAGAATACCGCCGGCGAGATGATCGACGAGATCGTGTTCGACTTGGTGGTCTCAACGGTTGAAGGCCTGCCGCGGGCTCGGCGCCGCGACGCGGACGCCACGGCGGAATCGGTGCGGCGCGCGGTGCGGGCGGTCATTGCCGAGAATTGGGGTAAGAAACCGATTTGCCTCGTTCATGTTCTGATTGTTTGAGGTAGAAAGCGTTAGCGGACCGCGCGGATGCGCCGGGAAGACGCATCGAAGCAAGGGAGTGCAGTGTCATGCTGGGCCGGCTCAATCACGTCGCGATCGCAGTCAAGGACGCGGAAAAAGCCGCCAAGATCTACGGCAGTGCGTTCGGCGCCGAAATTTCCGGCGCGGTGCCGCTGCCGGAGCACGGCGTCATCACCGTGTTCGTGACGCTGCCCAACACCAAGATCGAGTTCATCCAGCCGCTTGGCGATGCCTCGCCGATCGCCAAATTCGTCGAGCGCAATGCCGACGGCGGCATTCACCACATCTGCTATGACGTGCCCGACATCATCGCCGCGCGCGACAAGCTGATCAGCGAGGGCGCGCGCGTGCTCGGCGACGGCGAGCCGAAGATCGGCGCACACGGCAAGCCGGTGCTGTTTTTCCACCCGAAGGATTTCTCCGGTGCGCTCGTCGAAATCGAACAGGCTTGAATACTGATGGCTTACAGCATCTCCACCGCGCTTGCGATCTACTTCGTGCTGTGGTGGGTCGTGCTGTTCACGACGCTGCCGTTCGGCGTCCGCAGCCAGCACGAGGACGGCGAGGGCGCGCCCGGCACCGATCCCGGCGCGCCGGTCATGGCGCGGATGGGCTGGAAGCTGATGTGGACCACGATTGTTTCGGGCGTGATCTTCGGCATCGGGATGTGGGCGTATCACCAAGGCTATCTGAATATCGAACGGCTGTCGAAGCTGATGGGGCTGCCGTTCTGAGGCTTTGATCTGGCGGTGGCGATACGCGGGGACTTCTGAATGGCCTCGGAAGAAGCCGAAGCAATTATCGATCTTTACCAGCGCAAGGCATCGGACTGGATCGAGAGTCGCGCGCGTACCAGATTAATTGAAAAGCCCTGGCTCGATCGTTTCCGGGCACTGCTGCCGCCCGCCGGCCCGATCCTTGATCTCGGCTGCGGCTCCGCCGAACCGATGGCTGCATATCTGATCGGACTCGGCCATCCCATAACTGGCGTGGATTCTTCTTCGGCCATGATCGCCGCCTGCCGGGAGCGTTTCCCGAAGCAGGAATGGATCGTCGCCGATATGCGCACACTTGCCTTGCGGCGGCAGTTCTCCGGCATCGTTGCGTGGGACAGTTTCTTTCACCTCTGCCACGACGACCAACGCCGGATGTTTCCGGTGTTTCGGGAGCACGCCGCGGCAAGCGCGGCGCTGATGTTCACAAGCGGCCCCGCGCATGGCGAGGCGATCGGGAATTTGAGCGGCGAGCGGCTGTATCATGCGAGCCTCGACCCCGCCGAATATCGTTCATTGCTCGATCAGAATGGCTTTCGCGTGGTGTCGCACGTCGTTGAGGACCCCGACTGCGGCGGCCATACCGTCTGGCTTGCGCAGGTCATTTGAGACGCTGGGCCAAGTGGGGACGGGAGAGGCGATCGGATTCGCGGCGGCAAAAATCATTCGCCGCATTCTGGGGCTGGCGCACAACATCGATTTCGAACTGATCGAAGACCCGAAGCGGCGGGCGATTTCCGAGGCACGCAGCCTTCGGCTGGCACGCGCGATGATGGTGGACGTGGCGTCGTTCCCGACCATCGGTGCCGTGACCAAGGCAGCCCCGGGAGGTCCGCGATTGGCAGCCGGACTTCGCCAGGTGAGAGCCGTCCCGCCGGCGCACCGAGGGGCAATGTCCGCTTCGGCAGATACGGGGGTCCGGTATCTGGTTCTTGCCGTCGGGCGGACTTTAGCTTCGATAGTTCCAGAATTAACCGCCAGCGCGGACATCAAGGTTAAATAACAAGCTTACCCAAGCAATTCGGTTGCTCGCTTCTGCAGGGCGGCTAACCGTCTAAGCCGTATTTCGAGAGACTTTTCGTGTCTGCTCACATTTTCATTCAGGGAGCGCTGCCATGGCACGTTCAACAAAACCGCCGATTTTAGATACGATCGATCTTGAGCGCGAGATCGAAGAGGAGTTTCGCAAACTGCCGTCAGTTCGCGAATCCCAGCCGACCGACTACGCGCCGCCTTCCGTACGCGCTCCGGATTTGGGGATGCCGGATTATGTGGAACATAACGACGGCGCCACGGAGATCGGCAAGCTGTCAGCGGAAGCTGTTGTCCGCGAATATGAAGCCGCCGCGAAGGACATCGAGGCCCTGGGCGTTGAACTCATCGAGCAGGCCAGGCAGTGCGAGGCAATGACCCGCGAAGCGCTCGCAGTGACCGAAGAACTGAAGGAGACTGCGGCGCGCTACCGTGCGGAAGCCAAACGCGTCTTCCTTCAAATTGAGAGCTGCTCGTTGTTGACGGCGGAGGTACGCAAGATCTGCGAGGAAATGAAGGATAAGATCGCAGCTCCGACCCTGGTCGAAACTAAAGCCGGGGAGTAAAGCCCGAGCCATCCAGGTACCGACGATGGTGCTAGCACGACCTAGCTAGCTTCGTTACAGCGGCCGGCGGCTGAATGTCGTCGAAACGATTAATCAGCCGCTCTAATAAGCTTCATGCGCATTCTACCGCCTGATCGGATGGCGCTGCCTATAACAAGCGCACGGACCAACGCCGGGTCTGACAGCCTGCGTGTTGAAGCCAGTTGTGCGCCGCACCTATCGGGAAATTCGCGCTCATCGCTCCGCCCAGCCGCGCCTGCGCCATGGAAAACAGGCGAGCGATAGAAACCCCATGAATCGAGTTCGACGTGAAATTTCTCCGCACCACAATCGCATCGGTGTTCTTGATGAAATCGTCATTCGCACAAGCTCAGCAATCCCAATGTCGCGGGCGGGAGGCTGTCGCCGAAAGACGTGCGGCGGGTTATAAAGCTTTGTTCCCGGGCGACGGCGATGAGGTAGCGAAGGTCGTCGAAGCCGCGCGGCATTTATTGCACGACCTTATAAGTCCTTGCAGATTATAGGGACTAGTCGCGGCAGAGCCATCCCCTAATTGTCATCATGGCCCGAGGCATCGCGTAACGCGATGCTTCCCGAAGCTGCGCTTCCCATCGCACATGCTGCGCACCGGTGAATCGTGTTCGAAGCCAGGGAACCGGTCATGAGGCAGCGTAGTTATTCGATGCCCGTGGGGCGGCGCATGGGCCGCCGTCTGCATCAATCAGTGCTCAGCAAACCGGGAGGCAGCAATGGCGCTCGCGATCAAGGTCAACGGTACCATGCAGAGTGTCGATGTCGATAATGACGCGCCGCTCCTCTGGGTCCTGCGTGATGCGCTCGGCCTGGCCGGCACCAAGTTCGGCTGTGGTGTCGCACAATGCGGCGCCTGCACCGTGTTCGTGGATGGCAAGCCAATGCGCTCCTGTACCCTGCCGATCTCGGCGCTCGGCACCCGCGAGGTGACCACCATCGAGGGTGTCTCCGGGCGGGAGGCCGAGGCGGTACAGCAAGCCTGGATCGCGCGCGACGTGCCGCAATGCGGCTACTGCCAGTCAGGCCAGGTGATGAGCGCCGTCGCGCTCCTCAAGCAGATCAAGCAACCGAGCGACCGCGACATCGATCTCGCGATGAACGGCAACGTCTGCCGCTGCGCCACCTACGCCCGTATTCGCGCCGCGATCCACGACGCCGCCCGCGCACTGGAGGGCTGAGCCATGACGACACACGACGTTGCGCTTTCACGCCGCGCGATGCTCAAGGGCGCCGCCGGCCTCGTCATCGGCCTTTATCTGCCCGAGAAGGCGCGCGCGCAATCGGGCGCGGCGCACGCCTTCCGTCGCGCCGCCGGCGGCGCTGATTTCGCGCCCAACGCCTTCATTCGCATCGGCGCGGACGATACGGTGACCGTACTGATCAAGCATATCGAGTTCGGCCAGGGTCCCTTCACCGGTCTCGCAACCCTCGTCGCCGAGGAGCTCGACGCCGACTGGTCGAAGGTGCGGGCCGAGCACGCGCCCTCCAACACCGACTTCTACAAGAATTTGGCCTTCGGCGTGCAGGGCACGGGCGGCTCCACCGCGATCGCCAATTCGTACGATCAGATGCGCAAGGCGGGCGCGACTGCGCGCGCCATGCTGGTCGCCGCCGCGGCGCAAAGTTGGGGCGTGCCGGCGCGCGAGATCACGGTTGAGCGCGGCGTGCTGCGCCATACCGGGACCGGTCGCGAGGGCCGATTTGGGCAGTTCGCCGAGGCAGCCGCACGCCAGCCGGTCCCGGCCGACCCGCCGCTCAAGGATCCGTCTGTCTTCCGGTTGATCGGCCGCGACGACGGCTCGGTCAAGAAGCTCGACAGTGCCGCGAAATCCAACGGAACGGCGCAGTTCACGATCGACATGCGCGAACCCGGAATGCTCACCGTCGTCGTGGCGCACCCGCCGCGGTTCGGCGCCCGGGTCGCGTCCTTCGATGCGAGCGCGGCACGCGCGGTCCAAGGCGTGGTCGACGTCAAGCAGGTGCCAACCGGCGTGGCCGTCTACGCCAACGGCACCTGGCCGGCGATCAAGGGGCGCGAACAATTGCGCATCAGTTGGGACGAGTCGGCCGCCGAGAAGCGCAGCAGCGACCAGCTCATCGAGGAATACCGCGCGCTGGCGCGCCGGCCTGGCCGTATTGCCGGCGCCCACGGGGACGCGATCACGACGCTCGCGCGCGCCGAGAGAATCATCGAGGCCGAGTACGTCTTCCCCTATCTCGCGCACGCCCCCATGGAGCCGCTCGACGGCTTCCTGGGCTGGGACGGACAGCGCGCGCATGCCCGCTTCGGCAGCCAGTTGCAGACGCTCGATCACCAGACGATCGCCACGGTGCTTGGGCTCAAGCCGGAGCAGGTGGAACTGGAAACGATGCTCGCCGGCGGCAGTTTCGGGCGCCGGGCGCAGCAAACGAGTCATCTGGCGGCGGAATTGGCCGAGGTGACGAAGGCGATCGGCCCTGGCCGGCCCGTGAAGCTCGTCTGGACGCGCGAGGATGACATCCGCGGCGGCTATTACCGTCCGCTCATCGTGCACCGTATGCGCGGCGGCCTCGGTGATGGCAAGATCGTCGCCTGGACCGACACCGTCGTCAGCCAATCGATCTTGAAGGGTTCGCCCTTCGAGGCCGTGATGGCAAAGGGCGGCATCGACGCCACGTCGGTCGAGGGCGCGAAGGAAATTCCCTACGATATCGCCGATTTCCGCTGCGATCTGCACACGACGGATGTTGGCGTGCCGGTCCTGTGGTGGCGCTCCGTCGGCCATACGCATACCGGATATGCGGTCGAATGCTTCGTCGACGAACTGCTGCAGGCGACAGGGCAGGATCCGGTGGCGGGCCGGCTCGCCATGATGGGCAAGGCGCCGCGCGAGGCTGGCGTGCTGCGCGCCGTGGCTGAGCTCGCGCAATGGTCCGGGCCCGGCCCGGTCAATGGCCGCGCCCGCGGCGTCGCGGTAGTGAAGAGCTTCGACAGCTATGTCGCCCAGATCGCCGAGGTCTCGGCTGGCGACGACGGCCCGCGCGTGCATAAGGTCTGGTGCGCCGTCGATTGCGGCGTGCCGGTCAATCCGGACGTGATCCGCGCGCAGATGGAAGGGGGCATCGGTTTCGGTGTCGGTGCGGCACTCTACGGCGAGGTGGCTCTCGACGAGGGCCGGCCAGTGCCGGCGAATTTCGACACCTACCGCGTGCTGCGCATCCACGAGATGCCTCAGGTCGAGGTGCGCGTCGTCAACTCGTCCGAGAAGCCGACGGGCGTCGGCGAGCCGGGCGTGCCGCCGATCGGGCCCGCTGTCGCCAACGCAATGGCACGGCTCGGCCTCGGGCGGCCGCGCCGGCTGCCACTGGTGAGGGCGGTCGCATGATGCGTGCACAGGCTTTCCTCGCGGCGGGGGTGGCCGCCGTGACGGTTCTCGTCGCGGCCGCGGTAGCGCAGACCACCCGACAGCCGACTGCGAAGGACTTGCGCCCCGTCCCGAGCTTCCAGAACATCGCCGATCAACAGGCGCGTTCGATCGCGCTGTTCGAAGAGGCCGGCAAGGTGCTGCAGCACGCGCGTTGCGTAAACTGCCACCCGGCGACCGAGCGGCCGTTGCAGAGCGACGCGATGCGGCCGCATCAGCCGCTCGTGGTGCGCGGGGCCGACGGGCACGGCGTGCCCGGCATGACCTGCAATACCTGCCACCACGCCGCGAATTTCGATGCCGCCCGCGTGCCCGGTCACCCGCAGTGGCACCTCGCCCCGGCGTCGATGGCTTGGGAGGGGCGTACGCTCGGCGAGATCTGCGCGCAGATCAAGGATCCGAACCGCAACGGCGGCAAGGACATGGCCGCGCTCCTTCACCACATGGCGGAGGACACGCTCGTGGGCTGGGGCTGGGCACCCGGCCCTGGCCGCGAGCCGGCGCCGGGAACGCAGGCAGCGTTCGGCGGCCTGCTGCGGGCCTGGGCTGATGCTGGCGCGCATTGCCCGCCGTCATGAGGCCGAGGTGTTAACGCCGTATGCTTCCAGGAATGTCCCTGCGGGTCTTGGCTTATCACAAAAGCGTTTCGCACCGGTCGCTGCAGGGCAACTCTCCCAAGGACCGATTTGGCGAGCGTGTGTTAGTCCGCCGTCCGCTCCCGCAAGCGCTGCGCATAGACGTTGATCACCAGCGCGGCGAGCAGGATCAGGCCGCGGATCAAAATCTTCAGGAAGCTATCGATGTTGACGTGATCGAGCCCGTTGTTGAGGACGCCGAGCACGAACAGGCCGACAATGGTGTTGCCGATGCCGCCGCGGCCGCCAAAGAGACTGGTGCCGCCGACCACGACGGCGGCGATCGAATCAAGAAGATAAGTGTCGAACTCGTTCTGCTGCGCGCTGCCGAAATGCGCGACGCCGAGCATGCCGCCGATACCGGCGCAGACGGCTGATATCACCATGACGCTGCCGAGGATGAGCTTGACGTTGAGGCCGGAATATTCCGCCGCTTCGCGGTTTCCGCCGACCATGTAGACGTAGCGGCCGAAGCGGGTGTAGGTCAGCACCAGATGGCCGCCGAGCAGCATCAAGGCCGCCACGATCACGATCCAGGGAATGCCGCCGATCGACGTTGAGCCAAGCGTCGTGACCAGCGGCGGCACCTTGTAGGCGATCTGTCCGCGCACCAACAGCGCCGAGATGCCGGCCGCGATCTGCATCATCGCCAGCGTCATGATAAACGAGGGGATGCCGATCACCGTCAGGCCGAAGGCGTTGACGAGGCCGAGCAGAGCGCAAAGCGCCAGCGCCAAGAGGATAGCAGCCCATCCGGGCATCGGCACGTTGGCAATGTTGACGTAGGATTCCTGCAGCGTGAAATAGGCGACTGCAATGCCGGTGACGTTGGCGATGGCGGCGATCGAGAGGTCGATTTCGGCGCAGAGAATCACGAAGGTGAGGCCGACGGCGATGATGCCGGTGACCGAAATCTGGGTCAGGATGTTGCCGAGATTGTCGAGCGTCGCAAACGACGGACTGGCGGCGGCGAAGAAGCCGAACAGGCAGATCAGTGTCAGGAAGGGCGCGATATTGCGCATCTGGGAGCGCAGCATCACGGCGAGCCGGTGCGGGCGTTTGCGATCTGGAGCGGGGACTGTCACGCTTTCACCTGAAGTCATGTCGGTCTCCTCACGCCGCTTCGAGCAGGCGGTCCTTGCTGATCCGTTCGTTGGAAAATTCGCGCACCACCGCGCCGCGCTTGAGCACGATGATGCGGTCGGCAAGCGACAGCACCGTCTCCGGCTCGGTGGAGAGCACGATGACGGCGAGCCCCTTGGCGCGCAAATCCCTGACGATGTGGATGACGTCGTTCTTGGCGCCAACATCCATGCCGCGGGTCGGTTCGCACAGCACCAATAGCCGCGGCGGATAGCTCAACCACTTCGCCAGCGCGACCTTCTGCTGATTGCCGCCCGAGAGCATGCCGAGATCGAGTTCGACCGCGGCGGGTCGGATCCGCAACTGGTCGACCTGGCGCGCGGCGATCTTGCGTTCGCGCGAGGGCTTCAGCAGCAGGGATGAAATGCGGTCGAGGACGCTGATCGAGATGTTCTTGTAGACTGGCTCCTGGTGGAACAGCATGTCGCGCCGGCTCTCGGGCACAAAGGCGATGCCGGCGCGGCGCGCGCCGGCCGTGCTGCGGAAGGCTTTTTGTTCGCCGGCGATCGCCAGCGAGCCCTGGTCGGGTTTGAGCTTGCCGAACAGGATCCGCGCCAGTTCGAGCTGCCCGCATCCCATAAAGCCGTAGATGCCAAGCACTTCGCCAGCGCGGACGTCGAACGAAACGTCGCGCAGGCTGCGAGCGAGCGACAGCCCGCTTGCGTTCAGCACGACCGGCCTCTCGGCGGGCGGCGGCAGCATGATGTCATGCGTGTAGGTCTCCTCCAGCGCCTCGCGGCCATGGCCGATCATGGCCTCGATCAGCGCCGGCTTGTTGGTATCGGCGGCCCTCGTCTCGGCGACCTTCCTGCCGTTGCGGAACACCGTTACGACGTTGGAGACGCGCAGGATATCCTCGATGAAATGCGAGATGAAGACAATGCTTGTGCCTTCGTCCCGCAGCCGCTTCAGGGTCGCGAACAGGCGCTCCACTTCCGGCGGCGACAGCGCCGAGGTCGGCTCGTCGAGAATGATGATGCGGGCCCCCGAGAACAGCACGCGGGCGATCTCGATCAGTTGCTGCAGGCCGATCGGAAGGTCGCCGAGCCGCGACATCGGATCGACGTCGATGCCGAAACGTTTGAGCTGCTCGCCGGCCTCGCGCGCCATGCGCCGCCATTGCACGAAGCCAAAGCGGTTGGTCGGCTGGTTGCCGAGAAACACGTTCTCGGCAACCGACAGATCGGGCGCCACGCTCAGCTCCTGATGCACCATGGCGATACCCGCCGCATGCGCGTCGCGCACCGAGCGGAAGCGGGTCTCCCGGCCGTCCAGGATGAAGCGGCCGGAAAAATCGGCATGCACGCCGGCGATGATCTTCATCAGCGTGCTTTTGCCCGCGCCGTTCTCGCCGACGAGACCATGGATCTCGCCGGGAGAAAGCGCAAAATCGACACCACGAAGGGCTTCGACGCCGCCGAAGGCCTTCGTGATCTCTTGCAGTTCGAGGATGGGCTTAAGTCCCGCGGGCATGCTGGCTCAGATCAGGAAATGGTCCTGCATCCATTGCATGCCGGCGGCATTGGCCTTTGTCACTACCGGGCCGTCGGTGATGACGTGCTTTGGAATACCCTGTCCGCTCTTCTCGCCCGCGGTTACCGCGGCGACGCCGGCAATAATGGCGCCGCCATGGATGCGGCAGGAGGGATTGCGGACGGTCGCGAACATGCGACCTTCGCTCACCGCCTGGATCGCCGGCGGCATGGCGTCGACGCCGCCGATCAGGATGTTGGTGCGGTTGCGCGCCTTCATGATGTTGTAGGCGGCCAGCGCCATGTCGTCATTGTGGAAGAAGGCCGCGTCGATCTGCGGGTACTTTGTCAGATAGGTCTCCCACAGCCGCGCCGTCTTCGAGACGTCCCAATCCGCGGGTTGCGTGTCCAGCACCTCGATGTTCGGAAATTGCTTCACCACCGTGTTAAAGCCCTTGGCGCGGCCCTGCGCGCCGGTATGGCCGAGCGCGCCCTGCGTCATGATGATCTTGCCCTTGCCGCCCATGGCGTTGCACAGCGCCTGGGTCACCGAAGCGCCCATGAACTCATTGTCGGGTGCCAGGAACGAATGAACCTTGATCTGATCGAGCGGGGCGATCAGCGTGTCCATGTCGATCACGGGAATGCCGGCATCGATCATCTTCTGCACGGGCTGGGTCAGCGTGCCGATGCCGAATGCCTGGATGGCGACGAAATCCCATTTTTGCGACGCCATGTTATCGATCGCCGCGCGTTGCTTGACCGCGTCGAGCTGGCCGTCGAACCAGGTGACTTCGACGTTGAACAGCTTGCCCCACCATTCCGCCGCCTGCTTGCCCTGGGCGCACCAGGTCGCCTGCAGGCCTGCATTGGAGAACGCAGCCTTCAACGGTTTCTCTGAACGTGCGGCCGCCGCAAGCGCTGGATTAATACCCAGTCCCCCGAGCAGGGCGGTGGCTGCGCCAGCCGCGCCGGCGGCCTGAAGAAGGTCGCGCCTGGTCGTTGCCGTTTTGTCAGTTCCGGACATCGTTTGCTCCCTCGCTTGTCGTTTGTTATGGCCGTCGGCGTCGATTGCACGCACCGCGGATCGAGGCAGTCTTTCACACTCGGCGCGTTTGCGCCACCGGATGGCTCAAGCGCCTGCCACTAGGACGTGCCGATCGGCCGTAGCTAGGGCTGGTTATTTTCACACTGCGCTGCAACGAGGCCCTCGATCTCGCCGAGCAGTTCTTGCCACGCCGCATCGATTTCGTCGGACCAGTCGGCCGCGATGATGTCGCGCAGCGTCTGCGCGATGATCCCGAAGAACGTGACGAATAGTTCGCGCGGCGTGCCAGCGCATGATCCGCCAAAGTGTGCGCGGTTTGGCGACAGGATCATGCGCCGATTCAAGAGAATAGCGCGCGATCGGACGCAAAACCGGCTTCCACTTTTGCTGATCGCGCGCGGGCGTCGTGCGAGGAAGCTTCCGATGTGATCAGACGGAAATGGCCGGTGCGTTGGCCGGCAAAATCCAGAATCGCGTCGATTGTCAGGGCCAGCATCGAGCCCTTGACGAGTTCGCTGCCCTCGGTCCGAAACATCGTCCGCGCTTCGGGATGCGTCTCGAACAGGCGGCGATAGACCAGCGGCGTCAGATCTTCGCAGCGCTCGGCGGCCAGTCCAAAACTTCGCTCGATCGGATTTGACGATGCCGTCATTGTCGTTGGCGATCGTAACGAAAAAAAGAGCAGGGCACCAAGCCCTGCTCAAAAATTGTGTCGACCCTTAATTTCCCCGAAAAGTGAGATTTGCTCTTGATTGTCGAGGCGACGCTGCTTGTGCGCGTCAGGGCTCCTCCCGAGACTTGGACCACCAAGCTTTGCCTGTCGGCAAGCCTGAGCCCGAATTGGTAGACCATCTTTTTCGTCTTGTCACCATTTTCGGCAACGTTTGTTCAAAATTCCAGCACTCTGCGAAATGATTGGGAATATGCTACTCACAGTTGTGGATTTAGCTGCAATTCGCCCGAGGCTTGGTATCTAGGTAAGGCGCCCTCTAAATGATGCAAAACGCATCGTTTTTCGCCAGCATCTTTCCTTGAAGCTGCAACATAGTTCCGGGAACTTGATCTCGACTTCGGACTCCAGTGGTGATTAAGGTCTGAAGCGGATGGGTTTGCGATGCGCCGGCGGCTGAAGAATTTCCTGCCAATCGTCCTGATTGCTCTGGTGGTGCAGATTTTTGCACCGATCGGCGCATGCTGGGCGGCGAGCATCGCGGCCTCCGATCCGCTCGCCGGTGCCGTGATCTGCCACGGCGATGGAGGGCCCGGTGCCGGGCAGGCCGACCAGACCGGCCACCGCGCCCATGACGGATGCTGTTCGGTTTGCAACGTGCTGCAGACCGGTGCGCCGGTCGCCGTGCCGGAGACTGCGGCGATCGACGTCGATCGGGTTGCCGAGCAGGTGGCCTGGTTCGACTTTGCTTTCCGGCTGACAAACGCTCGCGCCGGCAGCCACGCGCAGGCGCGTGCGCCTCCCTCCATATCCTGACCTCACTTGACCTTCGTCAAATGGTGCGGCCGCGGCCGTGCCAGTTCGTTCAGTTGAGCAAGCCAGCCAGAGCGCTGGCGTCAGGAATGTCTTATGTATCCCCCTCGTGTTTTGGGAAGCGCGAGCCTGCTTGTGCTTGGCAGTGCGCTGTCCCTTACGCCGTCGCCCGCGACCGCCCAGACGGCGTTGCCGGCGGTGACCGTCGATGCGCCGCGCGCCGCGACCGCCAGACCTGCGGCCCGAAAGCCGGCCGTTCGCGCGTCCGCCCGGACGCGGGCGAGGCCGCCTTCGGCCAACCCCGCGCCTTCCGCGTCGCTAACCGCGGGCATTACCCCGAGCGTGGCGCGCGCGCTGCTTTACCAGGCGCCGAATGGCCAGACCGAGACGACCATCGATCGTAGCCAGTTCGACAACCGGCCGTCGTTCTCCGTGGCCGACGTGCTGCGCGAGAGCCCAGGTATCTCGGTGAAGCAGGGCAACGGGCCGCGCGATATTGGCATCTCGATCCGCGGTTCCAACGCCCGAAACGGTTTTGCCATCCGCAATCTCGTGATCTTTGACGACGGCTTTCCGGTCACGCAGCCGGACGGGCTTTCTCGCAGCGACCTGATCGATCCCAAGGCCTATGGCGCGATCGATGTCATTCGGGGCCCGTCGTCAGCGCTCTTTGGCAACTATGCCACCGGCGGCGCGCTCAACTTCCGCACCCGCCCGGGGCGTACAATCGACGGGAGCGAATACGGCGTCGATGGCGGCAGCTTCGGCTATCTCAATAACTATCTCGCCGCAGGCAAGAAGGTCGGCAATTTCGAGTATTCGCTGTTCGCCAGCGATGCGCGCGGCGACGGGTTTATTCAGAACAGTTGGTTCAATACCCAGACCGTCAACTTTCTTGGCACCCTGCACGCCACGCCGGACGACCGTTTCACCATCAAGTTCATCAACAACAACCTCGATACAAAACTGCCGATCCGGCTGTCGCTCAACCAATATTATCAAAACCCATTCCAGCAAGGCTGCGAGATGGCCGGCATCGCCGGCTGCGGAACGGTTTCCCTCTTCAACAACGGCTTCAACGGGACGAGAACGCCGATCACCGCCATACAGGCCGGCCTCGGCCGCGAGGATCGCCGCACGATCGTCGGCGGCAGGTGGGAGCACGATTTCGACAACACGACCACCTGGCGCAACCAGTTCGTGTTCGACGATCGCAACATCAATCAACCGACGGGTACGACCAGCGCGATCGGCGATTTCCCGTCCTACAACTACATGAGCGACGTCACCAAGCGCGGCGAAATCCTCGGCATGGAATCGACGACGTATTTCGGCGCGTTCTACAACACGCTGACGGCGTCAAGCGATACGCGCAATGTCATGCCGGGCGGCAATGCGAAGCTCGGGCTTCTGCAGAGCAATACCTGGAGCGACACCACCAACTACGGAGTTCGCGCGCGCGAGGAACTCAAATTGGCTCCTAACCTGACGGCGATCGCCGGGATCGGATGGGAAACGACGCTTCTGAAGGGGATCAATACCTCCTACGCCTACAACACGCCAAACGTCCCGATAGCAACGCCTAGACTGGTCTCTGCCGACAGGCAATTCCAGAACACCGCGCCGGAACTGGCGCTGCTTTACAAGCTGAACCCCGAGTGGCTGCTTCGCGCACGCGTTGCCACCGGCTATGGCACGCCACAGGTCGGCAACCTCTTCGTCGATTCCACGGGCACCACCGGCAACAACACGCAACTGAAAGCGCAAAAGAACCTGGGCTACGACCTCGGCTTCGACTGGACGCCGAACAGCGCGCTTAAATTTAGCGTGACGGGCTTCTACGAGTTCTTCAGGGACGAACTCGTGACTCAGGCAACGCCTGCCAATGCACCCAATGCAAGCTTCACCTTCAACGCGCCCAAGTCGGAGCATCGCGGGGTGGAACTGGCCGCTGACTGGAAGTTCTATCCCGGCTGGCGTTTCACGGCGGCGTATACCTATCTCGATCAATACTACACTGAATATACGGAAGCTCTCAGGAGCCCCGGCGCTGGTGGAGCGGCCTTCAACTTCAATCGCGCGGGCAACAAGATTCCCGGCATCTCGCCGAACGAACTCACCGCGCGGCTTGGCTATGAGCAAACGTGGGGGCTGCTGGCAGGGCTCGGGGCGTTCGTCGAAGTCCAGTGGAAGGATTCGTTCTACATGGACAACGCCAACCTCTTGAAAGCGCCCGGCTACGAACTGGTTAATCTCAACGTTCACTACAAGACCGATCTCGCGTCCGATTACTTCAAGTCGTTGAGCATGTATGTCGAAGTCAGGAACGTATTCGACCGGACCTATGTGGCTTCCGCGAACAACATCGCAAACTCGGTGACGGTCGATGGTATCCAGAATCCCGCCGGCGTATTGGCCAACACGACCGGCTCGATCTACGCCGGTTCGCCGCGCGCGTTCATCGCCGGCATGAAGCTGGCGTTCAAATGATCGGACAGCACAGGAGGAGTAAAGCCATGCTGCGAATGAGCCTGCTCGCGATGCTCGCCCTCTCGCTTTGCCAAAGTGCAGCGCAAGCGCAAATGAGCCATCATCAGCACGCCTCGGAAGCGGCGTGCGAGGAGACAGCGTTGCGCTGCGCGTCGAAGGTCATGCCGGCCTTCGCGCCGGATGGAACGCTGTGGCTCGCCTGGATGGCCGGAGGCCAGATATCGGTCGCGAGTTCGAAGGGTCAGGGGCGCAGCTTTTCGACGTCGGTTCAGGTGACAAAAGAAAAGCTCAACCTCGATTGGGGTCCGGATGCGCGTCCGCAGATCGTCATCGACAAGAACGGCGGCATCGCATTGGCGTTTTCGCGCTTCCGGGACAAGGCGTTCAATGGTCAGGTGCTGACCACGAGGTCGACCGATGGCGGCCAGAGCTTTGCTGAGCTGCGGCCGATTACCCCAAGCAACGAGAGCCAGCGCTTTGTCGCACTCGGCCTCGATGCTGACGGTTCGGTGTTTGCGGCCTGGATCGACAAGCGCAACCGCTTGCCTGCGCGTGAGGAGGGCAGGAAATATGAAGGGGCAGGGCTGTTCTTTGCCTCATCAAAGGACGGCGGCGCGACCTATTCCGAGACGCACCTCGCAGCCGACAATACCTGCGAATGCTGCCGGCTCGGCTTGGCGTTCGCAGGCGCCGGCCGTCCGGTGGTGGTGTTCAGGAACATCTTCGACGGCGGTGTGCGCGATCACGCGATCATGACGTTCGCCGACCCGGAGACGCCGGGCGAGGCTCGCCGCGTCAGCCGTGACGATTGGCAGATTGCCGCGTGCCCGCATCATGGGCCAAGTCTTTCGATCTCGCCCGCCGGCACTTACCACGTGACGTGGTACACCAACGGCAAGGTGCGCAAGGGGCTGTTCTATGCCCGCTCGCAAGACGAGGGACGTACGTTTTCCGATCCGCTTCCGCTCGGCCGCGCCGATCGCAATCCTACGCGGCCCTACGTTCTTGCCGGCCCGCGTGGCACTACCATGGTCTGGAAGGAGTTCGACGGCGAGAAGACCGCGGTCAACGCGATTGTCTCGCATGATGAGGGCAAGAGCTGGTCAACGCCGGTCGCGATCGCTACGACGACGGATACATCCGACCACCCGTTGCTGGTCAGTGACGGGCAGAAGGTCTACCTTTCGTGGATGACCAAGGCCGACGGATATCGCCTTCTACCGATCGGAGATGGATCATGAAACGCTTTCTGCTCGCCGTCATATTCCTCGTTGCCTGTCTGGGCGGAGCGCCTGGCGCCGAGACGTCGTCCGAGTTCACGCTCAAGCCATTCGTGCGGGGAAGCTGGCAGGACGTGCTGCGTTCGCATGCCGGGCGCCCGACGCTGGTGCATTTCTGGGGCGTCACCTGCGGTCCTTGCAAGGTCGAATTGCCGCTGCTCGGACAATTCATGAAGGACCATTCCGAGATCGACGTCGTGATGGTCAGCGCCGATCTCGTTCCGAATCTGCCCGGCCCAACGCGCGCGATGCTGGAGAAGGCCGGGCTGGAATCGGCGGAGAACTGGATTTTCAGTGACGGCTTCGTCGAACGCCTCCGGTTCGAGATCGATCCTGCCTGGCAGGGGGATATCCCGCGCACGCTCCTGATTGGACGGGATGGAACCGTGACCACGATCGAAGGTTCGGCGGAAATGCCGGACCTCGAAAAATGGTTGATTCAGCAAAAGGCCGCGAAGAAATAAGGACGCAATCCCGCTATTGTGAACATGAACGTTGCATTCTCACGTTAATGCAACGGCGGCCCGCGGCCGTCCGTTGTGTGTCGGCCATACTTCATAAATCGAAAGACATCCGATGAAACCTGTCTTGCCATTGTTCGCCTTCGCCACCCTGTTTGCTCTTCTGGGTACGCCCACGCACGCGCAGGAGGTCAAGGCCGGAGACCTCGTCATCAAGCAAGCCTGGAGCCGCGCTACACCGAGCGGCGCAAAAATCGCCGGCGGCTATCTCACCGTCGAAAACAAGGGCAGCGCGCCGGACAAGCTTGTTGGCGGCTCGGGCGATAACATCGGCAAGGTCGAAATTCACGAGATGGCGATGAACAACGGCGTCATGACGATGCGGCCGCTCGACAAGGGCCTGCCGATCGAGCCGGGCAAGGCCGTCAAGCTCGCGCCGGGCGGCTATCATCTGATGCTGATGGATCTCAAGCAGCCCTTCAGGCAAGGCGACAAGGTGCCGGTCACCCTCGAATTCGAGAAGGCGGGAAAGGTGACGTTGTCGCTCGACGTGCAGGGCGTCGGCGCGCGGGGGCCGGCGGGCGGCGAAATGAAGCACGATCATTCCGGCATGAAGAAATAGGCAGCGAGCAATTTGTAGGATGGGTAGAGAGAAGCGATACCCATCAATGCCTGCAACGGCGAAGGCGATGGGTATCGCTTCGCTCCACCCATCCTACGAAACCCTGCCAGAACGACCCACAAATCCGCGTTTTCAGCGGCTTTTTCGCGGCTTCCGGCCTTGTGTTTTCGCAGCCGATCCGGTTTCACTGCACGTCTTCCGGTAGCCCACTGATTCCTCGAGTTGTCCCATGCGGTTGTCGCGGTTTTTTCTACCCATCCTGAAAGAGAATCCGAAAGAGGCGGAGATCGTCTCGCATCGGCTGATGCTGCGCGCGGGCATGATGCGGCAGGAGGCTGCAGGCATTTACGCTTGGCTGCCGCTGGGCTTCCGGGTGCTGAAGAAGATCGAGCAGATCGTCCGCGAGGAACAGGACCGCGCCGGCGCCCTGGAACTGTTGATGCCGACGCTGCAGCTCGCCGACCTCTGGCGCGAGAGCGGACGCTACGACGCCTACGGCCCGGAGATGCTGCGCATCAGCGACCGCCACAAGCGCGAATTGCTGTATGGGCCGACCAATGAGGAAATGATCACCGAGATCTTTCGCGCCTACGTCAAATCCTACAGAAACCTGCCGCTCAATCTCTACCACATCCAGTGGAAGTTCCGCGACGAGCAGCGCCCGCGTTTCGGCGTGATGCGCGGCCGCGAGTTCCTGATGAAGGATGCGTACTCCTTCGATATCGACGAGGCGGCAGCGCGCCGTTCCTATAACCGGATGTTCGTCGCTTACCTGCGCACCTTCGCGCGAATGGGATTGAAGGCGATCCCGATGCGCGCCGAGACCGGGCCGATCGGCGGCGATCTCAGCCATGAATTCATCGTGCTCGCGGAAACCGGTGAGTCCGGCGTGTTCTGCAACAGCGACGTGCTGAACCTGCCGATCCCGCCCGACGACGTCGATTACGACGGCGATCTCACCCCGATCATCAAGCAATGGACGTCGGTCTATGCCGCAACCGAGGACGTCCACGATGCCGTTCGTTACGAGCGCGAAGTGCCGGCCGATAAGCGCGTCAACACGCGCGGCATCGAGGTCGGTCAGATCTTCTATTTCGGCACCAAATATTCCGATGCGATGAAGGCACTGGTCGCCGGCCCTGACGGCGTCGACGTGCCGACCCATGGCGGTTCCTACGGCGTCGGGGTCTCGCGGCTGGTCGGCGCCATCATCGAGGCCTGCCACGACGATGCCGGCATCAAATGGCCGGAGGCCGTGGCACCGTTCACTGCCGTGATCTTGAACCTGAAGCAGGGGGACGCTGCCGTCGATGGCGCCTGCGAGAAGCTTTATCGCGAGCTTCAGGCCAAGGGCGTCGACGTGCTCTATGACGATACCGACCAGCGCGCCGGCGCGAAATTCGCGGCCGCCGACCTGATCGGCATCCCCTGGCAGATTCTGGTCGGGCCGAAGGGCCTCGCCGAGGGCAAGCTCGAGATCAAGCGGCGCAGCGATGGGGCGCGCGAGAATCTCAGCCCGGCGGAAGTGGTGGCGAAGATCGCGGGATAAGATATCCACCGCGGCTGATATGTTGGCCAATACGGCCACATTTGGCCCGAATCATGGGATTATCGAGTAATGGATGAGACCATGAACGAGACAGCCCGAACTCCGCCTTTTGCGCCCTTCGAATGGCTGCTGTCCGGGCGTTACCTGCGGGCGCGTCGCAAGGAAGGCTTCATTTCCGTCATCGCCGGCTTTTCGTTCCTCGGCATCATGCTTGGTGTCGCCACGCTGATCATCGTGATGGCCGTCATGAACGGATTTCGCAAGGAACTGCTGGACAAGATCCTCGGCCTCAACGGCCACCTGTTGGTGCAGCCGCTGGAATCGCCGCTGACCGACTGGAAGGACGTCGCCGAGCGCGTCAGCCTGGTCGACGGCATCCGCCTTGCCGCGCCGGTCGTGGATGGCCAGGCGCTGGCGTCCTCGGCCTTTAATGCTGCCGGTGTGCTGGTACGCGGCATGCGCTCTGCGGACCTGAACAACCTCACCTCGATCGCCAAGAACATCAGGCAAGGCACGATGGAGGGATTTGATGAGGGGCAGGGCGTCATCATCGGACGCCGGCTCGCCGATCAATTGTCGCTGCATGCCGGCGACACCATCACGCTGGTTGCGCCCAAGGGCGCGGTGACCCCGATGGGCACGACGCCGCGCATCAAGCCTTACAAGGTCGCGGCTGTGTTCGAGATTGGCATGTCGGAATATGACGCAAGCTTCGTGTTCATGCCGCTGCCGGAGTCGCAGGCCTATTTCAACCGCAAGGACGATGTCACCGCGATCGAGGTATTCACCAGCAATCCCGATCGAATCGATGCGTTCCGCAAGAGCGTGACGGAGGCTGCCGGGCGGCCGGTATTCCTGGTCGACTGGCGGCAGCGCAACTCGACCTTCTTCAACGCGCTTCAGGTCGAGCGCAACGTGATGTTTTTGATCCTGACCATGATCGTGCTGGTTGCCGCGCTCAACATCGTTTCGGGCCTGATCATGCTGGTCAAGGACAAGGGCCAGGACATCGCCATCCTGCGCACCATGGGGGCCTCGCAGGGCTCGATCATGCGGATATTCCTGATCACGGGCGCTGCGATCGGTGTGGTCGGCACGCTGACCGGATTTTTCGTCGGCATGCTGATCTGCCTGAATATCGAATCGATCCGGCAGTTCCTGTCCTGGATGACCAACACCGAATTATTCTCGCCGGAACTCTATTTCCTCTCCCGGCTGCCGGCCGAGATCGATTTCGGCGAGACCACTGCGGTGGTGATCATGGCGCTGACGCTGTCGTTCCTGGCGACACTCTATCCGTCCTGGCGCGCCGCCCGCCTCGATCCTGTCGACGCGCTCCGTTATGAGTGAGGGCGCGATGGCCGAGGAGGCGGAAGATGTACCCGTTATCTATCTCCACGAGATAAAACGCGAGTACCGACAGGGCGAGGCGACGCTGACCATCCTCAACGGCGCCAAGCTTGCGCTGTGGGCGGGACAGTCGGTGGCGCTGGTGGCGCCGTCGGGGTCGGGCAAGTCGACGCTGCTGCACATCGCGGGCCTGCTCGAAAGCCCCGACGAGGGTGAGGTCTATGTCGCGGGCACGCCGACCTCGCAACTATCAGATATCGACCGCACCCAGATCCGGCGCTCCGATATCGGCTTCGTGTATCAATCGCATCGGCTGTTGCCGGAATTCACCGCGCTCGAAAACGTCATGCTGCCGCAGATGATTCGCGGCCTCAAACGCTCCGAGACGATCAAGCGCTCGCAGGAGATCTTGGCCTATCTCGGACTCGGCGATCGCATCTCGCACCGACCGGCCGAACTGTCCGGCGGCGAGCAGCAGCGCGTCGCCATCGCGCGCGCGGTCGCCAATGCGCCCCGGGCGCTACTCGCCGACGAGCCGACCGGAAATCTCGATCCGCATACCGCCGATCACGTCTTCAAGGCGCTGATGCAACTTGTGAAGGCGACGCAGGTCGCGATGCTGATCGCCACCCACAACATGGAGTTGGCCGGCCGCATGGACCGGCGGGTGTCGCTGGTCGATGGCCGGGTCGTCGAAATGGAATAGCGGCGTTCAGTAAACGCCGCGCTTGCGCACCGGCCGATCCTGATAGGCGTTCGACGCGTAGGGATTGGGCACGCATTGTGCCGCGCGCCCCGAGGCGGACAGATTACATTGCGCCAGCGACGTGTAGCGGCACTCGTAGTAGGTGGCCGGGCCGTAGACACGCAGGCAGACCGGATAGTCGGAGCCGTAGGTCTGCGCCCGAGCCGGCGCCGAAGCGGAGATCATTGCAATCGCGAGGATCGCAAAAACGGGAATGCGCATCAGAATCTCCCTTGAGACGTGCGATCGGTCCTAATGTGCAGACGGCCAGCAGACATTCGAGACACTCCAGCGTCAAATCACGTTCGCGCGTTGCAAGGGCTAGCGTTCAGTAGCCGTTGCGGTAGCGCTTGTCGCGGCGTGCCGACGGTTCTTGAGATGCATGTGCGAAATACGGATTGATCTCGCATTGCGCCGGGCGGCCGGACGCCGACATGTTGCATTGAGGCAGGGAGGTATAGGCACATTCGTAGTAGTTGATCCCCCTGTTATAAACATGCAGGCAAACCGGATAGCGGGGATCGTAAGTCTGTGCCTGCGCCGGTGCCGCCGCTCCGACTGCCAAAATTGCCAGAGATAGAACTCGCATCAGAATCTCCTTGGGAATTGCATCGGTCCGCGTGTGCTGACGGCCAGCAGACATTCGACGCAGTCCGGCGTCAAATCACGTTCACGCGCTGTAGGTGCGGACGCCCGGAGGCTCGCGTGTCTCGGCGGCGAAAGGTGCCGCTGCTCAGTACCTGCCGTAACCGGGAGCGGGGGGCAGCGCGCGGCCGGGCAGCGGGCGATAGGCGGCGGGCGGCGGTTCGCTCTCGCCAATATAATATGGATTGGCGATGCAGGTGAGGAAGCGTCCCGATGCAGTCGCCTGGCACTGTTCGTAGCTCGTGAAGGTGCAGTAGCTCAGCGCCGGATATTCGTCTCCCTGAAGGCAGAACGGATATCGAGTGCCGACCGCTTCGGCAGGCGCAGCACCGATAGCTGCCAATCCGATCGCGGTCAGCACGGCTAGAATCGCTCTACGCATTTCGAATCTCCCTCGTGGCGCATCGGCACTTCGCGTTTCATTCTGATCGACACAAGCCGCAGCTCTGCAATCCGGTCAAGCCAATCCGCCCTGCAATACCTCCGTAAAATTAAATGTGAACTGTTTGCAGCGAGCTCCGGCGTAAAGTTTCGAAAAACGCCTGCAAGACAACATTAACTTGCGTTCACACTGAGGCCATTTGGTGTGGGCTGTTGCTGCGAGGTTACAGCAATTCGAGCCAACAATGCTATGAGCATGCCGCGGCCTTGGGGGCTGTCAAAAAGGAACGGGAATAAAGAATGAAGAAGGTTTTGCTTGTTACGGCCAGTCTGATCGCGCTCGGCGCGGCTGCGCCGGCTGTTGCTGCTGATCTCGCTGCGCGCCCTTACACCAAGGCGCCCCCGATGGTCGCTGCTGTGTATGATTGGACCGGGTTTTACATCGGTGCGAACGGCGGCTGGGGTTCGAGCCGCAACGAGTGGGATTCGGTTCCGCCTTCTGGTCTGGTCGGCCCCGAGGGCTCCCATGATGCGACTGGCGGAACGGTCGGTGGTCAGGTCGGCTATCGCTGGCAGGCTGGCACCTGGGTGTTCGGCGTTGAAGCCCAGGGCAACTGGGCCGACTTCTCGGGCAGCAACTTGAGCCAGGTGTTCGCTACTCGCAACCACACGAACGTCGATGCGTTCGGCCTGTTCACCGGTCAGGTTGGTTATGCCGTCAACAACGTCCTGCTCTACGTCAAGGGCGGTGCTGCTGTGACCTCGAATAGCTACCGCATCTCCAACCTTGCAGGCGCGACCATTGGCGTCACCGGCGACGACACCCGCTGGGGCGGCACGATCGGCGCCGGCCTCGAATACGCCTTCGCGCCGAACTGGTCGATCGGCGTCGAGTACAATCACCTGTTCATGCAGGACCGTACCTACACCTTCACCGCGCCGGGCGGCGGCTTCGTCGGCACCGACCGTATCAGTCAGGACGTTGATCTTGTCACCGCCCGCCTGAACTACAAGTTCGGCGCTCCGGGCGTCGCCAGGTACTGATCTCGCGCTCGCTGCGAAACAACGAAGCCCCGGGGCGCTGTCCCGGGGCTTTTTCGTTGTGGGCGGCTGGCCGGTTAACCAAGCCGGAATGGTCGTAAGATGCGCCATGAGACGGGTCTTGACTCCCAGAACAAAAAAGGAACAATGTTCCTCATATGTTCTTTGACCGTGGGAGTCGGATCATGTTGCGGATGTTCGTGGAAGAGGCGGCAGCACTGGCGTCGATTACGCTGTTTGTCGGGATGATCGCGGTCTGGGCGCAGGTGATTCCGCAGCTTTGAGGCGCGGCGGAGACCCGGCCCGATTCGGCTTGCGGGGTGGGCTGGGGAAAAGCCGGATGGCGGGCGCGCAAGCGGCGTTCCGCGTGGACTCCGTCCAGCCAAGGCATCACCATTGCGGCGGCGAGTCGGCGCGCACCCAGCGGCCGATGATCGCTCCTCACCATGATGCGAGAGCCTGTTAAGCGACCATGTCCAGTGCCGGATTCGTTCATCTCCACGTTCATTCGGCCTATTCGCTGCTGAAGGGCTCCATCAAGATCGCCAAGCTTGGTGAACTGGCGAAAGCCGATCGCCAGCCGGCGCTGGCGCTGACCGACACCGACAACATGTTCGGAGCGCTGGAATTCTCCGACAAGATGGCGGGCTACGGCATCCAGCCGATTGTCGGTTGCGAACTCGCCGTCGATTTCGGCGACCAGGATCCCAACGCGCGCAATTCGCTGGCCGCCACGCCGTCGCGAATCGTACTGCTGGCGGCGCGCGAGCGCGGTTACCGCAGCCTGATGCGGCTGAACTCGCGGGCGTTCCTGGAAACGCCGGTCCATCAATCCCCGCACATCAAGCTCGAATGGCTGGAGGGCGATGCCGAGGATTTGATCGCGCTGACCGGCGGTCCCGATGGCCCGATTTCGCTGGCGCTCAACGCCGATCACACGGCGCTTGCAGCCGCGCGTATCGACCGGCTGGCGGGCCTGTTCGGCGATCGCCTCTATGTCGAATTGCAGCGTCACGGCGTCGACAAGGAGCGTCGCGTCGAGGCCGGCTTGATCGATCTCGCTTACGCCAAGGGCCTGCCGCTGGTCGCGACCAACGAGCCATATTTCGCGTCGAACGACGACTATGAAGCCCATGATGCGTTGTTGTGCATCGCCGGCGGCAAGCTGATCGCCGAGACCGACCGCGAGCAGCTCACCCCCGATCACCGCTTCAAGACCCGCGCCGAAATGGCGGTGCTGTTTGCCGACATTCCGGAAGCGCTGGCCTCCACGATCGAGATCGCCGAGCGTTGCTCGTTCCGGCCAAAGACGAGAAAACCGATCCTGCCGCGTTTCACCGTCGGTGCCGATTCGGGCTCCGACGCGGCAACCGAAGAAGCCGCGGAGCTGAAGCGTCAGGCCGAGGCGGGGCTCGCACGGCGTCTCCAGGTTCATGGCCTGTCGCCCGGCGCGACGGAAGAGGAATACCAGAAGCGTCTCGCCTTCGAGATCGACGTCATCAACCGCATGAACTATGCGGGCTACTTTCTGATCGTCTCGGACTTCATCAAATGGGCCAAGGCCCACGACATTCCGGTCGGTCCGGGCCGCGGCTCCGGCGCCGGCTCGCTGGTCGCGTACGCGCTCACCATCACCGACCTCGATCCCATTCGCTTTGGGCTGCTGTTCGAGCGCTTCCTCAACCCCGAACGCGTCTCGATGCCGGACTTCGACATCGACTTCTGCCAGGACCGCCGCGGCGAGGTGATCGATTACGTGCAGCAGCGCTACGGCCGCGATCAGGTGGCGCAGATCATCACCTTCGGAACGCTGCAGGCGCGCGGAGTGCTGCGCGACGTCGGCCGCGTGCTGCAGATGCCCTACGGCCAGGTCGACAAACTGACAAAACTGGTGCCGCAAAATCCTGCCGCGCCGGTGACGCTGGCGCAGGCGATCGAGGGTGAACCCAAGCTGCAGGCGTTCCGCGACGAGGACCCGGTGGTCGCGCGCGCCTTTGATATCGCCCAGCGCCTCGAAGGATTGACACGCCACGCCTCGACCCACGCTGCCGGCATCGTGATCGGCGACCGACCATTAAGCGAACTGGTGCCGCTCTATCGCGATCCCAAATCCGACATGCCGGTGACCCAGTTTAACATGAAATGGGTCGAGCCGGCCGGGCTCGTGAAGTTCGACTTCCTCGGCCTGAAGACGCTGACTGTGCTCGACGTCGCGGTGAAACTGCTCAAACAGCGCAACATCCATGTCGATCTGGCGACGCTGCCGATCGACGATGCGCCGAGTTACCAGATGCTGGCGCGCGGCGATGTGGTCGGCGTGTTCCAGGTGGAAAGCCAGGGCATGCGGCGCGCGCTGATCGACATGCGCCCCGACCGTTTCGAGGACATCATCGCGCTGGTGGCGCTCTATCGCCCGGGTCCGATGGCAAACATCCCGACCTATTGCGCGCGCAAGCACGGCGACGAGGAGCCGGAATATCTGCATCCGATCCTGGAGCCGATCCTGAAAGAGACGTTCGGCGTCATCATCTACCAGGAACAGGTGATGCAGATCGCGCAGGTGATGGCCGGCTATTCGCTCGGCGACGCCGACCTCTTGCGCCGCGCGATGGGCAAGAAGATCCGTGCCGAGATGGAGAAGCAGCGCGCGATCTTCGTTGCCGGCGCGGTCAAGAACGGCGTGCCGAAAGGGCAGGCGGACACGATTTTCGAACTGCTCGCCAAGTTCGCCGACTACGGCTTCAACAAGAGCCACGCCGCGGCTTACGCGCTGGTGTCCTACCACACCGCCTACATGAAGGCGCATTACCCGGTGGAGTTCTTGGCGGCGTCGATGACGCTCGAATTCAACAACACCGACAAGCTCTCGGAATTTCGCTCCGAGGCGCAGCGGCTCGGCATCAAGGTCGAGGCACCGAACATCAACCGCTCGGGCGCCACCTTCGAGGTCGGCGAGAAAACCATCTATTATGCGCTGGCGGCGCTGAAGGGCGTAGGTCTGCAGGCGGTTGAGCAGATCGTGGAGGAGCGCAAGAAGGGCGCCTTCACCTCGCTTGCGGACTTCGCCGCCCGCGTCAATCCGCGCGCGATCAACAAGCGCATCATCGAAAGCCTCGCCGCGGCCGGCGCATTCGATACGCTCGAGTCGAACCGGGCCCGTGTCTTTGCCGGGGCGGACGCAATTCTCGCCGCCTGTCAGCGCAGCCATGAAGCGGCGACGATCGGCCAGAACGACATGTTCGGCAATGCTGCCGACGCACCGACCATCATGCTGCCGCAGATCGAGCCCTGGTTGCCGGCCGAAAAACTCCGCCGCGAATACGATGCCGTCGGCTTCTTCCTGTCCGGCCATCCGCTGGACGACTACGCCACCGTGTTGAAGCGGCTGCGGGTGCAGTCCTGGGCGGAATTCTCGCGTGCCGTGAAGACCGGTGCGACGGCGGGCAGAGTTGCAGCCACCGTGGTGTCGCGCATGGAGCGCCGCACCAAGACCGGCAACAAGATGGGCATCATGGGACTGTCGGACCCGACCGGACATTTCGAGGCCGTACTGTTTTCCGAAGGCCTGGCGCAATACCGCGACGTGCTGGAGCCGGGAGCGGCCGTATTGCTGCAGCTCGGCGCCGAGTTGCAGGGCGAAGACGTGCGCGCGCGGGTGCTGCATGCCGAGCCGCTGGATGACGCCGCGGCCAAAACCCAAAAGGGCCTGCGGATTTTCGTTCGCGACACCAAGCCGCTGGATTCCATTGCGCGACGGCTCAACATGCCGGAAGCATCCGCGCTAAACGGTTCAGCCAAGGGCCTGCCGGCGAAGCCTGCGCCCGCGCCATCGGGCGGCGCCGATGGCGACGTCTCGCTCGTCATCATGCTCGATCTGCAGACCGAGGTGGAGATGAAGCTGCCGGGCCGCTTCAAGGTCTCGCCGCAGATCGCCGGTGCGATCAAGGCGGTTGCCGGTGTGGTGGACGTGCAGACGCTGTAGGCGGGCCGGAGCGGCGCGGATAGCGCTTGGCAGAGACGATATACTGCCAATTTGTGTCAGCATCATCGCCGTGATGGCCACGGCCCACGGCAGCTTGATGCCAGATAGATCAAGGTCGCCCTCGTTGGATCCAGATCAATCGCTATGTCCGGACCAATTGCTATCACGCCTATCCGGCGCATGCCGCGTTCGGCGGTTACAAGCAATCGGGTGTTGGCCGCGAGACCCACAAGATGATGCTGGACCACTACCAGCAGACCAGAACCTTTTGGTCAGCTACAGCCCGAAGAAGCTCGGCTTCTTCTGACATGCTTCTGAGTTGGGCGACGGCGTTGCGCGGGGTACTTCAACCCGCGCAACGATGCGTTTCGCGAATTCAAGAAGTTGTCATTGCCTTTTTCGATGCCGATCTACCCGAACCGTCATATAATCGAATCGAGGGGGAACTGTGCTGCATCACGGGAGTACTACCTGAAATCGCAGTTACGGAGGTCCGCCATGAAAGTCAAAGACGCGATGCACAAGGGCGTCGATTGGGTCAACCCCGATACGCCTATCACCGAAATCGCGAAGCTGATGCGAGAACATGACATCGGCTGCATTCCGATCGGAGAGGACGACCACTTGGTCGGGATGGTCACCGATCGCGACATCGTCTGCAAAGGGCTTGCGGACGGCAAGTTCGACCCCAGCCGTGCGCAGGCGCGCGACGTGATGACCGAAGGCATCCATTGCTGCCGGGAGGACGATGACCTTGCCAAGGCCGTCCATCACATGGAGACGCTGCAGGTCCGCAGGTTGCCGGTGATCAATAAGAGCAAGCGAATGGTCGGCATGATCAGCCTCGGCGACGTCAGCCGTTCGGCGCCCAATGATTTGCTGGCCGGATGCGTGAAGAGCGTTTCCGCCCATCACTGACGCGCGGCAGCCCTCGCGCTAACGAGTACAGCCCGCGTCGAAATCGACGCGGGCGCCGGCATGATCGAGCGGCCTCAATCGTGCGTGCTGAAGTGGCCGCGCCAGGCCTTGGCGTTAAGTCGCGCGAATTGCTCGCCGTCCATGCGGATCAGCGTCTCGTGATCGCCGGCCTCCATGTAGATATCCCGTCGCGCGTCGATGCTGTCGTCGACGATGACGTCGAGCCCATAGCACTCGCCAACCGGCGGGATCGCTCCAATGTCGCAGTCGACAAACAGCTCGGCGATCTCTTTTTCGCTCGCCAGGTCGACCTTGTGGCCGAGCTGACTTTTCAGGGTCGACAGATGCAGGTGATGGGAGGCCGGAAGAACGGCCATCATGTATCCGCCGTCACGGCGCAGCACGACGGCCTTGGCCAGCGCATCGCCCGGCACGTGGCAGGCTTCTGCTGTGCGCGTCGATGACTTCGTGGGGGCATGAGGGATCACGTCGTAGGTGACGCTTTGATCCAGGAATTTCTGCAGGGTTGGGGCGACGGTCATGACGATTTCCTCCATTGCATGGGCATTCCGCACACCGGGAGGAACTCGCGCAGTCGCCTCACGATGCGGGCGAACACGATTAGGGTGAAAGGATACGCCCGCCGGGCGGCCGCGACAATGCGAATCTCCGTGCCGGAACCGGGCGGCGCAGGAGTCCAGGGCTCGATTTGACTTGCAGCATGCCTTGCTGAGAGCGCATTTGTTCAAGAAAGGTTCAGCTTAAGGCGCGTCACATATACGGCGGGGCGGAGACAGGGTGGGATCCCATGCGGGTAGCAAGAAGTTTGTCGATCCTCTCGGTGTGTCTCGTCGCGATGTCCGGACTGGCCGGTCATTTGAGCTCCGCTGTTGCGCAACAGCAGGAAAAGCGCATCGCGCTGGTGGTCGGCAATGCCGCCTATGCGAAATCGCCGCTGGCAACCGCGGCCAACGATGCCGGCCTGATCGCCCAGACCTTGCAGGCAGCGGGATTCGACGTGATCGGCGCCCGCGACCTCGAGGGCGACACGCTGCGTAAGAGTTTCCGCGACTTCATTCAGAAGGCCGAAAGCTCGGGGCCGGACACGGTCGCGATGGTCTATCTGGCCGGTTATGGGCTGCAATTGGCCGGCGAGAACTATTTCGTGCCGGTCGATTCCGCGATCAACCGGGATACCGATGTTCCGACCGAGGCGTTGCGGACCGGCGACTACATCCGCCAACTCGCTTCGCTCCAGTTGAAGGCCGCAATCGTCGTGCTGGACGCGGCGCGGCAGCAGCCGTTCGTCGAGGGACAGATCGCAAGCGGTCTCGCTCTGGTCGAGGCTGATCCGCATATGCTGATCGCGTTCAACGCGGCGCCCGGGACGGTAGCGCCTGCCGAGCAGGGACCGTACGGCATCTACGCCCAATCGCTGGCCGAGATGATCCGGACCGGTGGATTGCCGCTGCCGGAGGTCTTCAATCGCCTACGGCTTCGCGTCAACGACGTCAGCAAGGGCGCGCAAGTGCCCTGGGACAGCCAGAAGGTCGACGCGGCCTTTACGTTCTTCGAGCGCGCACCGGATGCGCCCGCCCCGGCGCCGCCGGATCAGGTCGCCGCCATCCGCAGCAAACCGATCCGTGATCTCGGCGCGCAGGACGCTTACGCCGCGGCGCTGGAGCGCGACACGCTGCCGGCCTATGAGGATTTCCTCGCTGCCTATCCCGACGATCCCATGGCAAAGCGGGTGAGGGCGATCGTGGCGGCGCGGCGCGAAGCGATCACCTGGCGCCGCACCTACCGCGCGGATACCCCGAATGCCTATTGGTCGTATCTGCAACGCTACCCGCGCGGACCTCATGCTGCCGATGCGCGCCGCCGTCTTGCCATTCTCACCGCGCCGCTCGAGCCGCCGCCGACATTTGACGTTATCGACTACGACGTGCCGCCGCCGCCGCCGGAAGAGTTCATCTATGTCGATCGTCCGGTGCTGGCCTTCAGCGATCCCGAGTTCGACTTCGTGCCCCCGCCACCGGCGCCGGTCTACTACCTGCCGCCGCCGCCGGACGATTTCGTGGTGCTGGAGCCGCCACCGCCGCCGATCGGGCTGTTCATCCTGCCGCAGCCGATCTTTGTGCCGATACCGGTCTATGTGAGGCCGCCGCGCTATGTCGCGCCGCCGCCGAACAACATCATATTTGCCAACATCCACAACCGGTCCGTGATCAACAACGTCATCAACAGGCCGCCGCAGCCCGCTTTGCCCGCGGCGGGAATTGGCGACAGGGGACGTCCCGGCTCCGCGGCGGCGAGGGTTGCGCCGGCCCAGGTCGGTGGCGCCACACCGACGCTGCCGCCTGCCGTGGCGCAGCGGGCCACCCTGATCCAGCAGGGCAGAGCGCCGGTGCCGCCAAGCGCCGCGATCAATCCTGCCGTGAGGACCGGTTTGCCCGGCGCTCCGGCCGGGCAGACCGGACGGCCGGGCGCGGTGCAGCCGGCGAACGCACCAGCCGCGCTGCCGCCGACACAGCCCGTGCCGAGGACCAACGCCCTGCCGGCTCCGGGCGCCAGGGGCGCGCCAGCCGCGCCCCCAAGTGCCGCCGTCAATCCGAACGCAAGGCCAGCGCCGGGTGCGTTGCGCCCGGGAACAGCGGCGCCCACTGCACCCGGCGCTGTCGGTGCGCGGCCGGCCATCGGCGCGACGGCTCCCTCGGCTCCGGCAGGCCGGCAGCCCGCGGTAGCGCCGCCACCCAGTGCCGCCGCGCCATCAAGGCCGGCTGCGGCGGTTGCGCCAAAACCTCAATTGCAACCTGAGCTGCGGCGCGGCCCGCCACCGTCTGCGGCGAATGTGGCAAGGCCCCCACCACCGCCGGCAGCGCGAGTAGCTCCGGCATCGCCCCCGCCCAGAATGGCCGCGCCGCCTCCACCGGCGAGGATGGCCGCACCGTCGCCTCCACCCAGGATGGCTGCGCCGCCGGCCCCGCCGCCGCGGATGGCCGCGCCGCCATCGCCGCCGCCGCGGATGGCCGCGCCGCCATCGCCGCCGCCACGGATGGCCGCGCCGCCGGCCCCACCGCCGCGGATGGCCGCGCCGCCGCCGCCTCCACCAAGGATGGCCGCGCCACCCCCGCCACCCGCGCGTATGGCCGCACCGCCGCCGATGGCTGCACCGCGTGCGGCGCCGGCTCCGGCGGCCGCGGCCAGGGGGTGCCTGCCGGGGCGATGCTGATTGTTAGCCGGCCAGATCCCCCGGGTCTGGCCGGAGCGGCCCTAAAACGCTGATCTGGAAGACCGAAAAACCGGCCGTATTTCCTTGCTTCCGGCTGGAATCCGGCTATATAGCGCGCCATCTCACACGGAAACATGGCTCTCAAGGCCGTCCGGTGGCAACCGGGCCAGTCAGGCTCGTTTGCTCACACGTTTCCGGAGGAACCAACCGGAGAACTATTACTATGGCGCTACCCGATTTCTCTATGCGTCAGCTCCTCGAAGCTGGCGTCCACTTTGGTCACCAATCGCACCGCTGGAATCCGAAGATGGCGGATTACATTTTCGGTGCCCGCAACAACATCCACATCATCGATCTCGCCCAGACCGTGCCGATGCTGCATCGCGCGCTGCAGGCGGTTTCCGACACGGTTGCCAAGGGCGGCCGCATCCTGTTCGTCGGCACCAAGCGCCAGGCGCAGGACGGCGTTGCCGAGGCGGCCAAGCGCTCGGCGCAGTATTTCGTCAATTCGCGCTGGCTCGGCGGCACGCTGACCAACTGGAAGACGATTTCGGGCTCGATCAAGCGCCTGCGTCACCTCGATGAGGTGCTGTCGTCCGGCGAGGCCAACTCCTACACCAAGAAGGAGCGGCTGACGCTGCAGCGCGAGCGCGACAAGCTCGACCGCTCGCTCGGCGGTATCAAGGACATGGGCGGTCTTCCCGACATGATCTTCGTGATCGACACCAACAAGGAAGACATCGCGATCCAGGAAGCGCAGCGGCTCAACATTCCCGTTGCAGCGATCGTCGACACCAACTCCGACCCGAAGGGCATCACCTATGTGGTGCCGGGCAATGACGACGCCGGCCGCGCCATTTCGCTGTATTGCGACCTGATGGCGCGCGCCGCCATCGACGGCATTTCGCGAGCGCAGGGCGACTCCGGCATCGACATCGGCGCCGCCGTTCAGCCGGTCCGCGAGGAAGTTCCGGTAGTGCCCCAGCCGACCGGCTTCCAGGGACTGGCCGGTCCGCGCGGCACTGCCGACAACCTCAAGAAGCTCACCGGCGTGTCGGGTACGATCGAGAAGAAGCTCAACGACCTCGGCATCTTCCATTACTGGCAGCTTGCCGAACTCGACCACGACACTGCGCACAAGATCGGTGAAGAAGTTGGTCTTCCGAGCCGGGCCGATGCCTGGGTCGCCCAGGCCAAGACGCTGACCGCGGAAGCGGAATAATTGGTTCGCCGCGTGGCCGGGTCTTCCGGCCACCGGTCCTGCTCCCCAGATACGGCATTCCCTGTAGCTGACGACGGCACGGTGCAAGCGCGCGCCGCGCCCGCAGCTCACAGGCAAGAAGGATATTCGACGATGGCAGACACAAAGGCGGCACAGGTGGCGGCAATCACTGCGGCGATGGTCAAGGAACTGCGCGAGTCGACCGGCGCAGGCATGATGGACTGCAAGGCAGCGCTCACCGAAACCAACGGCGACATGCAGGCGGCCCAGGACTGGCTGCGCAAGAAGGGCCTCTCGAAGGCCGCCAAGAAGGCCGGCCGCGTCGCGGCCGAAGGCCTGATCGGCGCGGTCACCTCGGGCGCCAAGGGCGTCGTGGTCGAAGTCAATTCCGAGACGGATTTCGTCGCCCGCAATGAGCAGTTCCAGGGCCTCGTCAAGATGATCGCGCAGGTCGCGCTCGACGTCGGCGCCGACGTCGAGAAGATCAAGGCGGCGAAGGTCGGCAGCGTCACCGTCGAAACCGCGATTTCGGACGCGATCGCCACCATCGGCGAGAACATGACGCTGCGCCGTGCTGCTTCGCTCGAGGTCGGCAAGGGCGTGGTGTCGAGCTACATCCATGGCGCCGTGATCGATGGCGCCGGCAAGATGGGCGTGCTGGTCGCGCTTGAATCCACCGGCAAGACCGATGAACTCGCGCATCTCGGACGTCAGCTTGCGATGCATGTGGCTGCGACCAATCCGCAGGCGCTGGATCCGTCCGGCCTCGACCCCGAGATCGTGAAGCGCGAAAAGGACGTGCTGGCCGACAAGTATCGTCAGCAGGGCAAGCCGGAAAACGTGATCGAGAAGATCGTCGAGTCGGGCCTGAAGACCTATTACAAGGAAGTCTGCCTGTTGGAGCAGGCGTTCATCCACGACGAAAAGGGCAAGTCCGTCGCGCAAGCCCTGAAGGAAGCCGAAGGCAAGATCGGCGCGCCTGTGAAGATTGCTGGCTTTGTGCGATATATGCTCGGCGAGGGAGTCGAGAAGCAGGAATCCGATTTCGCAGCCGAAGTCGCGGCGGCCAGCGGCAAGAAGTAACCGCTGCGGTCACAGTCTTCCGGCGCAAATGCGCCGGAAGTCGCCTGCGCGGGAGAGGGAAGCGTAAGCAATGGCTGAGCCGGTCTATCGTCGCGTCGTGATCAAGCTCTCAGGCGAGTATCTCGCAGGTAGCCATTTCTTCGGCATCGACCAGCCAACCGTTGACCGCATCGCCGACGACCTGATCGCGGCCCACAAGCTCGGCGTCGAGGTGGCCGTCGTGATCGGCGGCGGCAACATCGTTCGCGGTGTGGAAGTGTCCTCGCGCGGCGTTTCGCGCCCGACCGGCGACACCATGGGCATGCTCGCCACTATGATGAACTGCCTGGCGCTGGAAGCCGCCATCGAGCGCAAGGGGGCGCCGGCGCGGACCCTGTCGGCTTTTGTGATGCCCGAGATTTCCGAACTGTTCACCCGCAGTGCAGCGCACAAATATCTCGCGGATGGACGAATCGTCCTGCTTGGCGGCGGAACCGGCAATCCATTCTTCACCACCGATACCACGGCGGTGTTGCGAGCGGCCGAGATCGGGGCGCAGGCGGTGCTCAAAGCCACCAATGTCGACGGCGTTTACAGCGCCGACCCCAAAAAGGACCCGTCCGCCAAGCGTTTTGATCGGCTGACGCATTCGCAGGCGATCGCCGGCGACTACAAGGTGATGGACGCGACTGCTTTCGCGCTTGCCCGCGAGACGTCACTGCCTATCATCGTATTCTCGATCGCCGAGCCGGGTTCGATCGGCGCGATCCTGCGCGGGACCGGCCACGGCACGGTGGTTGCCGGCTAAATATGCCGGTTGCAGTTTCGAACCGCGGCTTCAAGACGCCAGCGGCTGGTTTCCAAGGAGGGGAGAGCGTTATGCCCACGCCCGGTTTTGACATCAACGAATTGAAGCGCCGCATGCAAGGCGCCACCCATGCGCTCAAGCACGAGCTCGGTGGCCTGCGAACCGGCCGCGCGGCAGCGTCCATGCTGGAGCCGGTGCAGGTCGAGGCCTACGGCTCGCACATGCCGCTCAACCAGCTCGCCACCGTCAGCGTGCCCGAGCCGCGGCTGCTTTCCGTCCAGGTGTGGGACAAGTCGATGGTGAAAGCCGTGGAGAAGGCGATCGTCGATTCCAATCTCGGCCTCTCACCCGCGACCGAAGGGCAGGTGCTACGCCTGCGGATTCCCGAGCTTAACGAGGAACGGCGCAAGGAACTGGTGAAGGTCGCGCATAAATACGCCGAAGCCGCCAAGGTTGCTGTTCGCCACGTCCGTCGCGACGGCCTGGATATCGTCAAGAAGCTCGAGAAGAATCACGAGATCTCCGAAGACGATCAGGAGCGCTTGGCCCATGACGTGCAGAAGGCGACCGATAGTACGATTGCGGAAATCGATCAGTTGCTGGCGGCGAAGGAAAAGGAAATCCTCACCGTTTGATGACAAGGTTCACGAGTTGAGACTGGCCCTGGAATTCAGATAATGCCGAACGCCGCCGCCCCCGCCACGGAAGGACCGGATCGCTCCGTCCCGTTGCATGTGGCGATCATCATGGACGGAAATGGGCGCTGGGCGGCAGCGCGCGGCTTGCCGCGCGCCGAAGGCCACCGCCGCGGCGTCGATGCGCTGCGCCGCGTCGTTCGCGCCGCCCATGAACTCGGCGTGCTCTATCTGACGATCTTTTCGTTCAGCTCCGAAAACTGGTCGCGGCCGGCGACCGAAATCGGCGATCTCTTCGGCTTGCTCCGCCGCTTCATCCGCAACGATTTGGCGACGCTGCACGGCGACGGCGTGCGCGTGCGCGTGATCGGCGAACGAGAGGGGCTGGAGCCCGATATCTGCACGCTCTTGAACGAGGCCGAGGAACTGACGAGAGGCAACACGAAGCTCAATCTCGTAGTCGCGTTCAATTACGGATCGCGCCAGGAAATTGCCGGCGCTGCCCAACGGCTGGCGCGTGAAGTCGCGGAGGGCAAGCGCGATCCCGCCTCGATCGATGCCGATACGCTCGGCCGCTATCTCGATGCACCTGACATTCCCGATCCCGACCTGATCATCCGCACCAGCGGCGAACAGCGGCTATCGAACTTCTTGATGTGGCAGGCGGCCTATAGCGAACTTGTGTTCGTGCCGATCCATTGGCCGGATTTCGACAAGGCCGCGCTCGAAAGCGCCATTGCCGAATATGCCAGACGGGAACGCCGCTTCGGCGGTCTGGTTGCGAAAACCGGATCGTGACCGACTCCGAGCCCTCGCCGGCGGCAGCAAGCGCGCCCGATTCACGCAATCTCGTGATGCGTATCGCCGCCGCCGCGGTGCTGATCCCGCTTGCGGTCGCCATCGCCTATGCGGGCGGCTGGCTGTGGGCCGCGCTGGTGACGCTGGCGGCCATCGGCCTTTTCGCCGAATGGCTCGCGATCGTGGGCCTCGCCGGGGCAACGCGTGTGATCGTCCCGGGCGTGGCCGCGCTTGCGCTCGGCGGGGTTTGCTTTGCGATCGGCCGGCTCGATGCCGCCCTGATCGTGCTCGGCATCGGCTTTGTCGCGGTGGTTGCGATCGCGCCGGAGCGGCGAAACTGGGCGGCGGCCGGATTTCTGTACGCGGCGGCGGCCGAGATTGCTTCGGTGCTGGTGCGTCTGGATTCTGTAAAGGGCTTTGCCGCCCTGATGTTCGTGCTGCTGATTGTGTGGGTGACCGATAGTGGCGGCTATTTCGCGGGCCGCGGTATTGGCGGGCCGAAACTGTGGCCGCGCGTCAGCCCGAAGAAGACCTGGGCCGGCGCCGTCGGCGGTTTTGCCGCCAGTCTGGCCGTGGCAGGCGGGTTTGCCGCCTTCGGTCTTGGTAAGATGGGACCGTTATTGTTGCTTTCGGCGGCCCTCTCGGTGGTTTCGCAGCTCGGCGACCTCTTCGAATCCGCCGTGAAGCGCCGTTTTGGCGTAAAGGACTCAAGTCACATCATTCCCGGCCATGGCGGACTAATGGACCGCCTGGACGGGTTTGTCGCAGCCGTTGTCGTGGCGGCACTTTTCGGCTTTCTGCGGGGCGGCGCTGATGGCGTCGGTCGCGGTCTTATGGTTTGGTGAAACGATGAGCGCAGTTCCATTGCGTAATAACAAGGCCGCTTTGGCGGATGCGCGCACCGTCACGGTGCTGGGCGCCACCGGCTCCATCGGCGACAGCACCATGGATCTGCTGCGCGGTGCGCGCGACCGCTATCAGGTCGAGGCGCTGACCGCGAATTCCAATGTCGAAGCGCTGGCCAGGCTAGCGAAGGAATTCGGCGTACGATTCGCTGCGATCGCCGACCCCGCGCGCCTTGGCGAACTGAAGGATGCGTTGGCAGGCACGAACATCGAATGCGGCGCCGGCGAAAGCGCGATCATCGAGGCAGCCGCGCGTCCCGCCGACTGGGTGATGGCGGCGGTGAGCGGCGCGGCCGGGCTGAAGCCGGCGCTCGCTGCGGTCGACCGCGGCGCCGCCGTCGCATTGGCGAACAAGGAATGCCTGGTGTGTGCCGGCGATTTCTTCATGCAGCGCGCGGCGAAGGCCGGCGCCTGCATCCTCCCGGCGGATTCCGAACACAACGCGCTGTTTCAGGCGCTCTCTTCCGGCAACCGCGAGGAATTGGTCCGCGTGATCATCACCGCATCCGGTGGCCCGTTTCGCACCTGGACGCCGGCCGACATCGAGCAGGCGACGCTTGAACAGGCCTTGAAGCATCCGAACTGGAGCATGGGCCAGAAGATCACCATTGATTCGGCCTCGATGATGAACAAGGGTCTCGAAGTCATCGAAGCCTCCTATCTGTTCGCGCTTTCGGCTGACGAGATCGACGTCCTCGTGCATCCGCAGTCGATCATCCACGGCATGGTCGAATTCTCCGATCGCTCTGTGGTTGCGCAGCTCGGTGCGCCCGACATGCGCATCCCGATCGCGCACTGCCTTGGATGGCCCGATCGAATCGTTGGCCCGTCGGCCAGGCTGGACCTCGCAAAAATCGGCCAGCTCACGTTCGAGGCGCCGGACTTCGAGCGGTTCCCGGGCTTGCGGCTGGCCTACGAAGCGTTACGTACGGGACGTGGCGCGACCACGGTATTTAACGCCGCCAATGAGGTGGCGGTGGCGGCGTTCATCGCCGGAAAGATCAAATTCGGGTCGATCGCGCGCCTCGTCGAAGCTACTATCAACGATTGGATTCGTGCCGGGAACCTTGCGCCTTTGAGCTCGGCGGACGACGCGATCTCCGTTGACCATAACGCGCGAAATCGAGCCGCCTCCCTATTGCCTCAAATTGCCTTAAAGGCATCCTAGAGGGTTGGGGACGGAGCCATCGGCTCTTGTCGAGGGGAACCTGATGTCAGAGTTTTTTCTAAGCAGTTTCAGTACGTTGGGCCACGGGCTCATCGGCTACATCATTCCCTTTTTGTTCGTTCTGACCATCGTCGTGTTCTTCCATGAACTCGGCCACTTCCTGGTCGCCCGCTGGGCGGGCGTGAAGGTGTTGACGTTCTCGCTCGGGTTCGGGCCGGAGCTTGCCGGCTTCAACGACCGTCACGGCACGCGCTGGAAGATCTCCGCGATCCCGCTCGGCGGTTATGTGAAGTTCTTCGGCGACGAATCGGAAGCCTCGACGCCCGCATCGGCCGAATCGCTTGCCCGCATGAGCGAGGAAGAGCGCGCCGGCAGTTTCCATCACAAGAAAGTCGGCGCGCGCGCAGCCATCGTGGCCGCCGGTCCGATCGCGAATTTCATTCTGGCGATCGTCATTTTCACCTGTCTCTTCACTTTCTTCGGCAAGCCGAGCACGACGGCACGCGTCGACAAGATCGAAGCCAGCAGCGCCGCCGAGCGGGCGGGCTTTCAGGTCGGCGATGTCGTCACCGCCATCGACGGCAAGAAGATCGGCAGTTTCTCGGACATGCAACGCTTTGTGAGCGTTCGCGCCGGCGAGACCATGACCTTCACCGTCAAGCGGGGTGATTCCACGCTTGAATTGAAGGGCACGCCGGAACTGCGCGAGGTGAAGGATCCGTTCGGAAATACCCAGCGGCTCGGAATTCTCGGCATTACCCGTGCGACCTCGCCGGGCGAGGTCACCACCGAGAAGGTCGATCCGGCGACTGCATTCTGGCTCGGAATCAAGGAAACCTGGTTCGTCATCGAGCAGACGCTCGCCTATATCGGCAACATTTTTACCGGCCGGGCGAGCGCGGACCAGATCGGCGGGCCGATTCGGATCGCGCAGATTTCGGGGCAGGTGGCTACCTTGGGAATCATTCCGCTGCTGCATCTGGCGGCGGTGCTGTCCATTTCGATCGGGCTATTGAATTTGTTCCCGGTGCCCTTGCTCGATGGCGGTCACCTTATGTTCTACACGGCCGAGGTGCTCCGCGGGCGTCCATTGTCGGAAAAATCCCAGGAATACGGGTTCCGAGTCGGGCTGGTTTTGGTCCTGATGTTGATGGTCTTCGCCTTCTATAACGACTTCCATCAGGTGCCCTGGCTGAAGGGGCTGTTCGGGAGGTCGTAGAAGCGGCTTTTTTATGACGTTGCCCTTTGGCAACGTCTTGGAATGAAATTGGAATCGCATCGCGATGTCTGGTTTGCCCCCCTGTCGAAATTGGCTACAAGCAATGCAACTTTGGGATTCTGCCGGTTCGTAGGGGTACGAGCCGGCAGTGCAATGACGAGGGCGCGTTGCGCATGATGTTGGGAATGCGAGTGCGGGGGGGTCTGCTGGCCGCTCTGATCATGGTGGCCGCGCCGATGGGGGGCGCGTTGGTGTCTGTGCCGGCTGCGGCTCAGACCGCGGCGTCGATCGTCGTTGAAGGGAACCGGCGTGTCGAGGTCGAGACCATCCGCTCCTATTTCAAGCCAGGCCCCGGCGGTCGCCTCGGCCAAGCCCAGATCGACGATGGCCTGAAAGCGCTGATCGAGACCGGCCTGTTCCAGGACGTGCGAATCAACCAGGTCGGCGGCCGGCTGGTCGTGACGGTCGTCGAAAACGCCGTGATCGGGCGCATCGCCTTCGAAGGCAACAAGAAAGTCAAGGACGAGCAGCTTTCGGCTGAAATCCAGTCCAAGCCGCGCGGTACTTTCTCGCGCCCGATGGTTCAGTCGGACGCCCAGCGCATCGCCGAAATCTACCGGCGCTCCGGCCGCTATGACGTGCGCGTCACCCCGGAAATCATCGAGCAGCCGAACAACCGCGTCGACCTGATCTTCACGATCACTGAAGGCACCAAGACCGGCGTCAAGTCGATCGAATTCATCGGCAACGTCGCCTATTCGTCCTATCGTCTGAAGGACGTCATCAAGACGCGCGAATCGAACCTTCTGAGCTTCCTCGGCGGCGCCGACGTCTACGATCCCGACCGGGTCGAGGCCGACCGCGATCTGATTCGTCGCTTCTACCTCAAGAACGGTTACGCCGACGTGCAGGTGGTCGCCGCGCTGACCGAGTATGACCCCGAGAAGAAGGGCTTCCTCGTCACCTTCAAGATCGATGAGGGGCAGCAATATCGCGTTGCCTCCGTCGATTTCCAGACCTCGATCCCGACCCTCGATGCCGCCTCGATGCGCAGCTTCTCGCGCGTCAGCGTCGGCTCGGTTTACAATGCCGAGGCGCTGGAGAAATCCGTCGAGGAAATGCAGATCGAGGCTTCACGGCGCGGCTACGCCTTTGCGGTAGTGCGTCCGCGCGGCGATCGCAATTTCGAGCAGCACACCGTTTCGATCGTGTTCGCCGTCGACGAAGGCCCGCGAACCTATATCGAGCGCATCAACGTTCGCGGCAACACCCGTACCCGCGACTACGTGATCCGCCGCGAGTTCGACCTGTCCGAAGGCGATGCCTACAACCGCGCCCTGGTCGATCGCGCCGAGCGCCGGCTGAAGAACCTCGACTTCTTCAAGAGCGTGAAGATTCTGACCGAGCCCGGCTCGTCGACCGATCGCGTGATCCTGATCGTCGATCTCGAAGAAAAATCGACGGGCGACTTCTCGGTGTCGGGCGGCTATTCGACCACGGATGGTGCGCTGGCCGAAGTCAGCATCTCCGAGCGCAACTTCCTCGGCCGCGGCCTGTATGCGAAGGCTGCCGTGACCTACGGCCAGTACGCGCGCGGCGGCTCGCTGTCGTTCGTCGATCCCTATCTGTTTGACTACCGCGTCGCGCTTGGTCTCGACCTGTTCTATCGTGAACAGCTCGCCAACAGCTACATCGCGTACGGCACCAAGACGCTGGGCTTCAGCCCGCGGCTCGGCTTCACCCTGCGCGAAGATCTCGCGCTGCAATTGCGCTACTCGATCTACCAGCAGGAAATCTCGCTGCCGAACGCGCTCGCGAACTGTAACAACAATCCCTCGAACTCTCTGCTCGCGTTCAATCCGACGCCGGCATTTGTGAATTCCGTCGGCGGGCCGGCTGGGTTGCCAGCGCCCGCCACAGACCCCTCCGGTCAGGGTCTGTGGTGCTACTTCGACGGTGAAGCCTCGCTGCCGGTCCGCAGGGAACTGCAAAGCGGCAAGACGTTGACCTCGTCGGTTGGCTATTCGCTGAACTACAACACGCTGGACAACAACAAGAACCCGACCGACGGCTTGCTGATCGATTGGAAGCAGGACTTCGCCGGTGTCGGCGGCGACGTGAGCTACATCAAGTCGGCAATCGACGCGAAGTACTACACCCCGCTGGTCGCCGATATCGTCGGCCTGATCCATCTCCAGGGCGGTATTCTCAACCAGTTCGGGGGCAGCGAACTGCGCATGCTGGATCACTTCCAGATGGGCCCGAACCTGGTGCGCGGTTTTGCGCCGAATGGTATCGGTCCGCGCGATTTGAACCCGTTCGGCACGCGTGACGCGCTCGGCGGCACCAAGTACTGGGGCGCGTCGTTCGAATTGCAGATGCCGTTCTGGTTCCTGCCGAAGGAAGTTGGGCTCAAGGGCTCGGTCTATGCCGACGCCGGCGGACTGTTCGACTACAAGGGTCCGACGTCATGGGCGGCAACGGGCGAGGTCAATGTGCCTGGCTGCGTTCCGCCGACGCAGGCGACGGCGACGACTCCAGCCAGTGCCGGAACTTGTACGGGACTGCAGTTCGACAGCGGCAACGTCGTTCGCACCTCGGTGGGTGTCGGCTTGATCTGGGCCTCGCCCTTCGGTCCGCTGCGCTTCGACTATGCGGTTCCGCTTACGAAGGGCCAGTTTGACCGCGTGCAGGAATTCAAGTTTGGCGGCGGCACATCGTTCTGAGGTGTCTTGAAGCGAAATGGACTAAGGTCCACGTGACGAGTACACCAAGGAATAAAAGGAGGGTTCGGCTTCGCGTCTTCGAAGCCGGCTCTCTGGTGTGAATAGCGGCCGGACTGCGACGGGTGAAATGGCGCAGCCGATATTCTTCAAGCAACCTCCTTCCTCAACGCTGGCCGAGCTGGCCGCGTTGACGGGAGCGGTATTGGTCGACCCTGCGCGAGACGGTGATGTGATCAGGGGCCTCGCTTCGCTCGACGAAGCCGGTCCGATGCATCTGGCGTTCTTCGACAATCTCAAATACGTCGATCAGCTCAAGGCGACCAAAGCCGGCGCTTGCCTGGTCAGCCCGCGTTTCGAGGCCCAGGTGCCCGCCCATGTGGCAGTGCTGCGGGCGGCCCAGCCGTTCCGCGCCTTCGTGAAGCTGGCGCGCGAGTGGCACGCCGATGCGCTCCGCCCGCAATCCTGGTTCGACAATGACGGCATCGCGCCATCGGCGATCATCGACCCGTCCGCCCATCTCGAGGACGGCGTCATCGTCGATCCGCTCGCCGTGATCGGCCCGCGGGTCGAGATCGGCACTGGCACCGTAATCGGTGCCGGCGCGGTAATCGGCGCAGACGTCAAGATCGGCCGGGACTGCAATGTAGGCGCGCGCAGCGCGATCCAGTTCGCCCTGATAGGCAACAACGTGCTGATCCATCCCGCCTGCAGCATCGGCCAGGACGGCTATGGCTTCATCTTCTTCGGCCCCGAGGGTCACCTCAAGGTACCCCAGACCGGCCGCGTCGTGATCCAGAACGACGTCGAGATTGGCGCTGGCACCTGCATCGACCGCGGCAGCCTCCGGGATACGGTAATCGGTGAGGGCACCAAAATCGACAATCAGGTCCAGATCGGCCACAATGTAACCATCGGCAGGCACTGCCTGCTCGCGGCCCAGATCGGGCTCGCAGGCAGCCTGACCATCGGTGACAACGTCGCGCTGGGCGCCAAGGTGGGCATCAACAACCACCTCAAGATCGGCGATGGCGCGCAGGTGACGGCGATGAGCGCAGTCAAGGACGATATCCCACCCAATGGCCGCTGGGGTGGCCATTTTGCCAAACCGACCAAGCAGTGGTTCAGGGAGATTGTTGCAGTGGAGCGGCTGGCGCATGGTGGCACAGTCGATCCGAAAGGCGAAGGGCGCGAGTGATGGAGGAGGCACCGGTCAGGTTTGAGCTCGTGGATATCAACGAGATCCTCAAGACGCTCCCGCACCGTTATCCAATGCTGCTGATCGATCGGGTGATCAAGATCCGGACCGATTACAGCGGTATCGGCATCAAGAACGTTACCTTCAACGAGCCGCCTTTTCTCGGCCATTTCCCCGAACGTCCGGTCTATCCCGGCGTGATGATGATCGAGGCCATGGCGCAGACCGCCGGCGTGATCGGCATCAAGTCGGTCGAGGGCACCGAAAAGCCGCGCGCGGTTTATTTCCTCACCATCGACAAGTGCAAATTCCGCAAGCCGGTGATGCCCGGCGACACCATCGAGTACCACATGCGCTCGATCGGCCGCCGCAAGGCGATGTGGTGGTTTCACGGCGACGCCAAGGTAAATGGTGCCGTGGTCGCGGAAGCCGACGTCGGCGCGATGCTGACGGATTGAGCCGGATTGAATTTACCCGTCACACAACTGACGTCTTCTGACGTCTTTGTTCAATCCTTGGTTGTGGACCCATTTTCGAGGTCGATTGACGAAATTTGCTTGATTAGACCTGGCTTGGGTCCACGTTTTTTAGCGGAGGCGTCCTTGAAGAAGCTTGCGTCCATCATTTCGTGTTTGGTCATTTTTCTGCTGATGCCGCCGCAAGGTTACGCGGCGGATCTCAATAGTCTTGTCGCCTCTCTCAAGGGTGGCGGCTACGTCATCGTGTTTCGACACGGCGCCACCGACGATAGCCAGAAGGACATTTACCCCTTCAAATTCGACGATATGAGTGCACAGCGCCAACTGAGCGAGAAGGGCCGCACCCTGGCGCGCGAGCTTGGAGCTGCACTCGCGAAACTTGGCATACCAATCGGCGAGGTCTACACGAGCCAGCTGAACCGCGCGGTCGAGACCGGCAAGCTGCTCAGCGGCAAGGACGTCTCTCCCGTCGATGCCCTGACCGACAGCGGCGCCGGCAGTGCGTCGGCGATGGCGAACCCCGACGGCAAGAACGCCAAAATTGGGCGCGCCGTCCGCGATCTCGTCAATGCTCCTCTGAAAGCCGGCGTCAATAATGTGGTGGTGACACACAAGACCAACGTCGCCGATGCCTTCGGAAAGCAATTTGGCGATCTCCGCGAGGGCGAGGCGCGCGTCTACAAGACCGGTGGCTCGAGCCCAGCCGTCCTGGTCGCGCGCGTGCAACCTGGCGAATGGATTGCTCAGACCGGCGGCTAGAGCCTTTTCGGTTCTGATTGAATCAGAACCGGGCTCTAGATTCTTGTTTTGACGCGTTTTCTTGACGCGAGAACCGGTGTCCACCCTGGACTAAGTCCAGGGCAGGCTTTCGCTGGAAAACGCTCCAGCAGGATACCGTTCGACCGTGCATCAACCTTGGGGCGATCGGTCCAGCCAAATTGTGACGTGTTGAAGGAACTTCAGCCGGCCAGCAGCTTTATAGATGCTGTGGGGAATCTGTTGCCGGATGGCCGCATGAAGTTTCTCTGGGTCGGTGTTGCACTAGGCGCAGCTATTGTTCTCGGCGGACATGCCGCGGCCCGCGATGACGGTCGCTACGCCAAATCCCCGCTCAAGTCGTGGTTCGATAGCCTCAGGAGCGGAAAGGGGCCATGTTGCTCCGACGCTGACGGTTCTGCTGTCGCCGATGTCGATTGGGAATCCAAGGACGGCCATTACCGCGTACGGCTCGAGGGCCAATGGATCGACGTCCCCGACGATGCGGTCATTACCGAGCCCAATCGCGCCGGCCGAACCATGGTGTGGCCGATGAAGGACGCGCTTGGGATTACGATCCGTTGCTTCCTGCCCGGCAGCATGACGTAGCGACGGCTCGTCGTCTCGGCCTTCGGGTGTGGAAACGGCGGCAGCGGATGGATGTTGCAGGCCTTGCGCGCCCGACACATGACGTAATCATACGTCACTAGACAGCATTGAAATGCCGCGCTAACCACCGGAAAACGCGAGATATTCGCGCGCAATCGATGGGCTGGGCTGCTTGATGGGTACGATCGATCCAACCGCGCGGGTTGAGGATGGCGCTGTGATCGGCGAGGGGACGACAGTCGGTCCCTATTGCATCATCGGGCCGAACGTCACCATCGGCGCGAACTGCAAGTTGATCGCGCATGTGAACGTGGCGGGGCATACGACCATCGCCGATGGCTGTGTTATTTACCCATTTGCCGCATTGGGAGGCCCGCCGCAGGACCTCAGCTATCGCGGTGAACCGACCCGGCTCGAGGTCGGCGAGGGATGCACCATCCGCGAAGGCGTAACGATGAATATCGGAACGAAGAAGGGCGGCGGCCTCACGCGGGTGGGCGCACGCGGTTACTTCATGAACAACAGCCACGTCGGCCATGATTGCGTTGTGGGGAGCGACGTTATCTTCGCGACGTCTGCGACGCTGGGCGGTCATTGCGAGATTGGCGATTTCGTCTACATCGGCGGGCTGTCTGCCGTGCATCAGTTCACGCGGATCGGGCCGCAGGTAATGGTCGGTGGCGTCTGCGGCGTCCGCGGCGACATCATTCCGTTCGGTCTCGCCAATGGACAGTATGCCAGTCTCGAAGGGCTGAACATCATCGGCATGAAGCGCCGCAAGTTCACCAGGGAGCGGCTCGCCAAGGTGCGCTCGTTCTACCAAAAGCTGTTTCACGGGCCCGGCATTTTTGCCGAGCGGCTGAATGCGGTGCAGCCGATGTCAGGAGAGGATCCGGCGATTGCCGAAATCCTCGCCTTCATCGGCGACGGTAAACTTCGTCCGCTCTGCCTTCCCGCCGGCGACGGCAACAAGCCTTGATGACGGGATCGCCGCAGCCATGATCTCAGCGGCTTCCGGCATTTCATCGCCCGTCGGCGTCATCGCAGGCGGCGGCGCGATGCCGTTCGCGGTGGCGGATTCGCTTGCCGCGCAGGGATTGGCGCCAGTGCTGTTTGCGCTGCGCGGCGCCTGCGATCCGGATCGCGTCAGTCGCTTCCGCCATCACTGGATCTCGGTCGGACAACTCGGCCGCGCCACAAAGCTGTTCCGCAGCGAGGGCTGCCGCGACCTGATCTTCATAGGTACGCTGCTGCGGCCTGCGCTGTCGGAGATCAGGCTGGACTGGGGAACGATCCGCGTCCTCGGCCGCGTCTGGGCGGCGTTTCGCGGCGGCGACGATCACCTGTTGTCGGGGATCGGCCGCATCCTCGAACAGGACGGTTTCCGGATGGTCGGCATCAGGGATGTTGCTCCCGACGTTCTGATGCCAGCGGGGCAAATTGCCCGCGCCATGCCGGATGCCGCGGCCGCCGCCGATATTGCCAAGGGGCGGGAGGTGCTCGGCGCGCTCGGTCCGTTCGACATCGGCCAGGCCGTGGTCGTGATCGACGGGCACGTGGTCGCGGTGGAGGATATCGAGGGTACTGACGGACTGCTGGCGCGCGTGGCCAGGCTGCGAGAGGCGGGGCGCATTCGCGCCAAATCCGGCCGCGGTGTGCTGGTGAAGGCGCCGAAGAGTGGGCAGGATTTGCGCTTCGACCTGCCGGCCGTGGGCGCAAAAACCGTCGAAGGCGCAGCTAGCGCCGGGCTCGCCGGCATTGCCGTGATCGCCGGCCACACCATTGCCGCGGACTCGCAAGCCATGATCGAGGTCGCCGATAGCGCCGGCTTGTTCATCCAGGGCTTGCCCGCGTGACGCCGCCTCGCGCGACCGCCGGGATGGAGCGGAGGATATTTCTGATCGCGACGGAAGAATCCGGCGATCGCCTCGGCGCCAGCTTGATGAAGGTGCTGCGCCAGCGCCTTGGCGATGCGGTACAGTTCGAGGGCGTCGGCGGCCGCGCAATGGCACGCGAAGGTCTGGAGTCGCTGTTTCCGATTGAAGAACTCTCGATCATCGGGCTGGCCGCAGTCGTCAAGGAATTACCGAAGATCCTCGGGCTGATCAAGGAAACGGCTATCGTGGTGACGGAGGCATCGCCCGATATTCTCGTCATCATCGATAGTCCCGACTTTACCCATCGCGTCGCCAGGCGTGTGCGCGCCAAGGATCCCAAGATTCCGATCGTCGATTATGTGTCGCCCTCGGTATGGGCGTGGCGACCCGGTCGGGCGCGCGCGATGCTGAAATATGTCGATCATGTGCTGGCGCTGCTCCCGTTCGAGCCGGAGGCCTATCGCAGGCTGCACGGCCCTCCCTGCACCTATGTCGGTCATCCCCTGACCGAGCAACTGGCCTCGCTGCGGCCGAACGCCGATGAGAGCAGGCGACGGGCGGAATCGCCGCCGGTGCTGTTGGTGCTGCCGGGAAGCCGCCGCAGCGAAATTCGTCACCACATGGCGGTATTCGGCCAGACGGTGGGACTGCTGCAGGAGCAGGGCACGCCGTTCGAACTGGTGCTGCCGACCATGCCGCACCTGCAGGAGGCGGTCGTGGACGCGGTGAAGGGCTGGCCTGTGCAGCCCCAGGTCGTGATCGGCGAGCAGGAGAAGCGGGCGGCATTCCGGATCGCGCACGCAGCGCTCGCCAAATCCGGCACCGTGACATTGGAGCTGGCGCTGGCTGGCGTGCCGATGGTGACGGCCTACCGGACCGGCGCTGTGGAAGCCTGGATCTTGCGGCGGGCGATCAAGGTAAACTCGGTGATCTTGGCCAATCTCGTGATCGGTGAGAATGTCGTACCCGAATTCCTGCAGGAGAACTGTACGCCGGAAAAGCTCGCAGCCGCGCTGCGCGAGATGTTGGGCGACAGCGAGCTGCGTCGAAAGCAACTCGAAGCTTTTGGCAAAATCGACGGCATCATGTCGACCGGCAACCAGCCGCCCAGCGTGCGCGCCGCGGACATCGTATTGGCGACGATGCACAAGACGCGGCAGGGGTAGGATTGAAAACACAAAAAAGCCGGACGCGGTGATCGCATCCGGCTTTCCGAATTGTCCTAAGCGACGCCGCTTACTTCCGCTTGTCCATCGCCACGTAATCGCGGCGGGCGACGCCGGTATAGAGCTGGCGCGGACGGCCGATCTTCTGGTGCGGGTCCTCGATCATCTCGCTCCACTGGCTGATCCAGCCGACGGTGCGGGCGACCGCGAACAGCACGGTGAACATCGAGGTCGGGAAGCCCATCGCCTTCAGCGTGATGCCTGAATAGAAGTCGACGTTCGGGTAGAGCTTGCGGTCGATGAAGTACTGATCGTTGAGTGCGATCTTTTCCAATTCCAGCGCCACCTTCAGCATCGGGTCATCGCCATGGCCGGTCTCGGCCAGCACGGCGTGACACATCTTCTGCATGATCTTGGCGCGCGGGTCGTAGTTCTTGTAGACGCGGTGGCCAAAGCCCATCAGGCGGACTTCGCTGTTCTTGTCCTTCACCTTCGCGATGAATTCCGGAATCTTGTCGACCGAGCCGATCTCCGCGAGCATCGCCAGCGCCGCTTCGTTGGCGCCACCATGCGCCGGGCCCCACAGGCAGGCGATGCCAGCGGCGATGCAGGCGAACGGGTTGGCGCCGGACGAGCCGGCGATGCGCACGGTCGAGGTCGAGGCGTTCTGTTCGTGGTCGGCGTGCAGGATGAAGATCTTGTCGAGCGCGTCAGCCAGCACCGGATTGATCTTGTAGTCCTCGCACGGCACCGCGAAGCACATGTGCAGGAAGTTCTCGGCAAAAGAGAGGGTGTTCTTCGGATACATGAAGGGCTGGCCGACGGTGTATTTATACGCCATCGCGGCCAGCGTCGGCACCTTCGCGATCATCCGCATCGACGCGATCATGCGCTGCTTCGGATCGTTGATATCGGTGCTATCGTGATAGAACGCGGCCAACGCACCGACGGCAGCGACCATGATCGCCATCGGATGGGCGTCGCGGCGAAAACCCTGGAAGAAGCGGGCCATCTGCTCGTGAACCATGGTGTGATGGATCACGCGGTGGTCGAAATCCTGCTTCTGGGCCTTGGTCGGAAGTTCCCCGTAGAGCAGGAGGTAGCAGGTCTCTAGGAAATCGCCCTGTTCGGCGAGTTGCTCGATCGGGTAGCCGCGGTATTCCAGCACGCCGGCGTCGCCGTCGATATAGGTGATCTTCGACTGGCAGCTTCCGGTGGAGGTGAAGCCGGGGTCGTACGTGAACATCCCGGCCTGGGCGTAGAGCTTGGCGATGTCGATGACATCTGGCCCTACCGTGCCGCTGAGGATCGGGAAATCGTAGGTCTTGTTGCCTACCGTGAGCGTTGCAGTCTTGCTGGATTTTGCGTCCATCGTGAAGTCCCCGATGAAATCGTTGCGAAAACCGCGCCTGACCCTGGTGCCATTTTCCGGGGCACAAGCAAGGAGGCCGGCTTGTCTGGAAGCGGCGGCAAATGGGTTAGCTTATTGCCATGTGCACTGCAAGATGGCCGGAAACCCGCATAAGGTAGGGGCTTCAGCCGGCCGCCTGATCAGCTAGCCGACCCAGGCATTCCTCGCGTCCCAGGACTGCCAAAACATCGAAAATGCCGGGCGAAGTCGTCCGCCCGGTCAGCGCCACACGGAGCGGCTGGGCGACGGCGCCGAGCTTGAGGTTGTTCTGCTCCGCGAAATTCCGCATGGCGGATTCGGTGGTTTCGGCGCGCCAGTCGGTCACTGTTTCCAGCGCGGTGCGGAGCTGGCCGATCAGCGCCCGGGTTTCCGGCGTCAGCAGAGCCAAGGCCTTCGGCTCGATCTGGAGCGGACGGTCGGCAAAGATGAAGTAGGCGCCCGAGATCAGCTCGATCAGGGTCTTGGCGCGCTCCTTCAGGCTCGGCATCGCCCGCAGCAATTGTGCGCGGGTGGTGGCGTTGAGCTTCGGTTTCAGTTCGGCGCCTTCTGGGACATAGTCCACGACGCTCTCGAACTGGGCCACCAGCGCGCCGTCATCGGAGTGGCGGATGTAGTGGCCGTTGAGGTTTTCCAGCTTGGCGAAATCGAAGCGTGCAGCAGACCGCCCGATCGCGGGCAGGTCGAACGCATCGATCATTTCTTGCGTCGAGAAAATCTCCTGGTCGCCATGGCTCCAGCCGAGCCGGACCAGGTAATTGCGCAGCGCCGCCGGCAGATATCCCATGGCGCGGTAGGCATCGACACCGAGCGCGCCATGGCGCTTCGACAGTTTTGAACCATCGGGCCCGTGGATCAGCGGAATATGGGACATGTTCGGGATGTCCCATCCGAGCGCATCATAGATCTGCTTCTGGCGTGCGGCATTGATCAGATGGTCGTCGCCGCGGATGACATGGGTCACGCCCATGTCGTGGTCGTCGACCACGACTGCCAGCATGTAGGTCGGATTGCCGTCGCCACGCAGCAGCACGAGGTCATCGAGGTTTTCGTTCTGCCAGACCACGCGGCCCTGCACCTGATCCTCGATCACGGTCTCGCCAGTCTGTGGAGCCTTCAGGCGAATGGTCGGCTTCATGCCGGCGGGCGCTTCTCCCGGATCACGATCCCGCCACATCCCGTCATAGAGGCGGGTGCGGCCCTCCGCGCGCGCCTTCTCGCGCATCGCGGTCAGCTCCTCCGCGGTGGCGTAGCAACGGTACGCCTGGCCGCTGGCGAGCAGTTGCTCGGCCACTTCGCGATGACGGGCGGCGCGGCTGAACTGATGGATGACATCGCCGTCCCAATCGAGCTCGAGCCATTTCAGCCCATCGAGAATGGCGGCAATGGCGGCTTCCGTCGAACGCTCGCGGTCGGTGTCCTCGATCCGCAGCAGCATCTTGCCGCCGCGCTTCTTGGCATAGAGCCAGTTGAACAGCGCAGTCCGGGCGCCTCCAATATGGAGGAAGCCGGTGGGCGAAGGGGCGAAGCGTGTGACGACGGAATCAGACATTACCAAGCGCGTGAGCGGTGAACGGCGGTGGTGTATAGCAGGAACGGTACATAACTAAAGCCCGGGCCGGTGGCAAAGTGGGCTTGGCTCACAGGGGCGAATTTGGCAGAAGGTTCGCCAATCCCTAACAGGAACTCAGGATGACCACAGAACCGGTAACGGCAGAGGCGGGGCGCGATTTCATCCGCGACATCGTCCAGGCCGATCTCTCTTCCGATAAGCACAGCCGGATCGTGACCCGATTTCCGCCGGAGCCGAACGGCTACCTGCATATCGGCCATGCCAAGTCGATTGCCCTCAATTTCGGCATCGCGCAGGAGTTCGGAGGCAAGTGTCATCTGCGCTTCGACGACACCAACCCGACCAAGGAAGAGCAGGAATATATCGATTCCATCCAGGCCGACGTGCATTGGCTCGGCTACGACTGGGGAACCGATCTCTACTACGCCTCCGACTATTTCGATCGTCTGTATGACTGGGCGGAGGGCCTGATCAAGGCGGGCTATGCTTATGTCGACGACCAGTCGCAGGAGGAAATCCGTATCAACCGCGGCACGCTGACGGAACCCGGCAAGAACTCGCCGTTTCGTGACCGCACCGTGGAGGAAAACCTCGACCTCTTCCGCCGCATGAAGGCCGGCGAATTTCCGAACGGCAGCCGCGTGCTGCGTGCCAAGATCGATATGGCCGCGGGCAACATCAACCTGCGCGATCCCGTGCTCTACCGTATCCTTCATGCCGAGCATCCGCGCACCGGCACCAAATGGTCGATCTACCCGAGTTACGACTACGCCCACGGCCAGTCTGACGCCATCGAAGGCATCACGCATTCGATTTGCACGCTGGAATTCGAGGACCACCGGCCGCTCTATGATTGGTTGCTGGACAAGCTGCCGGTGCCGTCAAAGCCGCGCCAGTACGAATTCGCTCGTCTCAACCTGACCTATACGCTGCTGTCGAAGCGCGTGCTGACGCAGCTCGTGCGCGACGGTCATGTGTCGGGCTGGGACGATCCGCGCATGCCGACGATCGCCGGATTGAAACGGCGCGGCGTGCCGCCGGCCGCGGTGCGCGAATTCGTCAGGCGCATCGGGGTGGCGAAAGCCAACAGCGTGGTCGATGTCGGCATGCTGGAATTTTGCATTCGCGAGCACCTCAACAAGACGGCGCAGCGGCGGATGGCGGTACTGCGGCCGCTGAAAGTCGTGGTCGAGAATTATCCGGAAGGGCAGACGGAGGAGCTCGAGGCCATCAACCATCCCGACGATCCGGCCGCGGGCACGCGCAAAATCTCGTTCGGCCGCGAGCTCTATATCGAGCGCGACGATTTCATGGAGAACCCGCCCAAAAAATTCTTTCGCCTGTCGCCGGGCAACGAGGTGCGGCTCCGCTACGCCTATTTCATCAAATGCACCGACGTCATCAAGAATGACGCAGGCGAAGTGGTCGAACTGCGCTGCACCTATGATCCCGCGACCAAGGGCGGCAACGCCCCTGACGGCCGCAAGGTCAAGGCCACCATGCACTGGCTGTCGGCCAAGGATTCGGTGCCGGCGGAAATCCGACTCTATAACCAGCTCTTCTCAAACCCCAGCCCTAGTGCTGCCAATTTCGCCGCCGACCTCAATCCGGAATCACTGGAGGTGTTGCCTGACGCGCGGATCGAGCCATCGGTCGCCTCAGACAATTCGGGCGAGGTGATGCAGTTCGAGCGGCAGGGCTATTTCGTGCGCGACAAGGATTCCGCGCCGGGCAAGCCCGTATTCAACCGCACCATCGGCCTGCGCGATACGTTTGCGAAGGAAGTCGGCGGGAAGGGGTGAGGTCAATCGATGGCGTCATCCGAACGGATTGCGGCCGAAGATATCGTCGCCGGCATCATGGGAAAATGGACGAAGGCTTTCAGCGGGCTGGATGCCAAGGCTCTCGCGTCGCTTTATTCGAAGAACGCGTTCTTCTTCGGCTCGAACCCGAACTTCTATCGCGGCAATGACGGCGTTAAGGCCTATTTCGAAGGGCTGCCGCAATGGAAGTCGCCATCGGTCCAATTCACCGATGTCAACACCGCGCAGGCGACCCCCGACCTGATCAACGTCGCGGGCACAGCGTCCTTCACTATCGAGAAAGATGCCGAGCCGCTGGTGGTGAAGATTACCTGGGTGATCGTCCGCGAAGACGGCGACTGGAAAATCGTCAGCCATCACGTCTCGTCGAAGACGCCGCTGATTGAGCTGTAGGCCGGTTGCGCGTCAGGACGCGGGTCCCTGCGTCATGCCGTTCTAGATGTCGTAATACAAATGGAACTCATATGGATGAGGGCGCAGCCGGATTGGATCGACCTCTTTCTTCCGCTTGTAATCGAGCCAGGTCTCGATCACGTCGCCGGTGAACACGTCGTTGCGGAGCAGGAAAGCGTGATCGCGCTCGAGCGCGTCAAGCGCCTGATCCAGCGACCCTGGTGTCGACCTCACGTTCTTCGCCTCGGCGGGCGGCAGGTCATAAAGGTTCTTGTCGATCGGGCTGCCTGGATCGATCCGGCTGGTGATGCCGTCGAGACCGGCCATCAGCATCGCGGCAAAGGCCAGATAGGGATTGCAGGAGGGATCCGGCGAGCGAAATTCAACCCGCTTTGCCCGCGGGTTCGGCGAATACATCGGAATCCGGCAGCAGGCTGAGCGATTGCGCTGGGAATAGACCAGATTGATCGGAGCCTCATAGCCGGGCACCAGACGCCGATAGGAGTTCGTGGTGGGGGCGCAAAGCGCACACAACGCCCAGGCGTGGGTCAACAGGCCGCCGATGTAGAAGCGGCCGAGCTGACTCAACTCGGCATAGTCGCTCTTGTCGTAGAACAGATTGGTCTCGCCCTTCCACAGGGACTGGTGAACGTGCATTCCCGAGGCGTTGTCCTCGAACAGCGGCTTCGGCATGAACGTCGCGGTCTTGCCGTGCTCGCGGGCGGTGTTCTTCACCACGTATTTGTAGATCATCAGATTGTCCGCCATGCGCGTGAGCGTAGTGAAGCGCATGTCGATCTCGTTCTGGCCGCCGGTCGCAACTTCATGGTGATGGGCTTCGATCTGGATGCCTAGCTGTTCCATCGTCAGCACCATTTCGGTGCGGAGAGCCTGCATGCTGTCGGTCGGGGGAACGGGAAAATATCCTTCCTTGGGGCGCGGCTTGTGGCCCAGATTCGGCTCTTCCTCTGCGCCGGTATTCCAGCTCCCTTCACTGGAATCGATTTCGTGGAAGGCATGATTGATGCCCTGTCCGTAGCGCACCTCGTCGAACACAAAGAACTCCGCCTCCGGGCCGAAATAACTCGTATCGGCGAGGCCGGTGCCCTTCAGGTTGGTTTCGGCCTTCTGGGCGATGTAACGGGCGTCACGGCTATAGGGTTGACCGGTCACGGGGTCCCTGATGTTGCAGATCAGGACCAGGGTCGACGCAGGGGAATACGGGTCGAGAAAGGCCGTGGCCGGGTCCGGCACGACCAGCATGTCGCTTTCCTGAATTTCCTGAAATCCGCGGATGGATGAGCCATCGAATCCAATGCCTTCGCTGAGAGCATCGATAGTGGCTGCACTCGGCGGGACGGAAAAATGCTGCCACACTCCGGGCAAGTCGGTAAAGCGCAGATCGATCATCTGCACCTTCTCGTCTTTGATCGCCTTCACCAGATCTTCGGCTGTCGCACACTTCGGAAACATGGCTTCAACTCCTGGAGAGCCGCATCTTGGACGTTGCGATGCCATTCAGCCGTGGCGAAGCGACTTGCGACGGCTCCTGGCCCATGTTCTGCGTTGCCGCGCCAGCAGCCTCAGCTTTGGTGGGGACCACGCATCATCTTCATCGCGTCTTCGATATGCCGCCAGGTTCTGGCCAGTTCGGCCTCGCCTTTTGCCTCGAGTTCGATGGCGTTCTGGGCCGCTTCCGCAATGGCCTTGGGGCCATGCGCTTCCAGCAACTGCCGCGCATAGTCGTGGATTTCGGTTTCTCGCATGGCGTCATGCTCCTCTCATTCTGAGCGCGACCGTGAATTCCAGTCGAGCTGAGAACCGTAGACGTTGACACCTGATCCCGCGCACACAGTGTGCATCCTGCTGCGGCGCACTTGCAAGAGCGCTTTCCGGGCGGTGGGCTGGCGGGATTGGAACGTGACGCCGGCCGCCTAGCAACCCCGGCAAATACTGCGCAGGGACTTTGCGAGCTGGGCGTCCTCCGCCGTCATGGGCTCGTAGGGCTTTTGCTGCTCGGCCTGCCCGGCCTGGTTCGCCTTCTGCCGGGCCACACGCTCGATCTCTTGACGCTGATAACAGGCTTCGCGCGCGGCCCTCGCCTCGATGAAGCGGCATTGCTCCGGAGTGGCGGCATTGGCGTGAGAGGTGATCAAGATCACCGCAAATAATAGGCTGGCCGCAAGCTTCATGTCGCTTCTTTGTCCTGATTCCGGTTCAATTCATAGCGCTCGACTGTAACCCCAGCCGGCGTGCATTTCTTCAGGTTTCTGCTTCCGTTCCGCTAGCGCGCTGAATACAGCGTCCGGTAGTCTTGCGGTCTCCACGAGATCGTAAGATGTAGGCTCGGGTGGCGGAGCAGGGCGACACGTCGGGCCGAAAACGGGGCTATGCGGGCACCTGGCCGCCGCGCATTGCGGCACCGGTCGGCGGCCTCTTGCCATCGCGTCCCGCGTTCTGGCCTCCACTGATCGAGACCTTGCGTATATGGGCGCGCGCCGAAGCCGGCGCCGGGCGTCTGCTGCCGTGGGTACCCGTCGCATTCGGTACCGGCATTGCGTTCTACTTCGCCGCCGATCATGAGCCGGTGCTGGCATTGGCTGCCATTGTGGCGATCGCGCTGTGCGCAGTGGCGGTGCTGTTGCGGCGGCAGAAATTCTTTCCCGCCGCGGTGATGATCGCAGCCGTCGCCGCGGGCTTTGCGGTCGCGACCTGGAAGACCGCGCGGAGTGCGCATGGCGTGCTGGCGCGGCCGATGTTTTCGGTGTCGCTGACGGGTTTTGTCGAGACGCGCGACATTCGTGAGCGCACCGACCGTTTTGTCCTTCGCGTCGTCACCATGGAAAGCGCGCGCGGAACGACGAAGCTGGAGCGCGTGCGGCTCTCGGTAAGGAAGGGCACGGCCCCGCCGGTCGGCAGCTTCGTCGAGTTGAAGGCGCGGCTGTTGCCGCCGCTCGCGCCAGTGCGACCGGGCAGCTACGATTTCAGCCGCGACATGTTTTTCGCCGGCATCGGCGCCTCCGGCTTCGTGATGGGCGCGATCAAGACTGCCGAGCCGCCAGCCGCGGGCGGCGGGCTCCGCCTGCGCTATTCGGCCGTGATGCAAGGCCTGCGCGATACGATCGATGCGCGGATCAGGACCACGCTGGAAGGCGACAAGCGCGCGATTGCGACCGCGCTGTTGACCGGACGGCGCGACGCGATTTCGCCGCCGGTGAACGATGCGATGTTCGTCTCCGGCCTCGGCCATGTGCTGTCGATCTCCGGCTATCACATGGCCGTCGTCGCCGGCGTCGTGTTTTTCGCGGTCCGGGCGCTATTGGCGCTGTTTCCGGTGCTCACGGTCGGCCAGCCTATCAAGAAGTGGTCGGCGGCGGCAGCCCTGGTTGCCGCTGCGTTCTATTTGCTGCTGTCGGGCGCCGAGGTCGCGACGCAGAGATCGTTCTTCATGACGGCCGTGGTGCTGATCGCGGTCATGGTCGATCGCCGCGCGATTACGTTTCGCACGCTCGCGGTCGCCGCCCTGATCGTGCTGACGGTCGCGCCGGAAGCGCTGGTACATCCGAGTTTTCAGAACTTTAGCGCGCCCCTCGGCCAATGCCGCATTATGTCGTAAATGACTCGTAGTTTCAGTCGGTTGCCGGGCAGTCATCCAAATGCCGCCGGGAACGGAAACCGATCAAAAACTCGCAAAAACCGGAGGTTGGCGGCGAAGAGTCCCGGAAAAACTCCCGAACTGATCCCTCCCGTTCATCGGGCGTTCTGGAGCGCCGACAGACCTGCTACAGCGGCCCTGGAGTTCTTCGCTGCCGCGATGACGTGCATAGTGTCCCCTTACGACTATCGCGAGAATCACCTATTACTGGTCAGGCAGCCTTTCGCATTGTCAATATCTTGCGTGAAAAAGAATCTCTTTTCACCAATCTTGCTGGAACTCCTGGCGATCCCTAGTTGGAACAAAGTTTGAACACGGTCCCCATCAACCAGGGAGTTTTCAAGTGAACGTTGCCTATACGGGGCCGTGGCCCAAGCTTGCCGACTACGACGCTCTGCTAATGGACGTCGCCCGCCGCATTCAGTTGACCAAGACCAAGCACGAGATCGCCGAGACGAATTTCCGCTCCCTCTGCCAACATGTTGACCGCGAGGGAAGCCCCCTCGAAAACAAGGTGATCGAGTGCTACCCCAGTGGCAGCTTCGCGACCGGCACCGCCATCGCTTCGCGCGTGGCCAAGGACCAGCACGATGTCGATGTCGTAATGGAGCTGGACATTCCGGCCAACTCGCCGCCGAAAGACATTCTCAACCTGCTGTTCTTGGCAATCAACGGCGAAGAAGGCAGCCGCTACCACGGCAAGGTTACGCAAAACAGCCGCTGCGTGACTGTGGAATACGGCGACGGGACGACCGTCGATTTGATGCCGATCGCACGCATCCAGGGGCCGGAGCGTGCCGGTAACCTGTTTCACTATAAGCGGGAGACCGGCGAGTCTCGCCATAAGCCCGTGAACCCATGGGGCTTCGCGAAATACTTCAACGACCACGTCGATTTCGATCCGGCGTTCCATGACCTGTTCAAAGGCCGTCGTCTCTTGGTCGAGGGCAAGATCGTCGAGAAGGCCGAGACCCAGCCGATGCCGGACCATGAACCTCTCGAGGAGAAATCGCCGCGCGTCGTCGCATTGCAACTGCTTAAGCGCAACAGGGACATCGCGTGGCGCGCGCCAAGCCGGACAGGGCGAAAGCCGCCAGCGATCGCGCTCAACGCGATGGCGCTTGACGCCGGCCCCGTCCATGCCAGCCTCCTCGACGAAGTCGTCGCTATCGCGACCCATATCCGCGGTCGTTTGAAAGAGACTTACGGGCCGCGCGGCACAGTGCAGGTCTTCAACCCTGCCTACCCGCCTGACGAGTTCACCGACCGCTGGCCCGAGAATAAGTCCGCGCAGGATCTGTACGATGGCGATCTCCGCCGCCTGATCGTTGAACTCTACAAGCTGCGCAATGAAAATCTCAGCCTTGCAGAGCAGCAAGAGCTCCTGAAGCGCCTGTTCGGCGAGACCGCGGCTGCCTACGCGATCGAGAGTACCCTTGATGCCCGGCTGCGCGAGATGAATGCTAACCGACTGCATCTTGGCAGCACCGGCAAGGTGCTCGGCGCGGCAGCCGCCGCCGTGGCGGGGAGCGCAAGCACCGCAGCCCGAGCGGCAACGCGCGAAGGCGGAGGCGAGTTGTCGGAGTGACGACTATCGATCAACAGATCGAAGCCATGGCCGAGCGCTGGCCTGGCTTCAAGGTCATCGAGAGGGGCGCATCGTTCGTCGAGTGGCACGGCATCTTGGCGCCTGATAAGCGCGAACATCTTGTTCGCGTGAAGCACCGGACTCCCATGGTTCTCGAGAACATATCGCTTCACGACGCACAGCCCCGCGTGCAGGTGCTGAAGCCGCTGCTCGAGCGCCATCCTGATTATGAGGAGGGGCCAATCCCTCATGCATACGTGAACAAGGCCGAGCCGACCTTGCCGTATCTGTGCCTGTTCAGCCCGACCCTTCGCGAGTGGGATGTAAATGACCTCATCGCCCACACGACGGTACACTGGGCCGCGCAGTGGCTCTATTTCTACGAAGGATGGTTGGTGACGAAGAGGTGGCTGGGCGGCGGTCGCCACGTCAACTCGCAAAGCGAAGAAAAGCGCCTTGAGCCAGCCCCCACGCCGATCTAGCGGAATTTTGCAGGGGCTTCGCGATCCTCTGCCATGGCCCCAGGACAGGCCATTCCGCATTCTGTCGATCGACGGTGGCGGCATTCGCGGGATCTTGCCCGCGACGATGCTGAGCGAACTGGAAAGCCGCTATTTGGGCGGACGCTGCATCGGCGACTATTTCGACTTGATCGCCGGTACATCGACCGGCGGCATTATCGCGTTGGGATTATCGATTGGAAAGACGGCCAAGACCATCCTTGATCTCTACGTTGAACACGGGCCCGCAATCTTCCCGCCTGCGCGCTTTAACCTGTTCAAACTGCGATCAGTTTGGCGCGCTGTGCAGGCTGTCCAGCATCACAGATACGATGCCGCAAGGCTCGAAGCACCGCTCAAGCAAGTCTTTGGCACGTTGAAATTGGGGAATGCTGAGCGGCGCTTATGCATTCCGTCTTTTGACGGCTACACCGAGGTGAATGTCTTCAAGACGCCCCATCACAAGGACTACAAGAGAGACTGGAAAGAAGACATGGTGGCCGTGGCGATGGCAACGGCCGCCGCGCCCACGTTTTTTCCCGTCTATCAAAACGGCCAGCGCGTGTTCGCCGATGGCGGCGTCTGGGCAAACAACCCCGTGATGATCGGGTTGGTGGACGCGCTCGTTTGCTATCAGCTTCAACGGCGACAGGTCCATATCTTGTCATTGGGAACAGGAGACGCCGAAATTCAGTTCACCGCAGGGCAATTGCTTCATGGCGGCATCTTCGACTGGTACGACATCATGTCGTCGGCCATGCATTTACAAAGCCAGAATGCAGACGGCCAAGCCGGTTTGTTGATCGGACGAGATCAACTCATTCGCTTAAACGCTCCGCCACCAGCTGGCAAAAAGCCGATCGATCTGGACGACTATGCGCGGGCGAGCGCTGAGTTGCCGGACATCGCGCGCAAGCTGATCGACGACAACGGCGACGTCATTCGTGATCGATTTTTGTTCACGCCCGCATATCCTTACCCTGCGATTTACGGTCCGCGCGCTACCTGATCAGCGCGTGGTCTCGGTTGGTTGGAAGTCGGATACAATCGACGCAACACGTGCCGTGGTCGGGGAGGGCTGAGCCGGCGCGCCATAGCCTTGCATCCGTTGCGACGCAATCAACCCACGCCGTAGGGCTTGTTCAGGAAGAAATCGCGGTTGCCAAGCGCCTTCTCTGCGTACTGATCGATCGCAACAGTGATCGCCTGGACGTGTTGGTAGCAGTAGCCCTCTCGCGTTGCCCGCTGACGCACCTCGGCAAGGGCGTTGATCCAGGCGGAGTTGTCAGCCTTCTCGTCATACCATTTCAATTGTTCGCGCATCACCAACTCCGGCCGCCAAGCACGCGCCCTTTCGTCGGGCCGCCCAATTCCTTCTTGAGCCGATCCCGCTCGTCACAAAGACCCTCGATCTTCGCCAACATCCGCTGCAGCAAAAGCTCAGCCGATGCAGTCGATATCCCGGCTCGTTGAAGCTGCAGAATCTCCTTACGCTGCCTTCCGACCTGGACGCGCATATGCTCGATTTCGGAACGGACGTGATCTAGGCCCATAGCGCTCCTTCAATTCCCTCTGGATCATGCGAATGAGCCCCTCAGCCCGGCGCCCGAGCTCGCCGTAAAGACGAAGCCGCCTGAACAGGATTTCTAATTCACGATCGCTTTTCATGAGGGCGAGAATAGTACAAAACATGAACAAAATGGCAAGCCGCTAGATATTGGGGGTTAACCGACTTGGGTCCCAATTCGCCGGGTTGCGCAAGCCTTCCACCATCGACATGGTGACCAAGCGAGCCCCGAGCATGTGCAACCTCTATTCGATCACCACCAACCAAGAAGCCATCCGGGCGCTGTTTCGCGTCATCAATCGCTACGTCGGCAATTTGCCGCCGATGCCTGGCGTGTTTCCGGATTATCCCGCTCCCGTCGTTCGTAACGTCGGCGCCGAGCGCGAGCTCGTCCTGATGCGCTGGGGCATGCCGCCTCCGCCGCGGACCGGCGGACCGGCGGTGACCAACATCCGCAACACCTCTTCGCCGCACTGGCGCGGTTGGCTGAAGCCGGAGAGCCGTTGCCTTGTGCCATTCAATAGCTTCGCCGAATACGCGCCAGAGCCGAACCCCGAGACGGGAAAGAAGGATGTCGTCTGGTTCGCTCACAGCGATGACCGGCCGCTCACGTCCTTCGCCGGCATCTGGACCGAGTTCAGGGGCGACCGCGGAACGAAATCGAAGCCGATCCCCGGCCCACATAACGTCTACGGCTTTCTCACCACCACGCCGAATGCCGTCGTCGAACCGATCCACCCGAAGGCCATGCCGGTCATTCTACAGACAGAAGAGGAGCGCGACGTCTGGCTGCGCGCTCCGTGGGATGAGGCCAAGGCGCTGCAACGTCCGTTGCCCAACGACGCTATTAGGATCGTCGCTCGAGGCGCTGACAAGGAAGACAAGGCCGCCGCATGAAATACGCCACCGCCAGCCCCTATGCCGACCCTGACAAAGCCGCGCGGCGCCTGTTAGAACATGCGCAGGCATTCGAGCCCATCCAGGACGGCCGGATCTACATCGAGAAGATCAACGGCCCCTTCCTGTTCAACGACAAGGGCTCGCCGGCGGAATACCGTGCTGGCCTTAATCTCGCTATCGAGCGCGGCTGGCTGACGATGCACGAATCCGGGACCTTCGTGACCTTACTCCGGCGGGTGCCGAACTGATCGCCTGATCGGGCGGTTGGGGCCAAGAGTCCGCGAGCACCGGCCCCGGAAAAGGTTGCGCGATGTTAATTTGGACGACAGGAATTCAGTGGGCTAGGCTTGCGGTCACGTCCCTGGTGGCACCCAGATGACGTGACCGCTGGTGGCCTCACGCTAGATCACGTAAGTCCGCCAAGCTTTGCTCCAGTTGAGCACGATGACCACGATCGTCTTGGCGCACCTTCCCGCGCCGCCGCGATCTTGGCTCAACGCAGGGTAAACGCCGAAAACTTTGCGACACGCCCAGTTTTTCAACACCCTGCTATATCAGCCCTACTCAACGGTGCATTGCACGAGCACGGTGCCGGGTCCTTGGGTTGTCTGGACTATAGTAATATTGGTTTGGGTGCACGCTTTCGGGCCGACGGGGTCCCCCTTGAAACCGATTGCTTTGAGGGCGCCATTGATCGCGTTCCATCCGTCTCGAACACTAAATTCCTGATCGGGCTTTACTCCATTAACCACGACAATTATCGGCGGACGACCATTCTGGCTCGCAATCTTGAAGGAAAAGCTGTTGTCACTCTTGTCGATAATCGTGGCCGACTGAATGTCGCCTGTTACTACTGTTCCAACCTTCAAACGGGCCACAGGAGTCGCTGTCGACTCAGAAGGCGCTGTCGCCTGAGAAGGCGCTGTCGCCTGGGAAAAGGCGTCTGTTGTGACGAGCGTCGTTCCGCTTAGAATAGCGACCATCACGATTGTTTTCATAAATCGCATAGTTACCTCCCTCTCTTGATCGTTTCTCGTGGAAGATGAACTCGCAAGGCGACCATACTATAGGGCGCGATGCCGGAGGAGCTCGCTGTATGGGACAGTCGCCTCGATGTACCCTCGTAGCCCCGCCCGCCCGATCTTGATTGCTTCTTTGCCGTTGCCATCCTGCAATACCTTCCATTGGCGCAGCAAAGAGTCATGATGTGGGGCCGGTTCCTGATCTTCCCGCCGGAACGACTCAGGCCAGATAAATCAATTCCGCATTGCGTGGAGTTCATTATGCGTAGATCTAGTTGGACGCCGTCGATCATCCCGAATGAAAACGACGAGACGGTCTACTTGGTGGCAGATGATTTCGGTCGATTAGGCCGCGCCTGGCCCGAAGCCGATTACGAGGCCACCGATCTCGAAACGGTCATTCGAGATGTCCGGCCAGTACAGCAATCCAATCCGCGTCGTCGCTTTCAACACCGCCGAGCGCTGGTCGGAAGATGTTTCCGAAGACGTTGCCCGCGAGCTGCGCCGGCGCTGCGATCTGCAGATGTGCGAGCTTCCTTCTACGATTTCTGATTTTGTCGAACGGCACGAGGATCGCGATCGACGTCAGTTGACCCTTCGGCTGGTCTAACCGAGCCCCTGCGTGACTTTCATACGTTGTCAATTTATAATTGCACTTCACCGAAGCACGTATTGCACGAGAAACTTACCTTGCCCCGCCTGCTCGCCCTTTGCCTGGTGCTAATTGTCACGCCCGCAACCGCGTGGACGGTCACGACCGAAAAGGACCGGTTGACCGACAAGACGCTGACATGGGCTCGCGTCACGGATCAGGGCGCTACTTTGCTAATGGGCTGTCTGAACGGGGAGCCGCAGCCCCGTCTTACATGGCCAGGGCGCGTTGGCTTCGGACAGCAATCGGTCGGGATTAGTTACCGGTTCGATGACGGCCCGGTGGTGCCGCGCTTTGCGACGTTCGGCGGCGACGGCGCATCGATCTATCCGTGGGTTGCGGACCATGCCGATGCCTGGAAAAAGCTAAAGAATGGGAAGCGGCTGAGGGTGCAGATCGGTCCCCACTTGTTCGATTTCGATCTGCGCCAGGGCGGGCAGGACTTGCCGACGGTCAGGTGTTGAGCGTCCTCAGACTCGCATTTCGGCTGCGGTTGCCTATTTATCCCGCATGCGTACGTCTGCGTTCGATCCTTGCATTCCGACACGCGGGACGAAGGTTCCCAACCGGCCGGAATGGCTCCACGAGATCAAGCACGACGGATATCGGCTAATTGTTCAACGTCAAGGCAAGCGCGTTCGGCTGTTCACCCGCAACGGGTACGACTGGAGCCACCGCTTTCCTCTCATCGTCGAAGCCGCGCTGAGAAATCGCCAGAGCTCCTTTGTGATCGACGGTGAAGCCGTGCTGCTCGGGGTCGATGGTAGATCCGACTTCAACGGCTTGCACTCACGACAGCACGATGAGGAGGTTCAGTTCTATGCGTTCGACATGCTGGTGAGCGACGGCGACGATATTCGGGATCTGCCTCTAAGCATGCGGAAAGCCAACTTGGCCAGGCTCCTCCTCCGGCGAGTGGATGGTATCTTCCTGAGCGACTTTGAGCAGGGCGAGGTCGGCCCCGACTTGTTCAGGCATGCATGCCTAATGGGGCTTGAGGGGCTTGTGTCCAAGCGCGCCGATAGCCGTTATCGGGGCGGACGTTCGCCCGATTGGGTGAAGGTCAAGAACCGAACGCATCACTCAATCGACCGCGTGAAGGAGGCGTTTTCCTGATGGATGCCTTTGACCGCTTTTGGCGGTGGGCGAACAAGCCGCTAGATAGCGACCTGACCATTCCCGCCGATGTCCACCACGCTGTGACGTCTTTGCCGCATGAAGACTGGAGCGACCGCGCCAAGGTCAATGAGGCCGTGCGACGGGCCGAGGAAGCGGAACGATGAAAATCCCGCGCAACACCGGCCGTGACACCGATAATCCCGACCGGCCGGAAATCGAGCATTTCGGGAATGCCCGGTTTGCGGCCGCTGGTCGACATGCGCGACCTCAGCCAGGTGATGGCACATGTGCACGGCTGCACGGCGAGCAGCCGCTCGATCTGACGGGTAAGCCAAAGCCGGAGGAACAGTAGATCAGCGCGAAGCGCTGAGTGACAGCGGGGACACTCAGCGGATTGACCGGATGATCGCGATAAAGACCGCGGCAAGCACGACCAGGACGGCGAAACCAGCAATCCAGTACATAGTATCCATGGTGCGAAACGCACCGCCCGGCCGACCGTTCCTTTGTTTTAGAGTAAGGCCCATGGCTGGGCAGCCTACCGGCGGGCTAGCGCGCTCCGGCGAACTCGATCCGGACAATCCGGTACCGGCTCTTTTGAGGCCCGATCTCGGCAAGATCAGTCGTTTTAATTCCAGGGTTGAGCTGGGATAAAGCCCGTTCTTCTTCGGGAAGCATCACCGCTATCGCAGCCGTATTGAGCTTGGCGAGGTAGTCCAATGTCACCGCGCGAATTTTTCCGGGAACGTAGACCAACATGTTGTGTTCGGTCGAGGTGCCGATGACGTAAAGGGGACCGGGGCTCTCCCGCACAACAGAAGCTATCTCATTACCCGCGATCTCGCTTCCCTTGAACAGATGCGGCCAGAAGGGCATCGCTATCCATCCTCGAGCAAGGAGGCCGCCGAAGATAAGATAGGTTACGACCAAAGCTGATGCGATCAAGCGCGGTTGCGTTAGACGGCAATGTTCGAACATCAATCCGCAGATTACGGCGAGTGCCATGGTCGCTGGCATAGCGTAGCGCGCAGCTACTCCGCCGGGCCAGAGGACTAAGACCAGCGTGCATTCAAGCGCGTAGAGCGTTGCTGCCAGCATCAGGTCGTGCTTGCCGGTCCGCCATTGGCGCAGCACGATAACCATCGCAGGCCCCAGCAGAATAGTCGCGGGAAGCATTTCCACTGCTATGCTTTTGACGAAATCGAGATGGTCGCGAACGAGATCAAGGCCAGTCGTAGTAAGCAGCCGGGAATGAACCGCCCAATAATCAACATCGCTCGGCTTTTCGTAGACCAATAGATACCAGCCCGCGACCATCGCCCCCGAAAGCATATTTGCAACGATGAATCCAAGGATCTGGTCGCGCTGCTTCAGAATCACGTAGGCGCCAACGCCGAGCGTGAAGTAAGCAACTGGTTGCGGACCCTTCGTCAGGCCGGCAAGGCCAAGCAAGATTCCGATGCATATCCACGTCAGCCAGGTGATGTTCTTACTGCAGGCAGCTTGCCACCATACACAGAAGGCCCCGAACAACAGCGTCGCCAGGACGATGTCAGCTTCGGCGTTGATGAACTTCGGAGCGACAAGCGGCATGCTGATCCAACAGAGCGCGCCGAAGATCGCGGCACTCTTGCCAGTGTTGGACCTTAGCAAGCTGTAGATCATCAATGCGCCGGCCAAGAAGAATGCCAGGTGCGGGAGACGCAGCGACCATAGCGTGACGCCGCCCGTCATCTCGCCGAACAGCGCTGTTATCCACGCCAGCAGAACCGGCCTCTCAGCGAAGCGCTCGCCATAGACGAACGGTGCGATCCAATGACCGTCTTCCATCGCCCCGCGAGCCATGGCGATAATTCGGCCTTCCTCAAGGTTAGAGGCGCGAATGATCGTGGCGGGAACGGCCTGAACAAGGAAAATTCCAATGACCCACAGGATAGGCCATCGCGCGTAATCCAATCGCGAAAATCTTAAAAGCAGCCATTCCCCAGGACGGAAGAATAAATTCCAAAACCGAGCAATAGCCGACGCCCCCGCGTCCGCTGAACGCATTCCAATTTCCCCAAGCCCGCCCCGTATGAAGCGCAACTCTCGCGCGATATCAAGGGTCAATTCCTCAGGAGGGCGAGTTCCGGGTTGATTTCCAACAAGGACGTCAGAATGCCGCCTCCCGCTGCTTGATCTCGCGATACGCTTTGCGGGCCTCTTCCTGCACCTGACGCATGTTCTCCCGGATGATCGCTATGAGATCCGCGCGCGCCTTCCGGTCCATGCTGGGGTCGTTGCGGGCTGCCTTCTCCTGCCGGCGCAGGTCTTTCAACTCCTTGTCGGCATCCCGGAAAATTTTCTCCGCGTCCGACGAGACGGTGCCCTTGCGCTTGCCCTGCTTCACGCCGAACTCGTTGCCACCCTTCTCGATGGTCTCGGCCGCGGCATCGCCCTGCGGGCCGTTGATGTCGGCCTTCATGGCTTTGCGGACCTGCGCCATGCCCTTTTGAACCTTCTCGCGGTCCTCGTAGAAGGCTTCGCCGGACTGCTGCTCGACGTTGGCGCCGACGAAATGCCGGACGATCGGGATCTGGTTGGCCGGAGTCGGCACGCCTTCCGCCCAATTGTTCAGCATGGTGGCGGTGCGGTTGACGGTCTGGCCAAGGCCGCCGGTAGCAAACTCCCACACGTATTGAACGTCACCGGGGTAGAGATCGACCGCGCCTGGGCGGAAGGCATCGCCGCCCGTTGCCTGGTTGAGGAAGCGCGCCACGTCGATCGCGAAGGGCGAGGTCGTGGTGAACGGTTGCTCGCTGTGCGGTTCGCCCTTGGCACCGAACTTCGGATGAATCGGCTTGCGCCGCCAGTTCTCGTTGATGGTCAGTTCGAGCAGCGGCATTTCGATGCTCGGCATGATCGTCCGCAGCCACGTTCCGACGTCCATGGCCGAGCCTTCTGCCGACACCGGCGAGAACGCGCCGACGATGGTCGATAGATAATTCGCCGCCGCCGCGCCGGACGTGATCTTGCCCTGGGAAACCATCGCGAGGTTCTCGCCCAGCATCCAGAACAGTTGCAGGCCATAGCCCATCGGGATGCGGAACGGCTCTTTCGAGCCCGGCATATAGAAGATGAAGTAGCGCTCGCGCTCCCAATATTTGCGCTTCATGTACTCCGGCTTTTTGTCCTCGTCGTCCGGAGAGACCGCGAGGTTCCAGAGCGTGGTGGCGAAACCACCTACCGCGAGACCGATAGCGGCGCGGCGCGCCACCTTCGAGGTTCGCAGCATCCGGATGGTCTTGAGACCGCCCTGAACGCGGGCGTTGAAGAAGGCATAGAAGGAGCCAAGGAACGGGCTGTAGATGCCCTTGCGGTTGAAGTTGGTCGTGGCCTCCTTCGACAACTGCGCGGCCTGCGCCTTCGTCATCCCGGCCTTGAGCGCCGCGTCGTAGACGGCAAGGCGGGTGCCGGCTTCGATCGTGCCATTGAAGAACTCGATGGCCTTGAGCAGGTTCTTGGCGGTGCGCCCGGGGAACATCGCAACGCTCTTGAGATAGCCCTCCTTGGTTTCGTTGAACGCCGACTCGATCTCGCGCTTGGCCTGGTCGAGGTCGTGGATGCCCATGAAGGCGATCTGACCGCCATTCTTCTTCCAATCCTGATGCAGTTGCGCCCAGCGCTTCTCGACAAACCGTCTCCGGGCGAAGTCGCCGGCAACGTTGTCGGCCTCCATCATCTCGCCCATCACGGCGCCGACGTAGGATCGCAGCGTGCCGATATTGGCAGCGAAGTGCTTCAAGAACTCTGCGCGCTGCTCTGCGGTCACAGTGAACGCCGCGTCCTGTATGTCGCGGAACAGGTTGGCGACAAAGAAGTCCGGGTTGCGCGCGGTGCGGAAGGCGGCGAATTGCCGGGTCAGCCAGCCATGCGCCCGGATCAGCGCGGGCAGGCGCTCGACGCCGACGTTCTTCAAGGCCGTCAACAGGTCCGGATGCTTGATGCGGATATAGTAGGTGTGGCCGCCCACCTTCACGGCGAAGGAGTCTTTCGCGAAGGCAGACGCAACTCGCGTCACGCTCTCCACCAAGCCGGTATGCGGATTGCGCCGCTGCACCGTGATCGCACGCTCACCCATGAGGAGGTCGATATCGTTCTCCGTCATGGCCTCGGTGCGGCCATCCGCCAGGATGCGCTCGGTGCGCTGCACGTCGTAGAGCGAGGGCTGTGGGTTCGACTGCATGAACCGCATGGCTGTGCGGCCGACGCGGTTCTGTTCGCCGCGGATGATCGTCCGCTCGCCCATCAGGAACAGGTTGGACAGGATGTCGTCCGCCTTCGACGACCGGCCCAGGGCTGCCTTCGTCTCCGGTCCCCGCACGTCGAAGCCGGTGCCGCGGCGGATCGGGCTTGCCATGTCCTCGTCGCCAGACTCGAAGCCCTGCAGCGGGACGTAATACTGATACGCCTGTTCCCAGCCGCTGATGGTCTCTTCGTGCTCGAGCTGATCGGCAACCATCGTTGCGCGGATCCTGCGAACGATGGCGTCGATCTTCTGCGCCGCGCGCTCCATCAGTTCGCGTTTGCCGTCCGCCTCGAAGCGGTCCATGACGGCTTGGGCCTCATCGTTGGTCATGCCCGAGCCGCCGTCCGGCATTAGCGGATTGATATCGGCGATGTGGCGATTCCGCTCCGGCGCGTGGCGTGCGTACAGATATTCGTGCAGTTCCTCCCGCGAAACACCCATCTCGGCGATCTCAGCAAGGACCGGCCGCCACGTCTTAAGCCAGTAGTCTTTCAGGCGCTTCTCGGTGCGGCCCTCGAACAGGGTCGCGGCAAGGGCCATGTCGATGCCCTCGGTCACCCTGCGGCCGGCGAGCTCTACCGCCGCCTGCATCCGGCGCATGTCCACATAGCGGTCGCCGAGGGCCCGGTTGGCCTTAAGGAAAGCCGCGTCGATCATGCCCCAGACGCGGTCGCGCCAGTTCAGGTCGGGACGCTTCCACCAATCCTGCCAGCGCTCGGGAAGGGGATCGTAGCTCTCGAACCGGTTCAAGTTGCCATGCGGGCGCACCTGGCCGCGGATGTTGGCCTGCTCGGCGCCGGCGGTGCGACCGCCAGCCCGCCCGCTGTAGGCGCCGTCATAGGCAGCCCGGAGGATATCGTCGGCATTCTGGTAACCAAGCCCGCGCAGGTAGTTGCCGACGCGCCGGAAAATCTCCATCAGCCGCTCGAAGGCTTTGCGGATGCCGATGTGGACGCCGGGCGCGTGCAGACCGCGAGCACGCATCGAGGCATAATACTCGAACGCCATGGCCCGGATCTCGAAGCCCGCTATGGTCTTGATCTCCTCATTGGAGAAGCCGAACGCTTGCTGCACGATCTGGCGCAGCCGCGCGTCCTCGCGCCTCAAGACTTCCATCTCCTGATCGGTCAGCAACCGGTCTTCAAGGGCGTGGAACGCCTCGTGGAAGGTGGTGTCGAGCACATGTTGGAGCGGATAGGAGGGGTCGGCGAGCGCCACGGTGATGAGGGCTTCTGCCGGTAGATAGGTGCCAGCCGCCGTCTGCGCGTCGGGCTTGAAATCTCCCCAGCCCTTCGGCGGGACCTTCAACGGATAGATGTCGACGAACCGGACATTGATCGTCGGGCCGGTGATCTTCCGCACCACGTCCGTCAGGGCTCGCTCCAGGTTCGCACGGACTTGCGGCGACATGGGTGGTGGGGCGGATTGCCCACCGGCGTCCAAGCGGTTATATTCGTCGTTGCGGCCCTGACCGGACAAGTGATCCTTGGAACTTAACTCCAAGACCGTCGCCCCGGCGTGGGCCGCGCCGCTTTTCATGCGCTCGAATTGGCCCGGCTCGAGAACGTAGGCCGTCGCGATCTGGTACCGGCCGTTCTTCAGATGAGCGCGGAAGCCGATCAAACGGTCCACATCGGAGCGCTTCACCAGATCGATATTGCCGCTTCGCTGCGGGATCGCGACGTCAGGAGCGGACAACACGCTCTCGACGTGGTCACGGACTTGCTCGGGCGAGGAGAACGCCTCGGGGTGCTTCTTCGCAAGCCGCGTATAGTCAACCCAGAACCGGCCATGTGGAAGCTGTAGCGCCTGGAGCAGTCCGGGCGCGTCGATCTCCGCCCCGGTGAGGGATGACGAGCGGCGACGAATTGAAAACCGCGGTTCTTCCGTCAGCCGGCCACTCTCGGCATCCTTGGTCCGCTGGTCGAGGATCTTGATGACCTCTTCCAGGCGATCGCGCAGGCCCTGCAACTCCTCGGCCTTGCCGAACGGTTTGCTGCGCTCCTCGCGAAGCGAGGGCAGGCGGGTTTCTGCCTCGTCGAGCTTGTCCTGCAACCGCTTGCCGGTGAAGGAGGCTTCGTAGTCGATCTCGCCTTCCAGCTTGTCGACCAGCGCGCGCCCGCTCTGCGGCACGAAACCTTTGGCGTCGTGCGCGTAGGGCTGCTCCACATCCACGATGGTGGTGCCATCCTCCGACAGCGCGAGCGAGATGCGGTGCGCGTCAGTGTGGACACCCAGCTCGAGATTGTAGCCGAGCATCTTGCCAATTCGGACAGGCTTGTTCGTGTCGCGGCTCGTTTGGTGCAATAGCTCAGTCGCCTTGCGGCCGATGATCTGCCCGAAGACGGTGCGCGAGCGCACCACATCGCCGTCCACGACAGCCTCGATCGGCACAGCGTCGCCGATGGCCTCGTTGAGGACCGCCTGTGCCGTCTCGCGGTTGGTGACGCGCTGGCCGTTGATGTTGATGGCATAGCGGGCGTTCTCGTCGCCTGCCTTCTGAGCCTCGATCGCCGCTTCGACGGCGTTGTTCGCCTCCAATCTGGTGGCGTAGCTCTTGCCCTCCACCTCGACGGACCGCCCCGCCGCGTCCCGGCGCATGGTCTCGATCGCGCTCTCGATCCGTCCGGCCTTCGCCTTTCCGGCTTCGATCATGGCAGGATAGTTCTTCTGGGCCCGCTCAAGATCGTAGATCGCGTCCTCGATGCCGAACATCTTCCGACGGTGCGCACGCTCCAACAGTTCGAGCTTGTCGATCTCGGCCATCAGCTTGACGCGCTCCAACAGGAGCGGGTCTCCGGAGGCGAGCGCCGCGATCTCGGCCATGCCGACCGAGTCCTCGTCCTCAAACTCCATGTTAAAGGCACCGTCGTACTTCCGGATGCCGTTAATCATCTTCAGCTTGGTGGCGTTCAGGTCCCACATCTTGGCGTCAACGGTGCGCTCCGTGACGTAGGCGAGGATGTCTACCTCGAAGTTATCGGCGCCGTACTTCTCCAAGAGCTTATTGCCCTGGCGGATGATGCGGCCTTCGCGTTGCTCGATGTCAGAGGGCTTCCACGTCACGTCGCCGTGGTGGAGTGCCACAAGCCGCTCCTGCACATTGGTGCCAGCGCCCATGCGCGGGGTCGAGCCGATCAGCACGCGCACGGTGCCGTCGTTGACGGAGTCGAACAGCGCCTTCTTCTCGGCGTCGTTGTTAGCCTCCTGCACGAAGCGGATTTCGTCGGCAGGGATACCGCGGGAGATCAGGTTGCCCTTGAGCTGATCATAGGCGTTCCAGCCGCCTTTCTGGGCGGCGCGCAGCGTCTCGATCTCGTTGGGGTCGAACTTGTCAAGCTGCTCGACGAGGTCGCGGTACTGTGCCTCGTCGCCCGCGGCCAGCGCCGCATCGCGGCGGCCGATCAGGTCGTCGTAATCCTTGAGGACCTTCTTGTCGCTCTTCGCCGCTGGAACGCTGCGGTCGATAAAGACGAGCTGGGTACCTGCGTCCTTCTTCGATTGGCCGTAGATGTCCGCAATCTTGTCGGCGATCTGATCGAGCTTGCCGCCTGCCTCGTCGCTCTGGACGGTCGAATCGGCGGCGCGCACGTCGAGCGAAACCTTGCGAGCCCGGTCCATCAGCCGCAGGCGGGTGGCGTTGCGCTCGAACGGGTCGCTGATGTTCGGCAGGCTGTTGAAGCCCGCGACGATCTCGCCCAGCATGCCGGATTGGGCGGAGGTCGGCTTGACCACCACTTCCTTGCGGCCGCCAGTCTTGACCTTCGGCACGGGGAAGCGGGCGCCGTTGTTGTCCTCGGCGTACCAGCGGTTGATGTCCTCCTGGGAGACCGCGTCGGTGAAGGAGTAATAGAGCTCCATCAGCGCCCGCATGTTCGACCAGTTGCGGCCGAGCCGGGTGACTTCCTTCAAGCCGCCAGCTTCCGTCGGCTCGAACTTCGCGCTGGCCGAGACGTACTGCGAGCGCCAGGCGTCGAAATGCTCGATACCGAGATCCTTCAAATCCTGCGCCGCGAGATAGCGCATCATCGTGTACATCTCGACGGCGCTGTTCGAGATCGGCGTGCCGGTCATGAAGGTGACGGTGCCGTTGGGGCTATCGCGCAGCACGCGCACCTTGTTGTAGAGGTCGAACGCCTTCTGGGAACCGCTCTTGTCGCCCATGCCGCGCACGCCGGTCAGGCGTGACGAGTAGAACAGGTTCTTGAACTCATGGGCCTCGTCGACGGTCAGGTCGTCCACGCCCATCTGCTCGAAGGTGAGCATGTTGTCGCGGCTTGCCTTCTTCAGCGAGTCGAGACGGCCTTCGATGGTTGTCACCAGCCGCTCGGCTTCCTTGACGGTGAACGGCTTGGTGCGGCCGCCGATACCGTCGGCTGCGGCCTGATCCTTGGCCTCTTCAACCGCCTCCTTCGCGATGCGCAATTCCTCTTCGAGGAAGCGGCTTTCGGTTTCAGGCGAGATGCCGATGAAGCCGAACGAGGAGTGGGGGACGATGACGACGTCCCAATCGCCGGTGGCGATCTTGGCGAACAGGCGACGGCGGTTCTTCTTGTCGAACTGGTTCTTGCCGGCCGCGAGCACCTTCGCACCCGGGTACAGCCGGTAGACGTCCGCCGTCCACTGATCGACGAGATGGTTCGGCACCACGATCATGGGCTTGCGGGACAGGCCCATGCGGCGTCGCTCCATCACACGCGCAATCGCTGTGAAGGTCTTGCCAGCGCCGACGACATGGTCGAGCAGCAGGAAGCGCTCATAGATGCCGCGCCACACGGCGTTCTTCTGGTGGCGTCGCAGCCGGATCACTTCATCCGGCACCTTGCCGGGGAGGGCGAGGTGCGAGCCGTCGTGCTGGCGGTTGACGCGGGTGTTGAACTTCTCATTGTAGATGTCGGTCAGCAGGTTTCGCCGAGCGCTGTCCGCGAACACCCAATCGGCGAACTCGTTCTCAATCTCCTTTGCCTTCAGCGAGACGAGGGCGGTTGCCTCCTGATCTACATACCTCTTGCCCTCGCCATCTTCGCGAACGACCTTCGGCACACGGGAGTTGAGGATGCCGCGCAGGATCGCATCCGCTGTCATGTCAGCGGTGCCCCACTGGTCGGCCTTCTCGCGGCTATAGTCGTCAATGTACAGGTTGAATGAGTTCGTCACCTGCGAGTAATGGACCCTGGCCGGAACGCCGAAGAGGTGGGTTGCGAAGTCGGCGTAGACCTGCGGCGGAATCCAGTTGGCACCCGGCATGGCGGAGATGTTCTCCGCGCTCCAGCGCTCGGGCTGCACTTTCTGCAGGGCCTCGACATTCTTGGCGAGACCTGCGGCTTCGGCCGCCTTCAGCTTCCGCACCACGTTGCCGGACAGGTATCCGTTCGCCGTGTCGAAAGCGCCGGTCTCCGGGTCCTTGTAGAGCAGGGGCTTGTCGCCAGAAGTCAGTTGCTCGATCGCCTCGTCGCGGGGAATGCCGAGGAGCTGCGCGATACGGTCCATGTCGGCATGACCGACCTCAGAGAGCGAGATCGAGAGAGCGTCCTGCGGGCTCGACGCCTTCGTGGCCGGCTCATAGCGCGGCACCACACGGCGCGACATGATGGGCGCGGGCTTGGCGGAGGCAGGTTTGGCCGTCTCTCCGGTGCGCGCGGCCTTCGCGTTCGTGACCGGCGCGCGGTAGCCAGTTTCCAGCGCCATCACGAGCGCGCCGTCTGGCAGATCGTTCAGGAGGCGGAGGTTGCCCTGGTCGTTGAGATAGCCGTTCGAGCTGACGAATGATTGATAGGCATCCGCCAGCTTCTTGCGGTTACCCTCCATCTCTGCGGCCGGCGCATCCTCCGCCTCGAGGGTGAGCTGGCGCTTCGTGAGGTCGCGCAGGTTCACCAGCGCGGAGAGCTTATCATACTTCGCCTTGCCGAGCCGCATCGCGGCCGGGACCACGTTGCCGTCGAAATACTTCCGCTCATAAACATTTCGGGCGCCAGATTTGACCTTGGCGCCCTTTGCATCGACCTTCGGTTCGAGGGTGTACCATCTACCCCCGCTGTCCATGAGGAGTTGCCGCGACCACGGGGAGTCCGGCGTGATCGGCCGCCTGACCGGCTCATAGCCACCAGTCGGGGTCTCGCGCTCCGTGATCTGGTAGAGTTTGCCATCCTCACGCTCGACGTGGCCGACCTCGTGACCGGCCAGCGCGATCGAGAGCGAGTCGCCCATGCTCTGGTAGCGCTTCAGCGTGGCGTCCATCACCTCCTGATGGAGATCCAGCACGTTTGCCGGCAGGGTCTTGATAGCCTTGCGCAGCATCGCGCCGAGATCGGCGCCCTTCGCCAGCGTGACGTTGACCTCGCCCTTCTGGCGCATCGAGCCGGAGCGCTCCAGCTTGCCCATGACCATGTTGGGTTTGCGGGCGAAGTAGGAGTTGACCACCATGTCCTCGCCGCCCAGCGGATCCCGGACGGTCGCGGTCTGCACCCAATCCGGAGTGTCCGCGCTCTTCTTCGGGTCGCGGCTATTCTCGAATTGCTGGGTGGCGTACTCTTCCTCGGCCGGCGTATGCCGCTGCAGGAAGATGATGTCGGTCACCACCTCCGTGCGCGCGTTCTCTTTGAACGCGGTATCCGGCAAACGGATCGCTCCCAGAAGGCGAGCCTTCTTGGCGATCATCTCGCGCGCCTTCGTGTCCTGCGCATCCATCAGGTAGCGCGAGACGACGAGGATCTGCAGGCCCCCCGGCTGCAGCGCATCGAGACCGGCGAGGAAGAACTGGTTATGGATCGAAAGCCCGCTCAGCTCGGGCTTGTACTGGAAGCGCAGTGATTCCGAACCGAACGGCGGGTTGCCGATGTTCAAGACCGCCTCGCCCTCTGGCAGCGGCAGTCTGTGCAGGCCGGAGTGCAGGACGGTATCCTGCGGATAGAGCGCCTTCGCAATGCGCGCGGTGATGCTGTCGAACTCGACGGCAATGAAGCGGGTGTTGCCCGTGATCTCCTCGGGCACCAGGCCGAGGAAGTTGCCGGTGCCCGAAGACAATTCCAGCGCCAAGCCGCCCTTGAAGCCGAGATGGCGCGCGGCATCCCACATGGCGTCGACCACGGTACGCGAGGTGTAGTGCGCGTTGCGGGTCGAGCGGCGTGCCGCCGTCAGCTCCTCGTTGGACAACAGATTCTCAAGCTGCTCGCCGCGCTCCTGCCAGTCCCGCTTGAAGTTGCCATCGCCGTCACGGAAGGCATTGGCGAGGCCGCCCCATCCCACATAGCGGGCAAGCGCACGCTGCTCGGCGAGGGTCGCCCGCCGGTTCTCGCGCTCGATGGTTTTTAGTGTCTCAATGGCCGCGATGTTGTCGCGGAACTTCTGGCCCTCAGAGCCCTGTCCAAGCTCGGTTTCGTCGGTGATGCGGTAGTTGAGGGCAGGGAGGTTCGGGGCCTCGGCCGGCGTTACCGGACCGGAAGGTTCTCCTCCGGATCGCTCGGCACTGGCGGATGCTTCTGATACGCGGCCTCTTTTGCCGCCAGCTCGCGCGCCTGCTCGTCGTCGACCGGCTCCGGAGGCAGCAGGATGAACTTCGGCAGCGCCACTTCCCGCGCCTCGCTCTCCTGATAGCCCCGGCTCTTGAGCTGCTCGATCTCCGCCTGCGCCAAGGTCGCTGCTCCCTGGAGCTCCTCGTCCAGCGTCCCCTGCGTCCGAAGCTCCGCCACTCTGCGCGGCAGAAACTCCGTCCAGTGCTTCCTCGCCAGTGCTTTCAGCTCCGGAACGCTCATCGGCTGACTCCGTGGCGCCATTATCAGTCTCCTGTGCTGAGAGGTCAATTGCGCCCGACCGCACGTCCTGGGCGAAGCGAATAAGGTAGGGGCGCATCGCGTTGATGGCGTCCCGGTCCATGTCTGCTGTCTGAACGAGATACTTCACGAGCTCGTCGAGCATCGCCTTGATGTCGCGACCGGCCTCCGCGAAATGCGCCACGCCCGCCTTGAAGAACGGCTTGGCCCTCGCATAGGTCTCGTCGTCGAAGGTGATGCCAGAGGACAGCTTGCCCTTGGGGCTGAACAGAGCGTCGAGGCCCTTCGCCACCTCGGCAAGGCCCATGCCGACATTCTTGGCGGCGGACTTCGCGGCGGCACTCGCCTTCGGCTCCGGCGCATGCTCGTCGATCGCCTCGTCGATGATGCTGTCGAAGTCGAGATCCTCAGAATCAGAAGGCCCGCTTTCGCGGGCCTCGGTGGTCTCATTCTTCGCCGGTTGTGCCGGCGGCTTTATGTCGAGCAGGTCCGTTTGGTCCTTCTCGTCGCCGAACAGGCCCTCGTCGGCGGGCTTCTGCGGCTTGGTCGGCTTGAGCCGTTCGTTCGCCTTACGCTGTGCCTGCTCGCCGATGCCGATCTTCTCGGCGCCCGGGAGCACGGTCTGCTCGCCGGCCTCGGTCTTCTCGATCGGTGCCGGCTTTGTCGCTGCGGGATTATGGAAGGGATCGCTCACGAGCTTGAGCAACTCGTGGCGCTGCGGGCCAGTGAGGTTGTCGAACTTCTGCTTGTCGACCGGGCCTCCGGTGATGGCGGCCATTAACCTGAAGGCAAGATCGGTGTCGCGGTTGCGATCATCGATCATCGGCAGTTTGTGCAGCACCTGCGCCCAGGTCGGCCCTTCTGCGATGGCCCTGTCGTGCTCCTGCTTCGCCGTGACGTAACCGGGCTTCAGCATGTCGCTGATGGTGCGCTTGAACTGGGCCCAATATTCGGGATCAGCGTCCTTCACGAACTGCGGCGTCTGGGCAAGCACCTTGCGCGCCTCGCGTCCGGCCTTCGAAACAGCCTCGCGGTCGTTGGCCTCGACAGCTTCCTCGATCTTGTCGAGGGCACCTTCCATTGCGCGGGAGGCTGCGTTCTGGTCGGCCTCGCTGGGAGCGGAGTTTACGCCTTGATCGGCGGCACGCCCCTTAGATCCGGCTTCTTCGGTTCGGCCGGTGCGTTGTCCGAGTTCTCCGGCTGCGGGTTCTTCTTGCGCTTGCTGGCGATCTTCGCCAGGGCGAGGAAGGTCATTGACCGGCTCATCAGTCCGGCCTTCTTCTCCGGGTCCGACTCCTGCTGCGCTTTCTGCTTGAGCGCCGCGCTCATCTTCCTGTGTCGGTCGGGGCTGAACAGCATCGAATGCTCCAAAGTCGTAGATATCATCAATCTGGTCCTGCGTCACCGGCAGGTCGGTTTCGAGGTTCCGCATCGCGGCCAGTTCGAGGGCGTCCTCGGCGGACATGTCCTCGTCAGCCATGATCCGGGCGGCGAGGGCGATGTCCTCCTCGTTCGTGATGCCCGCGGGGATGCCGACGTCGCGCAGCATCTGCTCGATCTCGGCCCGGTTGTCGGCCTCAATGGCGGCGCGGTGGGCGTTCTCCTCATCGAGCCGCTGCAGCTCACGCTTGCTCGGTTCTGCTTCCTGGCCCTCCGGCAGCTTGCGCTGGCCGCGCAGCTCATTGTCGATCGCGTCGAGGAAGTCCCGCACGGTGCTGGTGGCGTTGGCGGTGCCGCGGAAATATCCCGCCTCTTCCGCGGCCTCGCGCATCTGGTCGAGCGACATGCCCGTCGGGCGCACCACGCCGAAGCGGCCGGTCCGCCCGGGGATGTTCACGCGATGGGAGCCTGTCAGATCCAGCGCCGTCAGTTCTGGGTCAGGCGCCAACCCGCCCTTCGAGGCGATGAATTGCAACAGCGAGGTCGGTTCGCTGCTCTTGATGGTCTGCTTGGGGAGGGTGATGGTCCTGGTCTTGACGGCGGGGGCTTTCAGATCGCCCTCGCGAAGCCACGCCTTGAGCTCGTCGATCGACATGTCGGCGATCGCGCCGAGCGTCTTTTCGCTCTTGCTCGACGTGCGGAGATAGGCGGCGCGAGCGGCCTGCTCGGTCGGGAAGCCAGCCATAACCTTGTGCTGGCGGAATTTCCCGGTCTCGCTGTCAACCTCGTCGATGACGTAAACCCGGTCGCCCTCGGGCTTGTTGCCCATGAACACGTCGACGTGCATGCCATCGGCGCCGACGGTGCCCTTGATATAGCCGTAGGCCGCGCCCATGCGGGTTTCCCACGTCTGCTTGGTCTTCGGGTCTTGGCCGCGGCGGATGCCGCCTGCCTCGGTCTCGATTGAAATGTCGAGGCCATTCCATTTCGCATGGCCCAGCGGACGGTTGTTGGCCTCGCCCTGCGACGGGGTGTATTCGCCGCTTGCGGCGTTCGTCACCGCCTTGAGGTCGTCCGCAGTCTCGATGTTGACCGGTGCGGCGCGCGTGCCGACGACATGGTCGTCGGTACCGAACTCCGGCTTGGTGCCGGCTTCCTCGGCAGCCGCGACCTCCGCCGCGATCTGGCCGGGCGACATGTCGTCGATGTTCTCGTCGCTGTAGCCATAGGCGCGCAGCATGGCGCGGTCGGAATCGCCCACGGCCTTTGCCTGCTCGGGCGAAGGGGGCGTGTTAATATTTTCGGTCTGATTTGAGGGGAGTGCGCTGTTGTCCGCTGGAGTCTCAGCCGCGGGCGCAGGTGAGATGGGTGTCGGCTGCGGCGCGGCCGGAGCCTGCGCGGGAGGAGCGCTCGACTCGCCAAGGATCTGCGCGGCGATGTTCTCCGCGCTGACGGGCGCTTGCGGCGGGACGGGGATGTTTGCTTCGCCGCGACGGCCTCGCAGGAGCGTCGGCGCGCCCATCGTTCCGGCCATGCCCATGCCGAGCATCGCGCCGATCAGCGCATTGGTCGCAACGTCCTTGGTGATGTCGCCGGGGTCTTTGCCATAGAGGGCGTACTTCGCGATATTGTCGAGCAGCTGCTGGACGCCTTCCTGCAGACCTTCCTCGCCCATCTCCTTCGCGATGAGACCGAAATAACGCCTCACGCCGCCGCCCGTGGCCTTATCCATTTCGTCGGCGATGCGCCCGAGGCCAACCGCCTCCGTCGATCCGATCGCGCCGCCAGTGATGTAGGCCAGCGCCTTCTTGTAGGCGGGCGCGCCCATGTCGTCGGCTTCGCGGTAATACTGCTCGGCGTTCTGCGCCGCACCGGTTACGCCAGACGCAGCCCAGGCGGGCAGGCCAGCCGCCTTACCGACAACACCGGTCGCCACAAAGCCAACCGCGGAGCCCGCGCCCTGGCCGAGCTTCGCGGTCAGATCCTCCTCGCGCGTCGGGTCGGGCTGGTTAGCAATCCCGATGCGGCGGGAGGCTTCACGCATGGCCTCGGCGATTCCAGTACCGTTCTTGATACCTGCAGCATCGAGAGCGGCGTCGATGGGACGTGCGATACCGCCGACGGTGTCGGGGACAATCGTGCCGACGGCTGTCGCGAAGCGGGACGCCGCGTCGCGGATAGGCTTCTGGGTGGGGGGATTGGCTCGCTGCGCGGCCGAAAGGCCAAGCTCGGCCTCGGAGAGGTTCTTGTGGGCGTTCTCGACTTCGGCGTCGATCGCCTGGCGCTGCAGGTCGCCAGTCGTGCCGCGGCGGGTACTTGGGGCGAGCACGGCATTCTGGCGTTCCTGTGCCGCCTGCAGGCGCGTGCGGGCTTCGGCAACAGTGTCCTCAGCCGCTTTGATGTTCGCCTCGCGCTCGGCGTATGCCTCTTCGCCGGTCAGCATGTTCGTCGTCAGGCCGCTGCTCGGCGCGCGAAAGGGCGCATCCTCGAGCGGCTGCACTTCCGGCATCGCTTGCGTTGGCTGGATCTCGGCTGGTGGGCGCGGCCTGGGGAGGGGTACCGGCGACGTAAGCGCGTCGGCTTCCGAAGGGCGCGCCTTGGGCGTTGGAACGGTCTGCCCGTACATCGCGTCGACCACTTCGTCGTCGGCGCCGAAGTCGGCGGCCGGCGCAGCCTTGGCGCGGCGCGGTTTCGGGGCGGGCCCGATCACTTCGTCATCGGCACCGAAATCGACCGGCTGTCGCGCGCGCGCGCTGAAGTCGGTCAGGCCCTTCCGTTCGGTCCGGGAGGCGAGCAATTCGGGATCAATAGGCGCAGGCGTATCCTCACCGGCCAAGCCGGTGATGAGGTCTTCAAATGCCATGTGGGGATTTACTTCTTCAGGCGAAGTTGGCCGGTGGAGGGATGGATGTAGTACGTGCCGGATTCGATCTCGTCGTAGTCGGCCTTCGACGTCGGCGCGTAGGGAGAGGCTTGCGTGCCGTCGCCCTTCATCGAGATTTCAGTGCCGGGGGCCGCTGCGGGCTTCTCCGCGGGGGCCTTGTCCATGGCGTATGCCTTCGCCGCCTTCGGGTTTGTGGCGACTGCCGCCTGCTGGTTCTTCTGCTCGGTGAGAACCTTGTAGTAGTTCGTCAACGCAGCCTTGTACTCCTCGCTGGTGCCGGTGGCCTTGGCATCCTGCACTTGCTTGAGCGCCTTGAGGTGCTGGTCAAAATCGGTCTTGTCTTGCGCAGCCGCTGCTTTCAGACCGCCGCCCATCCCGCGCGCGAACGCGCCGCCGGCGGTGTTACCGGTCACGGTGGACAGGCCGCCGCCCAGCGATGCCATCACCTTGTTCATGGTCGACTGGCTCGGAGCGAGGTTCGGAGCAATCGCCGAGAGCAGCCCACTCGCCGGCCGATCCTGCCCCGGCAATTCCGTCATCGGAATCGGCGGCATGCCCCGCTGCGCACGCTGGATGTCGGTCGGGGCGAACGCGGTGATCGCCTCAGGCGGAGCCAGCGGAGCGCCGGCCGGGCGCGGCTGCGGAAGCGGGACCGCTAGCGGCTGACGCGAGCGCGCGCTGAAATCGGTGGCACCTGAGGAAGCCTCCCGCATGTCTGGCGGCGCAAGGGGCATCTCTTGAAAGCGGCCGATGGGCGGGTCCATCGCTGGATTGAGGTCGGGATCGATGAGGCCCTTGGCCTTTCCCTCGCTGATCGAAAGCAGCTCGCGCAGCTTGTCCAACGCGTCCATCGGGTTGCCTCCGCCATCTGCGGCAGGCGGCATGTCGCTGGGAAAGTTTTGACCGACGTAGGCGTTACCCGAGATCAGATCGGCAAGGTTCATCAGACAGATGCTCCCATGTCAGCGGCGGCTTGCGTTGCTTTCTCGTAATCGACGACCTTAAGGCCACCGACTTCCATGACGGCATCCGGCGTCACCGCTTCGACGTCGTCGGCCATCAGGCCGATCTGCCAGCGATCGTCGCCGATGTACTTGAACCGATAGATCGGGAGGCCGTCCAAGGTCGCGCCGATGACGCTGATGTCTTCCTTCACGCGCCGGTCCGAGATAATCGCCGGCAGGAGCGACGAGGTGAGCGAACCAATGATGCCCCAGCCGGAATTGTTCGGCTGCTCTTCGACCGTCGTTTGCGTGGTCGATTTCGGCGTGCCGGCCAGCGCCGAGGTGACAAGTGCGATCTTCTGCGCGTCCCAGCCCTGGCCGCGCAAGAACTCCTGAAACTTCGCGGTATCCGCCGCCTGGTTGGTTTCCTGCTCGGTCTTGCCCGCCTTCGCGAGCGCATCCGCCGTCGTCAATCCGCGATTGACCTGCGACAAGTCGAGATCCTGCAGCGCCTTGCCGCCCGTTATTGCGCGCTGCAAGGCGGTCTCGTTCAGAGTGGCGTTGGTCTTCTTCGTATCCATGAGATTTGCCATGGCCGAAGTGAAGGCGTCGGAATAGCCCTTGCCGATGGTATTGGTCCGCAGGATGTCCTCGTTGCGCCGCGCCTCCGCCCGCTCGACGCCGGAGCGCGCATCGCCGAAAGCGCCATCCATGGTCGACTGCGCATCGAGGGACTTGCGGGTGTTGATGCCCTGCCGCGCGATATCGTCAAGCTGCGGTTGCAGCGCGGCCATGAGGTAGGGGTTCATGTACTGCTCGATTTCGCCCGTGGTCGGGGCGGTGATCGTCGAGGCCGGCGCGGTGGAGAACTGCTTGTACAGATCCTGAATGTCGGAGAGGTACGGATTGCTCGAGCCAGCGATCGACTTGATGAGGCCGAACGCGTCCTTCTGATTCTGCGTCAGCGGCGCCGTCATCTCCCCGGTGTAGGCTTCGAACGGCTTGTTCGCGAAGTTCATCGCGTTGGAGACGTTGGTCTGGGCGGCGGATTCCAGATAGGCCGGCAAGGTGTTGGTGGTGGTTTTCCGGCCGGTTTCTTCACTGCTGCCAAAGCAACCCATCTTTTAGTTCCTCGGATGAAGTGCGTAGATTGAGCCGACCGGCTGATAACGAAGGAGGCTCGCCACCTTCTCCGTTCTGCCCCGTCGACGGTTGGGGTTTGCGATTGTCACGTAGAGTTCCTTGCCGACCATGTCGGCGATCGCGCGGGCTTCGGCGAGCAGCGCGCCCAGCACATCGCCGTTGCGATGGTCGGGATGGACGAACAGATAGACCTCGCGGATGCAGTATTCCTTCGAATACCGATAGCGGGTGTTTTCCAGTCCCATTACGCCGACAAGCTTGCCTTCGCGCGTCGCCATCAGGAAGGCCCCGCGGTTGTCGGCATTGATGAGGTTGTAGATGTCCTCCATCACGACGACCGGATCGACCGGCGCGACCGCGACCTCGTCGCCCATCAGCATCAGGAGCTTGTGGACCTCGATCGCGTCCTGATCGGACATGGCACCGCGAACGGTGAGCCGCGCCTCTTCGGCGGCCCGTTGGGGTAAAGATAACATTGTGAACCTATAGTTCGGATGCGGAAAGGAACAGCGCGTCGATCTGATCCGAAGTCAGGCCGAGCGAGGAGCCGATGGAGATGATCATCGGATCGCGGCGATTGATCTCGGTGGCGTATTCCCAAGTGATCTTGGTGGCGCCTCCGGCAGCGTTCACACTAGCCTCTACTTGATCGAGCAGGCCGACACTGAGGAGCGCGAGGCGCGCCTGCCGGGGTGTGACGGATTGCGGGACGGTAGGACGAGGAAGACTGAGCGTGTTGGACGCTTCGTCGTACACGAGGCCGCCGAATGCAGCCTGCGGGTCCTCGGCGTTGTCGCCAGTGATTTCCAGTACCACAGAGGACTGAGGAAACAGCTTGCTCTCATCGCGGGTCGCGGCACGCGTGAGACCTCCTTCGACCGTGACCTTGATCGAGCCCGGGGCGAACGATGCACCTTTGTAGATGTAGTCGTACCAGTCGATGCCGTCGCTGTCCCGCTTGCAGAACATGATGTTCGAAGGGAAACCTTCGGGCCAGATGCCTGGTACGTAGCGCGACCACGATCCGTGATTGATGATCGTCATACGTACCCTGCTGTGTACCAGCCGCCGTCGTTGAGCTGGTATTGGAGATAGCGGTGACGGAACGTGCCCAATCGGCTTGCGCCTGTGATGACGGTGCCGCCGTAAGGCTCCTCCAGCCCGCCCGCGTAGCTGCGGTCAGCCGCGTAGGCCATGCGGACACTCACCACGATGTTGTAGCCGTTCGTATACAGCCGTGCCCCGGGTAGATGGTAGGCGCTGCCGTCGTAATAGAGGTAGCGACCAGTGTTGCCGAGAAAGATAACGCCTGTGGTCGGCGCGCTGGTTCTCACGGCGTTGATGTCTCCCGCCGTGCTGCTGTAGACGGCTCCAGCCGATAGGACGTTGTTGACCAAGAGAGAGCCGGTGATTGTGTCGCCAGCCTTGTTGACCGGCGTATACCCCAGGGGGGGCTGGTAGCTGCCCGCCGGCTGCGCGCCAATGTTGTTCAGCGCCTGCGTTTTCTGCGTCGCATTCAATGATTGAGCTGCATCGTACCGAACGGCGGAGGCGGCAATTCTCGCATTCGCCGTTGCCGTCGCCGTTTCCGTGTCCGCAGGATGAACATGGTCTTCGCGCGCATATTTTGCCGACGTTCCGACCTCCGCCGTACCGTCGACCAGCGGGTTCTCAGTCGCCGGGATGACTGCTCCTGGCGTTGATGGGTCTAATTCATAGGACGCGGTCTCAATCTCGCGAAGCGCGCCCATAATCCACTGCAGATCATTGTCGTTGGCCGGTTGTCCCAGAGCAAGCGGTCTCATCGGCGTGTCCCGTTGGAGGAGACCATCACGTCCGGCTTACCGAAGCGGAAGTAGCCGCCGATCACGTCGGTAATCAGTTCGAGGCTGATGTAGCGGCCTGACAGGCGCAGATCGACGAGATCATCGGTCGGCGTGATGGTGACGGTTTGGGTGTCCACCGTGGCATGGCGGAGCCGGTCCCAGCCGGTGAATGTCGCGGTGATGTCGCCCATCTGATTGTGGAAGTCGGCATTGATGCCGTCGATGTTGAACATCGCGGCACCGGATTGCAGGCTCGACGGCCCGAGCTTGATCGATGCGCGGATCGCAGCCCCATCGCCATCGACGCCGCTTTCGTGAAGATAGATGTGACCGTCCGGACCGGCCCAATAAGGGCGGGTGTCGCCGTGGGTGAATGCCGCCCCTGCGGTGCGCACCATCTGCCCCGCCGCCCAGGAGAAGTCCTTGAGGTTCAGAAGCGCATAGTAGCTCGGCTCTGTGTCTCCGGCCGAAATGTAGTACCAGATGATCTCATTGTATTTTTCGAGGTACTCGCCCCACGACAAATAGGCATTCTCGGTGTTGAGGTTGCCGAACACGTAATCGCGGATGTCATCAACGTTCGGGATGAACTGCACCGAGCCGTTGTAAAGATAGAAGTTCGTGTGACCCATCCAGTAGGCGACGCCGTTCGCTGTTACCGCGCAGGATGGCGAGACGAGACCGCAATTGCGCCCGCCGAGCCGGGAGGAGAAGACCGAGGCAGATCCGGTGTACTGGAAGATGTAGAGCGAGAAATCCGTCCAGACGCAGGAGATGTGATTGCCCAGCGACCGTCCGGCAATCAGCTTGGTCCCTTCCGAGAGGTTGCGCGTGTTTGCGGTATTGCCAAGGCCGGGCGTCCACATCGAGTAATCGCCCTGGCTGCACCAATCGACGCGCATGCCATCGCACAGCGCCATCACGAAGCGCTCTTCCGTGATGAACATGTAGCGAACGTCGGTTGGGGCATTCGCTACCCGCACGGCGCGGCCAAAGGAAGGAACGTCCTCCGGATCCCAATCGTAGATCGATCCACCATTGAAGGCGCTCAGAAGGATCCGGCCAAAATGATCGAATGACCAGATGCGAGGCTCGATGAAGAGAGTCGAGCCGGAGCGTGCGGTGCCGTAGGTACCGATGCCGTAGGGGCCGGCTCCGTAGCCGAGACCATAGACGCCTCGATCAGCACCGATCGAGACTTCATATTCATAGGTGATGGTGCCACCCCCTGTTGCGTCGGAAGAAGCATTTGCTCCGGCATCGATTGTGTAGGTTCCGGCGCCAATCGTGGTCAGCACCTCGTAGGGTCCATCGAGCGTCAATCCGCCGACGGCGGAAGCGCCAGAATAAATGACGGTGTCCCCGGGGTTTCTGCCGTGCGTCGCGTCAGCCACTGTGACGATGGAGCTTCCGGATGTCGTGGTGAACGGGTCCGTCAGCGTTCCGGAATCGGCCAGAGGCGTAATGTCGTGCTGGGTGAAATCGCGCTCGTAGACGTAGAGTTTTCGGTACGTCCCGCCTGCCATATACTCGAGCGATTGAAGATCGCGCCATGCATGAAGCTGTCGCAAGGCGCCGGACGAGATGACCGTGGTCTGCCTGACCCAGCCGCCCATCTTCTGCGGACGTCCGTTGACGAACCGCATCCACTGCATGTCGATCCAGCGGCCTTCCACGACGCGGTCGGACTCGGTCTTGACGACGCCGGGCGGCGGCGTCAACGGTACCGGGGGAAATTCATCAGACATGGGAACAGCCCCGCCCCCTCAACACCTCCCACAGTGATTGGGAAGGCGGGGCCGCCCTTTGCACTGACGTGCAACTCAAAGGTTGATGCATACGAGGACGCCCGCGCTCTCGGGCCGGGCTTCGGTGCCGTCTGCCGACCCGGTTGAGGTCGTAAAGGAATAGGTGTGCGTGTGGGTGGCGCTCTTGCCGGAGGTCGTGCCTGAATAGCTGTGCGTATGGTTGGCGCTTTCGGCCCCGGTGTTTGTCGTATACCCAGCCGAGCCGCCATCATAGACGGGGAAGCTGCCGCCACCAGTGGTGGTGTTCGACCCGCTCGGGCGAACTTCGGTGTGGGTATGGTTCGCACTCTGCGTACCGGTGCTGCCGGAATAGGTATGGGTATGGTCTGCGCTCTCGGTGCTGGTGGTTCCGCTTCCGGTATGGGTGTGCGACTTGTTCTGGCTCGCCTGATAGGTGCCGACCGCGATGCTGCCGCCCGCCGCGCGTAGGAAGCGGTTGGTGTCGGTCAGGTTCGGCAGCCCCGCCGTAGTGAGGCCATTTCCAGCGCCCCAGGTGGTGCCGATCTTGGAGTAGAGGTTCGGATGGTCGGCGCGGACGTAAGTGCCACCCGAACAGGCCATCGTCCCGGGAGGAGCTGTCGGTCCTCCATGAAGGATGAAGTTTCCGATCTCCTTATCGTCGAGGCGGTAGATATGGTCGTCGCCGTCGCAGACGATGTCTTTGTGCGTGCCCTGCGGGATCTCGATGGCATCGCCGCTGGCCGTCTTCATCAGCAGGACGAAGCTGCCGGTGGTGTTGTTGAAGATGCGCCAACGCTTCTTGGTGTTGTCGATCGTCACTGTGCAGTTCGAGGTCAGGGTGCCGTCGAACTCGATCATCGCCGAGCGGTGCTCGGCAGCAGTCAAGCTCTCCGCGCCGCCCGTCACGGTGATGGTGGTGTACTCCGCGATGGCTGCTTCGAGATAGGCGAACACGAAATCGTTGAGGTTGCTGCCCCACGAATTGTTGTTGTTCCCGGTGCCCTGCATCAGCAGGCCGAGCAGGGAGGAACTGAAATCTGCGGGCATTTATTCGACCTCTACCTCGAACTCGACGCCGCGGTAGCTGAGATCGCTTTCCTCGTTCGTCTTCTTGATCAAGGCATCCAATAGCGTCAGGTTGGTCTGATACTTCGCCATGTTCGACATGAAGTCGTAAGCCTGGGTGAGGCAGGCCACGCGAAGCAAATGCGGGTAGCGCTTGGTCAGGAAGTTAGTTTCGTTGGACGCCGACAGATCCGCCGGGGTCTTGAAGCCAACGAGTTTCAATGTCGCCGCCGACTCGTATTTGTATTCGAATTGAAGCTTCTCGCCGAAGATGGCGTAGCGGGTCGGGATGCCGGACATAAGAGAACCGTTCTCGTAGATCCGGGCCTTCACCAGCTTGTCTTCGGTACGCAGCCGCAGGTCGATGTTGTTGGTGGCGTCCTTGAGCGCGATCGGGTCAAGGAAACCTTCCGGCAAGGCGACGTAGATATCCCCCTGTGCGAGAGCGAGGTTATCGAACTCGAACCTCATCTCTCGCACGCGGAGGGTCTGGTAGATCAGCGCCTGCGCTTCCAGCACCACCTGTTCAGCATCCAGTTCGGAGTAATTGACCCAGCGCCGGATGCTGCCCGGGGTGCTCTTGGCCCCGATCAAGGTGGTGTAGTTTTGCGCCATGGATCAGGACTGCTTCGGACCGAGCTTGGTCGGAACGTCTTCCGGACCGCAGACGTTCTCCTCGAACACGAGGAACTCGGCGAGGTCGCGGTAGTTCGAGAAGACCTTGCTGTAGCGCTTCTTGGCCTCCTTGAAGATGGCGTGCTGCTCGTAGCGAACCTTGTCCTTCAACCACCCTTCGAAGTTGATCTCCGACCCCGCATTCGCGTCGTCGTCATCATCGTCCGTCGTGGTGTCGCTACCGGCCTCGACAGGCTCTTCCGCGGGCGCGTTGCCTGCGAGTTTGGCGAGCCGCTTCAGCTTTTTCTCGACCAGCGGGCGCTTGTCCTTCGACACCAGCTTGTCGACGAGGTTGCCCTGGTGATCGAATGGCAGTCCGTCCTGCTCAAAGAAGTGGGTGATGCCCTCGCCATGCACGGTCGCGTAGGCACGCGACCGATCCAGTTTCACTGTGGGAGCTGACATGCGGTCGTTCCTTACTTCACGTCCTGAACCGCAGACGAGCCCGAGAGCGAGTGCGAGAGGTTGTTCAGACCGCCACCCAGAGATTTGCCGCGGGCGTTCGGCACATCCATGCTCGAGTCGTCACGGCCGAAGCCGCGCTTGATGGTCTGGCCCCGCGCGCCCTTGACGCTTTCAACGGTGCCGCTGGATTCGTTCTTCATGTGATTTCAGTCCTCGACGTTGCGGGGCCACTCGGGAGTGGCTTGTCCGACAGGTGGGCAATAGCCGGTCTCGCGATCGGCACGGGACAAGCGCGTGAAGCCGTCAAGGCCGGCATTGCCGGTCGTGTCGTCTTGGTAGCGCTTGACGGGGCGCGGGTCGTTGACCCGAACTGGCTGGTTGGGGCGACGCCCGTAGGGAAAGAACATTCCGGTCTCCCTCAAAGGTGAAAAGCCCCGGATCGCTCCGGGGCCCCTCTTGTTAGAACCACTCGATCCGCACGCGGTGATAGCCGGTGCCGGCGGGGGTACCGCCGACGCCAGCGACGCCGGTGATGAAGAACGGCGTGTCCGCCGGGATGTACGTCGTTTCCAGCCGCACATGCCCGGAGAAGTCGTTGGATACGGGCGGGTTGCCGTTGCCCTCGACCAGCGACCGCGCCCGCTTCGGCGTTGCCGCCGCGGTGAGGCCGGTGCCAACAGCGGTACCGAGACGCCAGCGGGCGTACTCCGCCGAGCCCTGCGTTGCGCCAACGGCGACCTCGGGAACGGCGGTGGTGCCGACGGCATCGGCCGTCAGGAAGACTTCGATGTCGCGAACGACACCGCGCTTGCCCGGAGGGCTGATGTACTTCTTGGAGGCCGTTACGGCACCGAAAGCGCCGGTCGCGGACTCGTAAACCTCGACGATCGGTTGATCATACATTGCTCTGTTCCTCCGTTACTGCGCCGAGTCCCACATGACGATGCGCGAGTTGGTCGCGTCGTCATGCACGATCCCGAAGCCGCCAAGGTAGTACCAGGCGATGGCCTTCGACCGACCGAAGTCGCTCGGGATCTTCGCGCGGATTTCCTCGGGAATGCAGTAGGCTTCCGCGACGCGGTCTGCGCCGAAGAAGAACGCCCAGCTCGAGAGACCATTGTTCCAGGCGTCAGCGGTGCTGCTCCACGGATCGAAGGTCGTCGAGTCTGCCGCACCGCCCTTCGGGATGAAGTTCTGCTCGATGAAGCGAGTGCCTTCGTACCGGCCGATCTCACCGGTGTAGATGTGCGACAAACCAGTCTCGGTGTACTGGTTGATCGCCTCTAGCGAGTTCTTGAAGGTGCGGAGCGAGGTGACGTGGGTGATGCACCCATAGTCATCGCCGCGAGCGGTCGGGATATTCCGCTCCTTCATCATGTCGACGATCGCTTTGACGTGACCGGTGCCCATCGCCAGATTGTTGGTGGTGGAGCAAGTGCCGTTCGTGTCGAGCGTAACCGCCGTGGTCGAGGTGCCGCCGGTCGGAGCGACCCGCAGCAGGGTGTTCTTGAACTGCAAGAACGCCTCGATGTCGAAATACTTTCGAGCATCGTCCTTCAAGGTCTGGTCGATGATCGACGTGACCTCGTGCTTCGCCAGCGCCTGCAGAAGGCCGGTGTAAGGAACGCTGTTGCCAGCTTCCACAACCGAAAGGCTCTTCTGAGCGACGGTGAAGCCGGACTCCGGGATGGGTCCGGTTTCCGAAAGGCGCCGGCCCTGAGTCTGGATGTTGGAATAAACATCCCAATAGAACTTGGCGCCGCGGTGAAGTCCCTTATCTACGGCGTCTTTCGCGTCGCAGAGTTGTCGGAACTTGGTGAGAGGCTGCAACTGCTGGCGGATCACGTCCGACAATTCGTCGGAGTACATGTAGCCGCCTTCCGCTGCAACGCTCCAAAGCTGTCCAGCCATGGTATTGCGTCCTCATTTTATGAGGCGCGTTCGTGTGCTCCTTTGCGTCAGATCGTTCGTGAGAAGGGGAGGTTGGTTACACTGCTTGCCCGCGAGCAATCTGCGCTTGCCTGACGGCATCGTGCCGGGACTTTGGTCCCTGCTGTGTCGGTTGCGTCAGGGCAGGCTGCACATTGGCGCGCGTGGGTTGGTGGGGTATAGCCATTCGCCTGGCATCGCGGTTGAGGTTGACGTCAACGCGCGGTTCGGGCTTCGGCTGTGGTGATGGTTCGGTCCTCGGAGTACCCCGAAACTCGCGCAGGCTCGTCGCTGCATCTTCGAGCAGCTTGGAAACGGTCCTGACGGGATGACCTTGCAGCTTGTAATGGCGATGGTGGTTCGCCAGATGCGTGGGGTCAGTCGGGATTTTCTCTTCGGGCACTCCGATTTTGAGAAGATCGTCGCGGTACCCGTCGAGCAATTCGGCTCGGATGAACTTCGTTGCGCGGGGGTCCGCCGCCAGTTCGGCGTTCTTCTTCACAAAGTCGTCGTGGGCGAGCAGGTCATTGGCCACGTCCTGCTGGACGCGGTCATTGACTGTCACCTGTTTGACGGCGTCGGTCACGATATCCGCGATGGTGGAGCGGAGTTTCGGGCCTACTTCCTTCGGGTCGCCATACTGCAATTGCTCGACGATCTCGGCGACGGGGTCAGCGGGGTGTTGCTGGCTGTCGGGATTGTCTTGCTCAGTGGCGAGGGGCGCGGGTTGCGGTGCGTCGGGGTGTTGACGGGAGACCTGCACCCGCTTGGTGGTCTCCAAAACTTGTTTCGTCTCTTCGAGATAGGACTGTCCGGCAGCGCCGATTTGCGCTAGCCGCGTAAGCTGTTCGTCGCTCAGGTTCGAGACGTCCTCGTCGCCGGCAACAACCTTTGCCATCTTCACGGCTTCGTCGCGCTCGACTTCGCGCTCTTCACCGCGAACCTTGAGTTTCATCTTGCGCGGAGCCTGTGGCTCGGGGGCCGGCGGCGGCTCGGGCTGCCGCTGGTCGGCCGCTACCTGGCCGTATGTCTGCGACGGGTGGATGAAATCCCCGGTGGTCTCGACAGGCGGCTCCTTGTCGGCGCGCAGCTTCTTGAAGCGCTCGGCGATCGCGCTGCGGCCGCCGTCCTGAATGGACTCTTCCTTCGGCTCCTGCGGCGGCGGGGCAGGCGGCTCGCCGCCGCTCGGCGCAGGCGCCAGATCCTGCTGCTGGACCTGGCTGTCCTCGATCTGGCTGTTATGGACCTCGATCTGGTCCTGCGGCTTCTGCTCTTGCTGCTCGGTCGGCTTAGTCATCGTGGGTTCCTTCGGTTGGGATTCCGAGTTGGGCGGCGTCCTCGTCGGAGAGGATCAGTTCGCGGGCTTCCTGCATCTGCAGGGCGCCCAATTCGCGATCGGCCTCTGGGCCGTCGATCAGCATCTGCTTGAGCCAGCGCACCATGTCGTCGAACCGCGTGACCTCGTTCTGCAGGGCTCGGATGGCTTTCGGGTCTTCCGCATCGACGTCGACCAGGGCGGCGAGGGCCTCGGCGGCCTGCTCCTTGGCGGTGTGCAGCACCACGAGGAGGGGTTCGCTCTTGAGCTTCGAGAGAAGCTGCGCCTCAAGGTCGATTGATAGCCTTGACGTGCGCCGGAGGGCAGCGGCGTAGACCGGATCAATGGGCATCAGTCCACCCGATTTAGTGAATAGGTGTCTTCGGGCTGACGTTGATCCAGTTGGACAGAATCCAGCCGAACCCACCGCTCATGAAAACGGCTATGCCCCAAAGAACTTTACCGAACATGCTCGCACCGACAGCCCGCTCTTTGGCTGTTTCGAACGCCTCAACCGAAGGCTTGATCTCGGTAATGTCCTTAATGGCGGCTTCCACCTTGCCGGCGAGAACGGAGACTTTCTCGCTTAGGGCGTCGAACTTTTGATGCAGATCCCGGCGCCCCTGGGAAGCCTGGATCTCCTGAGACTGCCATGTCGATACCAGTGTCTTCACTGTGGACTCGAGCCCACCAATCGAGCGGCTCATCTCCCGAAGCGCGGCTTGGGTGTCGGGATCGCTCACCTCTTGATGATCCGCGCGATGTTCTCAAAGCCGCGCTTCGCGAAGTAAAAGCTAACGACTAGATTGGACGTGACCGCCGCAAAGCCCGCGAGGGGATCGGTTGTGCCCAGGCCGAGAACCTTATCCCAGATGAGCAATTTTCCAAAGTAGATCGCGACGAAGTAACCCATCAGCTTGTCGGGCTCATACCAGTGCCCGATCTCGGCGATGCGATACTGCATGATCGCGTTGGTTTCGGAGACCTGCGCCGCAATCTCGGCAGATGCCGTTTCGCTAGCGATCTTTTCCGAGGTGTTGCCGGCCGCAAGCCTGGCCTTGTAGCCGTCAATCAGGCCCTTGATAACCGGACCACCGATGAAGCTGATGATGGTCATCCACATTTTAGAGCGTCCGGCGTCGTGCGATTTCAGTCATGACCCCGGCGATGGCGACGGCGCAGAGCATCTTGAAGGCGTCCTTCAGCGTCATCGAAGTCAGTTGCGTGAAATCGTATCCAGAGAACGCCGCAATGATACCGGCAGCCAGAACGCCGCCGACGTACTGGATGCGGGCCCAGAGGATCGTCAGTGAATTCTTGAACCATGCCTTAAACTTGTCCAGCCACGTAATCATCATTTCCTCCTGAAGAGACGTGCGAAGATGTTGGCGATGAATGCACCGATGGATCCCTTGGCGGGATTGGTGACAGAAGGAGCGACTGGCTTTTCGGTTGGGATCGGCGTCGTCTTGGGTGGTGTGATCCCAGTGAATGTGATTGTGGGATCGATCGTCATCATCGCCATCAACAGACCCGCGCAACCCGGCTGTTGATCGATATGGGTGGGATCGTAGACGCCATCGGCAACAAATTTGCCGGTGGTGTATTGATTGGTCCCGGCCCAGAGATAGGGCGAGGGCTTGCCGCGATTCACGTAGCCCGCACCGTTGTAGAGCTCCAAGTTCGCGAGAGCCCCGCCAAGGCTCCAGTCCTTCTTGCGGGCGAGGTAAGGCCCGCAGTTAACCAGCGCATCGACGGCGGCTTCTTCCCAACTATTGAAAGGCCCTCTGCCCTTTGGGACGTGGGTAGAGACGCGATTCCACGGATCGCCTTGGGCCAAGGAGCGCTGCCAGTTCTGTGAGCTCTCCCGCTGGTGGATGACGGCAATGACCCACCAGGGAACGCCTGTCATAGCTTCCACGGCTTTGTAGCGGACCTTTGAGGCCACCAGAGCCTTTGCTATGCCGGCAAAATTCCGCGTCAGCTTAGCATTTTCCCAGCGCGTTGCGTTCGCTGCCTTAAGCGCCACGAGATCAGTCATGTTGTGGGTCCTGTTCTGTTCAATCAATTGCTGCGAGCACGCGGGTGATGTCCTGCATGTCGCGCGCCTCGGCCGCCTCGCGCTCGACGGCCCCAATGTCCGGCAGGCGCGGCAATGGACACCGCTGCGTTGCCGCTGATGACGGCGCGGCCATTAAAGATCGAGATGTTTATCTAAACCTCACACCTGTGCGTGCTGTTGGTTTTGCGACAGGAGTGCAACGACCTGCTTGAGCAGATCGGCGATTTCCGCATGCTGGTCCGGGGCCTGTTCCTTGGCGGCAGGCTTTTCGGACTTTGCCTGGATCTGCTTCTCTTTGAGCTTGCGGTCCTCGGCGGAGTTTTCCTTGTTGTGCTGGAAACTCTCGCGCTCGGAGCGGACCTGATTGACCAGCTTGGCGCGGTCCATCTGTTGGCCGTGCACGAGGCCCGCGAAGTCCATCTTGGTGCGGACGCCGGTCTCCATGGCCTTGGCCTCATTGAGGTGGGCCGTGCTGCGGTTCTTCTCGGCTTCCGACTTGAGCTTGTCTGCCTGGGCGTCGATCGTCGGGTTCTGTTTCGGCTGCCCCTTCTTGATGAAGCGCTTGGCGCCGTCGCGATATCCGACGAGGCTAAAAATCTCGTTTGAGATTTCCTCAATGTTCGGCGTGACCTCGCCGGACTGAACCTGCGGGCTGTTGGCCCAGACCGGTGCGGCGATCTTGAGCGCGCCTGCAAAGTTCTGGAGCTTCTGCTGCGGGTTCGACGCGCCAAGCCCGGCATCGACGCGGACGGCGACCTGCTGCTCGAGCAAGCGGTCCGTGATCTGGTTGATGCCGTGCTTTTGCAGAAGCTGGGCGCGCTCGCCGCAGAGGCCGAGAATGACTTCGTCGGCCTCGTAATACTGTTCGAGCCGGACCAGTTGCCCCATGACCGGCTCCACCCACGTCTCGACCCAGACGCGCAGGTCGAACTCCTGCACCGAGTTGGCAGCCGACGAGATGAGGTTCAGCCCACCGACGGTCTCGTTGAGGCTGCGGTTGGTTTGCACCGAACCGGAATTGAATTGCCCCGCCTGGTCGTCGAAGTCGACGTTGAGGCGTTCCATCTCCGCGTAGGCAGAGGAGGGCACCTCTGGCGGACGGTCGAACTCGATGTCGTCCTTTTCGGTCCGCAGGATGGTGGTATTGGGCCCGCGCCGCTGGATCGCGCCAAGATCGACCTGCCGGCCGCGTTTGACGAACGTGATGGGCGAGACGTTCTGCTTGACCTGATCGAGCCGCAGGTTCGCGAGGTCGTTGATCTCCTGCTGCAGCGGCTGCCAAGCCTCCACATGCGACATCGGGAAGATGCGATGGCTTTCGAGGCTTCCGAGCCCAAGCACATAGGGCCGTTCACCGTCCTGCTCTGGATAGACTTCCCGGACCGGCATCGGATCGGTCAGGAACGCCTTGCTGCCGGCCGAATAGAAACAGACGTCCTCTTCGCCGACCCGCATGAACACTTCGTAGACCCAGATGACTTCGAACTCGCCGGGGCCGGTCGAGGACGGGTCCATGCGATCGAGGCCGCCTTCGCGCGCTGAGCGCGTGCCGGCTGCGCGGAGCTTCTGCTCGGCGCCTGCGCCGCGCAGGGTAGAGATATCGACGTTCTTCCACGGATTGCGCGGATCGTTCTGCTTCGCGCGGATCTCGTTGATCCGCATCGGATACTTGACGATCAGGTAGGCCGCGCTCTGGATCGGATCGAGCCAGCTTGCCGCGGGGTCGATGATGACGTTTTCCAGCGGGCACAGCACGCTATCCGGGCGGTCGACGATGGGGCTGTAGGTCTTGACCGTCCGCATGACGGGCTGACCGTCTTCCCCAACGAGGGGCAGACCATCCGGTCCGATCACCGGCTCCTGAGTGATCTTGGGCGCGAGCTCGAGCTTCCAATACTGCTTGGACAAGCACGCCGACATAATGAGCGTGTCCTGATGCGCGCCGATCGCCAGCCGGAACCACGGGATGGCCGCGCGGCCCGACGTGCGGTCGGTCCGGTAGTTGATGAGCTGCTGGATCAGTGCGGAGGAGGCGACCTGTTGGGGATCACCCTCGTTGCCTGGCGTGCAGTTGATCGTGTTGATGGTCGAGAACAGCGCCGCCGCGGCGCTGGCGTTGGCCTTGCGGACTGCGGAGCGGGTCTTGGGCCGGAAAATCTTCGAGCGGCCCTTATAGTCGTTCGAACGATACTTCGAGTTCGCCACATGCTGGTTGCGGAACGCCTTGTAGCTGGCGTCCCATGAACTCTTGATCTGGTCGAGCTGGAAGCGTCCGCCCTGCGTTTCGGCCTCGGCTACCAGCTTGAGCCAGTTGATTTCGTCGCCACCGGCCTCCTGCGGAGCTTGATCGTGTGGGGCCGAACCCGTCGCAGCCGCCTGGGCGCGCGCGTAGAGGTTCTGTTCCTGCTTCTGGAATCCGTCCTCTCCGGGGGGCTCGGTCCGAATGTCGGTCATGACGGCGCGTTACCGCCGTTCCTGACAGCCATCTTCTTCGCCGCGATGAAGGAGGCGACGTCGAGATTGGTGCGGGGGATGTTGAAGCGCTCTAGAATTTCGCCGCCAGCCCGGATAATCATCGCCGGCGTGATGTCCTCGGACAGCTTGAAAACGTACTTCCAGTCGTTGAGGAGGAGCGGGATGGTGATCCAGGCGATGCCCTGCTTGCTGTCGCAGTAGACCTCCCAGAAGTGGCCGCGGTACTGCGAGAAGAGAACGCGGGTGATCGCTTTGGCGACGGTCAGATCCCACTCGGCCTTGGTGTCGGTTTCCTCGGGCAGGAGGCCGGACCGGACGTAGCTCTGCTGCAACTCGATGTTGGGCTGGCCCCGGCCGCGATCGAGCAGATCGCGCCGTAGGGCGAACCGGCCCTCACGCCGCATCATGGCGTGGCGATCGGCTTCGCCGCTGCTCGCGAAGAACTTGTCAAAGGTCAACTGCCCGCGGGCGCTATCGCGCTCGGCGTGGCGGACACTCGGCATCATGTTCATTACTTGCCTTGCTGTGCGTCGTCCATGGCGCCTTAGGAAAAGGTCTCGACGAACGAGACGACTTGCTCGCCGTCACCAACGATGCCGAAGATGGCGACGGTGCTCCGCAGTGTGATGCTCGCTCCCTTGACGCCGGCCAGAAGCGCGCCCGTTGTGGTCTGGACGTTGGTGCCGCCAATCATCACATCGGTGGTTCCGTGATTGATGATGGTCACCTCCCGGCGATCCGGACGTGCGGGCAAGATTTGCGTCGCGGTGGTTCCAACGGGGACTTGGGCGGTCGATAAGCCGTTCGGCGTGGCTGCCATGAATCAATCCTCTGAGTACGGTCCGCGCGTTGCGGGGTTGCCCCGGAACGCCCGGCCATTGGAAAACTGGTATTCGATCTCGTTGCGCTTATCGCGCTCGAGGTCTGGGTCCTGGCGCAGCACGAGCACCTTCCAGGGGATGCTGATGCTCTTCGGCGGGAAGTAACGGGGCATGGTCAGGAATCCACATAGGCTGGCGGCTCAAGCGAGGCCGCTTCGTATTGAATGGCTGGCTTCGGCGAGAGGTCGTAGATGCGCGAGGCCGCGTCGATCAGGTCGTCCTTCGGCGAGAACGGGAAAAACATCGCCTCTTCCATGAACGCCCGCGTCAGGTCGTAGAGGTTCTTGTCCTCGTCGATCAGGCGGATCGGGTTCACGATGCGATAGTTCTGGCTGGTCGCTGACATGGCGCGGTGCTCTTTGAGCTCGCCCATCAGCGGCCGGTAGATGATCTGGCCGATGTTGTAGCCAGTGTTTTCGCCCCGGGCCTCGGCCTTCTTGGCTTCCTCTTCGGTCCAGATCGACCAAAGCGCGCGGCCATCCTTGCCGCCGATCTCCGGGTGGTAGACGATGCCGGGAAGGTAGAACCGGCCGTGGCTCATGTCCGGCTCGAGCCGCTCGACGCGATCGCGCTTGGAGTGACCGCCTTCGCGGGGCCAGTTCAGTTCGACAAGCTCGAACGCAACGCAGTCGCGCTCCTGCCAGTCCTTGATGACCTCGTCCTCGGTCTGGGCGCCGTAGCGCTCGTAGCCGACGATGATGACCTGCGTACCGATGGCATCGCGCCATTTGGTGTAGAGCCGCTTGAGATAGCCCCAGCGCTCCGTCAGGTTCATCCGGTGGCGGACGCCATCGAGCAGATACTTGTTGCCGGCGACATCGACGCCGATGACCGCGATAGCCGTGCGATCCGACGAGGCCGAGCGCCCCTTCGACGGGTCCACCATGATGTAGATGTTCATGATGGTCGGCCGGATCAGGTACGGCCGGAACATCGTCGACTTGAACATCGCCTCGTTGCCGGCGACCGGGTTCTGCAGCATCTGGGCCGAAACCGTCGACCGCTGCGTATTCTTGATCTCTTCCCAGCGCTCGCGCGAGAGAAAGACCGGCGTGCCTTTCAGCGTGCCGTCATCCGTCGCCGGATACTTCCGCGGCTTGAGCACGCGGCGTTCGAGCACGACGCCATAGGTGTCGGCGAACGAATAGCGGGTGCCTGGCATCCATTTGCGGACGCCTTCGTGGCTGCCCAGGTTGTCCGCCAGTTCCCAGGCTTCCGTGGTCTTGCGGATCATCTCCGGGTTGGTCACGCTCTCGCGCGTCACCATGTCGTCGTAGATGTGCAGGTCGTAGTGCCGCGACGTCGGCTGGCCGTCCACGAGGCCGTGGGCCTCGATGGTTGACTCCTTCGGGTTCGAACGCCGCTTGACGATGATGCCGCGATCCAGACCCCAGACCGGCGCTTCCTTGCGCGGCTCGTCCCACAGCACGTCCGGATAGACCTGCTTGAGGTAATCGTTGCGCTCGAACTCCTGCATGATCTGCGAGAGGAACGCCCGCGCAATCGGCTTGGTGTGCGAGAAGATCGCGATGGTGATTTCAGGATCCGTGAGGATTTCCTGAATGGCGCCGGCGAACGTGATGATCGTCGACTTGTAGTGAAACCGCGCCCACAGGTCGATGTGGCCGTCCGGATCAGCCTCGACCTCGCGGCAGCGGTTGAACAGCCACGGATGGACCGCGTCGACGCGCCGGCAGAGCCCGGTCAGCAGAAAGAAGCGGTCATTGATCCCGAGCAGCGCCCGCCCTCGAAGATCGAGCCCCGGGACGACCTCGGAATAGAACGCCAGCGTCTGATCGTAATCGAGATAGCGAAGGTCGTTGGTGATGAACCTCGCGAGAGCGTCGTTGGCGGCGGTCAGATACCTCGTGCCGCGGAGTTCATGCGGCATGTCGCTTCTTGAACGCGGCGAGACTATCTGCCAGCGGATCGTTCTGGCCTGGCGGGATGATCTCCGCGCCGCCAGCGTTGATCGTCTTCATCGCGCGGTCGCGCGCCGCGCCGATGCGATCGAACGGCTCACCAGCCGCGGCGAGGGACTCGGCCACGGCCAGTTGCAGCTTGCCGACGGCTTCCGGGGCCGATGCGATCAGGGCAGGGGCCAATTCAGCCAGCACGCCCTCGATGATGATGGCGGTGCGTAGCGTTTGCCGGGCGGCGGCGCTCAACAGGTGCTCGTCGCTCACGTCGCCCATGATGGCATCGCGCAGCTCTTTGAGCCGCTTACGGGCTTCCTGCTCATCCCGCTGACGCTGGGCCTCGGAATCGTCCGCCTTCGGCTGCTCGGCCTCCGGCTCCTCGTTGGGTTGCTCTGGCGGCGGAAGCGCCTTAAGCGCCGCGTTGACGATGTCCTCGGCGCTGGTGCGCGGGTCGCCTGTCAGCGCGGGCGCGGCGTCGTCGAGCTTCTCAGAGAGCCGGTCGCTGTCCGGCGGGCGGCCCTTGCGCGTGACCTTCTTCTTGGTCCACTTGCCCTCGGCCGCCCACTTGTTGATGGTCTTGTAGCTCGGCGTGACGTAGCCGGCGGCGACCAGCTTTTCGCGGACGCGCCGGCAGGACGGGTTGTCCATCTCCTCCCAAGTCGCCTTGGCGATCTCGGGCGTGGCAATCTTCTTCTCGGTCACCAGACGTTCCAAAGGAAGTAGGCGTAGTAGAACGCGAGGACTGCCGCGATCGCGAGCCCCGCGATCCGCTGCCAGCCGCCGCGCCGGATCAGCCAAGCCGATCCGATCGCCAGCACCACGGCCAACACGAACAAGGCAAAGAGCATGTAGGGCGCAGCAGCAACGAGGCGTTCGGAAACCATGTCACGCCGCCTTCTGGTTCGGCCAGTTGCGCAGCACATACTCCGCGATACCGTCAGCCGGTTCGTACTGCGGGTACGTCCACTGGAATGTGTGAATCGCGTCGGCAGCCTTGAGACGGGCGAACTGCGGATCGACCTTACCGAGATAGAGCAGGGCGATGCTCGGCGCCCGGGACTGCCCCTGATTGCAGTGCACCAGCACCTTCTTGCCGCCAGCGAGGTTGCTCGCAATGAACGAGAGCGCCGCGTCGATCACAGCCGGGTTTACGTACTGGACGTGCGGGACATCGACGAGGTTGAGGCAAAGCCGGTCGCCTCGGAACGCGAACAGATATTCGTCGTGATCCTTCGGCGCGCCGCGACCGATGTAGCCAAGCGCCTGGCGGTGATAGGGCTCCTTGCACGCATGAACGACGGCCCAGCCAGCCTTCGGCCCGTAAGCATAGTCAGAGAACACATGGTTCTCGTAGTCGAGTTGGTTGCCGACGAACAGGTTTGGATAAACCTCGATCATGTTGCACTCCGGGTTGAAGGGTAGACCCGCAAGGGCTGCGGCCTCCGGGGGCGGAGTTGAACCATTGCCCTTGCGGGTCGAGCAGCGTGGGGACGCTGAACTGCTCACGCTAAGCTTTGAACGGTGGCTTCTTGAGCCGGACCTTGACGTCGCCGGCGCAGATCCGCAGACCGACCTTGCGCGAGATGAGGGTGAGAGCGAGATCCATGTCGCCGGCGTGAAGCGCAGCGCGGATGCCGACGTTGGCCTTGTCGATCTCGGTTTGAATTGTTTCGGGCGTCCAGGCGCGGATCAGCGCGCCTCCGACCGGGAAGGCGAGAACCGCCATGTGATGCTCCAAGAAAAATGCCCACCACTCGGGATGAGCGGCGGGCAGTCAAGGGAGGAAACGACCAGCAGAAACGGGCCGTGTATCGGCTTGCGCCGATCTCGTTGGCCTTACGGCCGAATTACTTAAGGCGGAGGTGGGAATGCGCCTGCGTTGTCCCCCCAGCGGGGTGGCCGCATTCCCTTCTCTCTCCACGAGCATGGTGTGGGTGGTTGCGCGAACCACCGACCTCGGGTGCGCCCGCCGTGTTGTCTAGGGCAGCCCAGTGCCTTCTTGGCCCAGAGGCTTGCTCAAAACACCACTATACCGCCGGTCCTCTCGCACAGCCCCATACAGGAGTTGAGAATGACAACCGGATCGGTGCCGCCAGCGCGGCGTATGCAGTTGACGATGCAGGAAGCGACCCACGGCGACGACGCGCGGCGTCTCGCTGGCAGTTTGCGAGCCTGCGACGAGATCAGAAAGTGCGGAGTCGAAGAAACTGAGCCCGCACCTTGAGCCATATCGCTCAGCATTGAACTGTCCAAGGGTCTTCCTGCAGGGCTCGCTGTATCGGCGAACTGGCCGAAATACGGCGTGATCAGTCCAATCTTGATGGGCTGTTGCGCGCTCGCCGACGCCATCGCGACGAGCACGGTTGCCAGACCGGCAAGTCCGAGCAATGTCCTTCGCATGGGGCCTCCTTTGGAGTTTGAAGCGCCCCCCGGTGCCTCCCGTGGTTTCCGACAGAAGGATAGCACATCTCTATGGCGAGAGGGTGCTGCGTTACGGGATTTCCGTCCAACTATGTCGCAGATGGGTCATTCGCGACCGGCTTGGGCCAGCCTCGAGGCCGGCCGTGTCCGCTACGCCGCCGTGAGCGGAAGACACCTTCGTCATCGGCCGCTCCAAACGAAAAACCCGGCGACCTCGCGGTGCCGGGTGAAACCTGATTTCGGGCGAATCGCGCCGCCCTGACAAAATCGACCTTCCACGATTTGCAAAAATTTCGCAAGTGCCTGTGCTGCACGGGTTTGGGTAGTTCACAGCCAAATTCACAAATCAATAGCACTCGGCATCCGCTTTGGCGGCCGCCGCGAACCGGAATGCCGCTGCAAGTCACCAGGCTGATCAGAGCGTAGATGCCCCTAACGGTTATGATGGCTCCTTTCAATCTTGGTAAACTTATGGTAGCAACAAGTCGTCCGAGCTAGATTTGAGATACTTGCTATGACTTTTGATTATCCTGTGATTGCGATTATTCTTTCTAGCCTCTTTCTTTCATCATCAGCGCTCGCCAAATGCGACATCTCCAAGTTCGACAATTCGCCTCCGATAAAGATTATTGACAAGGTGAACAATGGCACCGTCTATTTTGAATGGTCATCGGACGTCGATGTGGATAAGGACCGCAGTTGGGTTTGGCATTACATAAGAAATGTAGGTGATCGCGGCTTGGGCTATAAATGGCCGAAGGCCGCACTTCGGCGGGCGCTTGGCAACCCATTAGAGCCGGGGGATATCGACTGTAATCGCTATCTTGTCACAGGGGCGACAGCTGTAGATGATAATGCGCCAATAACTTTTGGTACGAATGAAACGGTTCAGCGTGCCGCAGTATTTGCCGAGACGAAAAGCTCATCCGCTCAATCTTCGAGCTCCATCATTGAAACCAGCTATCGCACCTCATCGGGTGCTACAGTGGACGTGCGGATTGGAGTACATACTGGCAGGTACGACAACGATCGTTGGCAGTTGTTGATTGATCAGCAGGCACCGAACGTCGCTGTAGCAATTTCTTTGCCAAACGACATCGACCAATACGCCTTCCTTGCTCGGCAGCTCCAAGCCGATGGCCCTATCAAGTTTGATGCCAAGACATTGGCAGCTTTATATTCTGAGACGGAGTTGGAGGAGCGTCTTACCCGGCCATATCTCGTACTGCCGCGCCGAGACCGTCTTATTAAACATTTCGCCGTTTTGCCAGCTGGCAGGCTACGCGAAACTTCCTCGGACTTAATGCTGTTGGACGGCGATGCGCGTCCATTCTTTGCAACAACCGTTCGTCTACTGACACCAGATAACGCGCGTTGAATATGAAGGGGCTCGGCATCGCGGCGTTGTTTGGTTTTGTTTCCTTGATCCTAAGCTATGGCCTCTTCTTGCCCTCCGATCTGAAATCATTCAGCTTAATAGCTGCGGTCGCCTCGATGGCCGGGTATGCACTCGGTTCTCAATCGAGCAAAATTGTGGGATGGGGCCGCGTGCTCCTAGTAGTCTTTATGGCCACTGCGACGGCCGTCTGTGTTGTTACCTACACAATCCTCGTTCAGCGAGGCTCGGGCGAGCCGCTAGAAGTGACCTTTCTGGCGGTCCTACTGTTTGGGATATTCTTCCCCTTCACCTTCCTATTGCCTCTGGTCGGCGTTTCGGTCGGCAAATCCTAAACGACTGCCGTCGGGCACAGCCTTCATCGTGTGGATGGCGACGCGGCAGGTATCGACACCGTGCGCCATCGGCTTGCCGTCGTATGGCCAGTCCTGACAGGGGCCGTAGTAGAGGCTCATCAGGCCCCGAGATACCTCACCGCAGCATCGAGGGCACCCTTGAACGCGGTAGCCTCTTCCTCCGGCTGCATGGGCATCGCCTCGGTCGATACTGGCAGGGTGATGCTGAACGGCGGGCCCTTCTCGTGCTTGCGGACGCAGACGTGCAACTGGCCCTCGATTTCGTCGTCGATGATGAGATTGGGCGCGTGCTCGGCAGCGATCGCCTTCGCAGTGGCATAGTTCATCGGGTAGCTCCTTTCTTCTGCTTGGGTTTTGGTTTGTATTCGCCGCACCAGCCGCGCGAGAGATTGACGGGCGGCCAGGCGGACGAATTGGGCGGGAGAACGGCAGGCGGCATGCGGTGACACCAGCCGGTGTTGTCATCCTGCTCGTCGAGCGAGCAGAACTTGCAGGTCTCGCAGGACCGATTCACGATCGCACCACCCTCAAGCTGACACGGCGGACGGAATAGCCCCGCTTGCGTTTGATGTGGCGCCATAGTTGGACGTCGGTCATGTGCCCAAAGCGCTCCCGCGCCGAATGAAAGCCGCGATACTCGGCAATGACGCCCTCGATCACCTGCTTGCGGGTGAACGACATGCGGCCGTGGTGGATGTGGCCGTTGCTGAAGACGAGCGCCCAAGCGGTCTGTGCCTTGCCGCTCATGCGACTTCTCCCGTTTCGGCGTCGTGGATCTCAAGCAGGCCATGGACGGCGCAGGCGAGGCGTAGTTGCGCGTCCATCGCCTTGACGTCGAGGTGGCGCAGCGGCACTGGGATGGTGTGGTGATAGCGCCCATCCGAGCCGGTGATGCCGCGCGAGCGTTTCCAGTCCGGATTATCGACCAGACTGAAATGCGTCGGCTTCGATGCCCGCTCCATGAACCAGTGCATCAGGGCCTCGACGGCGGCATTGGCGAGCAGCGCGCCATCGTCGGCCCGCGGTTCGCTCTTGGTCCTCCTGGCTCGAGCCTCCTTGGTCAGCCCCATCTTGACCGCTACCGTGTGCAGGGTGCCGGCGAGGCCGGGTTTCAGAACGGGGTTGATCTCCTCGTTCTCGCAGCAGACGCGCTCGATCAGGTCGCGAAGCCGATCGTCCGGCATCCACGTCTGCAGCCTGTCGAACGCCTTGGTGGCACGCTTCAAGGCCCGCTGGTGACGCTTCAGCTCGTCGGGCAGCATGCGGTCGGTGTCGACGCCATCCTTCGAGCCAAAGCCACGCTGGTACGATGGCGAAGCCGCAGTGCGCCGCGGAATGCCCTTGAGACTTTCGTAGCGCCCGTAGATCTCGGCGATCCTGAAACCGGCGTCGACCTCTGCCTCCGCCAGCTCCTTGAACATGCCCATGCGACCGAGCACGGTAGCCAGGCGCGGATCAGCACCGAGCCTAACGCCATGCTCGCGGATCCTGAAAAAGATGACCGGCGCGACGCCTTGCTTGATCGCTCCGTTCGCCTTCCGCTCGGGCACGCGCCGCCCGCTCGGATCGTGAGGTTTCTTCGTCTTGACTGCCAACATTGTTCTTCCCATGACCCGCCCCCGGATCGGTTGAACGCAACGCTTACTGATCGTCCGGTGAAAACTCGTGGCGCGGCGGCGGCGCCGGCTTGCGGCGCGTGAGCTGCATGCCGGTAGACAGCGCGAGCGACATCGAGATCGTGATGCCGTGCTTGTTGGTCGGCGGCTCGAAGCCCTGCCGGATGTAATCCATGCGGCGGCTCATCTCCGCGTGATCGGCCCGCTTCTGCTCTTGCTTTTCGCGCTCGGCCTTGCGCTGCTCGCTCTCCTGCGGGTCCGGCGTGCCCATCCGCTCGTGAAACGCCTGCAGCGAGGCGGCGACGTGCGCCCGGCTTTCCGGCGTCGCGTTGTTGCGTGCCTCTTCGACCGGCGCCGTGAGCAGCAACGTCAGCTTGTCCCGCTCGGCGCGCGCCTGTACCAGCTTCTCGTCGGCGAGTTTGTGGATCGCCGGCGCCGACGGTGGGAAGTTCGGGTCCATGCCTGATGCACCGCCGCGGCGGATGTCGTCGCAAGCCTGCTCGATCGCCCAGGCGGGTAGGGCGGAAAGGAGCCGCGTGTAGTCGCGCACCATCTTGTCCGTGTCAGGGCGCGCGTAACCCATCAGCGCGGCGCTGAGGGCGCGTCCAATGCGTTTCAGGTCGGTCTCGCCGTTCGCCGGCAGCAGCGTCTTGCGCACGGTCGCCAGCCGATCCTTGAGCAAATCCTTCTCGGCGGGCGTCATTGCGCGCTGCAGGACGACGCGAGTGTCGTACCGCAAGATGGTGCTGGCGGCGCGATCAGCGACCAGCGTTGCGGCTGGATCAGGCGTCCAAGATGATCCCGGGGCCTGCGGCGAGGTCTTGGTCGGCAGTGTGGTCGTCTGCATCGGCTTTCCCATTCAGTTCACGGTCCAGTTCGAAGAAAATATCCCCAGCGGTTCGGCGCTCACGGCGTGGCTGGCCGGTGCTGCCCTGCGGCAGTGGGCGGGTCAGCTCAGCGTGCGCGTCCGCGATCGCCTGCTCGAAGTAGCGGAGGTTGTTCGGCGCCTTGTCGCGCTTCGCCATCACGCGCTCGATCGTCGCCACGATCAGGTCGGGTTGCCAACCGGAGGAGCGCCACTTGTTCGCGAAGTAGGTCGCGCCGACGGCCGACGGGTGGTGCTTGTCAAGGCCCTGGGCTTTCAGGATGCGATCGGTGAGGTCGAAATCGCCCTCGCTGAAAACCGATTTGCCCCGAGCAGCAGCAACAGCGGCCTTCTCTTCTGCTCTTGTCTTGTCTTCTCTGGTCTCTTCTTCTCTTCTCTTCTCTCTTAGGCTCTCTTGAGATTTGAGCGGCGCTTGATCCTCATCATTCTGGATCAATGGCTTATCGCCGTTGTCGGAAGCTTTCGGAGAGGTCTCGCGAGATTTGGCGGAGCGTTGGCGCGGTGTTCGTCCACCTTTCCCGGCGTTCTCGCGATTTTCGGCGACCTTTTCGAGTTCGAAATCGGCGCGAGAGTTGGCGAGACGGCCGTCGACGAGCGCGAGTTTCCCCTGATCGAGCAGCGCTTGCAGGTGCGACCGGAACGCCCGCGTGGACTGATTGCAGCGGCCGGCGATGCCCTTCTCGTTGAGCGCGATCGGGCCCTCGTTCAGGTAAATCAACTGGCAAACGACGTGATAGACGCGGTAGGGCCCATCATCGAGCCCTTCCGTGCCATCCATCCAGTCCGGGATATCGTGTTTGTACCAGGCGACCATCTTCACAGTTCACAAGCCAGAGGTTCACAAAACGCAGTTCACAGAAGTCCACGGTTCACAGCGGCTCGGACTGTGAAGGGGCGGACCCCGTTACGTACTGGCCGATCAGGTAGAAGCCATGTTTGAGCCCGTGGCCGCCCCACGTCGGCTCATCAGCCATCTTCGAGTGCGCGTACCAAGCGATGCCCCTGATGTTCGCGACGACGCCCCGAGGAGCGAGCCGGATCTCATAGCGATGGCCTGGCGGCAACGTCCGCTGTGCGTCACGGTGCAGGGCATCGAGCGTGGACGGCTCGATCTTGGTGATCTGGAAGGCGTTGCCCCACTCAGTGGTCATGGGCGGGCTCCTCTGTTTTGGCTTTCCGGACCGCGTTGCGGCTGGTGACCATGGAGAAGCCGTCCTCGAAGACGACGAGGCAGCTATTCATCGTGCCGCGCACGGGAACGGCGCAGGGCTGGCCTTTGCGGCCCATGCGGTCCCAGCGGTAGACGTAGGGCAGGGTCATAGCCTCCCCCACAGGGCATCGCGGGCGGCTGGCGCGGTGGGCGCCTCTCCGGCCTCGTGGAGCTTGATGACGAGCCTTCCGATGTCGCGGACGCCGTGGGCGTATCCATCCCGGTACCCGATCTGGGCGCCGGCGAAGGCCGCCAGGCCGCACCACAACGCCATGCTTCCGAGCCATTTCAGGGCGGTTCTCATCGGCGCACCATGTTGACGATGGCGACCACGATCAGCAGCAGGACCGCTGTGAGGGTGCCCATGGTGACGGGGTGCTCGGTGTAGAGCGTGGCGATGTCAGCGATCATGACTCCTCCTCGAGGTGGGAGGTTGGGATGGCCCATGTGCGATCGCGCCAGCGGTACCGGGCGTAGTTCAGGCCATGGTCCCAGACGGTGTGCTCGTACTTGCCGAAGGTCCGGGCCATGCCCATGCAGGCGAGGATCCGGACGGTGCTGGCGAGCTTGCGGAGGAAGTGCTTCATCGCGAAGCCCTCAGCCCTGCGGTGACGGCCTCACGGATGATCTCCCGCTCACGCCACTGGCGCGCGGAAGGCTCGTCGGCGAAGTATTTGATGCTGTAGCCGATGTCGGCCGGCACGGGGCCATTGTGCAGCGGCGGCACCTTGACCCCGATGAACTCCGCCGTCGGGAGCATCATGTCGGGCAGGATGCGAACGGCAATCTTGTCGCCCACCCGCAGCAGTTGGTGGCGCAGCTTCGCCTTCTCGAAGGCGCACATGGCCTCGTCCATCTGGACTTCCGTTGGCGCAGCGATGGTCTCGGGCTGGACCTTGGGCTTGCGTTTGGCGTTCATGACGCCACCTTTGCGGCGATCGCCAAGAAGATGGCGGAGCCAATGAGCACCATGAGGGTGCCGCCAGCGAACGTGGATCCCTGGCCCCGATAGTCCTTGATGGTCAGGTGCAGGCCGAACAGGCCGAGCAGGAGCAATGCGATGCCGATGATCCAGAGGGGCAGTGATGCGATGATCCACATGGCTATGCGATCCCCACTTGTTTCGAGGGGATGTTTTGGATCTGGAAGGCGCCCGCATCGGCTGCGGACATGGTGTTGAGTAGCGTCTGGATGAACGTGGCGCCGACCGACATCGCGGCACGGGTGCGCATCTCTCGGTCCTCGGCGTGCTGCATGAGCTCGCCGGCGATATGCGCGACGAGGGCGGTGACGAGCGCGTTGATGATGTTGTTGGGATCGGTGTCGCGATTTTGCTCCTTGGAGCGCCAAATCGTCAGCGCTTCGTCGGCGTCGACGCCCAGGCGGGAGACTGCACCGTCATGGCCGGGCAATTCGCTGTCCCTGACGTAGCGTTCACGCGCGGCGGCGACGGCTTCCTGCACTTCTTCGAGGTCGATCATGTGGGCCATGGCTATGCGGCCTCCTGTTCGAGGGGGTAGAGGGTGGCGAGGGTGTCGAGGTGAAATTCGGACTGCGGCGACGGCAGCTCGTTGCGTTGAAGCACGACGATTTCCGACGGGCCGACAAAGCGGCCTCCATCGTCGTACCAAAGCTGCGGATTCGGCCCCTTGAGGCCCTGCACCCAGACAAGCCAGGTGGTGGGAGGTTTCGGCTTCTCAGCCATGGTTCATCAGCCTTTCTTCGGTGGGAGAGAGAGGCGGGTAGATCGCCTCTATGTCGGCGACGGTCAGGCCGGCGCGGCGCGCGGCGTGGCCCAGGTCGGAGATGCTGTCGATGCGTGGCACAGGCGCGCAAGCCGCTTTGGCGCGCAGGCGATTGGCTTCCATCTTCGCCTCGTGCCGAATGACTCGGCACGGGTTGCAGGATTGGTTGCTTCTTTCGACGGCATTGACGCTGCAGTCCTTGCAGACTTTCGGCGCTGGCCGCTTACCGGTTTCGAGGCAGGAGAACTGGTTGCGGAAGAACGGGGCGACCTTCATCAGCGCAGTCCTCAGTTCCGCAGTCCGATGATGTTCGGCTTCGGCTTCCGCTTCTCCGCCTCCACCTTCATGATGGTGTCGCGGGTGTTGTCGAGGAACATGCGCAGGCCGACGTCGACCATCACGCACGCCGGCACCTTGTCTTCCCGGATGCCCTGGGCGATGACCCAATCCACGGCAGCGGTGTGGAAGGCGAGAAAGATCGCCCACATCTGGTCGCTCGGGTCGGGCTTGCGGATAACGCCGTCGTCAATGACGATCTTGGAGAGGGCGCGGCCTGCCTCCTCGGCGTGTTTGTCGATCGCTGCGCGAAGATCGGAAATGAAATTCGCGATGTGGATTGCCTGCTCGTCGCTCATGACGCTTTGCGTTCCTCGGTTCGGGATTTGTCGATGGCTCGCAGTTCATCCGCGAGATCCTTGTCGTGATCCGCATTCGACGGATCGCGCTTCGTCTGCGCGAACCGCCGAAGCACCGCGATGCTCGACCACGGGAACACGCTGTCATTCAGCGCGGCCTTGCAGTGAGGGCCGAGTTTCTCGAACGCGGCCATTTCTTCTGCCGGTGTCGCTCGAACGACGCCGTGTCCTGCAATCTGAGCACCAGCGTTCGAGATCATGCCGGGACTGGCTCCGGCTGTTTCTCGGCCTCGCCTTTGGCCTTCAACGCCTGCTCGCACTCGTCCTGAAACAGCAAGATGTGATTTGCGACTTGCGCGCGCAGCTTGTCAGCCGTCCCACAGAGGCTCACCGCGGTGAGGGCCATGACGACTTCGGGCGGAAGCTTCTTCCTCTCGGCCGTCTCCATGACCCTCTCATACGCGCCGAGTTCGATGTCGGCGGCAAACGACTTCATGGTTGCCAGCATCGCGTCGATCTTGATCTGACGATCCAGCTTGGAGTCGATGATTGCCGATAAGGTCAGGGTCGCCCGCATGAGGGTCTTGTTCGTGCTGGACGCCTGGTCGTAGGTGGCCTTGATTTCCTCCAAACTCGGCGGCGCCTTCTCCTGGGCGGTGTTGGTCTGTTCAGTCATTGTCATTCCCCATTGCTGCTGCCGCGCGAGTGGTAGTCTTCGTCTCGTTCGGGCGGCGGATCGAACGGTCGAACTTGGTGGACTCGTTGCCCCAGCCGTCGAAGCCGGGGCGCGTCTCTCGAGTGAACAGATCGGCGCGCGCCAGAGCGTTCGGCGTGCAATCGACAACGTGCTCGTAGAACTCGACCGGCTTGCGCGAGTGCTCGCGAGCAAGACCGTCGATGCAGATGTCGAAGCGATCGGTGGATTCCAGCGCGCGATGACGCGGATTGCCCGTGGTGCAGACCAAGATCGGCTCGTGCATGGTGCGGACGCGGTATCCCGGGCCCATGCGAACGGCGCCGGACGCGGTTGTCTTGCGCCACGACATTTCGGTGATCGGCTCGAAGCCCCACGCGCGAGCGACTTCGTGAGCCTGACAGGTTGCCATCGCCCAGCCGCAGGTCCACAGCAGCAGCAGGCAATCGCGGCTGGCGAGCTGCGAGACGGGTAGCGCCTTGATGTCGTGGAGCGTCATCAGCTCGTAGTGAGCAGCGGCGGATTTCTCCTCGCCTGCTTTGCTGTAGAGATCGAACAACCACGGCGGATCGGCGACAATGACGTCGTAACCGAACATGCGCAGGGGGCCGAAGGGCCAGCTCATGCGGCCTCCTTCGCGCGCTTCTCGCGCGTCTCAAAGAAGCCCGCCTTGTCCAGGTGCTTTGCGAGGAACCAGCGCGCCAGCACGGACGTGTGATTGTTGTTGCACTTCCATTCGCCGTCGCGCTCGACGGTGAACTCCCAGCGGATGCGATGCAGGATCGCGTCAGCGGAAAAGCGGCGATGTCCCTTGTTCCACAATTGCAGCGACAGCCGCTCGAACAGCGCGGCCACGTCGGAGGGGATGCCCTCCGGCGTGTCGCTGCTCGGCGCTTGCTTCGCCGCGTATGTGAACAGGTCGTCCATCGTTACTCGGGCGACCCTTCGAAGGTGGGCAGATCGGTTTGGTCGTGCGCAAAGTCGAGGTCGGCAATGACGCGCTCGCGCAGGAACTCCTTCCAGCGATACATCTGGTAGAACCACGAGATGGCGCCGCCCTTGACGCGGTACCGCAGGCGAACGGGAATGCGGACCGGATCGCCGCCGATGAAGGCCGGCAGGGCGATCATGAACAGGCCGGGGACGATCAACTTCTCGCCACGCTGGTCGCGGTGCTCCTCGACAAACTGGATTTCGCCTTCGCCCGACTGCAAGGTGACGCCGGACTTGGCGACCGACTCCACGTTGACCTGCAGCCCGCGCGACAACTCCATCATGCGGCTCGGTGAGGCGAACTGCGTCCGCAGGATCTTCTCGAACATGTCGGCTTCACCGGGTGTCGGATCGGCCAGCTCGAACACGCGCTCCTCAATGAAGGCCGCGAATTCGCTCTGCGACATCTGGGAGCTGTCCTGACCTGCCCAAGCCTTGAACTCGTCGGTCATTGGGAACGGATAGACGAAGCGATGATCGCCGAAGCGTGCTGCGCCGGTGCCGGCCTCGTTGTAGTTGATGATCGCCGTGAGCGACGGGCTCGGCCACTCCGCCTGGGCGAAGATGACGCTGTTCGCGTCCTTGTGACGATTGGCGAGATCGATGAAGCTCTGCAGCGTGGCGAGCCTCGCGACACCGCGCTTGCGCTCCGGAGCATTGCGCCACTTCTCGGCATGCTCCTTCAGCGAGATCAGACCGGAGCCGCCCTGACGCCGATCGAACGCAACCGGGAAGGACGATGGCAGGCCAACGCCGCTGACGCTGACGCTCGCGACCTGCAAGTCAGCCGCACTCTTTGCGAGGGCGGCAATTTTGTCGACGGCTTCGCCGTTGACCGCTTCAGACATGAAACGCTCCTGTGGTTAGCCCTGCTGGGCCATGCTCTTGGTGGAGTCGCGGACGAACATGTCGATCTGCGACGGGTGCTGGGTGGAGAGCGCGCCTTCGTGCGCCCAGAACGGAGTGCGCCGGAATTTCTGGCCCTCCGGCAGTTTCACCTTCACGTTGGGGAGAAGGTTGAACATTCCCTTCTCGTATTCGAAGTCCAACGTGACGGTGATCGACGCCTTGCCCTTCTCGGTCGGCAGATCGACAAGGGCTTCGACGACTTCGCGAACGGCAGAGTCGATCTTGGGCTCGAAGTCGCGATCGACGAGGCCAAGAATCTCTGAAAAACGCCTGATGAGGCGCGACATTGCTAATCCTCCTTGTGTGGGTACGCAGTTACAGAACAGTGGACGCAGCTAGACCCGCGGGAGCGTGATGCTCTCGCGGTACAGATGCTGGTGGTTCCAAGCGCGCGACACGCTGTCGAAGCGGCGACCTATGCGGTGATCGTCGAGGATCGCGATGCGATAAACGGTTGTTTCGATGCCAAGCCTGCGGTGCAGCGGCTCGCGCGCGTCAGCCAGCTTCGCGCCGAATGACACGGTCACAGCCGGAATCCCGCTGCGTATGCGCTTGCGTCCCCTTGCCATGCTGCCCCCGTGCTAGCCGTCACCCTTTGCCGGTGACGGTCTCGACGAACTTGTGATGCGAAAGTTGCGCGGCTCGGCGGGAGCGCTCGTGCTCGACCGCCAGCTTCAACATGAGATGCAGATCGGCCCAGATGCTTTTCAGCTCGGTCCGATACTTGAGAGACCAGAACGTGGAGTAGGGGATGCCATAGCGGTTTTCGAGACGGCGCCACGCAGGCTCAAGGTCGCCCGGCCCTTCGATTTCCAGCGAAGTAAGCTCGTTGGCCCATGCCCGTGCCTCGGCGAGAACTTGCGCCGAAATCAAAGCCCTTTGTCTGATCATAAAACCGTCTCCCGTTACGCTACGCGGGTGAGTACGGAGTGCTTGATCATGGCTGGCGAGATCACCCCCATCGCGACCTTTGGCGAGGATGCGGCGATGGAGGCTGAAGAGGATTGCTGGCTGCTGTTGGGCGACATCACCAAAACGGTGTTGAGCTCGGTCCTGCCCCCGGACCGGCGACCCTGCCGGGGAAAAGTAGTCGCGTTCCCCGGCAGGGCTCGCAAAGCCCACGACCGCGGGAACGGCGGATAGGAATTGTTTCACATGAAACGCGATCATGCCGCGCGCTCCGGCTCGGCAGGAATCTTCATGCCCCACAGCGACGGCGGTGCCGTCTTGCCGATCGCGCGGAGTGCATCGGTCAGCGCAACGTAGGTGTTCGAGGGGAAGGTCTCGAAGCCGCGCCAATTCCAGACGGCCTTGACCGTACTGCCGGTGATCTTCGCAACAGCAGCGTTGCCGCCGAGGGCGTCAATGACTTCGGAAGTGGTGGAAAGCTCATCCATAGCGACGCTCAATAATCCAACTAAATTGGATTTTCAAGGTCTAGAAGCGATGGATAGCAAATTTTTTGGATTTGTCCCAAGCAGGAGCATGGCCAGTAAAGATCCAGCCGGCAAAAATTCCGATATCGCCATCCGTCTGCGGGCGGTTATGGACGCTGAGGGCTTTGGAACTCAGGATGCATTTGCCGAGCGACTCAAGGTTGAAAAGAAGCGGCTCAACAACGCCCTCGTGGGCTATCCGTTGTCGATAGAGTTAGCCCAGCGCATTAAGCAGGTGGTTCCAGGGATCACCAGGGACTGGCTTTATGATGGGGACGAGGGCGGGCTACCGGTCTCGCTGCGGGATAGACTACGAGAGGCCGAAACAAGGCTCAGGGTAGGCGCCGGCCGCGCCTCCGGCACCAAGAACCGCTCCACCACCTCAACGGCCAAGCGGAGCACCGCAAGGGCGTCCTGAGGATCGTCTGGCAGTTCTGAAACAATGTGGATTGCGTGGCGACGCTTCCACCCTTCACCGTCCGGCAGCATACAGCCCCCTTCTTACTTCTTTTTCCAACCATCGACCTGAACTGATGAACGATATCTGACCCGGCCTCTTACAATTTTAGGTGGCTGCGTAATTTCGTGCTCGCTCAGTGGATGACTTCGGATTATCAGAACAAAACAAGAACACTTTTCCTGCTGAAATGGAAGGGGCTTCGGCAAAATCCAAATAATTTAGATTTCATCCTTGAAAGTCCAAGTTAATTGGACTATGGATTCTCTCGTCATCAACGGGAGCTGGCCATGGGACTGCAACTGATCGTCACGCTTCGAGAAGCGCTCCAGCACTCGCTGGATGAACTCAATCGCATCAACGCCGCTCACAATTGCGTCCGCCCGGACGTCACCTGCACCCTGATGAAGGCGTTGGCGCTTCTGCCGCCGATCCCGAACGCCAGCGAAGTCGAGAGGGCGATTGTCGGTAGGCTCGTCACCGATCTGCTGGCCGCTGGCTATCGCATCACCGTCAACGACGGTGAGGAGGATGTGGTTAAGACCTCGAACGATCCCAACACGATCTTCAAGGCGCTGGCTTCAACCGACTCCGACACCCTCGAAGTCTTCAACCCGGCCGCCGAGAAGCGACATTCGTTCGTGGTTCTGGTCTGGGGCAACGAAACCGACGTCATCAGCGACTACGGCGTGAGCCTCGAACCTGTTATCGCCGCCGCGAACGCCCTCGCCAACGAGTTGGAGGCTGCGTGATGATTAACATCCGCAGCCACTATTTCCCGGCCAACGATTGCCGCGTCGTCACCGGGCTGTGCCCGAACGGGGAATACGGCGCCTATCGCGAGGACGAGGACGAAGGCCGTATTCGTGGCTATGGGCACAGCCGCATCGCAGCTATTGCCGATCTGGTCGCAGCGATCAGCAACACTGAGGAAGAGGAGGCGGCCAACAGCGCCGCCTTCCAGACCGACCACATCATCGACCTTCGCAAGCATGAGGCTGCGCCATGAACGACAACGATAGGCGCGAGGCCGTCGCGCGTCTCACCACGGCCTGTGAGGATCTGATCCTGCGCGGGGTTTTGTCGGCCGTCGACGAGCTGCGGCTGCGCCAGCACACCAACGCTGCCTGCGTCGCCTTCAACATGGCTCCGGTTCAAGAGCGGGAGAGCGCGTGATGGATTGGTCTCTCGTCATCGCAATTTTCGTGCTGGGCGCTGTCTCGGGCGGCTTGCTCGTCGCCGCCTGGAAGAGCGACCCGCCGCGCATCAAGGACACCACCGAAACCCAAACAGGAGAGGTTCTGTGAGCACGGCTATGCTTGAGAAGGTCAACATCATCCCGCCCGCCGAAGATCCGTGGGAGTGGTGGCAGAACGCGCTCAAGGGCGTGTTTGGCGAGATCCACGCCGACGAACCCAAGACGGGCTTCTATCGCAGCCGGCGCAAGAACAAGCAGACGAACGTCATCACCTTCGCTCCGGTTGCCTACTGGTACAAGGAAGACGGCACGCTCCGCTGCCAGATGGACGGGCGGGACGTTGACGATGTCCGCGCTCGGGAAATGTGGCCCTACGTTTCGCGGCGGCCGATCACCCACGAGCTGTTCACCGCCGTTCGCAACGGCGAGCCGTGGCCCGATCTGAACGACGCTGTAATCGGCCACAACAATGCGCCGGTCGCAGACAGCATGGAGGCGATCCAAGAGCGCATGGATGATCTGGGGCGCGAAGCCGAGCGCATGTTGAAGGCTGGCGCCGCGACCAATCAGGCGTTGTCCGATCAGGCGTCCGACCTCGCCAACACGTTTGGCGAGTTGCAGAACAATATCATCGATCTGCACAAGAAAGAGAAAGCGCCGCACCTCGAAGCAGGCCGCGGCGTCGACAGGAAGTGGTTCGGCCTGCGCGATCGCGCCGACGACTTGAAGAAGCGGCTCAAGGCCGTCGTCGTCACGCCCTGGCTGACCAAGAAGGCCGCAGAGGCGGAGGCGGCGAAGGTCGCGGCGATCCAGACCGGCAAGTCGGCGGATGAAGCACCGCAGGTCCGCGTGACCTCGGGCTCGTCGAAGCGCTCGACCGGCCTGCGCACGCATTACTTCGCCGTCATCGAGGACAAGGCCAAGCTGCTCGACAGCTTGAAGGATCACCCGCGCGTCGTCGAACTCCTGCAGGAGATCGCGAACGACGCGGCCAAGCAACAGGTCGCCCTCCCGGGCTGCACCGTCAAATCTGAAAAGAGGGCAGCATGAACCAGATCGCCACGGTCGATCCGAATACCTCAACCGCGCTGACGCCTGTTCGCAAGCAGGAGATCCGCGTCGTCTCCGATCCCATCGCAGTGCTCGATACCGCGCGGTTCGAGCACATGCAGCGCATTGCGAACGTGATGGCGCACTCGAACTTGATCCCAGATTCGCTCTGCTTCGAGAAGGAGGAGAACGGTAACAAGGTCCCGCTGCCGATTGAGGTTGTCACGGCGAACTGCTTCCTCGTCGTCAATCAGGCGGTGCGGTGGAACATGGACCCGTTTGCGGTGGCGCAGTGCGTCTCCGTCGTCCACGGCAAGCTCTGCTACGAGGGCAAGCTGATTGCCGCTGTGCTGGAAGGCAAGCTTGGCGTCGAACTAGAATATGAAATCTCCGGGGTCGGCGACGCCATGAAGGTCGTGGTCACGGGCGCGGTCAACGGCAAGCCCGTGACCGACTCCAAGGGCAGGCCCAAGACGATCGAGGGCACGGTCGGCGAGTGGAAAACCACCGGCCGCGGTTCGCCCTGGGATGCCCGCGGCGGTCATCCTCGGATGCTGCGGTATCGCGGGGCGCGGGAGTGGGGGCGGGTATATGCACCCGGCCTGATGCTCGGAGTCTATTCCGACGACGAGATGGAGGATCTGAGTGCAAACCATCGCGCGAACGCCGCGCGCGTCGTGAACGATGGTCCTCCCGCGCCGCCGCAAGTCACTCATCAGCCGGAGATCATCAGCTATGCCGACAATGGCTTGAGCGATGCGGTCGAGCGCGCCGAGCAGGCGCGTGAGGAAACGGCGCAGGCCGATGCCGTCGAGTGGACGGAGACGGAAGAAAAGACCGTCGAGGCCGCGACCGAACAGCCACCGGCGCCGCCACTTCCCACCGGAACGGTGAAGATCGAGACCGCGCAGGGAGGCACCATCGTCGCCGACTTCCCCGGCGATAGGCCCATGACGACGGACAGGAGCCGCGAGATTCCAGCGGACGGCGGCATTCCGGAGTTCCTGCGCCGGCAGGATGAGCCGAAGCCCGAAACTGTCGACGTCGCGGAATGGCTCGCGAGCCTCACCAACGCGGTATCCGGCTGCGAGGACACCGAGCAACTGGCCGCCGCGCAGAACAAGTATCAGGCGCCGATGAAGGGCAAGGTCTCGAAGGCCGATTGGGCGCGGTCTCAGATCATCATCACGGAGGCGTTCCAGCGCATCAACAAGGACGAGGACTGATGGCGCACCGCTTCGCCAACATCGCGCCGGTCGGCTCGCTGCTCAAGGGCGCGGGCCGAGAGGTCAAAACCAAACCGGCCAAGCCCAAGACGAAGGGGAGGGTGCGCGACAACGCGCATCTTGAGGCTATTCGTCAACTGCCGTGCGTCAATCCGCTGTGCCGCCGAGATCCGGCGGGCGTCGCTGCGCACGTTCGCTTCGCCTGCGCGGAGATCGGCAAGCCGAATCCGGGGATGCAGGCCAAGCCGGATGACGCCTGGACGCTGCCGCTCTGCCAGTCGTGCCATCAGGACGCACCCGACGCCCAGCACAAGGGCGCGGAGATCGCCTTCTACAAGCGCATCGGCATCGACCCGATCAAGACGTGCATGGCACTCTACGACGCCTCGCCGAACGTCGAGCACATGCGCGCCGTCGTTTTCACCTGTCACACGTTTGCGCTGTTGGAGGGCTGATGTCAGACAATTCAACCATCGAATGGACCGATGCGACGTGGAATCCGATCACGGGCTGCCGCGTCCTTACGCCTGGTTGCACCAATTGCTACGCCATGAAGCTGGCTGGCACACGGCTGCGCAACCATCGCTCGCGGGCCGGCCTGACGATCGAGACAAAGGCCGGTCCCGTCTGGAACGGCAAGGTCCGGTTCAACGAAGAATGGCTGATGCAGCCGCTCGGGTGGCGGAAGCCACGGATGATCTTCGTCTGCGCGCACGGGGACCTGTTCCACGAGGACGTGCCCGACGAGTGGATCGACAAGGTGTTCGCCGTCATGGCGCTGACCCCGCAGCATACTTATCAGGTGCTGACAAAACGCGCGAAGCGGATGCGGGAGTACATGACCACCCGCTGGGCAGGGCATCACGGATGCCGACGAGCGGAGATGCACGCGTCGCTTCTGGCGCGGGAGATGTCGCGCGATAAGCATTTTTGGGCAGAGTGGCCTCTCCCGAACGTCTGGGCCGGCGTCTCGACCGAGCGCCAGCAGGAAGCCAATGAACGGATTCCGGATCTGCTCAGGACGCCGGCGGCGGTGCGATTCATCTCGGCCGAACCGTTGCTGGGGCCGATCGACCTCGAGGACATCGTGACCAAAGGCGACGGTTACGAAGATCATCGCAGCGCGCTCGAGTGTGATGTTGCGGTTGAGGATGACGAAGAGTTTGGAGGCGCCACGGTCAGTTGGGTGATTGTCGGCGGCGAGAGCGGTGACGGCGCTCGCCCGATGCACCCGGATTGGGTGCGCTCTCTGCGCGATCAGTGCGACCGGGCTGGCGTACCGTTCTTCTTCAAGCAGTGGGGCGCGTGGATCCCGTTCTACGACCGCGACCGCGACGATCCGGACTGGCGGAATGTGCCCCAGGTTGACAACCAGATGGGCCTCGGCGCGACCCGCTTTCATAACCTCGCAGGAGGCATCGGCTTCCACGGCGAGCGGCTGGTGGCGATGCGCAACGTCGGCAAGAAGGCGGCCGGTCGCGTCCTCGACCGCTCCGAATACAGCGAAATGCCGAGGGTCGCTTGATGGCAATCCAGGCCCTCATCCTGCCAACGATCATTGATCGTCGCATCGCGCTCGCACCGGTCACGCCCGGCGACGAGGAACTCATCAACGGCCTTTCCAAGAAACCCTTCCTGGCCAAGCTGACGCGCGTCAACCCGCGCTCCGTCATCCAGAACAAGTTCTATTGGGCTGTGCTGCGCGAAGTCGTCGAGCATCAGGATCTGTATCAGAACGCGACCGAGCTACACCTGGCCCTCAAGGTGAAGCTCGGATACGTCGAGAGCCTTCACTTCATCGGCGGGCAGATGCTGACGACGGTCAAATCGACCTCGTTCGACGCCATGGACCCTGAAGAGTTCAAGCACTTCATGGACGCCGCGCTGGCCTTGCTCTGCGAGGAAGTGATCCCGGGCACCCATCGGTCCGACCTGCTCCGCAAGGTCGAGAGCACGCAACACATTTCCTACAACGCGCTTTGGCAGGGGGCAAAGGCGGCATGACAGACGAACGGACTTCCGCTGAGATCCCGAAATTCGCACTCTCGGTGCGCCAGCCGTGGGCTTGGGCAATCATCTACGCCGGCAAGAACATCGAAAACCGCTCGTGGCACGCCCACAACCCGGCCTACTTGGACGCCAAGCGGATCAAGGCGTTCTGCGTCCACGCCGCCAGCGGCATGACCCGGGCCGAATACCAGCACGCCGCCGAGTACATCACCAAGATCCACGGCTACTGCCCGCCGGCCCATGAGCTCTTGCGCGGCGGCATCATCGGCGCCGTCGAGCTCGTCGATATCGTCCGCAAGAGCCATAGCCCATGGTTCTTTGGCACAATCGGCCTCGTGCTGGCCAATCCGGTGCCGCTGACGCCGATCCCGGCCACCGGCCAGCTTGGCTTTTTCGAGTGGAAGCCCTCCTACGGCCATCTGGTCGAGCCGGCCAAATGGATGTTGCCGAAAGCGGAGGCGATGCTGTGACCGTTTACGTCGACGACGCGCGGCTTCCCTTCGGCACTCCATTGCTGACCCCAAAAGAGGCCGCAGAACGGCTCAGTATCACCGTTGATCAGCTCGCCGCCTTGGTCCACGATGGCGAGATTGCCTACATTTTTGTGGGGCGTGGCTCGAAGCGGCCTCGGCGGCGGTTCACCGAGGCAGACATTCATGGCTTCATCGAGCGGCGCCGGAGGCGGGAAGCATGTCAGTCTACAAGCCCAAGAAGTCGCCGTTCTATCACTATGACTTCCAGCTCCGTGGTCGTCGGTTTTGCGGCTCTACAGAAAGCACGACTCGAAAAGAAGCAGAAAAATTCGAGTCTGCAGAGCGAGAGAAGGCCAAGAAGCTAATCAAGGCGACCAAGCGATCGCAGACATCTCTCCTGATCGGCGACGTCGTGGTGCGGCTGTGGAATGACGAGGCGCAATACGACGCCGAGCCGGACGCGACCTGGACGAACCTCGAACGCTTGGTGAATTATTTCGGCGAGGCGACGCCGCTCACGGATATCGACCATTACAAGGCGAAGAACATGGTATCGTGGCGCCGCGGTCACCGTGTCTCGCGCCGCGGCAAAAGGACCAAAGAGGAAGAGCGGGCGTTGCCGCTGATCGCGAACGCTACTGTAAACCGCTCCGTGACCGCTGTCCTGCAGCGGCTCTTTCGCTTCGCGAAGGCAGAGCGCGCCGTCTTTGAGAACGAACCGAAGTGGGGCGAGCTCTATCTGCCGGAGCCAGAGGAGCGGGTGCGCGAGCTGATGGACAGCGAAGCAACGTCCCTTGATGAGGCAATGCGCGCTGATTACGAGCCGTTCTTTGCCTTCGCTCGGGCGTGTGGCATGCGGTTTAAGGAATGTGTGACGTTGCGCTGGTCTGAGGTGAACTTTGGCACCCGACAGATCGTCAGGACCGGTAAAGGCGGCCGGAGAGTGGTCTTTCCGATCACCGACGCGATCCGCGAGATCCTCTTCCCGTTGCAGGGGCAGCATCCGGAATTCGTGTTCACCTACGTCGCGAAGTATGGGAACCGACGGCTGGGCATCGTGCGCGGTCAGCGCTACCAGCTCACCTACAACGGCACCAAGTCAGCTTGGCAGCGCATTCGGACCTCCGCCGGTGTGACCAACTTCCGCTTCCACGACTACCGTCACGATTTCGGCACCAAGCTTCTGCGCGATAGCGGGAATTTGAAGCTGGTGCAGAAGGCAATGAATCATCGGGACATCAAATCGACCCTGCGCTACGCCCATGTGCTGGACGAGGATGTCGCCGCCGCTGTCGAGCGCGTCGCAAAGTCCCGGAAAAAGTCCCGGACTCAGGTTCGGAAGGTCGTCTAAGTCACTCATTTTCCAAACGATATTGCAACAAGCGTCAAACCTTTCAGATGTCGTTTGCGGCGACGTTGGGGCTGGTGGCGCTGGTGCAGACCGGCATGCCGCGCCTGTTCGCGACGGCGGATCATACCGCAACGGCGCGCGTGGCGCTGTGGGGCGGCCGCGAAGTCACGATGCTGTTGCTGGCCTCGTTGGTGGCGGGGCTTGCGACCATGCCTTACGCCGCCTTTCACTTTCACCGGGTCACGCCTTACGGCGTGCTGGCAAACCTCGCGGCGATGCCGGTGGTCTCCGCGCTGGTGATGCCGGCGGGCTTGCTCGGCCTCGTCGCGATGCCGTTCGGCTTCGATCGACTGTTCTGGGCGGTCATGGGGCTCGGCATCGACTGGATGATTGCGGTGACGCAGTGGGTCGCGGCGTTACCCGGCGCGGTCGGCCGGGTGCCGGCCTTCGGCATCGGCCCGCTGATTGCAGCGAGCCTCGGCATCATCCTGCTCGGCCTGTTGCGAACGCCGCTGCGCTGGTCGGGTGCGGCGCTGGTGCTGTCAGCGGCGCTTTGGGCGGCGAGGGTGCCGCCGCCGGATATCCTGATTTCCGCGGACGGACGCAATGTCGGGGTGCGCGGCCAGGATGGCCGGCTGCATTTGATGCATGCGGCCAAAGGGTCTCGAGACGTCTTCCTCTTGAAGGAGTGGCTGGCGGCGGATGCGGACGCACGGACGGCGGCTGACGCCTCGCTCACGTCAGGCGTCTCATGCGACGATCTTGGCTGCGTGGTGCAATCCGCCGGCGGCGGCCTGATCGCGCAGGCGCTCAGGCCCGAGGCATTTTCGGACGATTGCGAGCGCGCGGCAATCATTGTGACGCTGCGGCAGGCGCCCGCATCATGCGCGGCTTCGATTATCGATGCCGAACGGCTGCGGCGCCAAGGTGCCATGGCGTTGCGGCGTAGCCGCGAGGGATTTGTCGTCGAGGCGGTCAAGCCGAGGGGGATCGACCGGCCTTGGTCGCCGGCCATAGCTGACGAGAGCGAGGCCGACACCACCGTGCTGGCGCCGCGCGTCGTGCCACCGCGCAGCGTCGATGCCACGCCGGCCGAGGCAGACCTTCAGGCGGAGGAGTAGACGGGCGTCAGTGCTCGTCGACCGTGGGTTTGGCTGGTATTTCGAACGCGCCGAGATGGAATTCCTCGGGTGCATCGGGCGCTGACGGCAAAGCGACCAGCGTGAACGATGCGTCGGGGAATTGCTGCCAGATTGCGAGATCTTCGGCTGTGATGGTGAGCCAGCCGTACCTGAACATGTACCGCCCGGGCTCAGTGACGCGCCCGGCTTTTTGCCACGTTACCTTGTTGACCACCGACTGCCCCCCTGCGGTGCCAAGTTCCGAAAATGTACCACCATGATCCGCCGGCCTGGACCGGCGGATCATATGCGCGTGGGCGTTTATCCGGTCACGATCGATTCGGCCGGAGGCGCTTCCGTCACCTTCGGCGCATGTTCGCCACCGGTCTGGACCACCGGCAGTTGCAACACGGTCGCGCGCTGGCCTTCGCAAAGCTGCGTCACCAGCACATGGCTTCCGTCGGGAAATTCGATCGCGTCATGGTGACGGTCGGAGATATGGGGGTCGATTTGATTGAACTTGCCGACCCGCCAGTCGGTGGTTCGAGTCCAGATCCACCGGTTGTCGTATTTGACGTCCTCAGCGAACGCCAGTTCGGTGCCGGGAAGCATGCAGACCGCCACTGCAGGCTCGCGTTCCGACGCAAAGCCGCGGGTCGATGTACCGCGGAACGTCGTGGTGATCAGCGTTTCGCCGACCACGGCAGGCCGCGTAGCCACAGCATGCAGGCTATAGTCACACATCGGATGGCTCCCTCGTTTGAGATAGCTGACCCGTGTCTAGAAGAGGCACAGGCCTCTATCAGAGTGGACATGGCGCAGAGCCTTTTCTCGTTTCTGGGCAATTCTGCGACTGGCGCGCTGCGCCACATTCACAAACGCGCTAACGGGCGTTGGTTCCAAACGCGCAACAAAAAACCCCGGCCGCGGGCCGGGGCTCTTTTTCCGTCACGGCCCGGACGGCATAACGGGTCAGTATTTGCGGTACAGTCCGATCAGCTTGCCCTGAATCCGGACCCGGTTTGGCGGCAGGATGCGGACTTCATAGGCTGCGTTGGCGGGCTCGAGCGCAATCGAGGCGCCGCGGCGGCGGAAACGCTTCAGCGTCGCTTCCTCCTCGTCGATCAGCGCCACGACGATGTCGCCGGTGTCGGCGGTCTCGTTGCGTTGGATCAGCGCCATGTCACCGTCGAGAATGCCCGCGTCCACCATGGAATCGCCGCGCACTTCGAGCGCGTAATGTTCGCCGGAGCCGAGCATATCAGGCGGTACGCTGATGGTGTGGCTGCGGGTCTGCAGCGCCTCGATCGGCGTACCGGCAGCAATCCGGCCCATGACAGGCACGGCGACCGGGCGATTGCCGTCGTCCTCGGCGGCCAGCGCGCTCACCGTGCGTTTGCCGAGTGTACCCTCGATGACGCTCGGCGTGAAGCCGCGGCGGCTGTTGGCGGCGGCTGCGAGCTCGGGCAGCTTGATGACTTCGATGGCGCGGGCGCGGTTGGGCAGGCGACGGATGAAGCCACGCTCCTCCAGTGCCGTGATGAGGCGGTGGATTCCGGATTTCGAGCGCAGATCGAGCGCGTCCTTCATCTCGTCGAAGGAGGGCGGCACGCCGGCCTCTTTCAGCCGTTCATTGATGAAACGCAGAAGTTCGTACTGTTTGCGCGTAAGCATCGCGAGCAATCCCCCGGTTGGCGTCGTCTCGTTCCGAATTTTTCAGCGCCCAGATCGTCGAGTCCCCAAACTCTCGATCAAAGACACTAGCAGTCGAAACAAATCATGAACGGACACTATATGTTCGATATGTGTTCCGCAACCACTTAATTTCAGGTGAACGCATTGCGGTTCCGGTCCAAGGTGCTGTTGGAGCGCCGTTCCAGGCGTCATTCCGGCAGCCGGAGCAGTTCGCAGCGCGAGCCCTTTGCGGCAGCCGGCGCGAACGGCGGACGTATCACAAGCACCCGTGCTGCAGCGAGATTACCTGATAGCGACGAGTCCTGATGGTTCACCGGCATGGCAACCAGCGTGCCGTCGTCGCGCGCTTCGAGGCGGGCGCGAAGATAATCTTCGCGCTGATCATTGGCGGCGAGATCGCGGCCGAGGAGGGCGTTTTCGCGCCGGTGATGGATCGTGTCGCGGCCCGATAAGGCGCGAATCAGCGGTACCAGAAACAGGAAGCCGCAGACATAGGAGGAGACGGGATTGCCGGGCAGGCCGATCACCCGCATCGCGCCCAGCCTGCCATGCATCATCGGCTTGCCCGGCCGCATCGCGATCCGCCAGAACGCCATGGCGACGCCCTCGGCCTCAAGCGACCGCTTGACGAGATCGTGGTCTCCGACCGAAGCGCCGCCCAGGGTGATCAGGATGTCCGCGTCGGCCTTGCGGGCACGGCGGATGCCTTCCGTGGTCGCGGCGACGGTGTCGGCGGCGATTCCGAGGTCGATGATTTCTGCCCCTTCGGCGCGCGCCAGCGCCCGCAAGCTGTAGCCGTTGGAATAGACGATCTGGCCAGGGCTGGGGGTTGCGCCTGGCATCACCAGTTCGTCGCCGGTTGCCAGCATCGCTACTTTCGGGCGGCGGTGCACCGTAAGTTCCGGGTAGTTCATGCCGGCGGCGAGCGAGAGGTCGCGGTCGGTGAGGCGGCGCCCGCGTTTGAGGAGGACGTCGCCTTCGCGGAAATCTACGCCCGCGGCGCGGATATGCCGCCCCGGAACGGCAGCTTCCGTGATGGTGATATGATCGCCGTCGACGCCAGTGTCTTCCTGGATGATGACAGCGTCGGCGCCATCGGGGATCACGCCGCCGGTAAAGATCCGCACCGCTTCGCGCGGGCCGACCTTCCGCTCGAATGGTCGGCCTGCGGCAACCTCGCCGATCACCTTCAGCCGTGCGCCGACATCGGCGGCGTCAGCCGCGCGCACCGCATAGCCGTCCATCGCGGACATCGCCTGCGGCGGCTGCGTCCGCCGCGCGGCGACGTCGCGTGCGAGAATGCGGTGATACGCCTCATCGAGCGCCACCATTTCTTCGGACAGGGGATCGGCGCCCGTAAGGATGGCAGACAATGCATCGGCAACCGGCATCAACGCCACGGGCGGACCTCCCTCAAATTCCAAGTGCGGTCAGTGCCCTCGCCACGTCATCCGTCGATGTCACGTGGATGGCAGAAAGGCCGCGCGCCCGCGCACCTTCGATATTGGCAGCCGAGTCGTCGAAGAACAGGATCCGCGACGCCGGCACGCCGATCGCTTTTACCACATGATCATAGGCTTCGGCGTCGGGTTTGCGCAAACCGATGCTGGAGGAGAGGAATATCTGACGGAAATGGCCGAGCACATCCGTATAGGCCTGCGAAAAATGCGTAACATGGGCCGGATTGGTGTTGGAAAAAGCATAGAGTGGCAGGCGTTTTGCTGCGCGCGCCAGGAGCGGCGAAATTCCGGGCATTTCGCCGGTGAAGATCGCGTTCCAGCCTTCCAGGAACTGTGCGTCGGTGATGCCGATGCCGAGCGATTGGCGCAGGCTCGCAAAGAACGCCGCATCGTCGATCCGGCCGGTCTCGTGGTGCTTGAAACTGTCGTCCACCACAAAGCGTCCGGCGAGGTCGGCAGGCGCGCAGCCGGCATGCCCCGCCCAGCAAGTCATTACCTGATCGAAACTGATGTCGAGCACGACACGGCCGAGGTCGAACAGCAAGGCATCGACGGAATGGGGCGCTGGCGGCGAATTCATGGCAGTCGTTTACAAAACCGGATCGGCCTCGGCAACGGCCACGGCGATTTGCGTCGGAGCCCAATCCGGCGCTTAAGCCCATACGCAGGCTGTGCTAAGGCTTGGGCCAATTTCTTGGGGCCAGTTGCTTGGGGCCAATTTTCAGGGAGTAGTCGCATGCATGTTGTTGGCAGAATCCTGGGCGCTGTCGCCGTGATCGCCTTATTGGCCGGATCCGCTGCCGCCCAACAACAAGGTCCCCCCAAATATGGCGAGGAGGACAAGCCCAAGACGCCGTCGCAAATCGCGGCCGAGAAGGAGGCCGAGCGGGCCTACCGGAGATCGCTCGGCAACATCCCCGAGCAGCAGAAGAGTTCGGACCCCTGGGGGACGATGCGCGGCGACAGCACACCACCGAAAGCGGCGGCTAAGGCGCCGGCAGCGAAGTCAAAGGCCAACTCCGCCGAAGGGGCTGCAAAGTAGAAGATATCGGCAAGCCCGGGCATGACGAATTCCCTATCTAACGTGATGATTTCATTCAGACTCTGAAAGCGACCGTATTGCCCCGGGTCGGCGTGCCTTGATCCGACCAAAAAGCCATTGTGAGTTGGCGGGGCCGGGACAGGGGCGCCGATTCACAGGGATGGTGTGGGCGTCCGTAGAGATAGAGGGACGCCCCACGATGCGCAGGAATTTTGCCTTTCTTCTCGGCACGGTGACGGGCGCGTGTCTGACCGCCCTCGTGATCGGACCTCAAGGCGCGCATCTGGTGGCCGCGGCAAAGGCTGCGGCCCGTTCCGACACCTACACCCAGCTCAATTTGTTCGGCAACGTGTTCGAGCGGATCAAGACCAGCTACGTCGAGAAGCCGGACGATTCCAAGCTGATGGAAGGCGCCATCAACGGCATGATCTCGGCGCTCGATCCTCATTCAAGATACATGAATGAGAAGGGCTGGAGCGACATGCAGGAGACCACCCATGGCGAGTTCGGTGGGCTCGGCATCGAGGTCACGATGGAAGACGGCCTCGTCAAGGTGGTCACGCCGATAGACGATACGCCCGCGGCCAAGGCCGGCATGCTGTCAGGCGACGTGATCACCCAGATCGACGACGAGGTCATCCAGGGCATGACCCTCGAACAGGCGGTGGGCCGGATGAAGGGCCCCGCCAACAGCAAGATCCGCCTCAAGGTCGTGCGCAAGGGGGCCGCCGCGCCGATCGACGTTGCCATCGTGCGCGAGATCATCCGGGTGCGGCCGGTCCGCTTCAAGACAGACGGCGGCGACATCGGTTACATCAGGATCACCCGTTTCAACGAGCAAACCACCGACGGCTTGAAGAAAGCCATCGCCAGCATCTCGAAGGAAATTCCGCCGGAAAAACTAACGGGCTATGTCGTCGACCTCCGCAACAATCCCGGCGGGTTGCTCGATCAGGCGGTGTCGGTGTCGAGCGCCTTCATAAGCCGGGGCGAGGTGGTCTCGACGCGTGGCCGCACTTCGGAGGAAACCCAGCGCTTCACCGCGCGCGGCGGCGACATCACCAAGCGCAAGCCGCTGGTGGTGCTGATCAACGGCGGCTCGGCTTCAGCGTCCGAGATCGTGGCCGGCGCGCTTCGCGACCACAAGCGCGCCACGCTGATCGGCACGCGCACTTTCGGCAAGGGCTCGGTGCAGACCATCATTCCGCTCGGACAGGGTAACGGCGCGCTGGCGCTGACCACGGCGCGCTACTTCACGCCGTCGGGCCGCTCGATCCAGGCCCAGGGCATCGCGCCCGACGTCGAGGTGCTGCAGGACGTGCCCGATGAACTCAAGGGCCGCGCCGAGCTGAAGGGCGAAGCCTCGATGCGCGGCCACCTCGCCGCCGACGGCGCCGAGCAGACCGGCTCGCAAGCTTACGTCCCGCCGAACGAAAAGGACGACAAGGCGCTCAACGCCGCGTTCAACCTGCTGCGCGGCGGCACCGTGAATGCAAATGCAGTCACGGCCGCGAAGCGGGCGGTGCCGAACTAAACTCAGAACCGCTGCGTCACTGCGAGGCACCCGGCGGCGCTTTGGGCCGACCGGGCGTGGCTCGCAATGACGGAAACAATCAGCGCGTATTATGCTTCAAGCAGCGCGTATTATGCGTCGCGTAGCGATCCGGAAAACATGACCGTTTTTTGAAACCTCATCTCCATCCATTCGTAGCTCGCGTCGAACACCACGCGCGTTCGAACGGAGCAGTCATGTCGAGAAGATGGATTTTGCCGGCCCTGATCTTGTCCCTTGGTTCGAGTGGAGCCCTGCAGGCCAATCCGCTGGATTCTCCCGACATCGTTTATATCGACGGGCTGCCGTGCAACCGCACGTGCCAGTCCTACATGACCTGGTCTGATCAGGCATTGTCTGCCCGGCACCGCGCGGTTCGCGAAACTGATATCGCGGTGCCGGCTGAGGCCGAAACAGCAAGACCAGAACACGCCAGTCCCGCACGCGTAGCGAGGCAGGGCGCACCTGTTTCCCGCACTGCGCCGCGCGGCAGCAAGGCGGCCTCCAATACGAGGCCGCCAACCGCCAAGAAGGCCGCCGCTCCCGCGCTCGCAGCAGCCGGGAAGAACATTCCGGCTGTCACGGCGCCAGTGGCTCGCGAAAACGCAGTCGCGGCTGGCCAACCGCCGGAGCGCAAATTGGAAATCCCTGATAGCCCCGAGCCCGGTCAGACAGCCGCCGTCGCTGCGTCGCAGCCTGCGGAGACTCCCAAGTCGGAGGTGGAGACTCCCAAGTGGGAGGGGAAATCGGAGGTCAAATCCGAGGTCACCCTGCCGCCGCCGGCCACGCTTGAGATCGCCGCGACGCCTGCTACGCCCGAGGCGACTGCGTTGCCTCCCTCGGCCGGCGTTGCTCCCGCTCCGGTCTCTCGAACCATACAGCAGCAGCTTGTGGAAGCGACGGGAATGGCCGATCTCGTCACGGCGATCGGGACGGGGAGGGAAGCGGCCAACAAATCGGACAATCCGGAAGCAGCGCCAGCCGACGTGAGCGATAGCGACAAAGCGGCATCCGTAGCGCCAGACGACCCGGATCTGGTCGCGCTTGTGCTGGCACGTCCGGAGATCGATTCGCTGTCCGACCTGAACAACATGAGCATTGCGATCGAGGAGAAGCAGTCCGCATCGAGCGGACGTGTCAGCGCTGCGTTCATGGCGGCGGGAGCCGCGGAAGTCCAGTTCAGCGAAGCAAAAGCCGGCGCGATCGACCGGCTGATCAACGGCGAAGTCCCGGCCGCGGTTCTGACATTCGCTTCGCGCGAAGCAGCAGAGGGGTTTCCCGATATCGAAGGCTTCAGGACTTTTCGGGTGCCGCTCGCACAAAAGGCGCGACTCTAGACGTCGCAGCAAGCGTAGCTCGGATGAGCGAGTCGAGTCCGGGTTTGGTTTATCCCCGCATATCGCGGTGCTCATGCGGGCTACTTGCTGCAGCTCTGTCACAGAAATTGCCGTGTCTCATTAACGTGTCAAAATCTCACGGCGAGGCGGCCTCGCACGGCGTGGTCTTCGGCGTTGCGTGCGACCTGGCCCTGGTAGAGAATGCCGAGCGTGGTTTGCGCATTGAGATACAGGTCAGCGCCGGCTTCGAGGAGCGCGCTGTCGCGCGCCAGCGGCGCGCCCGCGATCTCGAAGGCAGTGCTTCCGCCCGCGAAGGAGAGGGTGGTGACCGGCGTCACGTCACCGAGCACGTGCTGCCAGGCAGCGGAGAGGCGCGGCGCCAGCGTCATTCCCCCGACCGCCACGCTGGTGGCGAGACGCGTGCCAAGCGTCGCGAAGCCCGCCTCTTCGCGGTCGCGCGCACCCGTGAGCGCCGCGACGCCGCCCTTCTCCGTGAAACCGCTCGTCCTCGCCTGCACCCAGGCAGCCCCTGCGAACGGCTCGAGCGCGACCGGGCCGAGTCCGACACCGTAGCCAACCTCGCCAAACACCTGGGTGGTGCCGCCATGATAGGCGGCCGACGCGCGATCGACGAAGCCCGGAAACGCGATGGTACGGGTGGTGTCGATCTGGTGGGACGAATAGGCCATGCCGGCGCGCACGCTCCAGGCGCCGGCACTGCCCGCGCCGTAGAACGCCGCGTGGCCGCTCTCGACCGAGGCCGAGCTCGCGCGCGCGTCCACGCCGACCGCTGAGTCCGAATAGCCCGCCGCAAAGCCGAAGCGCCAGTCATCAACGGCGCCATCGAGCCCCGCGACGGCGCCAGCGTGGTGGCGACCGACCGCTGCCGCATTGCCGTCGCCGTCGATGCGACCGCGCGCGCCGAGTCCCTGCGCCCAGAAGGTCAGGCGGGACGAGTGCGTCTTCGTCTCCGGCACGGTCCCCGCAAGGGCCACCGGGCGGGCAGCACGCGACGTCGTCCCGCCTGCCGCGTTGTCGAAGGACGCCTGGCGCAGGCGGCCGAGCACTGCGTCGCGCAGATCGCGCGATTCGTCGACGAGCACGCCCGCCGTACTCGCATGCAACTGGCCCTGCATCGAACGCCTGCCGCGCCTGCGCGGCCGTGCCGTAGAGCACCGTATTGAAGATGGGATTGCCGAAGCCCAGCGAGTCGACGCCGGTGCCGGTGGCAATCTGGTTGCGCGTCCAGCCGACGCTCGCGAATGCCGTGCGTGCGAGGGTGAAGAGTACGTGGTCGGCATTGTAGGACACGGTCGGCGTTATGAAGGCGGACGACGTGAGATTGGAAGTCACGCTGTCGAACGTGCCGGCGATGCCGCCCGTCGCCGTGAGAATCGTGTAGGTGGTGCCCGGTGCGTAGGTCCCGGGCGCTGTGACCACACGCAAGGCACCGGCGAGCTGCGCCGCGCCCGTGACATCGGTGCGATCGGCACTCGTCGGCGCAATCTCGAGCAGGTAGGTCGAGGCCGCCGACAGCATGAGATTGCCCTGTACCGTGATGGTGCCGATCGAGTTGCCGGGCGAGAGCGTGCCGGCACCGATGGTCGTTGCGCCAAGAAGACCGGTGCCCCCGACAAGACCGCCGCCATCCACCGTCAGCGGTGACGAGGCGATCGAGCCGTTCACGATGAGCGTGGCGCCGTTGACAGTCGTGGGACCCGTGTAGCTGTTGGCAGCCGTCAGGATGGTGGTGCCGGACAGCACGTCGACGCTGCCATTGCCGGTCATCGTCGACCCAAACACGTAGTTGGCGGACGTATGATTGAAGTTGATCGTGCCAGTGCCAGCGCCGAATGCGACGCTTGCCGCGTCGAGCGTGCCGGCGGCCGCCGCCGGACTGCCTGCCGCCGCACCGATGTTCAGCGTGCCGCGCGAGCCGGCCTGGCTTGCCACATGCGCGGTGCCGGTGTGCACCGTTGCACCCGCCGCGACGGTGAGCGTTCCGGTGCCGTCGAATCCGAGATGGAGGTCTCCGGAATTGGTCCATGTCGAGCCGGCGCCCGTCACCGCCACGGTTCCTTGCGAGCCAATGGCCGATCCGATGATCGCGGACGCGCTGCTCACGGATCCACCATTGTCGATGGCGAGCACGCCAGTGCCGCTGACGCCAATTGTGAGGGAGGCACTGGTGTTCCAGGCCGAGCCCGGACCCGTCACTGTCACCGTGCCTTGCGAGCTGGTGTCGTCACCAACGTAGCCGTTCGCATTGCTCACCGTGCCGCCGTTCGAAATCGCGAGCGAACCCGTACCGGCGTTGCCGACGTAAAGGTCCAGGGAATTGACCCAGGCAGAGCCGGCGCCCGCGACCGTGGCCGTGCCCTGCGCGCCGGCAAAGTCGCCGAGGATCCCATATGTGCTGCTGATCGTCCCGCCGCTTGCGACAGCGAGCAACCCGACGCCGAAGGTGCCGATCGAGAGCTGTGAGGAATTGGTCCAGGTGGAGCCAACGCCCGTCACCGTCACGCTCCCTTGCGAGCCATTGGCCGACCCGACAATTGCGGACGTGTTGCTCACGGCTCCGCCATTCTCGATGGCGAGTATGCCCGTGCCGCCGCCGCCGATCGTGAGGGAGGAGCTGTTGCTCCAGGCCGAGCCGGCGCCAGTCACCGTCATGAACCCTTGCGAACCGGCGACGAAACCGACGAAACCGATCGCGTTGCTCACCCGGCCGCCGTCCGCGATAGTGAGCGCGCCCGTGCCGGCGTTGCCGACGAAGAGATTTCCGCTGTTGGTCAAGGCGGAGCCCGCGCCGGTCACCGTCACCGTGCCGCGGGAGCCGGTGTCGTTGCCGATGATGCCGATTGCGCCGCTCACCCCGCCGCCGGCCGCGATGGTCAGCATGCCTGTGCCGGCATCGCTGATGACGAGATTTCCGCTGTTGATCCAGGCAGAGCCGGCGCCGGTCACCGTCGCCGTGCCATGAGACAGAGCGCTGCGTCCAAGATAGCCGTCCGTATTGCTCACCGATCCGCCATTCGCGATGGTGAGCGTGCCCGTGCCGTCATCCCCGACGAAGAGATTTCCGGAGTTGGTCCAGGTGGATCCCGCGCCGGTCACCGTTGTGCTTCCGTGGCCGCTAGAGACGGCGCCGACATTGCCGTTCACGCTGCTCACCGTTGCGCCATCCGCGATGGTGAGCGTGCCTGTGCCGGCACTGCCGACGAAGAGATTTCCGGAATTGATCCAGGTGGAGCCGTTGCCGGTCACCGTCATCGTGCCAGAAGAGAAAGCGCTGCGGCCGAGATAGCCGTCCGTATTGCTCACCATTCCGCCATTCGCGATGGCAAGCGTGCCTGTGCCGGCATCTCCGACGAAGAGATTTCCGGAATTGGTCCAGGTGGATCCCGCGCCGGTCACCGTCATGGTTCCGCGGGCGCTATCGAGGTCTCCGATATAGCCGTCCACGCTGCTCACCGTTGCGCCGTCCGCGATCGTGAGCGTGCCCGTGCCGGCCCTGCCGGCGAAGAGATTTCCGCTGTTGGTCCAGGTGGAGCCGGCGCCGGTCACCGTCACCGTGCCCTCGGCGCCGGGAGCCGTGCCCAGATAGCCGTTCATGGTGCTCACCGTCCCACCGCTCTCGATGGTGAGCGTCCCTGCGCCGAAGAAGCCGATGTCAAGGGTCTGGGAATTGCTCCAGTTGGATCCGGGACCGGTCACCGCCACCGTGCCACGAGAGAAGGGGTAGCCGATATGGCCATCGACACTGCTTAGCGTACCGCCTCCCGTAATGGTGAGCGCGCCCACGGCGTTGATGCCGACCGCAATGACTTCCGCGGCAGCACCGGGCGCATTCACCACTGGAGCATTGGGTGTAGTTGCGTCGACCCTTGCCGTTCCCCCGCCAGCGACCGGAACGCCGTTCGTCCAGTTGCTTGCGTCGAACCAATTGCTGGATGCGGCACCGGTCCAGGTGGATTGCGCCGCGGCCGGCAACGATGCCGCCGCGAGACAGACGCCGCCAAAATACAACCGGGAGTTGCGCAACCAGGAGTTCAGGCGTGGCCGCATCGACAACTGACCCGCCTCCCTCTCACGCTCGCCGCTCGATCCATGTCGCGAGCCGCGTCACATCGCTCCGATTGCACTCCGTACTTACCTTCAAAACAGCGCGGCATGTCAATCGAGGCAGGTGCCACCAGAGGTGATAATTCCCCCGCATGTTGCGCCGTAATCACAGGCGTTCGGAAATTGAATCGTATCCGCCCCCAACAACAGAAACATCGCGATCGAGGAGAAGCAGTCCGCATCAAGCGGACGCGTCAACGCCGCGTTGATGGCGGCGGGGCCGCGGAAGCCCGGGTCAGCAGACTGGCGTGTATCAGTCCAGGAGCGTCACCGTAATTCTTCAAGCTATCGTGAGAGCCTTGGAAACGCACCGTGGATATGATTGGCAGGGTCGGTAGCGCAGCGACGGGAAGGCAACAAATTGCATGTATGAGGTGTCATATGTCTGCACCCTGCAAGTTCGAGCTAAGTATCCTGAATCACGATGAGAAAGCGCTCATACAGACCTCTCATCACCCCGAAATTGGTGACGTGGATCGCGCGACACTTGAAAACCTGAAATCATCGCTCAGAAAACTTCGGGACAAGGAGCGTACGCTCGCCTTCCAGCGGCGCCGGATCAGCAAAGGCACCGCCGAGCCGCGCGGCCAAAGCGTTTCGGGGACTGCCGAGCATTCTCTCCGTCGCAAGCAGGTTTTCGTCGCTGCCCTGAAGCGGGTTAACAAGGAGCTCGCACGCGTCCAAAAATTTGAGGCGCGGAGGGAGCTGGGAGAAGCGGCCCGGCGAGCGCTTTCTCTTCGTAGAGCACAGCAATTCTCCCGCCCGACAAATGAGCCAACTTCTCATGAAGGCAAGAAGCCGATTCCAAGTCGCCGACGAAGTGTCAAGCTCCCGCGGTCAACAATTGGGCGGGTGTCACAGGCGAACAAGAGAGCACAGGCCGCAAGAGATTCACGCCGATAACGGGTCTTCACTTGCTCTCCACGTCATTGCGAGGAGCGAAGCAATCCATTTCTCCCTACGCACCGGTGGAGAGATGGATTGCTTCGCTCCTCGCAATGACGGTGACAAGTAACGAACGAATCTACGCCGAACGCGCCTCATCCTTGCGCTTGCGCGGGCGGACCGGGCGCGCTGCTTCAGGGCACGGCTGGTATTTTGACAACAGCGGCCTGATCTCCGCCGCCGGCTGCGGCGCGCTGAACAAATAGCCTTGCATTTCCGAGCAGCCGAGTTCGCGCAGCAAGTCGCGCTGCTGTTCGGTCTCGACGCCTTCGGCCGTCGTCGTCATGTGGCGTTCGGCGGCGATGTTCACCACCGCCTCCACAATACAGGACGAACCTTGCGGCTCGGCGATATCGGTGATGAAGCAGCGGTCGATCTTGATCTTGTCGAACGGAAAACGCTGCAGATAGCTCAGCGAGGAATAGCCGGTGCCGAAATCGTCAAGTGCGATGCGGACCCCGATGGCATGAAGGTCGTGCAGAACCGCAAGTGCCGCCTCGTCGTCGCGGATCAGCACGGCCTCGGTAATCTCAAGCTCCACCCGGCTCGCCGCGAGGCCCGATGCGGCGAGCGCCGCCATCACCTTCAGCGCCAGCGTGCCGCTCCTGAATTGAATCGGCGAGACGTTGACCGCGAGCCTGACATCGCCGGGCCAGGTCGCGGCCTCCTTGCAGGCGGTGGTGAGCACCCATTCGCCGATCTGGTTGATCAGGCCGGTGTCCTCTGCGAGCGGCACGAACTCGGCGGGCGAAATCATGCCGCGCTGCGGATGGCGCCAGCGCACCAGCGCCTCGCAGCCGGTGATCGCGTTGGTCTGCAGGCTCAGACATGGCTGGTAATAAACCTCGAAGCCGCCGTCCACGAGCGCCTGGCGCAGGTCCATTTCCAGGCCGCGGCGCGCACGGACCTCGGCTTCCATGTCCGGTTCGAAGAAGCGATAGGTGCGGCGGCCGGCGGCCTTGGCGGCGTACATCGCCAGATCCGCGTTCTTCAGGATCTGGTCGATATCGGATCCGTCTTGCGGCGCAAGCGCAATGCCGATGCTGGCGTCGGTGGTGACCTGGTGGCCGAGGCATTGATAGGGCGAGCGGATCGCCTCGAAGATGCGGCTGACGAGCTTCATCACTCGTCGATATCATCGATCCCGGTCTGCACGATGGCGAATTCGTCGCCGCCGAGCCGGGCCACGAAATCGGATCTCCGCGTGCAGGCGGCGAGGCTGGCCGCGACCGATTTCAGGAGTTCGTCGCCGATCATGTGGCCGAGCGAGTCGTTGACGCTCTTGAATTCGTCGATGTCGATATAGAGCACTGCCAGTGGCCGGTTCGGCGCGACGTAAGACAATTCGCGCTTGAGCCGCTCGTGGAACAGGGTGCGGTTCGGCAAATCGGTCAACGAGTCGTAATGGGCGAGGTGAGTGATGCGCTCCTCGGCGCGCCGTCGCTCGGTGATGTCTTCATGGGTCGCCAGCCATCCGCCGTCAGCCACCGGTTCATTGACGACCTGGATCGAGCGCCCGTCGGGCGTCGAGATGACCATGACGTTGCGGTGCGCGATGTCGCGCAGCACCATCTCGACGTAGTGGTCGATGTCGCCGACGAACGAGCCGGTCTCCTTGCGATGGGCGATCACCTCGCGGAAGCTGCAACCCGGCTTCACGACATCGGCCGACAGGCCGTACATTTCGAGGTATCGCCTGTTGCAGATGATGAGCTGCCGCTTCGCATCGAACAGCAACAGGCCCTGCGTCATGTTGTTGACGGCGGTGTCGAGACGCTGCTTTTCCAGCGTCAGCCGCTGTTTGGATGCGCGATGCTGATAGGAAAGCTTGCGGACGACGAGAAACAGTAGCGCGGCGATCGCCAGCACGGAAAATCCGGTGACGGCGATCAGGATTCCGATCTGCTCGCGCCAGTCGGCCAGCGCGGCCGATGTGGTGATCGAGGCGACCATTACGATCGGAAAATTGGTCAGCGCGCGGGACGCGATCAGCCGGTCCTCGCCGTCGATCGGGCTGGTGAGGCGCGAGGTGCTGCGGGGCAGCTCGAAGACTTGCCGCTGGGCGGCCGGACCGGTCCTGAAGTTCTTGCCAACCAGCTCCGCCACATGCGGATAGCGGGCGAGCAGCGTGCCGTCGCTGTGGTGCATGGCGATCGAGGCGCCGGGACCGAGGGCTACGGTTGCGAAGAACTTTTCAAAATGGACGGGTTCGATGCCGCGGCCGATGACGCCGAGCAACTCGCCGTTCGGCCCGGCGATCTTGCGCGCGATCACGGTGGTCCAGGCGCCGGTGATGCGGCTGTAGACCGGCTCGACCAGCATTTCCGGCCATTGCGGGCCGGACTTGAAGGTTCTGAAGAAAGCGCGGTCCGCCGAGTTGACCGGCGGCGGCGGCCAGGTGGCCGACGCATTGATCAGATTGCCATCGGCGTCGAAGATGTTGATGCCGCCGACATAGGACAGCGCGTCGATCTTGGATTTCAGGATGAGATGGATGTCATGGCCGGACATCCGGCGCTTGTAGTTTTCGAGCGTGGCGATCCCGCTGGAGCGCATGAACGCGATCAGGTCCTTCTGAACGACCTGAAAATCCTCGAGCTGCTGGTCGAAATGGCGGGCGAGCAGCAGCACGGTGTTTTCCAGCTCGCGTTCGCTGTTGCGCAGTGCGCGCTCGCGGAAATCGCCGGCCATGATGGTCGCGCCGATCGCGATGGTGGCGATCAAGAGCGTGCCGCCCAGGGTCAACCAGCGGATCGGGCCGCCGCGAAAGGCGAACGCGATCCTCAATGATCTGATGCCGGTTGAAGCCATGAACGCGATCGCGGCCGGGACATGAACTGCCGGAAGCGGCGTTCTCCCAAACCCGGCCCATGGATTCGATACCGCGCCGAGATGGAGTTGACGTTAGGAAGTCTGGTTAACGAATGGTTAGCTCGGTGGCGGTGGGTTCCGCCAACAACCACAGGGGGACCGTCGCGCGCGACGAGGGCGATGCCGTCGCCGGACTCACCGCTCCGCGCGATAATGGCCGGACTTGCCGCCGCTCTTTTCGACGAGATGGATGCCTTCGATTCGAACGCCGCGCTCGACCGCCTTGATCATGTCGTAGATCGTCAGGCACGCAACCGACACCGCCGTCAGCGCTTCCATCTCGACGCCCGTCGGGCCGGTGACCTTGACGGTGGCGCGGACGATGCACCCCGGAAGTTTTTTGTCAGGCGTGATGTCGAGCGTCACCTTGGATAGCGCCAGCGGATGGCACAGCGGGATCAATTCCGATGTGCGCTTTGCCGCCATGATGCCGGCGATGCGGGCCGTGCCCAGCACGTCGCCTTTCTTGGCATTGCCGGAGACGATCAGATCGAGCGTCGCCTTGGCCATGACGACACGCCCCTCGGCGATGGCGGTGCGTTCGGTCGCTGCCTTCGCGGAGACGTCGACCATCCGCGCTTCGCCGGCAGCGTCGATATGGGTCAGGGCGCCGCCCTTGGAAGCCTTCCGCGCCATCTGCTAGCCGGTCCCGGTCGCGCGGGCCGTATCGGAACGCGCCAGCAATGCGCGCGTTGCTGCGGTCACATCGGCCTGCCGCATCAGGCTTTCGCCGACCAGGAAGGTCGACATGCCGACGCGCTCGAGGCGGGCGAGATCATCAGGCGTAAAGATACCGCTTTCGCCGACCATCAGGCGGTCACGCGGGATCAGCGGCGCCAGCGCTTCGCTGGTCGCAAGCGTGGTCTCGAAGGTCCGTAAGTTACGGTTGTTGACGCCGATCATCGGCGAACGAAGCTTTAGCGCGCGGTCGAGCTCAGTGCGGTCGTGGATTTCGATCAGCACATCGATGCCGAGTGCAATCGCCGCGTCCTCGATATCCCTCGCGGCGGCATCGTCGAGCGCAGCCATGATGATCAGGATGCAATCCGCGCCATGGGCGCGGGCTTCCACCACCTGATAGGTGTCGAACAGGAAGTCCTTGCGCAGCACCGGCAGAATGGTCGCCGCGCGCGCCGCCACCATGAAATCGAGATGGCCCTGGAATGAGGGCTCGTCCGTCAGTACCGATAGGCACGCCGCGCCGCCGGCCTCGTAAGCCTTGGCCAGCGCCGGCGGATCGAAATCAGCGCGAATGAGCCCCTTCGACGGCGAGGCCTTCTTCACCTCGGCGATCAGCGCGTAGTCGCCACGGGCGAGTTTTTCCCGAATGGCGCGGACGAAGCCGCGTGGTGGCTGGGCCGCTTTCGCGCGAGCCTCGACCTCAGCAAGCGGGTGCGCCCGCTTGGCCGCAGCGATCTCTTCGCGCTTGTAAGTCTCGATCTTGCTCAGGATATCGGACATTTCTGGCGCCCCCTAAGATCAGCCGCGTGAGACCGCGATCAGGTGCTTCAGCCGTGCCGCCGCCGCACCGCTATCGAGCGATTTCGCGCCGATCGCGACGCCTTCCTTCAGGTCCTTGGCACGGCCGGCCACGATCAGCGTCGCCGCGGCGTTCAACAGGGCGACGTCGCGATAGGGGCTGGGCTTGCCGTTGAGCACGCCTTGCAGCGCCAGCGCATTGGCGTCCGCATCGCCGCCCCTAAGCGCGTCGACGTTGCAGCAGGTGAGGCCCGCGTCCTCCGGCGTCACCTCGAAGGTGGTGATCTTTCCGTCGTCGAGGCTGGCGACAAAGCTCGCACCCGTGAGGGTGATTTCATCGAGCCCATCGGAACCGTGGACAACCCAGACGGATTCAGAGCCGAGATTTTTCAGGACCTGCGCCAGTGGCTGCACCCAGTGCCTGGAGAACACGCCGACCATCTGGCGCTTGACGCCGGCCGGATTGGAGAGCGGCCCGAGCAGATTGAAGATCGTGCGGGTGGCGAGCTCGACGCGGGTCGGGCCGACATTCTTCATCGCGGGGTGATGCGCGGGCGCGAACATGAAGCCGATGCCGGCCTCCTGCACACAGCGGCCGACCTGGTCGGGCGTGAGGTCGATCTTGACGCCGAGGGAGGCCAGCACGTCGGCAGCCCCCGAACGCGAGGACAGCGCGCGGTTGCCATGCTTGGCGACGGGCACACCGGCACCTGCGACGATGAAGGCTGCGCAGGTCGAGACATTGACCGAACCCGAGCCGTCGCCGCCAGTGCCGACCACGTCGACCGCGTCCGCAGGCGCCTTGACCCGCAGCATCTTGCCGCGCATCGCCGCCACCGCGCCGGTGATCTCGTCGACGGTCTCGCCGCGAACCCTGAGCGCCATCAACAGCCCGCCCATCTGCGAGGGTGTGGCCTCGCCGGACATCATGGCATCGAAGGCGGAGGCTGCCTCGTCACGCGACAGCGTCGCGCCGGTGGCTACTTTTCCGATGATAGATTTGAGGTCGTCCATCGTTTGGCTTTCAAAATCGAGACATCATGGTGAGGAGGCGTTCTTGCGCCGTCCCCGGACGATGCTTCGCATCGCTCGGAGAACCATGGGGCCCGGCTCTCATCCTTCGAGACGCGGCCAAGTGGCCGCTCCTCAGGATGAGGTGAGTTATTATGCTCAATTGTTCGCGCCCGTCACCTGCGCGAAGGCGGCCGCGTTGATGGAGGTGCCGATCTCGGATTCGATCTTGGTCACGTATTGCGCGATCTGTTCGTCGGTCAGGCCGCGCTGCAACGTCTCCTTCAACTTCTTCAGCTCATCGGAGGCCATGTCGACCGGCGGCACCGTCACGTCGGTGACGCGCAACACGATCCACTCGCTGCCACTGGTGCCCGGCGTCTGCGTAACGCCATCCTTGGGCGTCCGGAATGCGGCCGTGATGGCGGCGGAGGGCACGCCTGAAAGCGAGGCGTCGCGGCGGAAACCGGTCGCAGTCTCGACCTTTACCCCGGCCGCAGCCGCTTCGGCGGCGAGCGTGCCGCCTTGCTCGACCTTCTGCACCATCTCGGTTGCCTTCGCGCGCAACTTGCTCGAAATCTGGTCTTCGCGCCATTTTGCCTCGACCTGGCTGCGCACCTCGTCGAGCGAGCGCTCGCGCGAGGGCGTAATGCCGAGCACGTCGTACCAGACATAGCCGCCGGCAAACTGGATCGGTTCGTTGTCGACGCCGATATCGCTGTTGAAGGCCTGCGAAACCACGTCGAGGCCGCGCGGAATATTCGCCACCGGCTGGCCGTCGGGCGTCCGGCCGGAGCGATCGACGGCTTCGATCGTGACAGGGGTGAGGCCGAGCTTCTGCGAAGCCTCGACCACATTGGCGCCGCCGCTGCGCTCGTCTTCCATCTTGTTCTGGATTTCGTTGACCTTGGCGCGCGCGCGTTCGGTCGCGATTTCCTTCTTCACCTGCGCTGCGACGCTTTCATAGGTCGGCGTCACACCCGGCTCGATCTTGCCGACCTTGACCAGCGCCACGCCGAACCGGCCCTGCACCGGCTGGCTGACTTCGCCTGACTGCAGCGAGAACGCGGCATCCGCAATCGCCGGATCGATGATCGCGTTCTTCGCGATCATGCCGAGATCGACGTCGGCCAGATTGAGGTTGCGCTCCTTGGCGACGTCGTCGAACGATGTTCCCGACGTGATGCGGCTGCGCGCGGCCTGCGCTTCGCCTTCGTTCGGAAAAAACATCTGCGACACTTCGCGCTTTTCCGGCGTCCCGAGCTGGTCGCGGCGCTGCTCGAAGGCCTTCTTCGCATCCTCGTCGGAGACCTCGGTCCATTTGCCGATCTCTTCGGGGCTGATCACGACAAAGGACAGTTTGCGGTACTCGGGCGCGCGGAACTGGGTTTTGTGATCCTCGAAATAGGCGGCCAGCGCCTCGGGCGAAGGTGGATCGATCGTGCCGGCCTGCGCCGCGTCGAGCTTGACGAATTCCATCGAGCGCTGCTCGTTCTGGAAGCGGGCGAGCGCCTCGATCAGGACCTTCGGCGGCTCAGCCCCAGCTGAGACGGCGCCGACGATCTGGCGCCGCAGCCCGACCCGCCGGCGTTCCGCCAGATAACGTTGCTCGGTATAGCCGAACTGCCGGATCGTGGCCTGGAAGCGAGCGGGATCGAATTTGCCGCCCAATCCCGCAAAATTCGGATCGCTGTAGATCTGCCGCATGGCTTCGTCCTGCGACTGGGCAAGCCCCATGCGCCGGGCTTCCTCATCCAGCGCGGCTTCGGCGATGGTCTGTTGCAACACCTGCCGATCGAGCCCGAAGGCGCGGGCCTGCTCAGGGGTCAGCGGACGGCCGAAACTGCGGCCAAGCTGCTGCAGCTTTTCCGTGTAGATCTGGCGGAATTGCTCCGTCGAAATCTCGGTCTTGCCAATCGTGGCGAGCGACGACTGGCCAAATCCCTTGAAGATGTCGGCAATACCCCAAACTGCGAAACTGACAATCAAAACGCCCATCACGACGGCCATGACAACCTTGCCGAGCCAGTTTGATGAGGCTTTCCGAATTCCTCGAAGCATGGGTCCAACTTGTTTTTAAAGGAGAGGGGGAACCGGGTCGTGCCCAAGGGAATTCGATCCGGGACCGAATTCCGCAACAAGGCGTCACCGAGTTGAAAACGCATCATAAAGTGGCGGCGCCCCCCTCGCAACCTCGCCCATGCGGGCTATTTGAAGCGGTTAATGGCCCGAGGATCGCCCGACGGGGATCTGGAACTGGCGGCGTGGCTCTGCTAGCGCATCTAGAACGCTGACATTTGCGGGACAATCGACATGACCGATGCCATCCGGCCGCTGATCGCCGGCAACTGGAAAATGAACGGCCTGAAATCCGCCTTGGGTGAATTCGAGGCAATGATCGCGGGGGCGGGTGCGTTGGCCGGCAAGGCCGACCTGCTGGTCTGCCCTCCGGCCACTCTGATCGGCGGCTTTGCAGATAGAGCGCTCGGTTCAAAACTCACGGTCGGGGCGCAGGATTGCCATGCCAAGGCCTCGGGCGCCCACACCGGCGATCTCTCGGCGGAAATGCTGGCGGATGCCGGCGCCACCGCCATCATCGTTGGGCATTCGGAGCGGCGTGCCGATCATGGCGAGACCGATGCGGTGGTGCGGCAGAAGGCTGAGGCGGCTTGGCGAGCGGGCCTGGTGGCGATCGTCTGCATCGGCGAGACCCAGAAGCAACGCGATGCCGGCCAGACGCTGGATGTCTGCGGCGGGCAACTTGCCGGTTCGCTGCCGGAGGGGGCGACATCAGCCAATCTGGTGGTGGCTTATGAGCCGGTCTGGGCGATCGGCACCGGTCTGACGCCGACACCAAATGATGTCGAACAAGTTCATCGCTTTATCCGCGATGTTCTCGTCAGCCGATTTAAGGCGGAAGGCAGCAAGATCCGGATTCTCTACGGCGGATCGGTAAAACCCTCGAACGCGGCCGAACTGATGGCGGTTGCTGATGTCAATGGCGCACTGGTGGGTGGCGCCAGCCTGAAAGCTGTGGACTTTCTGGCAATTGCGGAGGCGTGTTAGAGCGTTTCAAGCGAGGTGCGGACCGGTTCGCGTCAAGAAAACGCGTCTATTCAAAAGTCTCAGGCGGGCGCGCCTTCCTGCAACCGCTTCCAGTAGATCAGCGTGCCCGTCAGCCCGCCATGGGGTTTGAACGCGTAATCCGGAATCACCCCGGTCAGATTGAATCCCATCCGCTCGTACAGTCCCGCCGCACCTTCGTCCTCGGCGGTGTCGAGCACCAACAACCAGCGCCTGTGCGCGATCGCCAGCCGTTCGGCTTCGCGCAACAGCGCCGTGGCGACGCCGCGGTGGCGGTGACTGACTCGCGTTATCATCTTCGCGATCTCGGCGCGATGCGGCTGGTTCGGCGGCAGGTCGAGTAACAGCGTGACCGTCCCGATCAGGTCATCGCCATCAAACGCGCCGAGCACGATACGCTCGCCGCGGCCGGCAGATGCAAGCGAGTCGCGCCAGAACATTTCTGCTGCCGCCAAGGGCAGAGGGTGCATGAAGCTGACGGAGCCACCATGCGCGACGGTCTCCACCAGCATTTCGCTCAACGCGGTCCAGACGACGGGCGAGGACGTCAGCGCTTCGATCCTGATCGGCGACATCCTCAGCTCCGGGCTAGCGCCACGACATAGGTGCAGGGCGCGGTAGTCTCGTTAGCGAACGTCACTTCCGCCGGCGGACCGAAGCCGAGGCAGTCGCCGGGCCCAAGTTCGTGGCGTTCACCGCCATCGATGAGCACGAGCGCGCCCGACAACACCCAGAGGACCTGGCGGATGTGGGCGTAGGATGAAGCGGGGAGCGTCACGCGTTGCTTGGCCGGCATCTCGACCTTGACGACCTCGATGGGGTGATCGGGCCGATTGAACACCTGCCGGCGCAAATAGCCGGTTTCGGGATCGCGCCACACCGGTTGCTCGGCGGCGCGCGAAAGACGCCCGCCCTGGCCTTCGGCGCGCAGCATCAGGCCGGCAAGGGTGAGGTCGAAGGCGCTGGCGAGCCGAACCAGCACCACCGCGGTCGGGCTGACTTCGGCGCGCTCGATCTTGCTGATGGTGGCTTTTGATACGCCGGAGCGTTCGGCGAGGTCGGCCAGTGACCAGCCGCGGCTGTCGCGTTCGAGCCGCAGTCGCTGGGCGAGCCGGCTGCTGAGGTCGTCTATTAAAGTATCCATTTGTCTATTATAGGAGAAACTGGTGCGACCTCAAGTCCTGAATGCGAGCTCGGGCGGGATATGTGGACAGGCTTGCTGTAGCGCCTGCGGCAATTATCTCCACGGCGGCCGTTGGGGGTGACAATGCCCCGTCCGATCGTGTAACACCGCGCAACTTCAGGAAAACCCGCAAGCTCTTGGTGCAGCCGAAGCCCGGCGCTCTTCGCTTGTGACGGAAGGTTTTGAGATGCAGACCGTCATTATCGTCGTTCACCTCATGATCGTCGCCGTGCTGATCGGCGCCGTGCTGCTGCAGAAATCCGAAGGCGGCGGGCTCGGCATGGGCGGCGGCGCCGGCTTCATGTCGAGCCGCGGCACCGCCAATCTCCTGACGCGGACGACCGCCGTTCTGGCGGGCCTTTTCTTCGTGACCAGCATGACGCTGGCTTGGCTCGCGGGCGTCGATCGCAAGCCCGCATCGATCCTCGGCCCCGCGCCGACGACGCAGTCCCAGCCGGGTGGCGCAACACCGGTCGCTCCGCCGACCTCCGGCGGCGTGCTCGATACGCTTAAGAAGGTGGATGAGCAGCAGTCCGGCCCGCAGGCGCCGCGTTCGCAATAAAGCAGGGTGGCTATGCAGGGCGGCCCTCTACCGTCCGGCATCAGAACCTCCCATTAATGCTCTGAAATCGCTTTAAAATTCACGTCACCCACAGCCCGGCAAAATGTTTGCCCGCGCATGCGATTCGTTTTGGAGAATCGGGGCAGTGGCCTTAAAGGTAGAATCCCATGGCGCGGTACATATTCATCACCGGCGGCGTGGTTTCTTCGCTCGGAAAGGGTCTGGCTTCGGCGGCACTCGGTGCCCTGCTGCAAGCTCGCGGGTACAAGGTCCGTCTCCGCAAACTCGACCCCTATCTCAACCTCGATCCAGGAACGATGTCGCCGTATCAGCACGGCGAAGTGTTCGTGACCGATGACGGCGCCGAGACCGATCTCGATCTCGGCCATTACGAGCGCTTCACCGGGCGTCCGGCCACCAAGGCCGACAACATCACCACCGGGCGCATCTACCAGGACATCATCACCAAGGAACGCCGTGGCGATTATCTCGGCGCGACGATTCAAGTCGTTCCGCACGTCACCAACGCGATCAAGGAATTCGTTCTCTCCGGCAATGATGAGTACGACTTCGTGCTGGTCGAGATCGGCGGCACCGTCGGCGACATCGAGGGCTTGCCGTTCTTCGAGGCGATCCGTCAGCTCAAGAACGAGCTGCCGCGCGATCACGCCGTCTACATTCATTTGACGTTGCTGCCCTACATTCCAAGCGCCGGCGAGTTGAAGACAAAGCCGACGCAGCACTCCGTGAAGGAGCTGCGTTCGATCGGCATCCAGCCCGATATCCTGTTGTGCCGTACCGACCGCGAAATCCCGAAGGAAGAGCGGCGCAAGCTCGGCCTGTTCTGTAACGTGCGCGAAAGCGCCGTCATCGAGGCGAGGGACGTCGACAACATCTATGCCGTCCCTGAGGCCTATCACGCCGCAGGTCTCGACAACGAGGTGCTGGCCGCGTTCGGCATCGCGCCAAAGATTCCACCGGCGCTGCAAAGCTGGAACGTCATCAACGAGCGCGTTCGCAACCCGGAAGGCGCCGTGACGATTGCCATTGTCGGCAAATACACCGGCATGAAGGATGCCTACAAATCGCTGATCGAGGCGCTCTCCCATGGCGGCATCGCCAACAAGGTGAAGGTCAATCTCGACTGGATCGAGAGCGAGGTGTTCGAGAACGAAGATCCCGCGCCGTTCCTCGAACATGTCAACGGCATTCTGGTGCCCGGCGGCTTCGGCCAGCGCGGTGCCGAGGGCAAGATCCGCGCGGCGCAGTTCGCCCGCGTCCGCGACGTGCCGTATTTCGGCATCTGCTTCGGCATGCAGATGGCGGTGATCGAAGCCGCCCGCAATCTCGTCGGCATCGAGGAAGCCAACTCCACCGAGTTCGGCCCGACCAAGGAGCCGCTGGTCGGCCTGATGACCGAATGGCTGCGCGGCAACGAGTTGGAGAAGCGCTCGCAGTCGGGCGACCTCGGCGGCACCATGCGGCTTGGCGCTTACCCCGCAACGCTCAAGCGTGGCAGCCGCGTCTCGGCCGTCTATGGCGGCGCCACCGAGATTTCCGAACGCCACCGCCACCGCTACGAGGTCAACACGGCCTACAAGGACCGCCTCGAACAACACGGCCTGCGCTTCTCAGGCCTTTCGCCCGACGGCGTGTTGCCGGAGATCGTCGAATACGAGGACCATCCTTGGTTCATCGGCGTGCAATTCCACCCCGAGCTGAAATCACGGCCGTTTGAGCCGCATCCGCTGTTCGCGTCTTTCATTCAGGCGGCGGTGGTGCAGAGCCGGCTGGTCTGACGTTTACGTCGGCTGATCCATCTGCAGCCGGAGCGGCTCTGCCTGTGGCAGCGCGACGTTCCCGGCGAAAAACTTGCTCTGCGGCCGCCGCGTCAGCCGGTAAACCGCCGCCGGCGGCACGTTCAGGATCGCGCGATCGATGAGCTTCGCCTTCAATCCCAACCGGTCAAGCACCCGCGGCGACACCGGGCAGGTCATGCCATAGGTGAACTGGTAGAATGCGCCACCCGGGCGGATGTAGCTGAAGGCGCCGTTGAGGATCGAGACCACCTTGCGCATCGACATGTTCAGTAGTGGAAGGCCGCTGATGACCGCGCCGACCGGCGCGCCATCATACAAGGGCTGTGCCGCCATCCTTGCGGCGTCCATCCAAAGCACGCGCGCCCCCGGGAAACGTACCTGCAACAGCTTCATGAAATCCGAGCCGTATTCGATGAGCGTCAGGTCTTCCTGGCGAATGCCACGCTTTAATAGCTGATAGGTGAAGGCGCCGGTCCCGGGACCGAGCTCGATGATTGGGCCACTTCCTGCCGTTATTTCGCTCGTGATCAGCTCGGCAAGGGCGGGGCTCGATGGTGCGATCGCGCCGACGCGGCCAGGGGCCGACATCCAGGCCAGAAAGAACGAAAAGAAGTCGTGTGACATAGGCACTCCAACGAATTGACCGCGCCTCGATTCGATGACGAGGCGCGGTCAATCTGGCGTGCCTGCATTGCGAGAGCATTGCGGAGCGCGAAGCGTGGACGCCGCTATTTCGCTGACGGAGCAGGTGGCAGCGTCAGTCGGAAACATGCGCCGCCATTCGGGCCATCGAACACCGAGATGTGGCCGCCATGCATACGCGCGATCTCGCGCACCATGTTCAGTCCGAGGCCGGCGCCGCGCTCGAGCGGCGTCACGCGATAGAATGGCTCGAAGATCAACGCGCGCTGTTCCGCCGGGATGCCGGGACCCTCGTCGGTGACTTCGATGGTCGCTGGTCGGCTCACGTGAATGCTGATGCTGCCGCGGCAACCGCCGTGCTGAATCGCGTTCTGCACCAGATTGGTCACTGCCCGCTCGATGGCGCCGTGGTCGCCAAGCGTCTCGATGCGATCGGCCGCGACTTGAAGCGACAATTCGTAGCCGGCGGCGATAGCGAGCGGTGCCAGGTTCGCGGCGACGCCCTGCGCGACTGCCACCACATCGACCGGAGTAAACGGGCTTCCACATTGGTCGAGCCGCTGGATGTCGAGCAATTGCTCGGTCAGCGTCGAAAGCCGCGCCGTGTCCTCGAGCAACCGGTTCTTCTCCGCACCTGCCGGTAAGGATTCGAGGCGCGTGTTCAGGATCGCGATCGGCGTGCGCAGCTCATGCGCGGCATCGGCCACGAAGCGCTGCTGCCGCAAATAGCCGTCATCCAGCCGCGCCAGCGCTTCGTTGACGGCCCTTACCAGCGGAGCAATCTCGTCGGCGACGTGTTCCACCGAAAGCCGCGCACCACGCTGATGGATGTCGATCCGGCGTGCCTGATCGGCAACCGTGCCAAGACCGGCAAGCGCCCGCCGCACCACCATTGGCGTCGCGACGAATGTCGCGGCCGCCATTAAGAGCAATCCGGGAAGGACGACGCCGAGAAAGCTGAGCGAGCTCATCAGCATCGCCTTGCGTCCGGACGGTTTGCCCTGCGTTGCCGTTAGGATTTGTACCGTGCCCGCCGCGGTATCGACGCGCTTCAACCGCGCCGCCGGCTTGCTCAGATCGTCAGCTAACAGCTGCCAGCCGAGCCGCGCCTGGCTGATATGGCTGAGCGCATCGACCATACCGACAAAATCCGGCGGCACTGCGCCTTCCGACAGCGAGTGCCCCTGGCTGTCCCGAACTACGAACCAGAGATCGGGAATCTCCTCGCGCAGTTGCGCAAGCTCCGGGCGCGAACGCAGCAGCAGGCCCCCCGACGTATCTTGCGCCACCGCCTGTTGGACGATCTCGATGACGCGGTCTTCGTCCCGTGCGTCCAACAGTAAGCCTGCGCCCCATAGCGTCCCGATGACCAGGATTGCGATGATCGCGAGCAGCCCCGCCTGTAGCGATATCAATCGCCAGACGAGCCGCGTCTGCAGGCAGTGCGAGCGAGCTGTCTCGGTCACGGCAGCGGCTTCAGCAAATAGCCGACGCCGCGGATTCCGTGAATTTCAACCCCGGCGTTGCTATCGGCGAGCTTGCGGCGGAGCCGTGACACATGGGTATCCAGCGCGTTCGACTGGACCGCGTCATCGAAATTGTAGACGGCCTCCTCGAGCGCCGAGCGCAGCACGGTGCGTCCCATACGTCGGAGCAGCGCTTCCAGCACCAGCAGTTCGCGCCGGGGCAGGTCGAGCGGATGTTCCTCCACGCTGGCTTCTCGATGGCTGAAATCGAAGGCGAGGCGTCCGGCACGCACGACGTCCGGCTGCATGCCGGCCGGTCGACGCAGCACGGCGCGCAGCCGCGCGAGAAGTTCCTCGACCGCAAATGGCTTGGCTAGATAGTCGTCGGCGCCGCTGTCCAGGCCGGCGATGCGGTCCGCAAGCTCGCCGCGTGCAGTCAGCACAATGATGGGCACGCCATCAGCCCGGGCGCGGAGTTTCGGAATCAGCGCCAGCCCGTCTCCGTCGGGCAATTGGCGGTCGAGCAGCACCGCGCCATGTACATCGGCCGAAATGGCCGCTTCGGCGTCGGCTAGCGTCGGCGCATGGTCGACCACCATGTCATAACGTTTCAATGCCGACGACAGCGCCGCCGCCATTTCCGCTTCGTCTTCGACCAGCAAAACCCTCATCCTGCACCCGCGTTTCCCGGACCAGCCCTACTAGGGCCAGCAACATTGCGGCAGCATTGCGGGATCGGCAGGGGCCGGGGGCATCCTGATTGGCCACCAGCCATGCACATGGCGCCGTATGATACGCCAAATCGGGCCCAAGACAGCGTCCGGGCCAGCCGCTATAACGCGCCTCCGTCATAATCCGGGGAGGACCATCGATGATCATGGAAATGCGCGTCTACCGCTGTCTGCCGGGCCGCCTGCCGGCGCTGATGAAGCGCTTTGATACGCTGACGCTGAAACTGTGGGACAAGCACGGCATCAAGCAGGCCGGCTTCTACACCACGCTGATCGGCACCTCCAATCAGGAACTGACCTACTTCATCGCCTGGGACTCGCTTGCCGAGCGCGAGAAGAAATGGACCGCGTTTCAGAGCGATCCGGATTGGATCGCCGGCCGCGCCAAGAGTGAAGAAGACGGCCAGATCATCGACAACATCGTCAGCCAGTTGCTGGTGCCGACGGCGTTCTCCGCGGTAAAATAGCTGGCGGCGCAACCCTGATATTCAGGGGTTAAACGGGGTTGATCCCTGAGCATTTTCTGTCAAGAAAATGCTCAGCCTTTTTGAATTGCGCGTACTCTGGTCGCAAAACCGGTGTCCACTTTTGCGGAATACGCGCGTGTCGCGGACCGACATGGTCCGCGCCGGACGTAAAGGAAGATCCCTTGAACGCGAAACCCGAAGCAACTCCGGTCGTCTCGGTCGGTCCGGTCAAATTCGGCAATGATCTGCCGATTTCGATCATTGCCGGACCATGCCAGCTCGAAAGCCGTGCGCACGCCCTCGAAGTGGCGACTGCGCTGAAGGAGATCGCAGGCCGGCTCGGCGTAGGCCTCGTCTACAAGACCTCCTTCGACAAGGCCAATCGAACGTCGGGCTCGGCCGCGCGCGGAATTGGCTTGGCGCAGGCCTTGCCGATCTTCGCCGAGATACGCTCCTCGCTCGGCTTGCCCGTGCTGACCGACGTGCACGAGACCGCCCAATGCGCCGAGGCGCACAGGCAGTCGATGTGCTGCAGATCCCGGCCTTCCTGTGCCGGCAAACCGATCTGCTGCTTGCGGCGGCCGCGACCGGGAAGGTCGTCAACGTCAAGAAGGGGCAGTTTCTCGCGCCGTGGGAAATGGCCAACGTCGTCACCAAGATCACCGGCGGCGGCAATCCGAACGTGCTGGTCACCGAGCGCGGCGCTTCGTTCGGCTACAACACGCTGGTGTCGGACATGCGCGCGCTGCCGATCATGGCGCAGACGACGGGTGCACCCGTCATTTTCGACGCCACCCATTCGGTGCAGCAACCGGGCGGGAAGGGCACCTCGTCCGGCGGCCAGCGCGAATTCGTTCCGGTGCTGGCGCGCGCTGCGGTCGCCGTCGGCGTCGCCGGTGTGTTCATCGAGACCCATCCTGATCCGGACCGCGCGCCGTCGGATGGACCCAATATGGTTCCGCTACGCGAGTTCGAAGCCTTGGTGAAGACGCTGATGGGTTTTGACGCGCTGGCGAAGAACGCCCTGTCGTGACCGCCGCCAGCGGCATGCCGCCGGCGCTCAACATCATTGCGCTCGCAACCTTTTCGGCAGCCCTGTCTGCCCGCGCGCTCGATCCGGTGTTGCCGCATGTGGCCGAGGATTTTGCGGTCAGCATCGCCACAGCCGCGAGTTTCGCCGCCGCCTTCGCCTTCACCTTTGCCATCATCCAGCCGGTGCTTGGCGCCTTTGCCGACATTTTCGGCAAGGCGAGGCTGATGATCGTCTGCCTGGCATTGCTCGGCTTCGCCAACATTCTCGGCGCGATGGCGACCTCGTTCCCGCTATTGTTTGCGAGTCGAATTCTGGCCGGCATCGGTTCGGGCGGCGTGTTTCCGATCGCGCTGGGACTGACCAGCGATCTCGTTGGTGCCGAGAAGCGTCAGGTCGCGATCGGGCGTACGCTGGCTGGCGCCATGACCGGCAATCTTCTGGGCGCTACGGTGTCCGGCCTGATCGGCGATTTCCTCGGCTGGCGCGGCGTGCTGGCTGTGCTCGGTGGCATCGTCATGCTGGCCTCGATCGTGGTTGCGATCCGATTCCGCGGCGCGGCGCTGACACGTCCGCCCCGGACCAGCCTGTCAGCCCTCAAACAGGGCTATCGCACGATTTTCACCAACCCGAACGCGCGCATCTGCTACGCGGCCGTCTTTATCGAAGGCTGCTGCGTGCTCGGTCTGTTTCCGTTCATTGCCGCCTTTCTGTTTGAGCTCGGACAAACCTCGCTGTCGATCGCGGGTGTCGTCATCGCGGGCTTTGCGGTCGGCGGCCTCTTCTACACCATGACAGTGTCGCGGCTTCTGCCGAAGATCGGTGTCAACGGGATGATGATCGGAGGAGGCGCGCTGGTCGGTGTCCAACTCATCGCGGTCGCGATGGGTCCGGAATGGAAGCTGCATTTGCTCAGCCTGATCTTCATGGGCTGGGGTTTCTACATGATCCACGGTAGTCTGCAGGTATTTGCCAGCGAATTGTCGGCGGAAGCGCGCGCGACTGCGCTGTCGTTGCACGCGTTCTTTTTCTTCATGGGGCAGACCGTTGGCCCGATCGCCTATGGCTTCGGCATTCAGCATGCCGGCAAGGTCCCGACCTTGCTCACCGCGGCGGCCGTGATGATCGCGCTAGGCTTTGTCTGTGCCAAACTGCTGCGCCAGACCGGGCCGGCGGATGCGGCGGTGACATAGCCGATCGCGCCGGGCGCGCGACAGGCGCGGAGCCGGGTCAGCGCCCGCACGTCGCGGACGTGTTCAGCACTTGCCAAGTTCCCGCATTGTGCCAAGATCGCGATGGTCGTCGATGCCACCGGAATCGTGCACGCGATGCTGCTGCGCATTCAAGCGCTGCTGCTGGTCAGGACACTGGTGCTGAGCGGGCATTGAACGGTACGGCCGAGCTTCTTCGGTATCGTGCATTAGAGATGCCGAGCAGAGAGCTGATTTCCCTATCAAGAGCAAACGGACGCGAAAACTCCGCAACGAGTTCTTGCGGAGAGCGGCTGTTTGCTTTGGAGTCTATGATAAGAAGCGGCGGTAGACGGCCGAAGCAATTGCAGTGTCCAGCTTGTCTTGTACTGGGTACCAACGAATGATTGTCCGAGAACGTTTTCGTGGCCTTTTTCAGAAGTATTTGCTCGTGCTGTTCATGGCCGTCGCGATTCCGCTCGTCGTGAACGGTGTTGTCGAAGCCTGGTTCGGCTATCGCGACCAACGAGAAAGGCTCGATCAGTTGCTCGGCGTTCAAGCAACGTCGGCAGCCGCCGAAATCCATGACTTCATCTTCGACATCACAAACCAGCTCGGCTGGTTTGTCCAGGTTCCCTGGAGCGACGAGCCAGACGAACGTCGGCGGACCGAGGCGTTGCGCTTGCTTCGACAAGCTCCTGCCATCGTCGGTCTGGCGCTCATCGATCACAAGGGCCTGGAACGCCTCTATGTCTCACGGATCGGGCTCAATCGAATTGAAAGCCGCACGGACCGATCCGCTGATCCTGCGGTAGTTGGCGCCCGCTCGGCACAAGTCTGGTTCAGCGATGTAAGCTACCATCGAGGCTCTGAACCACATTTGACGGTTGCGGTGGTTGGCAACCGCCCATCGGTCGGCGCGGTTGTCGCGGAAGTCAATCTCAAGCTGATCTGGGATGTGATTTCAGCGATAAAAGTGGGAAAGAGTGGCTTTGCCTTCGTCCTGGACCGACCGGGTCGGCTCATTGCGCATCCCGACATCAGTCTTGTCCTCCGTGGGGCGGAAGAAGCGACCTCCAAGCCGTTCCGAAACATACGCGACGCAATCGGCCCGGCGGGGGCAGGCTTTGCGACGAGCCGAGATGCGGAAGGCCGTGAGATTGCCGCCGTCGCTGCTCCCGTTGCGGGCCCCGATTGGACAGTAATAGTCGAACAGCCGCTGTCTGAAGCCTACGCGCCCATCTATGCAGCCTTATGGCGCACCGCGACGCTTCTCGCCGCGGGTACGATATTTGCCGCGCTGCTTGCCTACGCATTGGCGCACCGGATGACCGAACCGATAAGGATTTTGGAGGAAGGGACTGAGAAAATCGGGGCCGGCTCTTTCGATCACCGCATTTCCATCGAGACCGGAGACGAGTTTCAGCGTCTGGCAAACAGCTTCAACAGGATGGCTGCCGAGCTGGAGCTCGCGCAGCAGCATCAGGAACGCATAGCGAAGCTGAAGCGATTCCTCGCGCCGCAGGTTGCCGACCTCGTCGATCGAGCGGGCGACGACAGTGTATTGGACGGCCGCCACGCGGAAGTTGTCGTCTTATTCTGTGACTTGCGAGGCTTCACCGCATTTTCTGCGGCACTTGCGCCAGAGCAAGTCATGAACGTGTTGTCGGAGTACTATGCGTGCCTCGGCAGAGCCATCACGGAATTTGCAGCGACACTCATCAGTTTCTCGGGAGACGGCCTTATGGTTCTCGTGAACGCTCCCGTGCCGGTTGAAGAACCGGCACTAAGGGCTGTCGATCTGGCTGTTGAGATGCAGAAGAGCGTGCAAGGGCTCATCGCCGACTGGCGATCCCGAGGCTACCAGGTTGGCTTCGGGATCGGTCTTGCCAGCGGGGCAGCGACCGTTGGACGGATCGGATACGCCGACCGGTTCGATTACACCGCCATCGGCAGCGTGGTGAACCTGGCGGCACGTCTATGCGCATCGGCGGCAGACCGGGAAATCCTGATAGATGCTGAAGTCGCCGAACGCGTTAGGGGCAAGCGTCCCCTGGAGCGACTTGGCGACCGCCAAATCAAGGGATTTGACGAAGCTATTCCGGTATTCGGAATTTCCTTCGACGCCGTGGCCGACATCAAGCCGCAGGGGTCTGGCGTAATCCGTTAGGGACTAGGTCAGCTTCACGGGATATGCTGGGGGCGGCGTCCAAACACAGCCAATCGGTGAAAGCATGACGAGCGCCAAGTTCAACGCAATGACGTCCGGCAGATGCGTCAGGCGACGAGACTTGCTTGCGTTGATGGCGGGCGCCGCCGCTTGGACAACCCCGCTACATGCGCAGAAGGCAACGATGCCGGTCATCGGCTATCTCTGCGCGGAATCTCCCGACCTGTTTGCCAGCCGACTGAAAGCTTTCCATGAAGGACTTCGTGAAGCTGGCTTTGTCGAAGGCAGCAATGTCGCCATCGACTATCAGTGGGCCGAAGGGCAGTACACCCGATTGCCTGCCCTGGCTGCCAACCTCGTTGCGCGCAATGTCGACATTGTAGTCGCGCCCGGCGGCGCGCAGGTGGCACTCGCTGTGAAAGCTGCTGCCTACAACAATGCAATCGTCTTTGAGATGGGTGGTGACCCCGTTCAGTTAGGTGTCGTGGACAGCCTGTCGCGGCCGGGCGGCAATATCACGGGGGTGTCGAGCCTGAGCGTTGACGTGTCGCCGAAACGGCTTGAGCTGATGCATGAAATGCTGCCAGTCGCGGCAAAACTGACGGTGGTCGCCAATCCTACGAGCCCAACCGCCAATTCACAATTGCAGAAGCTGCGCTCGGCCGCCGAAACCTTGGGGATCCTTCTGCAGGTGGTGAATGCAAGTACCGAGAGGGAATTCGAACCGATTTTCTCTGGCGCGGCCGAGGAAGCGGGCGGGCTCGTCTTTACATCGGACCCTTATTTTGCATTCCGCAGCAGACAGCTAGCCGAACTCGCAATGAAATATCGCGTGCCGGCAATTACTCAGTCCCGGGATTTCCCCATGGCAGGCGGCTTGATGAGCTATGGGGGAGACTTTGCGCAATCGCATCGACGCGCCGGCATGTATGCCGGGCGGATCCTGAAAGGCGAGAAGCCCTCCGATCTTCCGGTACAGCTTGTCACCAAGGTGGAGTTCATCATCAACATGAAGGCGGCAAAGTTATTGGGGCGGGAGTTCTCGCCTTCATTCGTCAGCGCAGCTGATGAGGTGATTGAGTGAGAGATCTGTTCCCGCTGCGAGGTCAGATCAGAGGCCAAGCGTGATCTCGGCCCGGCGCATCACAGTGCTGCCATTGAGAAACTCGATCACGCTCGGCTCGATAGCTGACGGCCGGTTGTGGCCGACTACAGCAGTCGCCGCGATCATGTCGCATCGTTCTCTGAAAACGACCGATATCGCCGTCTTGCCAAGCGGATTGCGAGCATTGAGCATATAAGCGCGGCTGCGGCAGTCCATCCACGCAATTCTGATGGGACGGCTGGTGCCGAGCGGCGAGGCTTCGCCGACGAGAGCAAGATCTCCCATACGGTCTACATCGTCGTCATCGGCTACCCCGGTCGTGCAATTGCAAAAGCCTATCTTGGCACGCAGTCCCCGAGCTTAGACAGTTCTCGGAGGTCCGCTGCGAGTCCACCTTCCGATCAGCGCCTAGCCCCGCCCGCGATAGGGCGCGACGCCCTGGTCGGGCACCCATACGTCCTTGGGCAGCTTGCCCATCTGCCAGAACACGTCGATCGGGATGCCGCCGCGCGGATACCAGTAGCCGCCAATGCGCAGCCATTTCGGCTTGATCTCGGCCGCGATCCGCTTGCCGATCATGACCGTGCAATCCTCGTGGAAGGCGCCGTGATTGCGAAAGCTCGCGACATAGAGTTTCAGCGATTTGGATTCCAGCAGCCATTGTCCCGGCACGTAGTCGATCATGAGATGCGCGAAATCCGGCTGGCCGGTCACCGGGCAGATCGAGGTGAATTCCGGTGCGGTGAAGCGAACCAGATAATTGGTGCCGGCTTGCGGATTGGGCACGCGGTCGAGCTGCGCCTTTTCAGGGCTATCAGGCCATTCCACGGCGCGCCCGAGTTGCAATGATTGGGGTAATGATTTCTTGGCCATCAGGATCGTCCTTTGCGAGCGCAGACATGGCCGCAACGGGCCGCGATCGTCAACCGTTACCGGGACGATGGATCGGCGAGAAATCTCACCAGCGCCTGCCGCTCAGCGGCGTCCTCGATCCCGCGGATCGACATCCACAATCCCGGAAACATCGCGGCGGGATCGGCGAGGAAGGCCTCCAGGCGCGTCGCATCCCAGCGCAATCCTTCGTCGCGCGCCTTGCGCAGCGCCGGCGAGTAATCGAACTCGGGATCAGCGGCCACCGTGCGCCCGATCAGCCCTGCAAGGTTGGGGCCGGGCAGGCCCCGCTCGGCGGGATCGAGGCTGTGGCAGGCGCGGCAAAGCGCGAACGCCCGCACGCCATTTTCTTCCGCGATGGCGGGCGCGGATAGGAGGAAAGGCAACAGCAGCAGCGCAGCGAATGACTTCACGCGACCGTCTGTATCACGACCAGGCGGTCATTGCCGGATTCGCCGCCCCAGGTTTCGCCGGGCCGGCCGTCGAGCTGGCGCACATTTGCGCCCGGTTTATCGCTGGGGAATGCGTTGAACTTCTCCGTCACCGGATCGAAGCGCACGATCGCGTTGGCGCCGAAATCGGTCAGCCAGACTTTATCCCTATCGTCGACATAAACCGCATAGGCGCGGGGATTGCTGCCCGGCAGCTTCCACGCCTTCCAGGAGCCGTCGGCGGGATCGTGCACCGACACTTGGCCGCTATTCCATTCGCTGACCCAGATCCGGCCCTTCGAATCCGACCATACGCGCCGCGCGCCCTGCTTGGGTGTGGGTGGCTCGACCACAGTCGCGTTGCCGGTCGCCGGATCGATCTTTGCGATGTGGTTGCCGGCGAGCGAGGCGTACCAGATGTCGCCCTTCGGCGTGACGGTCATGCCATAGGTGCCGCGACCGCGCGGCGATTTGAACACGGTCATGTCGCTCGATTTGGGGTCGAGCCGGCCATAAATGCCGGATTGGCCGGTGAACCAGTAGATGCCGCCTCTGTCGAATACGCCGGTGTTGAGGTTGGCGTAGGCCTCCTTTTCGGGCAGGCGGAACAGCGTCACGTTGTGATCAATAGGGTCGACGCGCGCGATTGCGTTCTGTCCGCCTTCGGTAATCCAGGGCGCGCCATCTGGACCGATGATGACACCATGGGGCGCGGCGCCCTTGCCAAGGTCGATTAACTTGTAGGACCCGTCGCGCGGATCGAGCCGGCCGAGCGTGCCGTTGCGCTGGCCGCAGAACCAGATCGAGCCATCGGGGGCCGGAGTCGTATCACGCGAGCCCATGCCGGATGCGACCGGATAATATTTGACGCGGAACGGGCCTTCCTGTGCGTTCGCGTGGCGCAGGAGAGTGGGCGCGGCAAGGAATCCGGCGGCGGTTCCAAGAAACTGGCGACGATTCATTGCGTTACCCCGGTCTATCAATGTGAAGGTTTGGACGCTGATATCACCCTCGAAGCAAGTCTATCCTGACCCGGCTCTATCGTCCGGAAGAGGTCGCAGCCAAAGCGTTCACATTTGCTTGCTCCCCGTGTAAGACCGCCCCCGAAACCGGACCACCCATTCCCAGGAAAGTTCAAGACATGACCGCCATCGTCGACATCATTGGCCGTGAAATTCTCGATAGCCGTGGCAATCCCACCGTTGAAGTCGATGTGGTGCTGGAAGACGGCTCGATCGGCCGCGCGGCTGTTCCCTCCGGCGCATCCACCGGCGCCCATGAGGCGGTCGAGCTGCGAGACGGCGACAAGCAGCGCTATCTCGGCAAGGGCGTGCAAAAGGCGGTGGAAGCCGTCAACGGCGAGATCTTCGAGGCGCTCAGCGATCAGGCCGTCGAGGACCAGGTCCACATCGACCAGATCATGATCGATCTCGACGGCACGCCAAACAAGAGCCGACTCGGCGCCAACGCCATCCTCGGCGTCTCGTTGGCCTGCGCCAAGGCGGCGGCCGAATCCTTCGACATGCCGCTCTATCGCTATGTCGGCGGCACCTCGGCGCGGACGCTGCCGGTGCCGATGATGAACATCATCAATGGCGGCGTGCATGCCGACAACCCGATCGACTTTCAGGAGTTCATGATCCTTCCCGTGGGCGCCGCGAGCTTCGCCGAGGCGCTGCGCTGCGGATCGGAAATCTTCCACACGCTGCGCAGCGAACTGAAGAAGGCCGGCCATAACACCAATGTCGGTGACGAGGGCGGCTTTGCGCCGAACCTGCCATCGGCGGACGCAGCGCTCGAATTCGTGGTGAGCGCGATCGGCAAGGCCGGCTACAAGGCGGGCAGCGACGTGATGCTCGGCCTCGACTGCGCGGCCACCGAGTTCTTCAAGGACGGCAATTACGTCTACGGCGGCGAGAACAAGACCCGCTCGCGTTCCGAGCAGGCAAAATATCTCGCCGATCTCGTCTCGCGTTATCCGATCGTCACGATCGAGGACGGCATGTCAGAGGACGACATGGAAGGCTGGAAGCAATTGACCGACCTGATCGGCAAGAAGTGCCAGCTCGTCGGCGACGACCTGTTCGTCACCAATGTCACCCGCCTTGCCGACGGCATCAAGAACGGCCGCGCCAATTCGATCCTGATCAAGGTCAACCAGATCGGAACGCTAACGGAGACGCTCGCCGCCGTCGAGCTGGCGCACAAATACGGCTACACTTCCGTGATGTCGCACCGTTCCGGCGAGACGGAAGATTCCACCATCGCCGATCTCGCGGTCGCCACCAATTGCGGCCAGATCAAAACCGGATCATTGGCGCGCTCCGATCGCACCGCCAAGTACAACCAGCTCCTGCGCATCGAGCAGCAACTCGGCAATCAGGCGAAATTTGCCGGCAAATCGGCGCTGAAGGCCTTGGCGTAACGCATCGGCGCAACCAGATAGAACGGACACCAGGGGGAGAATGGCGATGAGTGACGGCAAGAGCGGACTTCAACTGCGTTCGCTGCTCAAGAAGAGCGGCGAACTCGAACTGTCGCTGGTCGATGTCCCGACTCCCGAGCCGGCCGACGACGAAGTCGTAGTCCGCGTCGAGGCGACCCCGATCAATCCCTCCGATCTCGGGCTCTTGATAGGCCCGGCCGACATGTCGACCGCCAAGGAATCCGGCAGCGCGGACGCGCCTGTCATCACCGCGAAGATGCCGGAATCTGCGATGCGGATGATGGCGGCGCGGCTCGACCAGTCGCTTCCCGTCGGCAATGAAGGTGCCGGCGTGGTGATCCGGACCGGATCTTCGGACGCCGCGAAAGCGCTGATGGGCAAGGCGGTTTCGATGATCGGCGGCGCGATGTATACGCAGTATCGCACCATCAAGGTCAGGGACGTCATGGAGCTGCCGTCAGGCACAACACCGGCGGAGGGCGCATCATGGTTCGTCAATCCCTTGACCGCGCTCGGGATGACCGAGACGATGCGGCGGGAGAACCACAAGGCGCTGGTACACACCGCTGCCGCCTCTAATCTCGGGCAGATGCTCAACAAGATCTGCATCAAGGACGGCATCGGCCTCGTCAATATCGTCCGCAGCAAGGAGCAGGCGGACATCCTGCACAACATCGGCGCCAAATATGTCGTCGATTCCACCGCAGACACGTTCATGGACGATCTGACCAACGCGCTGGTGGAAACCGGCGCCACCATTGCGTTCGATGCGATCGGCGGCGGCAAGCTGGCAAGCCAGATTCTGACCTGCATGGAAATCGCGGCCAACAAGACCGCCAAGGAATACAGCCGCTACGGCTCGAACGTGTACAAGCAGGTCTATATCTATGGCAGCCTCGACAATCGTCCGACCGAGCTCAGCCGTACATTCGGCCTGACCTGGGGCGTCGGCGGCTGGCTCTTGACGCCGTTCCTGCAGAAGATCGGCCCCGCCGAAATCGGCCGGCTGCGCCAGCGTGTCGCGTCCGAGCTTAAGACCACGTTTGCCAGCCACTACACGCAGGTAGTGTCGCTGCAGGAGACGCTGCAGCTTTCCAACATCGCCATCTACAACAAGCGCTCCACCGGCGAGAAATTCCTGATCAATCCGAACAAGGAATGAGCGCGCGCTTCTATCGCCGCTAACAGGCTGCCTTTCAGGCGGCCTGTTTTTGCATGCCGAGGCAGCCGTCAAGATAAGTTGATGCACTTGCATCTTTCTGGTGATCTGGCGTAAGGGAGCGCTGGCGCTTTTGCTTCAAAAGGGAAATCCAATGGCCACCTACTACACCATCGTCACGCTCGTCGGCTCTCTCCGCAAGGAGAGCTTTTCGCTCAAGGTCGCCAATGCGCTCGCCAAACTGGCGCCGGCTTCGCTCAAGCTCGATGTGACCACGCTGCATGAAATTTCCTTCTTCAACCAGGATCTGGAAGCGGCACCGCCGGCTGACTGGCTGGCGTTTCGCGAAAAGCTGCAGAAGTCGAACGGCGTGCTGTTCGTGACGCCCGAATATAACCGCTCGATCCCGGGCGTGTTGAAGAACGCGATCGACGTCGGGTCGCGCCCCTATGGCAAGAGCTCGTTTCTCGGCAAGCCGACCGGCATCGTCAGCAACTCGCCCGGCGCGCTCGGCGGCGTCAGCGCTGCCAAGCATTTGCAGAACATCCTGCCGGGCATTTCCGGCCCGATCCTCGGCCAGCCCGAAATCTACCTCAACGGCATCGGCGACGCTTTTAACGAGAAGGGCGAGCTCGTGAAGGAAGCGGTGCAGAAGGTGCTGCAGCAATACATCGACGCGTTTGCGGCATTCATCGAGAAGCAGAACGGGTAGGAGCGCCTCGCAATGACGACCTCAACTGTCATCGCCCGTGAAGGCGGGCGATCCAGTATTCCAGAGATATCAATGATTTGAATCGATAGGCCGCAGCGTACTGGATACCGCGCCTTCGCGGGGTATGACGGTCGTTGTGGTGGTTCGATATTCATCGTGGTGCACGAAGCGACTTGTCCGCCGTAGCTTTAGCGAAGGCGGAAGCAATCCATAGTGCAGCATAGCGGATAGGTGGATTGCTTCGTCGCTTCAGCGCAAAATTGCTCCGCAATTTTGTCGCGAGCTCCTCGCGATGACGGCTGCGACATTCGTGCCGCTGGCCTTAGCATTCCATTAACCGGACCGTCGCATCTTGACGGCATGGTCTCCCGCACCCGATTGAAATCCATCCTGACCGGGCTCGCCCTCTATACGGTGGCCGCGATGATGGTCGGCTATTTCGGGGTCAACGCTTACACCGGCAAATACGGCCTGAACGCGCGGCAGGAGCTCGATCAGGAAATCATTGCCCTGACTTCGGAATTGGCGCGGCTGAAGCGGGAGCGGGCAGAGGGCGAGCAGCGGGTATCGCTGCTGCGCTCCGACCGGGTCGATCCCGACATGCTGGATGAGCGTGCACGCTTCCAGCTCGACTACGCCAATCCGCGCGATCTGATCCGGATCGTCAAGCCGAACTGATTTTCAAACCGGTGTCACGAACACGGCCGTCATGGGGCGATGCCGGCGTGACCGGTCCGCAAATTTCAAAAAATCGCGAAATCAATTTCGAAAATGTCGCAGCCCACATTGCACTGCGGCATAGCAATATTTTCTCCAGCGCACGCAATCCTTTCACGGCGGTTTGAGTTGGGATAGAGAGGGCTGATCCGTCTCTCTTTCACCCGGAATTGCCATGGCTGCACCCAAGAAAAGCGTCGCGAAAGAATCAGGGCAGGAGAAGGCAAACGGGTCCCCACCGGAATTCACCAAGGCGCAGGAACTGGCCGCGCTGCGGGACATGCTCTTGATCCGCCGCTTCGAGGAAAAGGCCGGCCAGCTCTACGGCATGGGTGCGATCGGCGGCTTCTGCCATCTGTATATCGGCCAGGAGGCCGTGGTGGTTGGGATGCAGATGGCCCTGAAAAAGGGCGATCAGGTCATAACCGGATACCGGGACCACGGCCACATGTTGGCCTGCGGGATGTCCGCCAACGGCGTGATGGCCGAGCTCACCGGACGCCGCGGCGGCTATTCCAAGGGCAAAGGCGGCTCCATGCACATGTTCAGCATGGAAAAGAATTTCTTCGGCGGCCACGGCATCGTCGGCGCCCAGGTTTCGCTCGGGACCGGCCTTGCTTTCGCCAATCGCTATCGCGGCAATGATTTCGTCAGCGTCGCCTATTTCGGCGACGGCGCATCCAACCAGGGCCAGGTCTACGAGAGTTTTAATATGGCGGAGCTGTGGAAGCTCCCGGTGATCTATGTGATCGAGAACAACCGCTACGCGATGGGCACGTCGGTGACGCGCTCCTCCGCCCTGACCGACTTTTCCAAGCGCGGCGCCTCCTTCAATATTCCGGGCCAGCAGGTCGACGGCATGGATGTGCGCGCAGTGAAGGCCGCCGGCGACGAGGCGGTCGCCTGGTGCCGCGCCGGCAAGGGGCCGTTTATCCTGGAAATGCAGACCTATCGCTACCGGGGCCACTCGATGTCCGACCCGGCCAAATACCGGACCCGCGAAGAGGTCGAAAAAATCCGCACCGACCAGGACCCGATCGAGCAGGTGCGCAACCGCCTGCTGGCCGCCAAGGTCAGCGAGCAGGAGCTGAAGGCGATCGACGCCGAGGTCCGTGAGATCGTCAACGCATCCGCCGATTTCGCCCAGCGCGATCCCGAGCCCGATCCGTCCGAGCTCTGGACCGACGTCTACAGGTAATTCAACGCATAGTTCGTAAAACGTGGGACCTGGTTTGCTGCTCTCGCGACCTGCAGATCAAACGAGCGCAGAACCAACTGACGAGTGATTTTCGGGAGCCGATATGCCCATTCAAGTGCTGATGCCTGCGCTGTCGCCCACCATGGAGAAGGGCAACCTCGCGAAGTGGCTGAAGAAGGAAGGCGAGCCGATCAAGTCGGGCGATGTCATCGCCGAGATCGAGACCGACAAGGCGACGATGGAAGTCGAGGCGACCGATGAGGGCACGCTCGGCAAGATATTGATCCCGGAAGGCACCGCCGACGTCGCCGTCAACACGCCGATCGCGACCATTCTGGCCGACGGCGAGAGCGCCGCCGATCTCGGCAAGGCCAGCGCGCCGGCGCAAGCGGCGAAGGCCGCGGAATCCGCGTCCCCCGCCGAAGCCAAGGCGGAAGCGCCGCAGCCCAAGGCCGAGAAGGCGCCAGCAGCGCCGCCGGCCGCGGTCGCCGAGCCCGATCCGGAAGTCCCCGCCGGCACCGAGATGATCACGCAGACGATTCGCGAGGCGCTGCGCGATGCGATGGCGGAAGAGATGCGGCGCGACCCCGACGTGTTCATCATGGGCGAAGAGGTCGCGGAATATCAGGGCGCCTATAAGGTGACCCAGGGCCTGCTGCAAGAGTTTGGCGCGCGGCGCGTGATCGATACCCCGATCACCGAGCATGGTTTTGCCGGCGTCGGCGTCGGTGCTGCGATGTCGGGGCTGAAGCCGGTCGTCGAATTCATGACGTTCAATTTCGCCATGCAGGCGATCGACCAGATCATCAACTCTGCGGCCAAAACATTGTACATGTCCGGCGGCCAGATGGGCTGCTCGATCGTATTCCGCGGCCCGAACGGCGCCGCCGCCCGCGTCGCGGCCCAGCACAGCCAGGACTACTCGGCCTGGTACTCGCAAATTCCCGGGCTGAAGGTGATCGCGCCGTTCTCGGCGGCCGACTACAAGGGGTTGCTTAAGGCCGCGATCCGCGATCCCAACCCCGTCATCTTCCTCGAAAACGAAGTCTTGTACGGCCACACCGGCGAGGTGCCAAAACTCGACGACTACGTGATCCCGATCGGCAAGGCGCGTATCGTTCGCTCGGGCAAGGACGTCACGCTGATCTCGTGGTCGAATGGCATGACCTACGCGCTGAAAGCCGCCGACGAACTCGCGAAGGAAGGCATCGAGGCCGAGGTGATCGACCTGCGCACGCTGCGCCCAATGGACACCGAGACTATCATCAACTCGGTGAAGAAGACCGGCCGCGCGGTGACAGTGGAGGAGGGCTGGCAGCAGTCCGGCGTCGGCGCCGAGATTGCCGCCCGCATCATGGAGCAAGCCTTCGACTATCTCGATGCGCCGGTCGCGCGCGTATCCGGCAAGGACGTGCCGATGCCCTATGCCGCGAACCTCGAAAAGCTCGCATTGCCTTCCGTTGCCGAGGTGGTCGCAGCCGCCAAGGCCGTTTCTTATCGGTAAGCCCATGGCCGGTCCCAACGAACAACCGCTGCCGCCGGACGTGATCGGCCGCGAGGACGCCGTTGAAGTCCTGCGCGCCTTCGTCGTCGATGGTGGGCTCTCGATCGCGTTTCAGCGCGCCTTCGAGGAGCCTGACATGTGGGGCCTCTTGCTGGTCGATATCGCCCGCCACGCCGCCCGCGCCTATGCGCGCGAGAGCGGCTACACCGAGGACGAGGCGCTCGCGCGCATCGTCGAGATGTTCGAAGCCGAAATCAACCGGCCGACCGACATGGGCTCCACCACGCCCCGGTCGCAACAGGGTCACTGACGATGCCGATCAACATTTTGATGCCCGCGCTGTCGCCCACGATGGAAAAGGGCAACCTTGCCAAGTGGCTCAAGAAAGAGGGCGACAAGGTCAAATCCGGCGACGTAATCGCCGAGATCGAGACCGACAAGGCGACGATGGAAGTCGAGGCGGTCGACGAGGGCACGATTGCCAAGATTCTGGTGCCGGAGGGTACGCAGGACGTCCCCGTCAACGACGTGATCGCGGTGCTGGCCGGCGACGACGAGGATGTGAAGGCGGCAGGCGCCGCGCCCGCGCCGAAGGCTGCTGAGGCGCCCAAGGAGGCCCCCAAAGAAGCGCCCAAGGAGGCACCTAAGCCTGCTGCCGCGGCACCGGCGCCAACACCTGCGCCCGCAGCGGCTCCCGCGCCTGCTCCTCAGGCGGCGGCGCCTGCCAAGGGGAACGGCCAGGCCCGCATCTTCTCGTCGCCGCTCGCGCGCCGTCTCGCTAAGGATGCCGGCATTGATCTTTCGCGCATCAACGGCTCGGGCCCGCATGGCCGCATCGTCGCCCGCGACGTCGAGGATGCGAAATCCGGCAAGGGCCTGAAAGCCCCGGCCGCCGCGCCTGCGGCGGGTCCGAGCATTGCGCCCGGGATCTCCGACAAGCAGATCCTGGCGCTGTTTGAGGAAGGCTCCTACGAGATCGTGCCGCACGACGGCATGCGCCGCACCATTGCGCAACGGCTCACCGCTTCGGTGCAGACCGTGCCGCATTTCTATCTGACGATGGACTGCGATATCGGCAAGCTCCTGGTCGCGCGCGAGGAGATCAACGCCGCAGCCCCCAAGGACAAGGAAAAGAAGCCGCTCTATAAGCTCTCGGTCAACGACTTCGTCATCAAGGCGATGGCGATCGCGCTGCAGCGGATCCCGAATTGCAACGTGAGCTGGACCGAAGGCGGCATGGTCAAGCACAAGCACTCCGACATCGGCGTGGCCGTGGCCATGCCCGGCGGCCTGATCACGCCGATCATCCGAAAAGCCGAGACCAAGACACTCTCCACGATTTCGTCCGAAATGAAAGACTTTGCCGCGCGCGCGCGGGCGCGCAAGCTGAAGCCGGAAGAATACCAGGGCGGCACCACGGCGGTATCCAACCTCGGCATGTACGGCATCAACCACTTCACCGCCGTGATCAATCCGCCCCACGCGACGATCCTGGCGGTCGGCACCAGCGAGGAGCGTCCCGTGGTGCGTGCCGGCAAGATTGAGATCGCGCAGATGATGAGCGTGACGCTGTCCTGCGATCACCGGGCGATCGACGGCGCGCTCGGCGCCGAGCTGATCGGCGCCTTCAAGCAGTTGATCGAAAACCCCGTCATGATGATGGTGTGAGGCGAGGATAGCCGCATCGTCATTGCGAGCGCAGCGAAGCAATCCATCGCATCGGCGACAAGGTGGATTGGTTCGTCGCAAGGGCTCCTCGCAATGACGGAGAACTGTGATGGTCGCACGACGATAACGAGCACATAGCCATGGCCGACACATCCTTCGACGTCATCATCATCGGCTCCGGCCCCGGTGGCTACGTCACCGCGATCCGCTCGGCGCAGCTCGGCTTCAAGACCGCGATTATCGAAAAATCCTATCTCGGCGGCATCTGCCTGAACTGGGGCTGCATCCCGACCAAGGCGCTGCTCCGCTCCGCCGAGATCTTTCATTACATGCAGCACGCCAAGGATTACGGGCTTTCTGCCGAGAAAATATCGTTCGATCCGAAGGCCGTCGTGCAGCGCTCGCGCGGCGTCTCGAAGCGGCTGAATGACGGCGTCGGCTTCCTGATGAAGAAGAACAAGGTGACGGTGATCTGGGGCGATGCGTCGATCGACGCGCCGGGTAAGGTCACAGTGAAGAAGTCGCAGGTCGAGGCGCCAAAGGGCGCGTTGGGCGAGGGCGCCTATCAGGCCAAGCACATCATCATCGCCACCGGCGCGCGGCCGCGCGTGCTGCCGGGGCTTGAACCCGACCAGAAACTGGTCTGGACCTATTTCGAGGCGATGGTGCCGGATCGGATGCCGAAATCGCTGCTGGTGGTCGGCTCCGGCGCGATCGGCATTGAGTTCGCCTCGTTCTTCCACACCATGGGTGCTGACGTCACCGTGGTCGAGGTGCTGCCGCAGATCCTCCCGGTCGAGGATGCGGAAATCGCTGGCCTCGCGCGAAAACGGTTCGAGAAGCAGGGCATCAAGATTCTCTCAAACACCAAAGTCACGAAGCTCGAGAAGAAGGCCGATAGCGTGGTCGCCACCATCGACGACGGCAAGAAGCCGCAGACGGTCGAGTTCGAGCGGGTGATCTCGGCGGTCGGCGTGGTCGGCAATGTCGAAGGGCTCGGCCTCGAAAAACTCGGCGTCAAGACCGACCGCGGCGTCGTCGTGATCGACGGCTACGGCAAGACCAATGTCCCCGGCATCTATGCCATTGGCGACGTCGCAGGTCCGCCGATGCTCGCCCACAAGGCCGAGCACGAAGGCGTCGTCTGCATCGAGGCGATCAGAGGCCTGCATCCGCACGCCATGGACAAGAACCTCATTCCCGGCTGCACCTATTGCCACCCGCAGATTGCCTCCGTCGGTCTGACCGAGGCGAAGGCGAAAGAGGGCGGCCGCGAGATTCGCGTCGGCCGTTTCCCGTTTGTTGGCAACGGCAAGGCGATCGCGCTCGGCGAGGACCAGGGCCTCGTCAAGGTGATCTTCGACAAGAAGACGGGGCAATTGCTCGGCGCCCACATGATCGGCGCGGAGGTGACCGAGTTGATCCAGGGGTACGTGGTTGCCATGAACCTGGAGACTACGGAAGAGGAGTTGATGCACACCGTCTTCCCGCATCCGACGCTGTCCGAGATGATGAAGGAGGCCGTGCTGGATGCCTACGGCCGCGTGCTGAATATCTAGCCTAGTTCCTAACCGTTATGCGCGGGGCTTGACCAGCGCATCCATCGCGCTTCACAAGAGTCTTGCGAAGAAGATGGATTGCCGGGTCTAGCCCGGCAATGACAAGCAAACCAGAAAGAACAGTTGTGAAAGACAACGACAATCTGACCATCGAACGCCCGACGTTTGTGACCCATCTCGAATGCGCGATGGAAGGCGATCGGTACGAGGCCGACCAGATCCACAACCTCTCCAAAGCCGGCAAGCCGCTACTGGTGCGCTACGACCTCGCTGGCGTGAAGAAAGCGCTGACCAAGGAAGCCCTCGCGCAGCGCCCGGCCGACATGTGGCGCTATCGCGAGCTGCTGCCGGTGCGTAAGGTCACGGACATCGTCAGCCTCGGCGAAGTGACGACGCCGCTGATCCGGCTGCCGAAGCTTGCGAAGAAACTCGGCGGCGGCGAGATCATCGTCAAGGACGAAGGACGTCTGCCGACCGGCTCGTTCAAGGCCCGCGGCCTTGTGATGGCGGTGTCGATGGGCAAGGCGCTCGGTATCAAGTACATGGCGATGCCGACCAACGGCAATGCGGGCGCGGCGCTCGCGGCCTACGCGACGTCCTGCGGCATCAAGACGACGATCTTCTGCCCCGCCGACACGCCGGAGGTGAATGTCAGCGAGATCGAGCTGCAGGGCGCTACCGTCTATCGCGTCAACGGTCTGATCGACGATTGCGGCAAGATCGTCGGCGAGGGGAAGGCAAAAGCCGGCTGGTTCGACACCTCGACGCTGAAGGAGCCTTACCGGATCGAAGGCAAGAAGACGATGGGCCTCGAGCTCGCCGAACAGCTCGGCTGGGAGATGCCCGACGTGATCTTCTATCCGACCGGCGGCGGCACCGGCCTGATCGGGATGTGGAAGGCGTTTGCCGAACTGGAAGCCATCGGCTTCATCGGCGCGAAGCGGCCGCGGATGGTCGCGGTACAGGCGTCCGGCTGCGCGCCGATGGTGCGCGCCTTCGAGAACGGCACCGAGCACGCTCCCCGCTGGGAAGATGCCCACACCATTGCCTCCGGCATCCGCGTGCCGCAGGCGGTCGGAGATTTTCTGATCCTGCGCGCGGTCCGCGAGAGCAAGGGATTTGCGATTGCGGTCCCGGACGAGAAGATTTCTGCTGCGCTCAACGAAGTGGCGCGCGAGGAGGGCCTGCTGTTGTGTCCGGAAGGGGCGGCGACGTATGCTGCCTATCAGCAAAGCCTTGCCGACGGCCGCGTGACCAAAAACGATCGCGTCATGCTGTTCAATTGCGCGACAGGGCTTAAATATCCGCTGCCGCAGGTCACGCGGACGCTCGATCGCCACCAGCCGATCGACTACGCAAAACTCTGACCATCGCGCGGCGGAATGTGATGGGAGCATGAGATGCGAAAGATCATTCTGGCCGCGATTGCAGTGCTGGCGTTCGGTGGTGGTGGGGCAGCGCAAAGCTTTCCCTCGCGTCCCGTCACCATCATTGTGCCGTTCTCCGCCGGCGGTCCGTCGGATGCGATGGCGCGGATTCTCGCTGAACGCATGAAGGCCTCGCTCGGCGAGCAGGTCCTGGTCGAGAACGTGACCGGGGCGGGCGGTTCGGTCGGCGTCGGCCGCGCGGTGCGATCGCCGCCTGACGGCTACACGATCAGCTTTGGCCATCTCGGCACCCACGTTGCCAATGGCGCGGTTTACAAGCTTGGCTACGATCTCGTCACCGATCTCGAGCCGGTCGCGCTGTTGCCGAGCAACCCGATGATCATCGTCAGCAAGAAGGCGGTTCCCGCAACCTCACTGAAGGAATTTCTGGCATGGCTGAAGGCGCAGCCGGCCGCGCCGATCGCGGGCACCGCCGGCGCCGGGTCCGGCAGCCATATCGCCGGGCTCTATTTCGAGAACGTCAGCGGCATCAAGCTGCAATATGTACCGTATCGCGGCACGGGACCGGCGATGAACGATCTCGTCTCCGGACAGATCGATATGATCGTCGACCAGACCTCGAACTCGATCGGGCAGGTACGCGCGGGCAATATCCGCGCCTATGCCATTACCGCTAGCAAGCGCGTGGAATCCGCGTCCGACATCCCGACCGTGGATGAGGCGGGGCTGCCCGGATTCCACATGACGCTGTGGTCCGGCCTCTGGGTTCCAAAGGGCACGCCGAAGGACGTCATCGCCAAGCTGAATATGGCGACGGTGGAGGCGCTGAACGATCCGGCGGTGCGCAAGCAGCTTGAAAACCTCGGTCTGCAAATGCCGCCCAAGGACAAGCTCACGCCCGAAGCGCTCGGCGCCTGGCAAAAGGCCGAAATCGCAAAATGGTGGCCGATGATCAAAGCCGCCAATGTGAAGGTGGATTAGCTCCGGGCAGGGAACCTAGGGGGAGTGCGGACGTTTAACGCTCTTATACGGAGCGTACGATGGCTGAAAACGACAACCGATCCAAGGGCACAATCGGACTCATTCTCGGCGGAGTCATCGCATTGGCTGCTGCGGTATTCATTCTCACCGGCGGTGAATTGGGCGGCACTAAAGACGTGACCAGCGATGCTGACCTTCCGCCGGTCTCTTCGCCTGAAAAGAAATAGCGCGAAAATGGGTTGGCAAGTGTGCTGATTTGTCCGATCTCTTCGGGCTGCAGCGGCTAGGCCGTCCATTGATCGGATGCTCTATTTCGAACTGGCTACCGGCTGGGACTACGACCTGTTGCTCCCTTCGTCGCGACTGACCAAATGCCGCATCATTAATCGCCGGTAGCGGGCTATTTTTGTAGGTGCCGGCCATGAGCGACGAACCTCCAAGCACACATTCCCTGAAATCGACGAGCAGCGAAACCTGCCTCGCGGCATCAATGCCTGCGCGAGTCTTGCGAGGGTCGGCACGTCACATAGAGAGGATCCGCGTCGAACGGACGGGAAGGGTCGACGCCCACGGGAGGCGACTATGCCCACGGACGATGGCAGTTTGGTCAACATACTTGGAATCCTCTCGATCATCGTACTCGTCGTTGCTAATGGCTTCTTCGTTGCGTCCGAATTTTCCCTCGTTGCGATACGCCGAGGCCGGGTAGGCCAGTTGGTCGCCGGCGGCCGCATGAATGCTCGGGCGCTGCAACGGGCCATTACTCGTCTCGACTACAATATTGCGGCGTGCCAGCTTGGCATGACGATTTCCTCGCTGGCGCTGGGCTGGATCGGCGAGCCGGCCCTGGCGCACCTGATCGAGCCACTATTGGTTGGGCCTCTTGGATCCGGCTCGACGTTCGGCGCTCACGCGATTGCCATCGCGATTGCATTCGTCATCCTTACGATGCTTCATATCGTGCTTGGCGAACTTGCACCCAAGAGCCTCGCGCTGCAGCGGATAGAGATAACCACGCTCCTAATCGTGCGACGGCTCGTGCTGTTCGGATTCCCGTTCAAGCCAGCCATCGTGTGCTTGAACGCGCTGGGCAACAGCGTTCTCTGCTTGGCCGGGTTGAGGCCGGCGAGCGAACAGGAAACGATCCACTCCCCTGAGGAAATAAAGCTTCTGGTAGCCGAAACCGAGGAAGCAGGCTTGCTCGCGCGCGCGCAGCGCAATGTCGTCGAGCGGATCATCAATACCACCAGTCGCGAGGTGTGCGATCGATTCCGGATCGTTGATATGGACGGTCCGCGGATTAGCAAGTTCTTGCATCAAGAGATTCTGATCCACCCTAGACTAGGCCATCATAGGTAACATCCGGGCCTACGCCATCACCGATAACAAGCGTGTGGAATCGGCTGCCGATATTCCAACCGTTGACGAGGCGGGGTTGCCGAGGCTTCCCACGCTGCGGTCCGGCCTTTGGGTGCTCAAGAACACGCCGAAGGACGTTATCGCAAAGCTGAACGCGGCGACGGTCGAGGCGTTGGGCGATCCGGCGGTCCGCAAGCAGCTCGAAATCTCGGCTTGCAGATGCCGCCAAAGGACAAAGCTCGCACCCGAAGCACTCGGCGCCTGGCAGAAGGCCGAGATCGAAAAATGGTGGCCGATGATCAAGGCCGCCAACGTCAAGGTGGATTAGCCCGGCCGCTGCGCGCTCGCTCATGATGTGTCAGGATGGCTTACGTATGTGGGGCGTGTGACCGGCGGCTGTCTAAGTTTATCCGCCGCTCCCCCGGTGAGGCTGCATGGCCTTTGCCGCTTGTTCGAAGCGCTGTCGTCACTGAACGCTGGGCAGCCGCTCCAGCGCGACTTGTTGCCACAGCCGAGATAGTCATTTGCGTTTTGACGCAGGTGGTGCCTCAATTCTTTCCGTCTGTTGGAGATGCATGGAATTTCATTGTATGCCCGGAATGCAGCTATTGACTGGCCTCCGCTGCAGTGGCGCTTTTCGCCGTCAGGATAGTCTGGCCGCGATCATACTGACGATCCATTTGCACGGAACGCTTTAACTCCATTATCAGGAGCCTCCCATGAAACTAGCATCGCTATTCACTGCGGTGACACTCACCTTCATCGGCCTTGCAGGCCCGACGCTTGCACAAACGCCGAAAGGCCCACTCGTCAACGGCGAATGGCTGGAGAAGAACCTTAGCGATCCCAAGGTGCGTGTGGTCGAGGTGAGCGTCGAACCGGGCCTGTTCGAACGCGGCCATATCCCCAATGCGCAGAACGTTGTCTGGCACACGGATCTGGTTGACACGGTCCGTCGCGACATCGCCACGAAGGAGAAATTTCAGGACCTCGTCCGCAAACTCGGCATCGACAAGGATACGACCGTCGTCCTCTACGGCGACAACAACAACTGGTTTGCAGCCTGGGGCGCCTGGATTTTCAAAAGCTACGGCTTCGATAACGTAAAGCTGCTCGATGGCGGCCGGAAGAAATGGGAGGCTGACAAGCGTCCCTTCGACAGCCGTGTGGCCTCGGTAGCGCCGAGCCAGGTTTCCATCGGCGAGCCCAACAGCAAGCTGCGCGCGCGGCTGTCCGACGTGAACGACGCGGTATCGAAGAAGACCAATGCGACCATCGTCGACATCCGCTCGCCGGACGAGTATTCCGGCAAGGTGTTCGCTCCTCCGGGTTCGCAGGAGCTGGCGGTGCGCGCCGGCCACGTCCCGGGTGCGATCAACGTTCCCTGGGTCCGCGCCGTGAACGAGGATGGCACGATCAAGTCGGCCGACGAATTGAAGAAGCTTTATGCAGCAGCGGGCATCGATGATTCGAAGCCGATCATCGTCTACTGCCGCATCGGCGAACGCTCCAGCCACACCTGGTTCGTGCTCTCGCAGATTCTGGGCTATGATGTGCGCAACTATGACGGCTCGTGGACCGAATACGGAAACGCGGTTGGCTTGCCCGTCGTCAACGTGGCAGGGACCGTCTGGGGTGGCAAGTGAAGCGCTGACATCGCAGGACAAGGCTTACGCGCATCGCATCGATGCGCCGCAGACCGCAACGGCGCCGGGCTCCCCGGCGTCGTTCGCATTTGTGCCCTCACTCGTGCGCTTGCTGGTCTCGGCTGCGCTTCTGGTGGTGCTGGCGGCGCTGGCTTACGTGCTCCACCTGAACAGCCAGCCAGGTCTTTCGCTCTCGCTTCTCTTGGGCGCAGCCTTCGGCATTGTCCTGCAACGCTCGCGCTTCTGCTTCTTCTGCAATTTTCGCGACTGGTTCGACAGTGGCGATCCGCGCGGCCTGTTCGGAATCCTCGTGGCGCTCGCGGTCGGCATCGTCGGCTATGCCATCGTGTTCGGGGCGTGGCTGCCCGATCCGTCCAGCGGCCGGCTGCCGCCGGACGCCTTCATAGGCCCGGTGAGCCTCGTCCTGCCGGTTGCCGGCCTCGCATTCGGTGCAGGTATGGCGATATCAGGCTCCTGTGTCAGCGCGCACCTCTATCGCCTCGGCGAGGGATCGCCGACCGCGCCTTTCGCGCTGATCGGCACGGTGATTGGCTTCATTCTCGGCTTTATGAGCTGGAATACGCTCTACCTGACCCAGATCGTTGGCGCGCCCATGGTGTGGCTGCCGCACTGGGTCGGCTATGCCGGCACGCTGGTGGCGAGCCTGATCATGCTCGCTCTCGTCGCGCTCTGGCTGTCGCGCGGCGGCCAGCAACGCTCTCAGCCAGTAGACGATACGCCCTGGCGCAAGATACTGATCCATCGCTGGCCAGCCTGGATCGGCGGAGCGATCGTTGGCGTTATCGGCATGGTGGCGTATCTGCGCGTCGCGCCGCTGGGCGTCACCGCAGAGATTGGCGGCCGCGCGCGTCAGATCGCCTCGGTGACAGGTCTCTCGCCCGGCAGGCTTGAGGGACTTGATACGCTGCGGGGCTGTGTCACCGTCATTCGCGACGGTCTCGTTTCCAATAACGGGGCGTTCATCGCAGCGCTCGTTGTCGCTTCCTTTGCCGCCGCATTCGTATCCGGCCAATTCAAGCCGGAGCGGCCGACCGCTGGTCAGGCCAGCCGCGGCGTGATCGGCGGTATTCTGCTTGGCTGGGGCGCCATGACAGGCCTTGGCTGCACGATCGGCACTTTGCTTTCCGGCATCATGGCCGGAGCGCTCTCAGGCTGGGTCTTCGCGGTGGCGGTGTTCACAGGCATCGCCGCCACACTGCTCGTGGGGCGCCGCATCGGGGCGCTAGGTTGAAAGTCGGAGTGCAAGGGCCGGCGGCCGGCCCTTGCAAGTGATTTTCAGGAAGTGGTTTGAGTGCTGGACTGCGTTTGCCTTACGCGTTTTGACGTTTCAGCTTGGAACGATGGCTTCCCGCGTCAGTCGGCGTTTCGGTACGGTCGATGCCTCGAACGCTCAAAAATCATCCGCCTGGATTGATTCTTGGTCCTAACGCCGTCACAGAAACGAACGATCCATGGGCCTTCTGCCAGTCGGCGGCGGGTCGGGGCCAGCACAGCGGAATCATCTTGCGCCGGTCGACATTCATGCCGGCTCAAGTCGACTGGCCAACACCTTGTCAATCCGCCTGCCGTCGAGATCGGCAACCTCAAACTGCCATCCCTCATCTTCAATTCTATCGCCCACGTTGGGAATCTTGCCAAACTCTTGAAGCAGAAAGCCGGCAAACGTCTGATAGGGCCGCGATGCAGGAAGGGCAATTCCGAGCAAATGTGCGGCCTCAACCGCCGGCATCCAACCGGAGATTAAATACGATCCGTCGTCACGCTTTACGGCAGCAGGCTCAACCGGCCCGTCTTTGGTATTGAAGGAGCCGACGATCGCTTCGAGGATGTCAGCGCTGGTCACGACGCCTTGGAAAACGCCATATTCGTCATGCACCAGTCCCACGTGAACAGGTGCACCGCGCAAGAGCGTAACCACATCTCGAGCATCGAGCGCTTCCGGCATTATGGGTGCTTCGCGAACGAGATCTCGGACTTTGGGGATCTTGCCCGCCAGGTAGACGTCAAGCAAATCTTTTGCACTCACGATGCCTACCGCGCCTTCGTGATTGCCATCAAAGACGACGAGATGGGAGTGTTTGCTCTCCAAGAGGTCAGCGAAAATTTGGTCGTTACTGTCTTCCAAGTTGATAGAGTCTACCTCGTGACGTGGGGTCATTACCGCCCCCACGGCCAGATCGCCGAGCCGCATCACCCCGGCGATCCATTCCTTTTCGCCGGGTTCTAATACTCCGGCATTCTCGGCCTCGGCGACAAGCGATCGAATTTCATCCTCACTAACTCTATCGCCCGCTTCCTCTCGATGACCCAACAGCCACAGCAATATCTTGCCGGATCGATCAAGCAGCCACACCAGCGGATGCGACACCTTGGCAAGCAACACCATCGCAGGTGCCACCTTCACTGCTATGGCCTCTGGATCACGAAGCGCAATCTGCTTCGGAACGAGCTCGCCGATAATCAGTGACGCATAGGTGATGAAAGCCACCACAACGCCAACTCCGGCCGGCTCTGCAAGGGCAGGCGACAGGCCGGCCTCGATCAGCCAAGATGCAAGACGCAGCCCTAACGTCGCGCCTGAGAAAGCGCCGGACAACACGCCAATCAGGGTAATGCCGATTTGAACCGTCGACAGGAATTTGCCGGGATCAGATGCCAGCGCAAGGGCGCGGCGGGCTCCTTTGACGCGCTTCTCGACAAGGCCGGCCAGCCTCGCCGGACGCGAGGACACAATGGCCAACTCCGACATTGCGAGTAGGCCGTTGAGAACAATCAGGATCGTGACGATCCCGAGGTCTAGGTATAACACGACTTTACCTTCTGTGGCGCGGGCCGCGCCGGTACCACACGATCGCCGCAACACATATGGAGTGTCTACCATAGGCACGCAAATGGAACCAGTTCCCGGAGGCCGGCATGCGGACAGTCAAGATCGTGGCTTAATCAGCTTGCGAACTTTTGCCGTTATCGCTGCAGCAAATCATTCTGATGATTGCCGCCCTTGCATGGGAGAACATCGCGCATGTTCCCAGTAGTCCCGGACCCAGCGGAATACCGGGATCCACGGTGCGAGACCAGACCCCACCGCCCGCCGGGGATCTCTCGAGGACGACCAGCGGGAAGTCGCGTTGACCTCGTGGCCGGGCATTTTCACACAATGGTCGCTTTGCTTGCCGGCAAGCGTAAGCCACGACTAGCCACTGGTCGCGCATGCGCGCCGATGCAGCCTTGCGCCCGGTGACGATTGAATCGACACCGGACGCTGGAGGTGCAAGGGCCGGAAAGCCGACCCTTTCAGGTGTTTGAGACCTGAGCTCCTTCGCTTACGCGTAGGTGGCCATGTTGGCCATCGCCGTCATTTCGTTGTGGTGGCCGCCGTCGGTGCCGCCACCGGCCAGCACGCCGTCGTCTTCGATATCGAAGTGCGCGCCGCCGAGTTCGCCAACCTTCTCGTAGGCGCCATACACGGTTTGGGTAACGTTGATGTCGCTCTGCTTCACCAGGTTGCCGTAGACGGTGATGGTGCCGAGCAGATCCTCGTCATGCGCGCCGGCATTACCTTGCTGGCTGATGACGGTGATCACGCTATAGTCGTTCCTGCCGTCGCCGTTGCTGTCCTTGTGCTCGATCGACTTGACCTCGGCGGTGTGCGCCGAGATTTCGATCTTGTCGCCCTGGGCGCGATTGAAGTCGCGGATCACGTCGTTGCCGAAGCCGTCGACCCAGTGATCGTGAGTGGCGTTGTTCTCGCCGGTGACGCCAACCCAGTCGATGGTGCCATCGTCGTTGACATGCTTGGCGACGATCTCGTCCTTGGCGTTCACCATGCCTTCGAAGCGGAAGGTGTCGCCGCCCCTGCCGCCGGTGAGGGTATCGTTGACCGCCTTGAACGCAGCGGTTTCCTCCGCGAAGATCTGGGTCGTGCCGTCCTGGGCCGCGACCATCTCGCCGGCGTCCGACCGGCTGAGCAGCACGTCATTGCCGGAGCCGCCATCCATGCGGTCAGCGCCGAAGCCGCCGACCAGGAGATCGGCGCCGGAGCCGCCCGAGAGATTGTCGTTGCCCGAGCCACCCCAAACCTTGTCGTCGCCGGAGCCGGCGTTCAGCGTGTCGTTACCGGCCATGCCGGCGACCGAGTCCGCCTTGGCACCGGAGTACAAGACGTTGTTGCCCGTCGTGCCGTTCAGATGATCATGGTCGGCGCTGCCGCCCGTAAACCTGGCTAAAAAATCATCGAGACGGCCGTCGTCGAAGAACCTGTTCAGATTGAAGCGTGCCATTAGTCGAACCTCTTACTCAGAGGCCTCACGGACTAGAAACGACCACGGACTTTGAGAAAGCCTCGCGTGATGCGCGCGGGAAGGACGTGAGGCAGGATCCTTCACCCGCATCGAAGAAGAAACAGGAAAACGGGCCCGTGGCTGGACGTGTGCGCGGCGGATTTGCGCTGTGCAGGGGCAATATGGTGACGCGAAAGGCGTTCGTGCGCCGATCCTTGGGCGTGCGCCTCAATTCCAGCCGGCAATAAAAACATCTGCGATAATGGCGTACCGCGTTGTTCTCTCTCGCATATGAATGACAAGCGCCGACGATGCGCATGTTGCGAGCCGCATCATTGCGTGACGAAAACTGGCGCAAAAAGTGCCGGTCGCACAAAAATGACGCGATCCCCTTCGAATGCCATGCATGATGGCATGGGATGCAGTTTTTCGTGTGTGCAATGGCGCAATCAAAAGACAGGCGACGTTGATGTCGTTCGGATTGCGTTGTCCGATTCGCAGCGAGGCTGGGCGCTCGGCAAATGTCGGTCCGGATGCGTGGGCGATTCCCGCGCTGGACTTCCCGTCGTCGATCGCCCTCAGGTTGTGATCGGTTGAGGGTCTGGGCCTCCCGGAACGAGGTTCTTCGAGGGTACCGCCGATTTGATAAGCTCAAATAATGGTTGCCGCTGGGCCACGATTGTTGCGAAACTGCAACAGCAGGGGAACATTTGGTTAGCTGCCCCGGCTGCCTCTTGCTTGCGCCGCTTTTTGGCCACACCCCTCCATGAAACCATTTCTTTCATAGCTGATTGGCCACAGCGGGCAAAGGCGACGGGAAATTGCTCCCGAGACCGACAGGGAGATGGCTGGGAGAACAGGTTCCGCTGATGGACGCCAAGACCGACATCAAGAAGAGGTTGCCGAGCCGTCACGTGACGGAGGGGCCGGAACGTGCCCCTCATCGGTCCTATCTCTACGCGATGGGGCTGACCACCCAGCAGATCCACCAGCCTTTCGTCGGCGTGGCGTCCTGCTGGAATGAAGCAGCACCCTGCAATATCTCGCTGATGCGCCAGGCGCAGGCGGTCAAGAAAGGCGTCGCGGCCGCCGGCGGCACCCCGCGCGAATTCTGCACCATCACCGTGACCGACGGCATCGCCATGGGCCACGACGGCATGCGCTCGTCCCTGCCGTCCAGGGAATGCATCGCCGACTCGGTCGAGCTGACCGTCCGCGGCCACGCCTACGACGCCCTCGTCGGGCTCGCCGGCTGCGACAAGTCGCTGCCGGGCATGATGATGGCGATGGTCAGGCTCAACGTGCCCTCGATCTTCATCTATGGCGGCTCGATTCTGCCGGGCAATTTCCGCGGCCAGCAAGTCACGGTACAGGACATGTTCGAAGCCGTAGGCCGACACTCGGTCGGTGATATGTCGGATGCCGATCTCGACGAAATCGAGCGGGTGGCTTGCCCCTCGGCCGGAGCCTGCGGCGCGCAATTCACCGCCAACACCATGGCGACCGTGTCAGAGGCGATTGGCCTGGCGCTGCCCTATTCGGCCGGCGCGCCGGCGCCTTACGAGATTCGCGACGCGTTTTGCACCGCAGCCGGCGAGAAGATTCTGGAGCTGATCGCAGCCAACATCCGCCCGCGCGACATTGTCACCCGCCGCTCGCTGGAAAACGCCGCCGCCGTGGTTGCCGCCTCCGGCGGGTCGACCAATGCTGCGCTGCACCTGCCGGCGATTGCGCATGAGTGTGGGATAAAGTTTGACTTATTCGACGTCGCCGAAATCTTCAAAAAGACTCCTTATGTCGCGGATTTGAAGCCAGGGGGCCGTTATGTTGCCAAAGACATGTTCGAGGTTGGTGGCATTCCGCTTCTGATGAAGACGCTGCTCGACAATGGCCACCTGCACGGAGATTGCATTACCGTCACGGGCCGTACGATCGCCGAAAATCTCAAGAGCGTGAAATGGAATCCGCACCAGGATGTGGTGCGGTCCGCCGACAACCCGATCACCGTCACGGGAGGCGTTGTCGGGTTGAAGGGTAATCTCGCGCCGGAGGGCGCGATCGTGAAGGTCGCGGGCATGTCGAAGTTGAAATTTGCTGGTCCTGCCCGTTGCTTCGATCGCGAGGAAGACGCCTTCGAGTCGGTCCAGAAGAAAACCTACAAGGAAGGCGAGGTCATCGTGATCCGCTACGAGGGGCCGCGCGGCGGCCCCGGCATGCGGGAGATGCTCTCGACCACGGCGGCGCTGACCGGGCAGGGGATGGGCGGCAAGGTCGCCCTGATCACCGACGGCCGGTTCTCTGGCGCCACCCGTGGCTTCTGCATCGGCCATGTCGGACCGGAGGCGGCCGTGGGCGGCCCGATCGCCCTGTTGCAAAATGGTGACATTATCGAGATCGACGCCGAGGCCGGTACTCTTAACGTAAAATTGACCGACGCCGAACTCGCCGACCGTAAAACCAAATGGCTGCCTCGACAGACTAACCATACGTCGGGTGCGCTGTGGAAATATGCCCAACAGGTTGGGCCGGCGGTGGATGGGGCTGTGACCCATCCTGGCGGTGCGCACGAGAAACAGTGTTATGCGGACATCTAGGCGTATCATTCTTGCGTTGATGTTGGGGGCCGCACCAGTGGCCGCTCCCGGATTCGCATTTGATGGCGCACCGGTAAAGCCGGACGCCGCGCTCCCCATAATGAACCAGCCCGCGGCCGCGCAGGCCGTCACGGCGCAGGCGCTGAAGAAGGCTGCGCCCGGGACGGCTACCGCCACGGCGACTGCGGTTAACGCGCCTTCGCTGACTTCGCTGCAATACGCCGCCGAGGGTGGCCATCCCGTCGCGCAGTGGAAACTCGGCCGGATGTATGCCGACGGCGATGGCGTGGTGCAGGATGACCTGCGCGCGTTTGAATATTTCAGCCGTATCGCCAACCAGCATGCCGAGGATAGCCCGTCGGCGCCGCAGGCCGCGATCGTGGCCAACGCCTTCGTGGCGCTAGGGCGCTACTACCTCAATGGCATCCCGAATTCCAAGATCAAGGCGGATACCGAACGCGCCCGGGAGATGTTCTCCTATGCCGCGTCCTATTTCGGCAATGCCGACGCGCAATACGATCTGGCGCGGCTTTATCTGAAGACCCCGGACGCCTCGCGGGACGATTTCCGCTATGGGGCGCGCTGGCTTGGTCTGGCTGCCCAGAAGGGCCAGCATCAGGCGCAGGCCATGCTCGGCCAGATGCTGTTCAACGGCGACCGGCTGCCGCGGCAGGCCGCCCGCGGATTGATGTGGCTGACGCTGGCGCGTGACAACGCCGCGCCCGATGAGACCTGGATCCGCGAAAGCTATAACCGCGCGTTCGCCAAGGCCTCCGACGACGATCGCGCCACGGCCTTGCAGATGCTCGAGCACTGGGTGCAGGGCAAGCGGGACTGACGCGGCGCTGCCCTAGGTGGGCAACGGCGCGCGTTAGCGCCGTACCCACCATTAATCCGAGGTCACAGACAGAAAAGAGTGGGCAGGCTGCGCTTTGCCCACCCTGCGATTCTGTCGCTCAAGCCTTCTCCAGATCGAAATCCGCCCAGACCGGCACGTGATCGGACGGCTTCTCCCAGGCGCGGACGTAGCTGTCGACGCCGACGTCGGTCAGGCAGTCGCTGGCCTGCGGCGACAGCAGGAGGTGGTCGATTCGAAGGCCCCAGTTCTTCTGCCAGGCGCCCGCCTGGTAGTCCCAGAACGTGTAGAGACCCGGTTCGTCGGTCACCGCACGCAGCGCATCGGTCAGGCCGAGGCCGAGCAGGGACTGGAAGGCCTCGCGGGTTTGTGGGCGGAACAGCGCGTCGTTACCCCAGGCGGCGGGGTTATAGACGTCGGCGGCAGCCGGAATGACGTTGAAGTCGCCTGCGAGCACCAGCGGTTCTTCTGCCTTAAGCCGCTCTTTCGAGTACTCAAGAAGCCGCGACATCCATTTGAGTTTATACGGGTATTTGTCCGTATCCGGCGGATTTCCGTTGGGCAGATAGAGGCAGGCGATCCGCATCACGCCGGTCTTCAGCGTCACCACGCCTTCGAGGAATCTGGCATGGGCGTCCTCGTCGTCGCCGGCCAGCCCCGATTTGGTCTCGTCGAACGGCAGTTTCGACAGCAGGGCGACACCGTTGAAGGTCTTCTGGCCGTGGGTGACGACGTTATAGCCAAGCGACTCGAGCTCCAGCCGCGGGAACGCGTCGTCAACGCACTTGGTTTCCTGCAGGCAGACGACGTCCGGCGAGCAGTCTTTCAGCCACGTCATGAGAGGCTCGAGCCGCTGCCGGATCGAATTGACGTTCCAGGTTGCAATACGCATGAATTCTGTCCGGATCGTAACTACACAATTTCTGCTGCAGTGGCATACCATGTGCAGCCGGGCTGTGATAACCGTTTAAGAATAAGGCGCAAACATCGCCGTCAAGGGGCAGGAGTAAACCGTCCCGTCCGTTGTGGGACCGGCGAGCGTGAAAATTATGAAAAAGCGTACCTTGATACTTGTTACCGGCGCCATCGCCATTGCTACCGCGGCCGGCTTCATTACCCGCTCCTCATGGATGGGCGGCAGCAGCAACGCTCAAGCCCCGCAGCGGCCGCGGACGGTTTCGGTCGAAATGGCGAAGGCGGAGCGCAAATCCGTCCCGGTCGATGTCGACGCCAATGGGACGGTGACGCCGATCTCCAGCGTGGCGCTGAAATCGCGGGTGGAGACCACCATCCTCGCGGTGCATTTCGAGGACGGCGCCAAGGTCAATGAAGGTGATTTGCTGTTCACGCTCGACAGCCGCCAGATCGACGCCCAGATCGAACAGGCCGAGGGCGTGCTCGCCAGGGACAAGGCGCAGCTCGAGGGCGCGCAGCGCGACCTCCGCCGGTTCAACGATCTCGTCGCCAAAGGCGCGACCACGCAGGTCAACGTCGATAACGCCAGGACCCAGTCGGACATCCTGACCGGCACCATCAAAGCCGCGCAGGCCGCGCTCGATAATCTCAGGGTCCAGAAAAGCTTCACCGTGATCCGCGCGCCGTTCTCGGGCCGGATCAGCGCGGCCAATGTGAAGGTGGGCAATTTCGTTCGCCCGGCGGATACCACGCCGCTCGCCGTCATCAACCAGATGGCGCCGGTCTATGTGACATTCGCGGTACCGCAGCGCGTGCTGGTCGATTTGCGGGAGTCGATGGCGAAAGGGATCTCCACCGTCACTGCGATGATCCCCGGCCATCGGCGTTCAGAGACCGGCAAGGTCGCGATGGTCGAGAACACCGTGGACGCGACCACCGGCATGGTCACCGTGCGCGGCATTATGGCCAACGAGAATGAGACGTTTTGGCCCGGCACGCTGGTCGCCACCAAGCTCGTCATCCGCAACGAAGATGCAATCGTGGTGCCGACGGTCGCCGTGCAGCGCAGCCAGAGCGGCAATTTCGTCTTCGTGGTCAAGGACGGGGTCGCCAAGGTCCAACCGGTCACGGTCGACCGCACCTCGCAGGGCATCTCGGTGATTTCGGAGGGGCTCGCCGGCGACGAAAGCGTGGTGGTCGACGGGCAATTGCTGCTGTCTGACGGAACGCGGGTCGAGCCGCGGGCTAAAAAGGCCGGGGCGTAACCGATGACCCTGTCCGAACTCTGCATCCGCCGGCCGGTCATGACGACGCTGATCACGGCGTCGATCATCGCGTTCGGGATATTCGGGTTTCGCCTGTTGCCGGTCTCGGCGCTGCCGCGGGTCGATTTCCCGACCATCGCCGTGACCGCAACCCTGCCGGGCGCGAGCGCGGACACCATGGCGTCCTCCGTTGCGGGCGTCATCGAGCGCCAGCTCTCGACGATCGCCGGCATCTCGTCGATGTCGTCGAACTCGTCGCAGGGCACCAGCACCATCACCATCCAGTTCGACCTCAACCGCAACATCGATGCCGCCGCGCTCGACGTGCAGACCGCGCTGACGATCGCACAGCGCCGGTTGCCGCGGGAGATGATCATCCCGCCGAGTTTCCGCAAAGTGAATCCGGCCGATTTCCCGGTGCTGTTCGTGGTGCTCGGCTCGTCGACGCTGCCGCTGTCGGCGGTCAACGAATATGGCGAGATCACGATCGGCCAGACGCTGTCGCAGATTCCGGGCGTCGCCCAGGTCAGCGTCTACGGCGCGCAGAAATTCGCCATCCGCGTCCAGGCCGATCCGGAAGCCGCCGCGGCGCGCGGGCTGTCGCTCGAGGACATTCGCAATGCGGTTTCGGCCGCCAATTCCTCGACCCCGGTCGGCACGCTGAACGGACCGAAGCAGGACGTGGCCCTGCAGGCCTCGGGCCAGATGGACAAGGCGATGGACTATCGCCAGATCGTGGTGGCCTGGCGCAACGGCTCCCCGGTCAAGCTCGACGAGGTGGCGCGGATCTACGACAGCGTCGAGAACGAGCGGATCGCGAGCTGGCTGAACGGCGACCGTTCCATCGTGCTCGGCATCCAGAAGCAGCCGGACGCCAACACGGTGGCGGTGGTCGATTCCATCCTGGCTAAACTGCCGGTGCTGCGGGCGCAGATCCCGCCATCGGTCTCGATCAACGTGCTGATGGACCGCTCGATCTCGATACGCCAGGCGGTGGCCGACGTCGAGGAAACGCTTTTGATCGCGATCGGGCTGGTGATCCTGGTGATCTTCCTGTTCCTGCGCTCGGCGTCCGCGACCTTCATTCCGGCGCTGGCGGTGCCGATTTCGCTGTTCGGCACCTGCGCGGTGATGTACGCGCTCGATTACTCCATCAACAACATGACGCTCTTGGCTTTGACCCTCTCGGTCGGGTTCGTGGTCGACGACGCCATCGTCATGCTGGAAAACATCGTCCGCCACATCGAGCACGGCATGCGGCCGTTCGAGGCGGCGCTGAAGGGCGCCCGCGAGATCGGCTTCACCATCATTTCGATCACGTTTTCTCTAATCGCGGTGTTCATCCCGGTGCTGCTGATGGGCGGCATCGTCGGCCGCGTGTTCCGCGAGTTCGCGGTCACGGTATCGGTCGCCATCCTGGTATCCGGGTTCGTCTCGCTGACGTTGACGCCGATGCTGTGCGCGCGCGTGCTGCGGGCGCATGACGCGACCAAGCGGCCGAACATCGTGCTCCGCATCTTCGAGAGGATGTTCGATTCCTGGCTGCGCGCCTATGAATGGACGCTCGACTGGGTGCTGGCCCGAAAATTCCTGATGCTGATGGTGACGCTGGCGACGCTGGGCGGCACCGTCTACCTCTATATGATCGTGCCGAAGGGCTTCTTCCCGCAGGAGGACACTGGCTTTCTGATAGGCGTGACCGAAGCTGCCACAGACACCTCGTTCGATGCGATGAAGGAGCGGCAGCAGGCGCTTGTCGACGTGCTGAGATCCGATCCGGCGATCGACTACATCAACTCCACCGTCGGCTCGGGCGGCCCCAATCCGACGGCGAATTATGGACGCCTGTTTATCGCCCTGAAGCCGAAAAAGGAGCGCGACAACCTCAACACCATCATCGGCCGGCTGCGTGCCAATGCGCGGCAGGTTCCGGGCATGCAGGCGTTCTTCCAGCCGATCCAGAACCTCAATATCGGCGGCCGGATTTCGAAGAGCCAGTATCAATACGTGATGCAGAGCGGCGACACCGATTCGCTGTACCGGCTGGCGCCGGAAATGCGCGAGAAGATCGAGAAGCTGCCCGGCCTGCTCGACGTCACCACCGACCTCTACATCAAGAACCCGCAGATGACGGTCGATATCGACCGCGAGAAGGCCGCGGTCTACGGCATCACGGTCGACCAGGTGCGCAATCAGCTCTACAACGCCTACGGCTCGCGCCAGGTCGGTACCATCTACATGCCGTCGAACGACTACCAGATCATCCTGGAAGTGCAGCCGCAGTTCCGGGTCGATCCGTCGGATCTCTCCAAGCTCTACATGAAGACGCAGAACAACCAGACCATCCCGCTGTCGGCGGTGGCAAAACTGGTTCCGACGGTCGGTCCGCTGCAGATCAACCATCAGGCGCAGCAGCCGGCCGTGACGATCTCCTTCAACCTCGCGCCGGGCTATTCGCTGGGCTACGCGGTCGACGAGATCACCAAGTTGGAGCAAGCTTCGAATCTGCCGGCGACGATCGCCACCGGATTCTCCGGCACCGCGCAGGTGTTCCAGGATTCGCTGCGCGGGCAGGGCGTCCTGATCCTCGCGGCCGTCTTCGCCGCCTTCGTCATCCTCGGCATTCTCTACGAGAGCTTCATTCATCCGATCACCATCATCTCCGGCCTGCCGTCAGCCGGTATCGGCGCGATCCTGACCCTGATGATGTTCGGGATGGAAATGTCCGTGATTGCGATGATCGGCATCGTGATGCTGGTCGGCATCGTCAAGAAGAACGCCATCATGATGGTCGACTTCGCGCTGGAGCGTCGCCGCGTCGGCTTAAGCGCCGAGCACGCGATCCGGGAAGCGGCGCTGTTGCGTTTTCGTCCGATTATGATGACGACGTTCGCCGCGATCTTCGGCACGCTGCCGATCGCGCTCGGCGCCGGCGCCGGCGCCGAACTGCGCCAGCCGCTCGGCGTCGCCGTGGTCGGCGGTCTCTGCCTGTCGCAACTGCTGACGCTGTACATCACACCTGTCATCTACATTTATCTCGACCGCATCGACCGCCGTCTGCGGCGCAAGCTCGAACCGCAACTGCAGGAAGCGGGCGAGGGCGAGCGGCCGCACGTGGTCGCAGCCGAATGACGACGTTCGGGCGGGCATCGCGATTCATCACCTTGCTGGTCGCGCTCGCATGGGCGGCAGGCACGATCGATCGCGCCAACGCCGACGAGCCGATCGAAATCTTCGACGCCCATCTGCACTACAATTGGGAGCCAAAGCCTCATTTTGGCGTCGACGAGGTGCTGGCGCTGTTCAAAAAGCACCGCGTCACCGGCATCCTCGCGACCAGCCGTCCGAACACCGGCACGCATGCGCTCATGGATGCCAAGCCGCAGGGCCTTTGGATTGTGCCGTTCATCCGGCCCTATCGGGTGCGCGCCGACATTCAGACCTGGTTCGGCGATCCCTTCATCTTCGATCTCGTGCAGGACGAGTTCAAGCGCGGCTATTACCGCGGCATCGGCGAATTCCACATCTCGGGCAAGGCGGCCGATACCGAGTGGGTGAAGAAGACCGTCGATTTCGCGGTCGAGCACGACCTCTATCTGCACGCCCATGCCGATGACGTGGCCGTCGAAATCCTGATGCGCCACAATCCGCGCGCCCGCATCATCTGGGCCCATACCGGTTTTGGGCTTTCGACCGACCGCGTCGCCGAGATGCTGTCGAAATATCCGAAGCTGTGGGGCGAGTTGTCCTACCGCGGCGGCATCGTTGGCGGCGGCGGAAAACTGACGGACGAATGGCGCGCCTTGTTCGAGCGCTACCCCGACCGCTTCCTGCTCGGCTCCGACACCTGGATCAACCAGCGCTGGGAGAGCTACGGCGAGATCATCGCGGAGTACCGTGCCTGGCTCGCGCAGCTACCGCCAAAGGTCGCTGCGCAGATTGCCCATGGCAATGCGCGGGCGCTGTTCGGTTCTGGCCACTAGCCCGTGTACTCATAAATAGGACGTTCGGCATAGGTGCGTTCGATCCGCTTCTCCCCCGAGAGCGGCGCAAAAGCCAACGCGCCGATCGGAATACATGGCAATCACGGCGCTCGTTTTGGTCCGATCAGCTCGAATTGAGACTTCTGCTCATCACTCAGTGTAGCATAGAAGTCTTCCAGAGCGTCGCTCACTAGATTGATGGCTTGTTGCATGGTACCGAGCCGACCATCCATCGCGGCGAGGCGAGCGCGTGGGGTGATCGCATCTTTCGGCTGACATTCATAGCTTAGCATCTCGACAGCTCTGGCGCTGGCACGCTGCAGCCGTTCAAGCGCGTCGCGTTGAGTATCGTTCGGTTGTAGCGCGGCCTCGATCTCGCCAGCCGGCCATTGCAACGCGGCTGGCAAGGACGCGTCGCAGCCCTGGGACGGCGCCATCATCGCCCCGTTTGCGGACGCTGTCTTGAGCCGATCATCGGCGAGTGCATTGAGCCGCGTTTTCTGCTCGTCGTTCAGCAGATCATAAAGTTCCCCTAGCGGCGGCTCCAGCGATATTACCGCAGTAAGAAGTGCCGCAGTGCGCTGCTGCATCAGGGCCAATCGGGCCGGCGCCGTTGATGCGGGCTGCGTCGGACAAGATGCCTGAATGATCTGAGCGGCCGAGTTAGACGCGTCGGCGAGACGGTCCAGCGCGGCCCGTTGCGCCTCGGTCGGCTGAATCGCCCGCTGAATCTCATCAATGGCGAGACCGGTAATCTCGCCGCCGGCATCACCACAGAGCTGCTGCAGCGGCGGGATCCTTCGTTCGCTTTGGCCGGAAGAGACCGGTGCCATATAGGCCGCTAGTTCGTCACTGCCGTAAGGCCCAAAAATTCCGGCATGGATGTCGGGGTAGCCGTAGTCCCAGAAGCCCATGGCATCGCCGAAGATGGCATAACCATAAATATCATTGTAGGCGAACGGCCAGAACAGCGGCCCAACCCAGCCATATCCGCCATGGCCATGCGACCACCACCCGTCTGTGGTGTCACGGTCACCATGCCAGTGAGCAAGTGCTGCAGTCGCGGCGATCTGCCTGCGTGCCGCAGGGTCAGTGAATAGCTTGCTAACAACCAACTCCTCCTCGCCGGAAGGCTGGTTCGTCGCGGATGGGATGTTTTGTAAAACGGCGGGAGCACTTTTTGCGGCGGCAGCACTTTTTAAAGCGACGGGAGGAGCGTTTTTGGCCCGACGGACGTGCACCCGGCGGTGATGCCTGGGGCGGCTATGAAACAGCCCTGGCGCAAGCACGCGGGCGAACGCGGATTTCACGCTGCCAAGTGGGCCGAGACCAAAATGTCCGCGACTTTTCGCAGTGGCGGCACTCGACAGCGCGGTCACCAGTACGACAGCGATTACTGTAACGCCGAACTTCGACATGGCATCTCCCGTGCCAAGCCTTGGCCGCGCCACTTATGACGCCGCACATGACCGAAAGTTCCTTGTAAGCAAATGATGCACAGACCAAGGCATCGCGCGCAAATACGGCAGCAATCACCGGTATATCCTTGCGTCCGCGGACTACAAGGCTTCAGCTACACAGGGGAGCACGGCCGGGCCCTCGCCTGAAGACGGGATACCGCCTCGGCCAGCGGAACGTCGGCCTGTGAGCCGTCGCGCTCGCGCAGGCTCACCCGGCCGTCCCTCATCTCGCGCCCGCCGACGACAGCCATCACCGGCACCGCCATTTCATGCGCCGCCACGATGCGCCGCGAAAGGGTATCGGCGCCGTCATAGGCTACGGCCCGAATCCCGGCAGCCTCGAACGCCGCGAGAACGTCCGCGCCGTATCCGGCTTGGTCTTTCGAGATCGGCGCGACCGCGACCTGGTCCGGCGACAGCCAGAACGGAAGCACGCCGCCATGGTGCTCGAGCAGGATCGCGATCATGCGGCCGAGCGATCCGAAGATGGCGTGGTGGATCATCAGGGGCCTCGCGCGGCTGCCGTCGGCGGCGACGTAGGACGCCTCGAGCCGCTGCGGCAGCACGCCGTCAAGCTGCACCGTGCCGCACTGCCAGGATCGTCCCAGCCGGTCGCGCAGCGCGAATTCCAGCTTCGGTCCGTAGAACGCGCCTTCGCCGGGATTCATTTGCGGCACGAGGCCACATTGCCGCGCGGCATCGGCGAGCTTCGCCTCTGACCAGTCCCAGGTCGCGTCGTCGCCGGCGCGCACCGCCGGCCGCGTGGCCAGCGCCACCTCGCAGTTGGGAAAACCGAGGTCCCGGTAGACCTCGCCCAGCAGGGTGATGAAGCGTGCGACTTCGGCCTCAACGTCCTGCTCGCGGCAGAACACATGGGCGTCGTCCTGCTCGAAGGCGCGCGTCCGCATGATGCCGTGAAGCGAACCGGAAGGCTCATTGCGGTGGCAAGCGCCGAACTCGGCATAGCGGATCGGAAGCTCCCGCCACGAGCGCAGCCCCTTGTTGAAGATCTGCACGTGGCACGGGCACGACATCGGTTTCAGCGCCATCGCCAGCTCGCCGTCGTCGACCCGGAACATGTGCTCGCCGAACTTGTCCCAGTGGCCGCTGCGGCCCCAGAACTCCTTTGGCAGCAGCTGTGGCGTCCGGACCTCGGCATAGCCGGCTCGGCGCATCTTGCGCCGGAGATAATCCTCCAGCACCCGGTAGACCGCGTAGCCGCGCGGATGCCAGAACACCATGCCCGGCGCATCTTCCTGAAGGTGCCAGAGTTTGAGCTTCACGCCGAGATTTCTGTGGTCGAGATCGTCCATGGCTGTGTTCCTTGTGATGGGAAAAAGCGCGGACGGGGACCATCAAAAACCAGAAAAGGCCCCGTCCGTCGCCGGCGGGGCCTTTTCTGGGTGAAGTACGCTTGTCTCTAGCGCGCGCAACCAGCAGGCGATCCGCCGTAAGCGGTCGCCGTGGTGGTCAATGCGGCTGACAGAAGCTTATTCATGCGCTGTATATGGCGGTAAAGCGCTCAGGCGTCAACGCCAGCCGCTTGGCGTCGCGGAATATGGATAATGCGCGGGGGCATCAATACTCCTGTAGCGGATGATGCGGCTCGTTGGTGAGAAACGCGCTTAAAATCGGCAAACGTCGTGGCGGCTGGCGCTCAATCCGCAAACTGACCGGCCGCCTTGATGATCGGCGCCCAGCGATCGACCTCGCTGATCAGTTTCGCCTTCAGCGCTTCCGGCGTCGCTTCGCTCTGCGGGACAGGTTCCGTGTTGATGTCGTTGAATCGCTTCACCAGATCCGGATCGCGCAACGCCTCTTGCAGCGTCCTGGACAGTTTTTGAACGATCTCGTCGGGCGTACCCTTCGGCGCGTAGATGCCGTGCCATGCGCCGACTTCAAAGCCCTTGAGGCCCGCTTCGTCGGCGGCCGGCAGATCGGGCATCGATGCGAGCCGTGTCTTCGTCGTGATGGCGTAGGCCTTGACCAGCTTCGATGCGATCGGGCTCGTGGTGTTTGTGGTCTGGTCGCAGGAGAGGTCGATCTGCTTGGCGATCAGGTCGTTCATGACAGGCGCATTGCCCTTGTAGGGCACCGTCAGGACCTGCTTGCCGACCGCCGTCATGAACAGCATGCCGCATAGGTGCGACGCGGCGCCAAGGCCGGCATTGCCGAACGTCATCTTGTCGCCGTTGGCCTTGATGTAGGTGACGAGCTCGGCGAGCGTGTTCGGCGGCAGATCGGGGCGCCCGATGATCGTCATCGGGGCATTGGTGACAAGGCCGATCGGCGCGAATGCCGTCTTGGTGTCGTAAGGCAGCTTGCGATACAGCGTGGCGGCGGTGGAGATGCCGATATGGTGTATCAGAAGGGTATAGCCGTCCGGGTCCGCGCGTGAGGCGCGCGTGGCCGCGATGGTGCCGCCGGCGCCGGTCGCGTTCTCGATGACGATCGTCTGGCCAAGCAGCTTTGACATCGACTGCGCGGTCACCCGCGCTACCGTGTCGGTGGCGCCGCCGGCGGCGAACGGGACCATCAACGTAATGGGTCTGCTGGGATAGTTCTGCGACAAAGCGGTCGAACTGAGCATCGCGAACGCTGCGGCGACGACAGCTGTTTTCCTCATACGTGCCTCCCGAAGAATTTGTTTTGTTTGGCTTTTAACGCAGGCCTCCTGCCGCACGACCGGTTCGCCGTGCGGGCCTCACACATTGGAGCTATGAATCGCCTCCACAACGGCCGCCGTGACATCCTTGGTAGTCGCGGTGCCGCCGACATCGGGCGTCGTAATGCCGGCGCCCGTGACGTTTTCAACGGCACGCATCAGCCGCGCCGAGGCTTCAGCCTCGCCGAGATGATCGAGCATCTGCGATGCCGTCCAGAAACTCGCGACCGGGTTGGCAATGCCCTTGCCGGTGATGTCGAATGCCGAGCCGTGAATCGGTTCGAACATCGAGGGAAAGCGCCGCTCCGGATCGATGTTCGCCGTCGGTGCCACACCGAGGCTGCCGGCGAGCGCACCGGCGAGATCGGACAGAATATCGGCGTGAAGATTGGTCGCGACGATGGTGTCGAGGCTCTGCGGTTTCAGCGTCATCCGCACCGTCATCGCATCGACCAGCATCTTGTCCCAGGTAACGTCGGGGAATTCTTTCGAGACCTGCTCGGCGATCTCGTCCCACATCACCATGCCATGCCGCTGCGCGTTCGATTTTGTCACCACCGTGAGCAGCTTGCGTGGCCGAGACTGCGCCAGGCGGAATGCGTAGCGCATGATGCGCTGGACCCCGACGCGGGTGAAGACGGCGACCTCCGTGCCGACTTCTTCCGGCAGGCCGCGATGCACGCGTCCGCCGCAGCCGGCATATTCGCCTTCGGAGTTTTCACGCACGATCACCCAGTCGAGGTCGCCCACCTCGGCATGGCGCAGCGGCGAGGTGATGCCGGGCAGGATCCGGGTCGGCCGGACATTGGCGTATTGGTCAAAGCCCTGACAGATCGGCAGGCGCAGGCCCCACAGCGTGATGTGATCGGGCACGTCGGGCGCGCCGACCGCGCCGAAATAGATCGCGTCGAATTTCTTCAGCGTGGCGAGGCCGTCGGCCGGCATCATCACGCCGTGCTTGCGATAATAGGCCGAGCCCCAATCGAAGGTTTCGACGTTGAACTTCACGTCGCCGAGCCGCTTCTCGAGGCTTTCGAGCGCGGTGACGCCGGCGGCGATGACTTCCGGGCCGATGCCATCAGCCGGAATGGCGGCGATTGAATATTCACGCATCGAATTCTCCCGTGAGCCAGCTTGGTGCGCGAGAGCTTGCGGCTCCGGCAGGTCGGAGGCAATTGCCTCGCGTTTATACAAAAAATTGATATAATCAGAGGCGGGAGGGCCGATGGACCTACATCACTTACGCTGCTTCGTGGCGGCGGCCGAAGAATTGCATTTTGGCCGGGCGGCGCAACGGCTCGACATGCTGCCATCGGCGCTCGGTCGCTTCATCCGCCTGCTCGAAGAGGACCTCGGCACGCGGCTGATGACGCGCACGACGCGAAGCGTCGCGCTGACAGATGATGGTGCTGTGCTGCTCAAGGAGGCGCGGGCGCTGTTGACGCAGGCCGATGCGCTTGCAGGGCGGTTTCGCACCGGCGGCCGCAAGCGCGCGGCGATCATTCGCGTCGGCGCCATCGACAGCGCTGCCGCGGGACTGTTGCCAAAACTGCTCCATGATTTCCGGCAGCGCCGGCCCGACGTCAGCGTGCAACTGGTCGAGGACAAGACGGTTCGCCTGCTGCCGCGTTTGTTGTCCGGCCGGCTCGATCTCGCCTTGGTGCGTCCGCCGGAGCGGCCCGACAAGCGGCTGGAGTTTGCCTTCCTGTTGCACGAGACTGCCGTCGTTGCGGTTGCCGACCGGCATCCGCTGTCACAGCGCAAGCGCGTGACCATTGCCGATCTCGAGAACGAGCCGTTGATCGTGCCCGAACGCCGCTCGCGTCCGCACAGTCATGATCTCACGATGAAACTGTTTGCCGAGGCGGGGTTAGAGGCGCGCGTCGCCCAGGTCGCCGACGAGAAGCAGACCATCGTCAACCTGGTTTCCACCGGCCTTGGCGTCGCCATCGTCCCGCGCTGGACCTCGCGCATGGCGACGCGCGGTGTCCGCTTCATCCGCCTTGCCGCCTCTGACATGAACAAGCTGCCACTAGCGGCTGCCTGGACGCGGGGCACGCGCGATCCGGTCCGGGACGACGTTCTGGAAATGCTGAAAGCCGATTTGCCGCGCTACGCGCGCGAGGCGTAGAGCGATTGTTTGTTGTAGGATGGCTAGAGCGAAACGAAACCCATCGCCATGCGCACCGGCGTGTCTTCGCTGAGCCCGATCTACACCACCCGTCGTCCCGGACAAGCGAGCGTAGCGAGCGCGATCCGGGACCCATACGCCGGCGGATGTTGCCTGGGGAGAGTGGTCGCCGGTTGTGCTTCACCAATTGGCGACAGTGGTTGTAGGTCCCTGCGTTCGCAGGGACGACAAGCGGAAGCGCCTTCGTCTCAAACCGAAAAACTGGTCCCGCAGCCGCACGATGCGGTCGCATTCGGGTTGACCACGCGGAACGACGCGCCGATCAGATCGTCGACGAAATCGACTTCGGAGCCGGCGAGGAACGGCACCGAGGCTGGATCGACCAACACCACCGCGCCCTCGCGCGCAATCACCAGGTCGTCCTCGGCCTTGGCGCGGTCGACGTCGAACTTGTACTGGAAGCCGGAGCAGCCGCCGCCCTCGACGGAGATGCGCAGCATGGCGCCGTCGCCTTCGTTCTTTAGGATTTCGCCGATGCGGCGGGCAGCCCGCTCGCTGACGGTGATGGCAGTGGTCATTGCATGGTCTCCGGCCCCGTCATACCCAATTCATTTGGTATGGCGCGTCAGACATAGTTAAGTGCGCAATCTCGCGGAATCAAATGGATAAGGGCTAAAAAACCGTGTCGGTCGGAATGGCTGCCCCCCGCGCGCCTTATGGCTGCGACCCTGACCGGAGCCGCGGCCGGCTGTTTGCGGAGCCGCCGAGCCGGACCCGCAGCCCGTTCCGGCGCGATTGCGACCGGGTGATCCATTCCACCGCGTTCCGCCGGCTGAAGCACAAGACACAAGTTTTCGTGTTTCACGAGGGCGACCACTACCGCACCCGGCTGACCCATTCGCTGGAAGTGGCGCAGATCGCCCGCGCGCTGGCCCGCCAGCTCGGCCTCGACGAGGATCTCACAGAAACGCTGGCGCTGGCCCATGACCTCGGCCATCCCCCGTTCGGCCATGCCGGCGAGCGGGCGCTCGACCAATGCCTTAGGGATCACGGCGGCTTCGATCACAACGCGCAGGCGCTGCGGGTCGTGACCTCGCTGGAGCATCGCTATCCCGAGTTCGACGGGCTGAACCTGACCTGGGAGTCGCTGGAGGGCATCGTCAAGCACAACGGCCCGCTGACCGAGCGGGACGGGACCCCAGCCGCGCCTTACCGCGACGGCGGCATCCCCATCGGCATCTCCGATTTCAATCAAAAATTTGATCTGGAGCTATCGAGCTACGCCTCACTGGAGGCGCAGGCCGCAGCGTTTGCCGACGACATCGCCTATGATGCCCACGACATCGACGACGGCCTGCGCGCCGGCCTGTTTGCCGTCGACGACCTCAAGGTGATGCCGCTCACCGCAGCGATCATCGCCGAGATCGACCGGCACTATCCCAACCTCGACGACGCCAGGCGCGGCGCGGAACTGGTACGCGAGCTGATTTCCTACATGATCATGGCGGTCATGTCGGAGGCGGGCAGGCGCTTGGCAGAAGCGAAACCGCAATCGGCTCATGACGTCCGCCACCATCACCAGCCGCTGATCGCCTTTCCGCCTGACGTCGCCGAGGAGGAGGCCGCCATCAAGGCGTTCCTGAAGCAGCACATGTATCGCCACCACCGGGTGATGCGGGTTATGGGCGAGGCGGAAGGCATCCTGTTCGACCTGTTCGCGCGCTACCAGAGTTCGCCGGGGGACCTGCCGGCCGAATGGGTGGAGGGTACCGAGCGCGTCACGGACGGCGAACGAGCGCGCCGGATTGGCAATTTCATCGCCGGAATGACCGACCGCTACGCCCTGATGGAGCACCAGCGGCTTTTTGACTCGACCCCGGATTTGCGTTAGGCGGCGGCCATGTCCGATAAGCCAGCCACACAACATCTGTTCGCCGACGCGCTGGTGCGCGTGCAGGCGGTCTGCGCCGCGCTCGCAGCCGAGGGCCAATGGCCCGCCGGCATCGATTTCTCCCGCGTCGTGGTCGAACCGCCGCGCGATGCGAGCCATGGCGACATGGCGACCAACGCCGCGATGGTGCTGGCCAAGGACGCCAAGGCAAAACCGCGCGAACTCGCCGACAAGATCGCAGAAAAATTGCGCGCCGACGATCTGGTTGCCGCCGTCGAGGTCGCCGGGCCCGGCTTCATCAATCTCACCTTGAAGCCGCAAGTCTGGGCCGACGAATTGCGCACCGTGCTGCGCGAAGGCGTGTCCTACGGCAAGAGCGCGATCGGCCGCGGCGATAAGGTCAATGTCGAATATGTCTCCGCCAACCCGACCGGGCCGATGCATGTCGGCCATTGCCGCGGCGCGGTGTTCGGCGACGCGCTGTGCGGCCTGCTGGATTTTGCCGGCTACGACGTCACCCGCGAATATTACATCAATGACGCCGGCGCGCAGGTCGACGTGCTCGCGCGCTCGGCCTACCTGCGCTATGTGGAAGCGCTCGGCGAAGCCATCGGCGAGATCCCGGAAGGGCTTTACCCCGGCGACTATCTCGTGCCGGTCGGGCAGGCTCTTGCTGCCGAGCACGGAGACAAGCTGAAGGCGATGGCTGAAGCCGCCTGGCTGCCGATCGTGCGCGCCAAGGCGATCGCCATGATGATGGACATGATCAAGGGCGATCTCGCGGCGCTCAATATCAAGCACGAGGTGTTCTTCTCGGAGCGGTCGCTGATCGAGACCGGCAACAACAAGGTCACCGAGACGATCGATTTCCTGCGCGCGAAGGGTGACATCTACGAAGGCCGCCTGCCGCCGCCGAAGGGCAAGCCAGTCGAGGATTACGAGGACCGGATCCAGACGCTGTTCCGCGCCACCGCCTACGGCGACGACGTCGATCGTCCGTTGATCAAGTCGGATGGCTCTTACACCTACTTCGCTTCCGACATCGCCTACCACAAGAACAAGGTCGATCGCGGCTTCCTCGACATGATCGACGTGTTCGGTGCCGACCATGGCGGCTACATCAAGCGCATGCAGGCGGCGGTGAAGGGCGTCAGCGGCGGCAAGGCGGCGCTCGACGTCAAGGTGGTGCAACTCGTTCGCCTGCTGCGTGCCGGCGAGCCGGTGCGGATGTCGAAACGCTCCGGCGATTTCGTCACGCTGCGCGAAGTGGTCGACGAGGTCGGGTCCGATGCGGTGCGGTTCATGATGCTGTTCCGCAAGAACGACGCCGTGCTCGATTTCGACCTCGCCAAGGTGCTCGAGCAATCGAAGGACAATCCGGTCTTCTACGTTCAATACGGGCACGCCCGCGGCCACTCAATTTTCAAGAATGCCCGCGAGGTAGTTCCTGACCTCCCCGAGGATGACGCGGCCCGGACGGCCTATTTGGAGGATTCCCCGGTGGAGCGGCTGACGGATCCGGCCGAACTGGACCTTTTGAAGCGGCTGGCACTCTATCCCCGGATAGTCGAGGCGGCGGCGGTCGCACACGAACCACACCGAATCGCTTTTTATCTGTATGATTTAGCCAGTGAATTTCACGCGTTATGGACGAAGGGGCGGGATTTGCCCTATTTACGCTTCATTATAACTAATGATGCAGAAATCACGAGGGCGCGACTGGCTATGGTCCAGGGCGTCGTCTCGGTTCTGGCATCGGGCTTAGCCGTTCTCGGCGTCCACGCTCCGACCGAGATGCGGTAGGCAGGGGCGAAGGCCCTTCACGGATGGGGGTTCGTGGGGGTATCTGGCAGGGGCCACGCTCGTCATGGTTTGTTTGACATGGCGGGTTGGCGCTGTCCCGTAGGGGATGCATCATCACGATGGCTGATCGATATCAGGACCGACATTTTCCCTCCGCCGACCAAGATCGCGGCGAGAGCGATCCGCTTGCCGAGCTCGCAAGGCTGATCGGGCAGAACGACCCGTACGGGGCTGCCGCCAAACCGACACCGCATCCGCTGCAGTCGCGGGCGAATGCGCGTCCACAGCGGTATGATCCACCGGAAGATCTCGATGCGCCTCCGGCCCCGCCGGCATGGATGCAGCGTGCACGCCAGGAAACGCGCCAGGAAACCCCGCCGCCACCACTTCCATCGCCTTTGCCGCAGGATCAGGCTCAGGATGACGAGCCGGACTACCAGCCGGCGCCGGTGCACCCCTTGCACCGCTACGCGGCCCAGCATCAGGCGCCCGCGCAGGACTCGCAGGACTATTACGAGGCTCCGCAGCAAGATGCCGACGAGCCGCAGCAGGACCCGTCGCGCTATGACGAAGCGCTGTATGGACGGCTCGAAAATGGCGAGCAGGACTATCACCGCGATCCGGCCTATCCGGACGATCCCTATGCGTACCAGGGCGAATACGAGGAGGAGGAGCCCGCTCCGAAGAAGCGCTCGAGCGGCCTGATGACGGTCGCTGCGGTGCTGGCGTTGGCTGTGGTCGGGACGGGCGCTGCCTTTGCCTATCGCACTTACATCGGTTCGCCCCGCTCGGGCGAGCCGCCGATCATCAGGGCCGACAACAGCCCGACCAAGGTAATGCCGGCACCGTCCGACATGGGCACCGCCAAGGCCCCTGACCGCATGCTGCCGGGCGATGGCGGCGAAAAGCTGGTGTCGCGCGAAGAGACGCCGGTCGACGTCAATGCAAGGTCCGGCGCGCCGCGCGTGGTGTTTCCGCCGCTGAATCCGAATAGCAATCCGCCGCCGGTCGCGAGCGTTTCGCCGTCCGGCCCGCCGCCGCAGACCGGCGTGAACGGTACGATGCCGAACAACGAGCCGCGCAGGATCAGGACGCTCGCCGTCAAGGGCGACCCCGCCGACAATGGCGGCATTCCGGCAGGGGCCAGCGCGCCGCCGCCGAGGCCGGCACCGACGACGCGAAGCGCGGCTGCCCCAGCGGCTGCGGCTCCCGTAATACCGCCAGCGCGTAATCCGGCTTCGGCCAATGCCAGCGCCAATACGCCGGTGTCGCTCGCGCCGCAGGCCGATCCCACCCCGCCAACCCGAATGGCCGCGACCAATCCGGCCCAGCCGGCTGCTCCGACTGGCAGTGGCTATCTGGTCCAGGTCTCCTCGCAGAAGAACGAGGCCGACGCGCAGGCCTCCTACCGGGCCCTGCAGAGCAAGTTCCCGAGCGTGCTGGGGCAGCACTCGTCACTCGTGAAGCGCGTCGATCTCGGCGAAAAGGGCGTTTATTACCGCGCGTTCGCCGGCCCGTTCGGCTCTTCCGAAGAGGCGGCGCAGGTCTGCAGCAGCCTAAAATCTGCCGGCGGGCAGTGCTTCGTCCAAAGGAATTAACGGCGGTTTCCTTGACCGCGGGGTTATGAGGGGCCTAATCGGCCCCCATGACAAGCCGCGCATTCATCACGGGCGTATCGGGACTGGAGCTGAGCGCCGCGGAGCGCGAATTCATCCGTGGCGAACGGCCATGGGGTCTCATACTGTTCAAACGCAATGTCGAGACGCCGGATCAAGTATCTGCGCTTGTTGATGAATTCCGGGGTCTTGTAGGCGAGGCCGACGCGCCGGTCCTGATCGACCAGGAAGGCGGGCGGGTGGCCCGGCTCGGGCCGCCGCATTGGCCGGTCTATCCGCCCGGCGCCACCTTCGGTGCGCTCTACGACATCGACCCGGCGCTGGGCCTGCAAGCCGCGCGCTTGAGCTCGCGCCTGATCGCGGCCGATCTGATCGACATCGGCATCACCGTCGACTGCCTGCCGCTGGCGGACGTGCCGGTGGCTGGCGCGGACGCCGTGATCGGCAACCGGGCTTATGGAACCGAGCCGGGCAAGGTCGCAGCGATCGCCCGAGCGGTCGCCGAGGGATTGGAGCAGGGCGGCGTGCTACCTGTGCTGAAGCACATTCCCGGCCATGGCCGGGCAAATGCGGATAGCCATTTCCGGCTCCCGACCGTTGATACAGCGCGGGAAGAGCTGGAACGGACCGATTTCGCCGCCTTTCAACCGCTGGCGGACCTGCCGATGGCCATGACCGCGCATGTTGTGTTTAGCGCGTTAGACCCCATCCAACCGGCGACGACTTCTGCGACAATCATCCGGCAGGTGATTCGCGGCGTAATTGGGTTCCAGGGTTTGTTGATGAGTGATGACGTGTCGATGAATGCGTTGGCGGGATCGATCTCGGATCGGACCCGCGCCATCGTCAGCGCCGGCTGCGACATGGTCCTGCATTGCAACGGCAAGCTCGATGAGATGAGCGATGTGGCGCGCGAGACGCCGGAACTGACGGGCGAGGCCTTGAGCCGCGCCACACGGGCACTGGCCTCGCGAAAGCAGCCTGAGCCGTTCGACCGGCAGGCGGCGCGGGTTGAACTTGAAGCGTTGATGGATCGGGTAGGAACGGCATGACGGCTGAGATTCTATCGTTTGAAACCGGACGGCCCGCCGAAATCACCGAGGGCGAGCCGGCGCTGGTCGTTGACGTCGAGGGCTATGAGGGCCCGCTCGACCTGCTGCTCACGCTGGCGCGGCAGCAGAAGGTCGATCTCGCCAAGATTTCGATCCTGGCGCTGGCAGACCAGTATCTGACCTTCATCGAGGCGGCGCGAAAGATCCGCCTCGAACTCGCCGCCGATTACCTTGTGATGGCCGCCTGGCTTGCGTTCCTGAAATCGCGGCTGTTGCTGCCCGAACCGGCCACGCCCGATGGGCCAAGCGCCGAGGAAATGGCGACCGCGCTGGCCAATCGGCTGCGCCGGCTCGAAGCCATCCGCGAAGCCGCCAACCGGTTGATGAACCGGCCACAGTTCCAGCGCGATATCTTCCCGCGCGGCAATCCGGAAACGATCGCCGAAATCAAGCATCCCAAATTCACCGCGACGCTGTTCGACCTGCTCACCGCCTATGCCACGCAGCGCCAGCAGCGCGTGCTGGCGACGGTGCATTTGGCCAAGCGCACGGTGTGGTCGCTGGCCGAAGCGCGCGCCTCGCTGGAGCGGCTGGTTGGCATGGCCGAATCCGAGGAGTGGAGCTGTCTCGACGATTACCTGCTCAGCTACGTGGTCGATCCCTCGCAGCGGGCAACGGTGTTCGCGTCGAGCTTTGCCGCGGCGCTCGAACTTGTGCGCGAAGGCGAGATGGAATTGAACCAGAAAGAGGCGTTCGCGCCGCTGTATTTTCGTAAGCGTCCGCCGCAGGCCGCAATGCCTGCGCCGGATATGACGGTCGAGTAAGTGGAAGGAGACCTAGCCATGGCAAGCCTGGCGGAAAAACGCATGGAAGATGCCGAGGATCATCCCATCGACCAACATACCGATCAGGCCGCGCGGCCGGAGGAATTGCGGCTGCTCGAAGCGTTGCTGTTTGCCTCTTCGGAGCCGATCGACCAGGCAACCTTGGCCAAGCGCATGCCGGACGGCGTCGACGTCAAGGCAGCGCTGGCGCAGTTGCAGGCGGAGTATGCGCCGCGCGGCGTCAATCTGGTGCGCGTCGCCAACAAATGGACGTTCCGCACCGCGGGCGACCTGTCGTGGCTGATGACGCGCGAAAGCACAGAGACGCGGCGGCTGTCGCGGGCGGCGATCGAGGTACTCGCGATCATCGCCTATCACCAGCCCGTGACGCGCGCCGAGATCGAGGAGATCCGCGGCGTGATCACGTCAAAGGGAACGCTGGATGTGCTGCTCGAAACCGGCTGGATTCGCCCCCGCGGCCGCCGCAAGACGCCGGGGCGGCCGCTGACGTTCGGCACGACGGAAGCGTTCCTTTCGCAGTTCAGCCTGGAGGCGCTGAGCGACCTGCCAGGCCTGGAAGAGCTGAAGGGGACGGGGCTCCTGGATTCGCGGCTGCCTTCCGGCTTCAGCGTCCCGACGCCGTCGGATGACGTGGCGCTACGCGAGGACGAGGATCCGCTGGACGCTGGCGACAACCTGGAACTGCTGCTGGCTCCGGCCGCCGAGCCTGAAGGCGGCAGCGAAAGCTAGTTCCAATGGCTCGCCGATTTATTGGCTGAGGCGGGGTATAATAGCCATAATACGTAGCCGCGACAGCGATTTGCCGCGGCAGGGGTCCTTGTTTTTGATACCCTGGGAGCCTACCTTCCGCCAAAGCTTGGCCGGAAGCCGGCCGTCTCTTTTGGAGGGTTGCAGGATGGGTTCGCTTAGCATTTGGCACTGGATCGTCGTGATCGCAGTGGTCCTGCTGTTGTTCGGCCGCGGCAAGATTTCTGATCTGATGGGCGATGTCGCAAATGGTATCAAGGCCTTCAAGAAGGGCATGCAGGACGACGAGAAGGCGCCTGAAAAGCCCGCCGAACCGGTGAAGACCATCGATCACAATGCGACGCCGGCGCCGACAGCGCGGACGGATGTCGGCAGCAAGGCTGTCTGAACCAACCAGACATCTTGAACCAGGCACCCGGGAAAAACGCCGGTTGAGAAAAGACGCGGGCGGCTCCAAATCTTTGCTAAAGGGATTGGGGCGCGGACGTCTCGCGTGAGCGGAAGAATTCATGTTCGACATCGGGTGGAGTGAACTGGTCGTCATCGCGGTCGTCGCGCTGATCGCCATCGGCCCGAAAGAGCTTCCCGGTGTGCTGCGCATGGTCGGGCAATGGATGGGCAAGGCGCGCAAAATGGCCGCCGAATTCCAGGGCCAGTTCCAGGAAGCCATGCGCGAGGCCGAAATGGCCGACCTCAAGAAGAGCTTTGACGAGGTCAAGGACGTGGCTACGGGCCTTTCGCCGGCCAACGTCATGACCTCGCTGCAAAAAGACGTCAACGACGCCCTGCAGATTGGGGATATCGACAAGCCTGCCGACAAGCCGGTGGATGCGCAAGTTGCCTCCGCGACCGGCGAGCCTGTCACGCCGACTACCCCAGCGCTGCCCACACCGGAAACCTTCGTCGAGGCCGAGGCGCATGTGGCGGCCTCCGAGCCGCTGGCGATCACGCGTGAAGTTCAGGCCGCGCCGCAGGATATCGCGCCGACGGCGCCCGACATTCTCAAGGACGCCAAAGCGTCATGACAATCGAAGACATCGAGGCCAGCAAGGCGCCGTTGATGGACCATTTGATCGAGCTGCGCTCGCGGCTGATCAAGGCGCTGCTCGGCTTTGGCATTGCGTTCATCTTCTGCTTCTTCTTCGCCAAGCAGATCTACAACGTGCTGGTCTGGCCCTTCGTCTGGGTGGCGGGCGCCGAGAATTCGAAATTCATCTATACCGCGCTCTTGGAATATTTCCTTACGCAATTGAAGCTCGCGCTGTTCGGTGCCGCCTTCATCTCGTTCCCGATCGTGGCGACGCAGATTTATAAATTCGTGGCGCCCGGCCTCTACAAGCACGAGCGTGGCGCGTTTCTGCCGTACCTGATCGCAACTCCATTCTTCTTCGTGCTCGGGTCGCTCCTGGTCTATTTCGTGGTGCTGCCGATGCTGGTGCGGTTCTCGCTCGGCATGCAGCAGATGGGCGGCGACGAGAGTGCACAGATTCAGTTGCTGCCCAAGGTCGGCGAATATCTGTCGCTGATGATGTCGCTGATCTTCGCCTTCGGCGTCGCGTTCCAGTTGCCGGTGATCCTGACGCTGCTGGGCCGGATCGGCATCGTGACATCCCAGATGCTGCGCGAGAAGCGGCGCTATTTCATCGTGATCGCCTTCGTGATTGCCGCCGTGCTGACGCCGCCCGACGTCATCAGCCAGGCCTCGCTCGCGATCCCGCTGATGGCGCTCTACGAGGGCGCGATCGTCGCCGTCCGCATGGTGGAAAAGAAGGCCGCCGCGGCGCGGGCGTCCACGGGGACGCCGCCCGCAAGCCCGCCGCCAGAGGCTAATCCGGCCGAGTAGGGCTCTATCGTACTCCGCAATCGGCTGTCATTCCCCGCGAAAGCGGGGAATCCAGTACGCCGCGGCGTGGCCAATTTATCTCGAACTGCTCTGGAATACTGGATCACCCGCTTTCGCGGGTGATGACGGGTGTGGTACTTGGGGGCGCGCACCGCAAACAATCAACGTGCGTGTTGAGACGAGTTCAGGACCGCACGCCAATGCACGACATCAAATCGATCCGCGACAATCCCCAGGCGTTCGACGCCGGACTGAAGCGCCGCGGACTGGCGCCGTTGTCGGCTTCGCTGCTGGCGATCGACGAGAAGCGTCGTGCGGCCATCCTGGCGTCCGAACAGGCGCAGGCGCGGCGCAATGCGGCTTCGAAGGAAATCGGCGAGGCGAAGAAGGCCAAGGATGACGCGCGCGCCAACAAGCTGATGGCCGAAGTCGCCGAGCTCAAGACCACGATGCCGGAGCTCGAGCTTGCGGCGAAGGCGGCGGACGAGGAACTGGCGAAAGGACTCGCTGCCATTCCGAACCTGCCGCTCGACGACGTCCCCGAAGGCGCAGACGAGCATGGCAATGTGCAGCGCCATGTCTTCGGAAAAATCCGCAATTACACCTTCACGCCGAAGCCGCATGACGATCTCGGCGGCGCGCTCGGCTACATGGATTTCGAGGCGGCGGCGAAACTCTCAGGCGCGCGCTTCGTGGTGCTGAAGAAGGGCCTGGCGCGGCTGGAGCGTGCGATCGGGCAGTTCATGCTCGATCTCCATACCAACGAGCACGGCTACACCGAGGTCAATCCACCGTTGTTGGTGCGCAACGACGTGATGTTCGGCACTGGCCAGTTGCCGAAATTTGAGGACGACCAGTTCTGGGCCATCAAGGGGGAGCTGCTAGCAGCGCCGGATGAGCGATTGAAAACTGAACGTCTGGGTCTCATTCCCACCGCCGAAGTCTCACTCACGAATCTCGTCCGCGAATCCATCGTCGACGAAAAAGAACTGCCGATGCGCTTGACCGCGCTGACGCCGTGCTTCCGCGCCGAAGCGGGCGCCGCCGGGCGCGATACCCGCGGCATGATCCGGCAGCATCAATTTACAAAAGTCGAACTGGTTTCGATCGCGACGCCGGAGACCAGCCGGGACGAGCACGAGCGCATGCTGTCCTGCGCCGAGGAAGTGCTGCGCCGGCTCGACCTGCATTACCGCGTGATGACGCTGTGCTCCGGCGACATGGGCTTTTCCGCGCAGAAGACCTACGACATCGAGGTCTGGATGCCGGGACAGGGCGAGGGCGGCGCTTATCGCGAAATCTCGAGCTGCTCGATCTGCGGCGATTTCCAGGCGCGGCGCATGGATGCGCGTTCGCGCGGCCCCGACGGCAAGCCGCGTTTCGTGCACACGCTGAACGGCTCCGGCACGGCGGTCGGCCGCGCGCTGATTGCAGTGATGGAAACCTATCAGCAGGAAGACGGCTCCATCGCGGTGCCCGCGGCGCTGCAGCCCTATATGGGCGGGCTCAAGACCATCGAGCGGGACAAATAGCGCAAGGCAAAATGGCATTGCATCGCGACATCCTATGGATCGGGAGGCAATGGGCTGTCACCGGCCACGGGATGCAATTGATCGACCAACGGCTGATGGGCGCCTTCGATATCGAAGTGGCCCGCCTGTGGGACGACGATCTGATCGCGCGCATGCATGCCAAGGAGTGGCTCAACGCCGCCGATTTCGACAAGGGGCTGGCGGTTGCGCGGACGCGGCACACGCAGCCGGAGACGGGATCGGCACCGGTAGCCGCGGCGCTTCCGGCGATCGAGCCCGTCGCGGCATCTTCGCCCAAGCCAGTGGACGCGAGCCCGCCGTCTCTGCCCGTCGAATCGGCGCAACAGGCATCGCCAGACCTGCAGATGAAAATCGATGGCGGCGCCAGATTTGCCCGCCCCTGGCGTGTCTGGATCAAGAAAACATGAGGAAATAGGCCGGTTTGCCTCAGCCGCGATAGCCGGATAAGACGACAGCCAAAGGCGAAAGCCTACCTCGACCTGAACCTGAAGGCATTTTGACGGATGCGAATTCTCTGCACCAACGACGATGGCATCCATGCGCCGGGTCTCAAGATCGTCGAGGAGATCGCCCGCGCGCTGTCCGACGATGTCTGGATCGTGGCGCCGGAGCTTGATCAATCCGGTGTCTCGCATTCACTGTCGCTGAACGATCCCTTGCGCTTACGCGAAATCGGTCCGCGCCATTTCGCGGTGCGGGGCACGCCGACGGATTGCGTGATCATGGGATCGCGCCACATCCTCGGCGAGAAGATGCCCGATCTCGTGCTGTCCGGCGTCAACAAGGGCCGCAACGTCGCCGAGGACGTCGTCTATTCCGGCACGATCGCGGGCGCGCTCGAGGGCACGATCCTTGGCATCCCGTCGTTTGCGCTGAGCCAGGAATTTTCCATCGAGACCCGTCACGCGCCGCTGTGGGATACTGCACTGAAATTCGGCCCCGGCATCCTGCGTAAGGTGATCGATGCCGGGGTGCCGAAAAATACCGTGATCAACGTCAACTTTCCCGCTTGCACGCCCGATCAGGTCAAGGGCGTGCGGGTGACGCGGCAGGGTAAGCGCAATCTCGGCTTCCTGAAAATCGATAAGCGCCACGACGGGCGCGGCAATCCGTATTACTGGATCGGTTTCGAACGCGCCGCGGCGATGGATACACCGGCCGATGGCACCGATCTGGCGGCACTCGCGGCGCGCTACGTCTCGGTCACGCCGCTGCGGCTGGATCGTACCGATGAAGCGTTCTCGGAAGAGTTGACGGCGACGCTGAAGTGACGCGGAGCACGGCGACGAAGCAGCCGGATTGCGCTTCGCTCCATTCGGGCCACACGTAGTGCCCTAAACCGGCGCGCTCTTCAATGTAGAGGCGATCACCTGGGCCAGCGTTTCCAGTTGAAATGGCTTCTGCAGCGCGGGGCGGTCGCGATATTCCTGCGGCAGGCCGGAGGAGCCGTAGCCGGTCGCAAAGATGAACGGACGGTTGCGCGCTGTGATCAGTTCGGCCACCGGTGTGATCACCTTGCCGTTGACGTTGACGTCGAGAATGGCGAGATCGAACTCGGTGGATTGCACCAGCTTGACCGCCTCACCGATTTCGCCGGCCTCGGCGGCTACGCTGTGGCCCAACTCTTCCAGCATGTCAGCGACCATCATGCGGATCATGACCTCGTCTTCAACGAGGAAAACTGAACAGCCCGCCGGCCGTGTCGCTACCATGATGGATTCCTTGCCCTTCCGAGTGTCGAGGTTCGCAAAAAACGGACCCGGGTGCAATGTCGGTATGGGCGGGTAGGCGCTGTGTAAAGACTGTCTGCGAGGGATTTTCCCCGGCCCCTAACGTCGGGACGCGGTCCCAGTTCCGGACGAGGAACAACAATCTTTAAGGAAATCGTTCCTTAAGTGCGCGGACGCTATATTACAACTCGGCGAGGCCGAAGCATTGGATCGGCGGCAGACTCCCGCCACGAGACCGCGATGTCCCAAGAACCGCTCGAAAAGATGATGTTTCAGCTCACTCTGCGGCGGCGGGGGATCAGCGATCAGGCGGTGCTGCGGACCATGGAAGAGGTGCCCCGCGAGAATTTCGTGGCGGCCGGCGATCGCAGCTATGCCTATCGTGACAGTGCGCTCGGCATCGCCTGCGGGCAGACCATCAGCCAGCCCTTCGTGGTCGCCTACATGACCGAGCAGCTACAACTGCAAAAGCACCATAAGGTACTCGAGATCGGGACCGGCTCCGGCTACCAGGCCGCGGTGCTGTCGCGGCTATGCGCGCATGTCCTGACCATCGAGCGCTACCGGACGCTGGCGGACACCGCGCGCGACCGGCTCGAAGCGCTGGGCTATTTCAATATCGAAGTGATGTTGGGCGACGGTTTCCAGATTCCGCCTGGCGCCGGCGACTTCGACCGCATCATCGTGACGGCTGCGATGGAGCAAATCCCCGAAAAGCTGCTGGAGCGGCTGCTGCCGGGTGGCATCCTGATCGCGCCGGTCGGGCCCCATCATGGCAGCCAGACGCTGGTCAGGGTGACCCGAACGGACAGCGGTTTTGAGCGCAAGGAATTGGTCGATGTCCGCTTCGTCCCGGCCCTGCCGGGAATTGCGCGCGAACTGTAGAATCCCGGATTGGCGGTTCCCGCCAACATCTTATTCCAAGGGTTAAGCGGTTATTTACTCGGTACGTGTTTACTCAAAACAGTATTTTGTTGCGTACGAGTGAGTAACCATGTCCCGTGTAGCCGAGTTGCTTCGCTCGCGTCGGGTGCCGCAGGCCGCGGTGCTGGCGCTGATGTCGGTCGGCTTTGCCGGCTGCAGCGCCGATATGCAGACGCGCTTTTCCGATAGCTCGTTCTCCAATCCCTTTGCTTCTCAGCCCGAAGCGACAGGTTCGGTGCGCGCTCCCGCTGTCGAACGCCGCGAGCCGCCGCAATATGCCCGGCCGCAGGCCTCGACCCCGCAATATCAGTCCCAGGACCTGCCGCCGCCCGCGGTCACTGCGCCGCAGGCCTATCCCGCCAACTCGGGCGGGGTGTCGGGAGGAGGGCGCGGGATTTCGTCCTATGCGCCGCCGTCCCGTTCGCCCATCGAGACCACCGCCACGGTGCCGCCGCGTTCGGTGGCTGCAGCGCGACCATCCGCGCCGGGCGGCACTACGATCATCGTCGGCACGAGCGACACGCTCGACATTCTGGCCAAGCGCTACAACGTTTCAGCCGCTGCGATCCTGCAGGCCAATGGCTATAAGGGCCCGCGCGTGCTGTCGCCCGGCCAGCAACTGATCATTCCGCGCCAGACGGCGACGGCAGCGCCCGCGCCGGCCCTCGCGCCTGCGGCCAGCAAGCCGGTTGCCGCGGCGGCAGCGCCGAGCGTCCATGTCGTCAATCGCGGCGATACGCTGATGAGCATCGCCCGGCGGAATCAGGTTTCGGTCAGCGAACTCGCCAGGGCCAACAATCTCGATCAGTCCACCAAGCTCAGCCTCGGCATGAAGCTGACCGTGCCCCGTTCGAAATCCGCCGCCGCAGCACCAGTGGCGCAGCCCGTTGCTGCAGCTCCGGCCCAGCCGGCCGCAGCGGTTGCGGCACCGGCCACCAAGGTAGCCTCGGCCGGTGGTCCGCCGCAGAGTGCGCGGTTGGCCCAGGCGACCACCAGCGTCACCGAGGAGAAGCCCGTCGTCGAGCAAGCCTCGATCAAGCCCAGCGAAGCCACCGGCGCGCTGCCGACCTTCCGCTGGCCGGTGCGCGGCAAGGTGATCACGAGCTATGGCGCCAAGACCAACGGCAAGTCGAATGACGGCATCAACCTGGCGGTGCCGGAGGGAACGCCGGTGAAAGCCGCGGAAGATGGCGTGGTCGCCTATTCCGGCAACGAGCTCAAGGGCTACGGCAACCTGGTTCTGGTGCGGCACTCCAACGGTTACGTCACCGCATATGCCCATGCGAGTGAACTGCTGGTGAAGCGCGGCGATACGATCAAGCGCGGCCAGATCATTGCCAAATCGGGTCAATCGGGCGAGGTGGGGTCGCCGCAGCTCCACTTCGAAATCCGCAAGGGATCTTCACCGGTTGACCCGCTTCAATTCCTGAACGGGGCGTGAGGCTTCGTGTCCCGGACGCGGTGCAGCGGGACGCTGCGCCGCAGAGCCGGGACCCATCGCAGAGCGTGCCGTGAAGTTTGGACGCCGATTCTGCAGCGCACCGCTATGCGCTGCGCAGCGCCCGGGGAACGCAGTCCTTCATGACTTCCCGGCCAGCCTCACGCCAAGCCTTCCGGCCAATTCCTGCGTGAACTGCCAGGCGACGCGCCCCGAGCGGGAGCCGCGCGTGGTCGACCATTCCAGCGCCTCGCGCTCCAGCTCTTCGTCGGCAATCTTGATGCCGAAATGGCCGCAATAGCCGCGCACCATGGCGAGGTACTCATCCTGGCTGCAGCGGTGAAAGCCGAGCCACAGGCCAAAACGATCCGATAGTGACACCTTCTCCTCGACGGCTTCGCCCGGATTGATCGCGGTCGAGCGTTCGTTCTCGATCATCTCGCGCGCCAAGAGGTGCCGCCGGTTCGAGGTGGCGTAGAGGATGACATTGTCGGGGCGTCCCTCGATGCCGCCCTCCAGCACCGCCTTCAGCGATTTGTAGGAGGCGTCGTTGCCGTCGAAGGAGAGATCGTCGCAAAACACGATGAAGCGGAAATCGGAGCTGCGTAGGAGGTCCATCAGGCCGGGCAGGCTCTCGATATCCTCGCGGTGAATCTCGATCAGCTTGAGCCGGTCAGCCGGCTTGCGATCGACGTTGATACTGGCATGTGTCGCCTTCACCAGCGACGACTTGCCCATGCCGCGTGCGCCCCACAGCAGCGCATTGTTGGCGGGCAGGCCATCGGCAAAGCGCTCGGTATTTTGGATCAGGATGTCGCGCATCCGGTCGATGCCCTTGAGCAGGCCGAGGTCGACGCGGCTGACGCGCGGCACCGGCGAAAGGCGCCCCTCGGGATGCCAGACAAAGGCATCGGCCGAGCCGAACGCCTCGGTGCCTCCCGCCGCCGGCGAGGCCGCAGAGAGATGGCCGGCGATCGCTTCCAGCGCGCTGGCGATCCGCTCGGCGGTGGCGCCGTTAAGCCGGTTTGCCGGACCTTTTGTCGCGGTTTTCGCTGGTCTTCGCGAGGCGGCCTTGGGGGCGGCGCGGGGCGCTGTTTGAGCCGCAGTTTTCTTGACTTTTTTCGACATTTCCCGAGTTCCTGACGGGGCAGCCTTAACGGGCCTTGGAAGCTCTCGCAAGCGGCCTAAATGAGGGGGCGGCCAACGTTGCAATTGGGCCCGCCGCCGCTATAGTCCGCGCAAATTTACCCGGACCGGCGACATGCCCAGGATGCTGTGCCCAGGCATGGCCGGTTCTTTTCCGTCTCACGAGGATTGTTCGAATGCTGATTACCCCTGCGTACGCCCAGGCTGCAGCCGGTGGCGATGCCAACAGCATGTTGATGTCGCTGCTGCCGTTCGCACTGATCTTCGTGATCATGTACTTCCTGATTCTGCGACCGCAGCAAAAGAAGATCAAGGATCACCAGGAACTGGTCAAAAACATCCGCCGCGGCGATACCGTCGTCACCTCGGGCGGCCTGGTCGGCAAGGTGACCAAGGTGGTGGACGACGACCAGATCGAGTTCGAGATTTCGGACGGCGTCCGCGTGCGGCAGATGCGGCAGATGATTTCGGGTGTTCGCGCCAAGGGCGAGCCGGCCAAGGAAAAGAGTGAAGCCAAGGACGAGACGTCCGCGAGCTGAGTTTTCCGCGCCGCTTGTCGCGGCGCATTTTCCTGACGGGTCTACTCGATGTTGTATTTCTCGCGGTGGAAGGCGCTGGCGATCATTCTGACCGCGCTGATCGTCTGCCTGTTCGCGGTTCCGAACTTTTTTTCCCAGGAGCGGGTGAAGACCTGGCCGGTGTGGGCGCAGCGCCACATCGTGCTCGGCCTCGATCTGCAGGGCGGCTCGTACCTGCTGCTCGAAGTCGATTCCAACTACGTGAAGAAGGAAAAGCTCGATCAGGTGCGCGACGAAGTCCGTCGCGTGCTGCGCGACGCCAAGATCGGGTATACAGGCTTGGCCGTGCGCGCCGACGCCGTCGAGGTCCGTGTCAAGGAGAGTGACCAGCAGGCGGCCCTCACCAAGCTGCGCGAGCTGTCGCAGCCGCTTGGCGGCCTGCTCGGCTCCTCAGGGCAGCGCAGCCTCGAAGTCTCCGATGCCGGCGGCGGCCTGTTCCGTCTCACCGTGCCGCAAGCCGCCATCACCGAGCGCATCCGGCAAACGATTGAACAGTCGATCCAGATCGTCGAGCGCCGTATCAACGAACTGGGCACGGTCGAGCCCTTGATCCAGCGGCAAGGCACCGATCGTATCCTGGTCCAGGTACCGGGATTGCAGGATCCAACCGACCTGAAGCGCATCCTTGGTCAGACCGCCAAGATGGAATTCCGCATGGTCGATCCGTCGGTATCGCCGGATCAGGTTCAGTCGGGGCGGGGGGTTCCGGCGGATTCGGAAGTCTTGATGAGCGAGCAATCGCCCAAGGTTCCCTACGTCATCAAACGGCAGGTGCTGGTGTCGGGCGGCGACCTGACCGACGCGCAGCCGGGCTTCGACCAGCGCACCAACGAGCCGATCGTGAACTTCAAGTTCAACAGTTCGGGCTCGCGCAAATTCGCGCAGGCGACGTCGGAAAATGTCGGGCAGCCCTTTGCCATCGTCCTCGACAACAAGGTGATATCCGCACCCGTGATCCGTGAACCGATCACCGGCGGCCAAGGGCAGATTTCCGGCAGCTTCACGGTGCAGGCGGCCAACGAACTCGCGCTGCTAATGCGTGCCGGCGCACTGCCGGCGCCGCTGACCGTGATCGAGGAGCGCACCGTCGGTCCCGGCCTCGGGCAGGACTCAATCGAGAAGGGCAAGCTCGCAGCCTATGTCGGCTCGATCATGGTCGTCGCATTCATGCTGCTGACCTACCGCCTATTCGGTGTGTTCGCCAACATAGCGGTCGCCATCAACGTCGCGATGATCTTCGGCATCCTGTCGCTACTCAACGCCACGCTGACGCTGCCCGGTATCGCCGGCGTCGTGCTGACGGTCGGCATCGCGGTCGATTCCAACGTGCTGATCTATGAGCGCATCCGCGAGGAGCTGCGCGGCGGACGCAATGCGATCTCGGCGATCGACGCCGGCTTCAGGCGGGCGCTGGCGACTATCTTGGACTCCAATATCACCACCTTCATTGCCGCAGCGGTGCTGTTCTACATCGGCACCGGCCCGGTTCGTGGCTTCGCCGTCACGCTCGGCATCGGTATCATCACCACGGTCTTCACAGCGTTTACGCTCACCAGCCTGATCGTCGCTGGCTGGGTGCGCTGGAAGCGGCCGAAGACCGTGCCGATCTAGGGACCCCACTGTGACTCAATCTATTCTCATTGCGCTGGGCGTTCTGATCGTCGTGCTGACCGTGGTCGCCGTGTTCGATCTGTTGCCGCCGCTGCGCATCGTCCCTGACGTCACGCATTTCGATTTCACGCGCTTTCGTCGCATCAGCTTCCCAATCTCTGCGGCTCTTTCGATCCTCGCGATCGTGCTGTTTTTCACCCACGGGCTGAATTTCGGCATCGACTTCAAGGGCGGCACGCTGCTTGAAGTGCAGTCCAAGTCCGGTTCCGCCGATATCGGCACGATGCGCGCGTCGCTGAGCAATCTTGGCCTAGGCGACATTCAGTTGCAGCAATTCGGCGGTCCGGCCGACGTGCTGATTCGGGTAGCCGAGCAACCCGGCGGCGACGCCGCGCAGCAGGCTGCGGTGCAGAAAGTCCGCGGCGCGCTCGGCGATTCCGTTGAGTATCGCCGCGTCGAAGTGGTGGGACCGCGCGTTTCCGGCGAATTGCTGGCTTACGGCATGCTCGGCATGATGCTCGCGATTTTCTCAATCCTGATCTATCTCTGGTTCCGGTTCGAATGGCAGTTCGCGCTCGGCGCCATGATCGCCAACGTCCACGATATCGTGCTGACGATCGGCTTCATGTCGATCTCCCAGGTCGACTTCGACCTCACGAGTATTGCCGCGTTATTGACGATTCTCGGTTACTCCCTAAACGATACGGTCGTGATCTACGATCGCATCCGGGAAATGTTGCGGCGTTACAAGAAAATGCCGATGCCGCAACTGCTGAACGAATCCATCAATTCGACACTGTCGCGCTCGATCATCACCCACGTCACGGTAACGCTGGCGTTGCTGGCGCTGTTGTTGTTCGGCGGTCACGCGATCCACAGCTTTACGGCCGTCATGGTGTTCGGGGCGCTGCTGGTTGGCACCTACACCTCGATTTTCATCGCCGCGCCGATCCTGATCTATCTGGGCGTTGGTGAGCACCGCGAGGCGCCGGATACGCCTGTGAAGAAGCCGGATACGCCGGCAAAGAAATAGTCATGGCAACATCCTCGGACGCTCCGCACCTTCCGAGGCCGGCACCGATCGAGGCCTATGGCAAGGGCGGCTTCGCTTTCGCCGACATGTCGCATCGCGGCTCGCTGCTGTGCCTGCCGGACGGCATCTGGGCCTGGCCGGTGACCAGGCCCGCCGAGATCGATCAATATTCGCTGGACCGCGTGTTCAAGGCGGCCAATTCCATCGATACGCTGGTCGTCGGCACCGGCACAGAAATCTGGCTGCCGCCGAGCGGGCTGCGCGAGGCGCTGCGTGCGGTCAGGGTGGTGCTGGACCCGATGCAGACGGGGCCGGCGATCCGCACCTACAACATCATGCTGGGCGAGCGGCGGCGCGTCGCTGCGGCGCTGATCGCGGTGCCATGAGCGCCACGGCGACGTCGAAAGAATCCGCTGCGTTCTGCGCCGATCTGGTGCGCACGCACGACTTTGTCCGCTATGCCTCGACACTGTTCCTGCCTCAGGTCCAGCGCCGCGCACTGCTGTCGATCTATGCCTTCAACGTCGAGATTTTGCGCGTGCGCGAGCAGGTCAGCCAGCCGTTGCCGGGCGAAATCCGGCTGCAATGGTGGACCGATATGCTGGTAGGCGCCGGCCATGGCGGCGTCGAAGGCAATCCGGTTGCAGCCGAACTCCTGCAGACCATCGGCGAATTCCGCCTGCCGGTCGAGCCGCTGTCGCGGCTGATCGAGGAGCACCAGTTCGACCTCTACAACGATCCAATGCCGTCGATGGCGGCGCTGGAAGGCTATGTCACCGACACCGCCTCGGCGCTGTTCTCGTTGGCTGCGCGGACTGCAGCACAGCCGTCGGTGGCGATCGACCATCTCTCCCGCCATGCGGGTCTCGCCCAGGGCATGGCGCAGGTGATCGCAGCGCTGCCGCTCGATGCTGTGCGGCGGCAATTGTTCGTGCCGCTGCAACTGCTGCAGCAACATGGCAGCGGGATAGAGCAGGTCTTTTCGGGCAAGCAGACGCCACAGGCGCGCGCCGCGATTGATCAGTTGATCGGAGAGGGGCAAAAACATCTCCGTACGGCCTTCGAGTTGCTCACGCATGTGCCGCCTCAAGTGCGGCCGGTATTCCTGCCGCTGGCGATGGTCCGCCGCGATCTGGATCATATGTCACGGGCTGACGTCGATCCGTTCGTGCCGCACGTAACGTCACGACTCCGGACGCTGTGGACGCTTTGGCGCGCTTCGCGCTCGCGGGAGTTTGGCGGGTAAGGGGCTCCTGGCGTTCCCTGGATGCTGCGCAGCGCCAACAGCGCGTTCACGCGCGTCTTCGACGCGCTATGCTTGCGACGTGGTGCGCTGCTGATCCGGGGTCCATCATTGCCGCCAAGTGGGTCCCGGTTCTGCGATGCAGCGCGAAGTGCGCTGCATCGCGCCCGGGACACGAGCAATCAGTTCGATTGCGAATTCAATTCGCTACTCTCAAAATTGAACCGATCGCGCAGATTCTTGCGACTCTCCAGAATGTCCTTCAGGAACGCGCGGTCGATATCGCTCGTGATCAGCGGCTCGATCAGGTCGAGCTGGTTCATCGCGACGAGCTGCAGGATCTCGGTGCGCGGCTTGCCGGCGGCATCGCGGGGCAGGGCATGCACCACCTGGATATGCTCCGGCGCTTTGACGCCTTTGGCTGATGCGAGCTCGCTGCGCAACTGCCTTTCCAGTGCGACCTCGTCGGCCTCGACGAATGCATAGAGCCCGACGCCGGTGCGGCGGTCGGCGAACGCGACGATGGCGGTATCGCGCACCTGAGGATTTTTCCTGATCAGGGCGCTCAGCACCGGCGCGTCGTTGACCAGCCGGCGGCCGCCGCCTTCGCGATCGGTGAAGTTGAACAGTCCGCGGGTGATGGCTTGGTAGACCTTCTTGCCGGTCTTGAGCCAGATGCTGGCGACAAAGGATTTGCGCGCCAGAATCTTGCGTTCCATCGGCGTCAGCGCGGCAGGCGCGTAGCTGCGCTTGTGCTTCAGCATATGCCGCAGATCTTCGTAAGCCGCGATCCGGAATAATCGGCTGCGGGACTTGAAGCACGCCGCGAGTTGAAAATCGGTGAGGTAAGCGCGGCCGTCGCGGCCCACCAGCCAATTCTGCTCCTTGGCGAGATCGTTGTGGCAGATGCCGGCGCGGTGCAGCTTGCGAAGGGCGAGCTTGGCGGAGCGGAAATAGGCGATATTGCCATGGGGCTTTGCCAGATGCAGCGCAACGCCGTCGATGAAGCCGCGCACCAGTACCCGCCGTCCAGCCCATAGCAGTCTCGGGCTAACGTCGAGATCGCGAGCCAGCGCCAGGGCTCGGCGCTCGCGGACGAACAGATGTTGGGCGAGCGGATAGGACCACAGCGGCACCTGATCGAGCCGGCGCAGCACGGCATCCACCTCGCCGCTATCCTCGCGAAACCGGCCGCGTTCGACGGTGGAGAATACGTCGCGCTTCAAAAGCACGCCTTCAATCCATCGCGCCGACAAAATGGCAGCGTCGTCTTTCGGCAAGCCCATGGGATTACGCGGCCGCCGCTACGCGCAGATGATCAGCGATCCAGCGATCGAGATCGGTCAGCGCACGGGCACTGAGCGCCTGCTTCTTGGCGACCGTCTTCTCGTTGCCGCGCAGCCTGCTGCCATCGGCCTTCTTGGTCGGCACGCTGGCAAGCGGGGGAAACAGGCCGAAATTGATGTTCATCGGCTGGAACGAGCGCGTGCCCGCCTCTGACGTTTCGATGTGGCCGCCGGTGATATGGCCGAGCAGCGAGCCCAGCGCCGTCGTCGCGGGCGGCGATTCGAGCGAGTGTCCTCGCGCATTGGCTGCAGCGTAGAGCCCTGCGATCAGGCCGATGCTGGCGGACTCCACATAGCCCTCGCAGCCGGTCATCTGGCCGGCAAAGCGCAGCCGTGGCTGCGCGCGCAGCCGCAATTGCCCATCCAGGAGCTTTGGCGAGTTCAGGAAAGTGTTGCGATGCAGGCCGCCGAGCCGGGCGAATTCGGCGTTCTCGAGCCCCGGAATGGTGCGAAACACGCGCTGCTGCGCGCCGTAGTTCAGCTTGGTCTGGAAACCCACCATGTTGTAGAGCGTGCCGAGCTTGTTGTCCTGTCGTAGCTGCACGATGGCATAAGGTTTGATTGTCGGGTTGTGCGGATTGGTCAATCCTACCGGCTTCATCGGCCCGTGCCGCAATGTCTCGTGGCCGCGTTCGGCCATCACCTCGACCGGCAGGCAGCCGTCGAAATAAGGCGTATTGGTCTCCCAGTCCTTGAAATCTACCTTCTCGCCGGCGAGCAATGCCGCGACGAAGGCGTCATACTGCTCCTTGGTCATCGGGCAGTTGATGTAATCGGCGCCAGTGCCGCCAGGCCCGACCTTATCGTAGCGCGACTGAAACCACGCCACCGACATATCGATGGAATCCTTGTGCACGATCGGTGCGATCGCATCGAAGAACGCCAGCGCGCTCTCGTCGGTGAGTTCGCGGATGGCGTCCGCCAGCGGCGCCGAGGTGAGGGGGCCGGTGGCGACGATCACGTTGCCCCATTCGGCCGGTGGTAGACCGGCAATTTCGGCGCGGTCGATCTCGATGAGGGAATGGTCGTGCAAGGCCCGGGTGACGGCGGCGGAAAATCCGTCGCGGTCGACCGCCAGCGCCCCGCCCGCGGGCACCTGGTTGGCGTCGGCGGAGCGCATGATCAGCGAGCCCAGCCGGCGCATCTCGGCGTGCAGCAGGCCCACGGCGTTGTTGGCGGCGTCGTCCGAGCGGAATGAGTTGGAGCAGACGAGTTCGGCCAAGCCCTCGGTGCGATGGGCCTCGGTCATTCGCGAGGGGCGCATCTCGTGCAGGACCACGCGAACGCCTGCATTGGCGATCTGCCAGGCCGCTTCCGAGCCGGCAAGGCCGCCGCCAATCACATGGACGGTGTCAGTTTGGGGAGTGTTGGAAATCATGCGCGCAGGGTTAGCGCGTTTTCGCGCCTGGCGCACCTACGAAGCGCTTCCAAGCGAAGCAAACGACAACGCCCGCAGCGGGGCGGGCGTTATCCGTTCATCCAGGTGGCTGAGCAATGATCAGCCGTTATAGCTTCCGGCGGCAACGCGCGGGATGTCCGAACGATCAAGGCCGATATCGGCCAGTTCCCGATCGCTGAGCTGGGACAGTTCGCTGACATTGCGCTGATAATCCCGGAACGCCTGGATCATGCGGATGAGCGAGAGCAACATGGTAGTCTCCTTGCAGTTACGATTCAGCCCTTAGAGAACGGCTTCATCGTTGAAATGAATATAACTCGTTTTTTGCAGTGCAGAACTTCTTATGTTGCGATGCAGCTAATCCCAAAACGCATAGCGATGGTAACGACCGTTTAACGTTTCGGCATAGTCGCGGATTAGTCGGCAGAAGCACGTGATGGCGTGCGCCGAACATGCAAAGTAATGCCGTAGATTTGCGGGTTTCTCGTAATCGTCAGATAACCCTTAACTGGCGACCAAAGAGGCCGGAAACCAGCTCGAAGGCTCTCAAGGGCGACAAAACGTGCCACAAATGCCGACGCTTTTGGAATCTTCTCATGCGCGAACCGCATGCTATTTGCAGAATGAATTGAATATTAATTCATTATTACGGTAGACAGTCGCAACGCGGCCGCCGCAGTGGCAGCCTTAGTGAATGGGCCGGCCTGCAAGGCTCACCACGGCCAGCCCTCTGAGTTCGTGTTAAGGCGCCCGCGAAAGCTGTGTCGCGAAATAGCCGATGGTCTTTGCGTAGACCTCGCTCTTGTTCCACTCCTTGATCGCAGCGAAATTGGCGCCGCCGGGCTCCCAGTCCTTGCCGCGCTGCCAGCCGTGGTTGGCGAGGAAATTGGCGGTCGAGGCCAGCACGTCGGGCGGGCTGCGCAGGAGGTCACGGCGGCCGTTGCCGTCGAAGTCGACCGCGAACTTGATGTAGGACGACGGCATGAACTGGGTCTGGCCGATTTCGCCGGCCCAGGCGCCGCGCATTTCCTGCGGCGCGATATCGCCGCGTTCGACGATGCGTAGTGCATCCATCAACTCGGCCTTGAACATGTCGGTGCGGCGGCAATCATAAGCTAGCGTCGCCAGCGCGCGCAGCGTCGGGAATTTTCCGATGTTGACGCCGAAATCGGTTTCCAGGCCCCAGATCGCCACCAGCACTTCGCCGGGCACGCCATATGCTTGTTCGATGCGCCCGAGCACGGAGCCGTATTGCTTGAGCATGTTGGACCCACGCGTCAGCCGGGGCGGGACCATACGGCCGGAGAATTCCTCAAAACTCTGGCTGAAGACCTTTTGCGATTGGTCGCGGGCCAGCACGCTCTTGTCGAGCGTGACGCCGGTCAAGCCGGCCTGGATGGCGGACGCCGATATTCCCTTGGAGGCCGCCTCCTTCTTGAAATCTTCCAGCCATGTTTCGAACGGGGCCGTGCCGCAGGGCGCACCGAGCGCGGCAGTAGAGGTCAATAACAGCGCGCCCAAGGTCAGGGCGCGCAGGAAAAGGCGAGAGATCATCGTGTTGTTCGCTCCACGATCGATGCGTCTTCAGCATTAGTGTTGACGCCACGCCGAATGTTCGAAGCAAGGTCGGCCAAAACAAGGCTTATGTAGGTGCCCGCAATGCCATTTCGTTGAATGTGCTCAATTCATCGTTAGTGAGAGATGAACAATCAAACCGCCGGTCGGATTCGACCGGCGGATTGATCGATCAGGTTCCGTGCAGGCCTATACGCTATTCCCTGCGCCGCCATGGGAACAGATTGGCCGGGAAGTCGGCAGCAGGCTTGCGTTCGCGGTGCGCGCGGGGCGGAAGCGGCTGCGGGTTGAGTTCCGGCTCGATCGTCTCCCGATAAAGATGCCAGGTAGCGTGCCCGAGCAGCGGGATGACGACCGCAAGGCCGAGGAAGAACGGCAACGTTCCCGCGACCAGCAGCACCGCGACGATCAAGCCCCAGGCCGCCATCGGCACCGGGTTGTGCGCGACCGCGCGCAGCGAGGTCACCATCGCATCGCCAGCGCCCGCATGACGGTCCAGCATCAGCGGGAACGAGACCACGCTGATGCAGAGCGCGACGAGGGCAAACAGGAAGCCGACGCCGCAGCCAACCACGATTAGCCACCGGCCTTGTGGTGTCGTCAGCACGCGCGTCGCGAAATTGGAAAAGCCGGTCACGCCCTCATAGCCGAACGCAGCGATGTAGATCGCCTGCGCGGTCGCCACCCAGGTCACAAAAAGTGCCAGCAGCAGCACGCCGAACCCGAGCATCGCGCCGAACGACGGCGAACGCAGCACCTCGAGCGCATCCCAGGCAGTTGCCTGTTCGCCGCGTTCGCGACGGCGGCTCATCTCGTAGAGGCCGAGCGCCGCGAATGGGCCGATCAGGGCGAAGCCTGCGGCCAGCGGAAACAACAGCGGTATGACAGAATAGCCGAGAACGGCGCGTGCCAGCACCAGTCCGAGAATGGGATAGATCACACACAGGAGGATGGCGTGGCTTGGCACTGCCTTGAAATCTTCCCAGCCGCGCCGCAACGCGCGACCCAGTTCGGCGAGGCCGATGGTTCTGATGACTGGCGCGGCAGCGGCATCCGCTGCGCGCTGCGCCATCGATGTGACATTGCCGTGATAGGTGGCCATGGTCGCTGTCTCCCTGGCGGTCGCATTGCGCGCCAATCGAAAGACACACACGCGCCGTTTTCATAAAACGATCACGATCAGGCCAGACGCGAAGACAGAGGTGGGAACTGGCCGTGTCGCGAACTGTCGAGATAGGGTACTCTCAACCAGCAACAAACGCACTCACGCTTAGGTGAATGTTTCATTGGCAAGCTCCGCCTGGGTGGTTAGACTTCCAAGCGATCCCGGCGTGGTGCTGCCGGTCAAAACAGTGCCGCCCAAGACTCACCCCATCCTCAACTCATTGGGAGCGAACGATGAGCATTTTCGGAAAAATCATGAGCGCGATCTTCGGCACCAAGGCAGATGCCGCGCCGGCTGGCGGCGGTGCGGCTGCAGGAGGCGGATCATCCTCCGGTGCGGCCGCTGCACCTGCGGCGACTGTCGACGTCGCGCCGATCCTCGATCAGGCAGTCAAGGCCAAGGGTGAGAAGCTGGAGTGGCGCACCTCGATCGTCGATCTGATGAAGGCGCTCGACATCGATTCCAGCTTCGCAGCGCGCAAGGATCTTGCGAAAGAACTCGGCTACACCGGCGACAGCAACGATTCCGCCAGCATGAACATCTGGCTGCACAAGCAGGTCATGGCCAAGTTGGCCGCCAATGGCGGCAAGCTGCCGCCTGATATCAAGCACTGACGCTTCGCTCGGTCCTGACATGCGAAGGTCCGCGGCGGCGCGGGCCTTCTTTTTTGGTGCGATTGTAACGCAGCAAACGCGTCAACGGCATCTACTTCGTGGAGAAAACGCCGTAGATGCAGGCGGACAAGAAGACTCATAAAAGAAGGAGGATGCCAATGAGCAATGTTGATCGCAGGACCATTCTGGCCACGGGCGCGCTGGCGCTGGCGGGTACGGCGGCGCAATGGGGCACTGCCGCAGCGCAGGCCGGCCCGAAATCGATTTTTCCGGTTGGCACGACGACCATACCCATCGTCGGCGAGACCGATGTTTTTCCGGTGCGGCGAATCTATTGCATTGGGCGCAACTATGCCGCGCATGCCCGCGAAATGGGTTCGGATCCCAATCGCGAGCCGCCGTTCTTCTTTCAAAAGCCGACCGACGCGATCCAGAATGTAGCCATCGGAACGGTTGGCGATCATCCGTATCCGTCGCTCACCAAGAACTATCATTATGAGGTCGAGCTGGTGGCGGCGCTGAAATCGGGCGGCACCAAGATCCCCGTGGAGCAGGCGCTCGATCATGTCTACGGTTATGCGCTGGGCCTCGACATGACGCGGCGCGATCTGCAGCGTGCAATGGGCGACGAGAAGAAGCCATGGGAAATCGGCAAGAGCTTTGATCGCTCCGCGGTGCTCGGACCGATTCATCCGGCCACGAAGACCGGCCATTTTAGCAAGGGCGCGATCTCGCTGGCGGTGAATGGCACCGTCAAGCAAAACTCCGATCTGCGGAATATGATCTGGAACGTGGCGGAGCAAATCGCCAAGCTTTCGGAAGCTTTCGAGCTCAAGGCGGGTGACATCATCTATTCGGGCACGCCGGAAAATGTCGGTCCCGTCGTGAAGGGCGACGTTATCCTGTGCAGGCTCGAGGGCCTGCCGGATATGTCGATCCGGATTACGTGAGAGTGCCACCTATCGCCGTCGCCTCTGCGTTTCGCAGGGACGACGGTGGTTTGGTGTGCCACGTCACCCCGTCAGATCGGCGAATTCCGGATTTCTGCGCAGATAATCCACGACAAAGCCGCAGCCGGCGATGACCTTGCGTCCGTCGGCGCGGATCAGTTCGAGGGCGCCCCTGATCAGCTTAGAAGCGACGCCGCGGCCGCGCAGGGCGCGCGGCGTTTCCGTATGGGTGATGATGATCGCCGCGGGCGTGATGCGATAATTCGCAAACGCCACGGCGCCATCGACATCGAGTTCGAAGCGGTTTTGAGCCTTGTTGTCGCGGACGGCGGCCACGTAGCGATTCCCGTATGATTCACTGCTTGATTTAGAGATATGAACCCGCCGGCGCAAACCGGCGACGAACGGACAACTGCCTCGCTGATATGCTGTCTTGAGCCTTGACCCCTGCATTGCTGGGCATCGCGGTGATATCGTCGCAACCGGCCACCTCAACGAGCCGGCTGGGGCCAGCGCGAGAGCGCGTAGTGGCTCGGTGCAGTGCAATAAGGACGCGCAATCGCACAGGAACTTTGCCGGCGACACCTTGCAACCGGGGGCGAGGTTCCTACGTCTTTAGAATGACATACGCCGCTGTGGCGGCCGGGTCTGGGCTCGATATCGGAAATACTGTGATCGCGGCCGCCGACGTATGCCTCTTTTCAAGGGGAGGTTTACAATGTCGGGCTTTGGATTCTTCAGCAAGCATCGCACGTGGGAAGACTGGTTCGGCATGCTGCTTGGCGTGCTGATTGTGGTATCTCCGTGGTTTCCGTTCTCCAGCCACGACGTGATGGACGCCGAACGCAGCACCATGATCCTCAATACGTTCGTGATCGGTATGCTGGTCTTCGGTCTGGCCCAACTCGAATATGTCGCACTGCAGCGCTGGGAGGAGGTGGGGGAGATCGCGCTCGGCCTCTGGTTGGCCGCTTCGCCCTTCATACTCGGGTATGCCGGTGACGACATGCTTCGGGCTTGGCACGTCGCCCTCGGTGGAATCGTCGTCTTGCTGGGCGCACTTCAGCTCTGGCAGGACTGGCGCTTGAGCGATCAGGAACTGGCCAATCATCCGCAATAAATTCTGAAGAGCCGAGAGCCCGTCGGGTCCACACACGTGGCTGGCGGGCTCTCGTTTCAATTCTAATTCCTAATGAGACGATAAGCAGCGCGCGGACCGACCACGGGCTGCCGTCGACGCCACCCTTGATGTGGTCAATCTTCCATTGGCCGACGAAAATCATTTGCGCGGGGTTATGGACGCGAACGCGTGGCTGGATAATGGTGGCGTCGGCCCGCTGGCGGGAGACTATCACGGCCGGTAAGCCGACGGCGGATTTGAGCTCACAGCGGCCTTTCTGCTATCGTTGCCGTGAGATGTTCTATGTCTATTTTCCGAAGCGTGGTGGTTGATTCCCTGTGACTGAAACGGTGACCATTCCTATCCCGCGCGGCGGTCTCGCGCGGATGTCGCGCCGGGTGATGAATCTGGCGCATATACTGACCCAGAATGCCCGCCGCCATGGCGACCGCATTGGCTTCATCTGGGGCGATAGATCCTGGACTTGGCGCGAGATCGATAGTGCCGTGTCGGCTCTGGCCGCAGGCCTCGCCGCGCGCGGTATCGCCAGGGGCGATCGCATCCTCGTGCACTCCAAAAATTGCGACGAGATGTTCTGGTCGATGTTCGCGGCGTTTCGGCTCGGCGCAGTCTGGGTACCGACCAATTTCCGCCTGATGCCGGACGAGGTCGCCTATCTCGCCAGCGCCTCCGGTGCGAAGGCCTTTTTGTGCCATGGCGATTTTCCCGATCACGCTACAGCGGCGGCCAATCCGGCGCTCGAATTCATCTGGCGGATCGGTGATGGCGCCCTCGGCGAGAAGGCGGTCAGTGACGTGATCGCCGAGCATGCCGGCGCCAAGATAGAGAATGCGGCGGTCGACTACGACGATCCCTGCTGGTTCTTCTTTACCTCCGGCACGACCGGGCGCTCCAAGGCCGCGGTTCTTACCCATGGGCAGATGGCCTTTGTGGTGACAAATCATCTCGCCGATTTGATGCCGGGCACGACGGAGATGGATGCCTCGCTGGTGGTCGCGCCGCTGTCGCACGGCGCCGGCGTGCACCAGCTCGTACAGGCGGCGCGCGGCGTACCGACCATTCTGCTGCCGTCGGAAAAATTCGACATCGCCGAGGCGTTTCGGCTGATTGAGGCCCATCGCGTCAGCAACATCTTTACCGTGCCGACGATTTTGAAGATGATGGTCGAGCATCCGGCGGTCGACAAATATGATCATTCCTCGCTGCGCTTCGTGATTTATGCCGGCGCGCCGATGTATCGCGAGGACCAGAAGGCCGCGCTGAACAAGCTCGGCAAGGTGCTCGTGCAGTATTTCGGCCTCGGCGAGGTCACCGGCAACATCACGGTGATGCCGGCCAGTCTGCACGACACGGAGGACGGCCCGCAGGCCCGCATCGGCACCTGCGGTTTCGAGCGCACCGGCATGCAGGTGTCGATCCAGGGCGATGACGGGCGCGAGCTCAAACCGTTCGAGACCGGCGAGATCTGCGTGATCGGCCCCGCCGTGTTCGCCGGCTATTATGACAACCCAGAGGCTAACGCGAAGGCGTTTCGCGACGGCTGGTTTCGCACCGGCGATCTCGGCCACATGGACGAGGAGGGATTCGTCTATATCACTGGCCGCGCCTCCGACATGTACATCTCCGGCGGCTCCAACATCTATCCGCGCGAGGTCGAGGAGAAGATTCTCACCCACCCCGCGATCGGCGAGGTGGCGGTGCTCGGCGTGCCGGACCCGTTCTGGGGCGAGGTAGGGGTCGCCGTCTGCGTCGCGCGCGAGGGCGCTGCTGCTGTGAGCGAAGCGGAGCTTGCCGCGTTCCTCGCGCCCAAGGTGCCGCGCTACAAAATGCCGAAGCGCTTCTTCTTCTGGGAGGCGCTGCCGAAATCCGGCTATGGCAAGATTCCGAAGCGGCTGGTTCGCGATGAGCTGGAGGCGAGGGGACTGCTTGAGCTTGTTGCCAAAACGGGTAGCTGAGCCGATGCGCAGCATCGCGCAGCCCGGGCCGCCCGCGTCCGAGCGCATCCAATGGGTCGAGGCGCAGGGGCGGGCGTTCTCGTTCACGCTGCAGGCGGATCTGCCGCTGCTAGAGGCTGCGCGCCGCGGCTTTGCCGAAGCCGGATTTTCCGGCGGCGTGTTGAGCATGCGGGGAGGGGCACTCGGGCCGTTTGCCTATGTCATGCCGGCGCTGTCGAAGACCGGCGCCAATGCCGCCTTCTACAGCGATACGTTCCGGCCGTCCGGCATCACGCGGCTGAAGCTCGGCGCGATGACGCTCGGCGAGCGCGACGGCGCGCCGTTCTTCCATTGCCACGGGCTGTGGACCGAGACGGACGGACATCTGCACGGCGGCCACATTCTTCCCGAGGAAAGCATCGTCGCCGAATCATTCGCGGTGGAAGCATTCGGCATCGACGGCGCGATGTTTGTGGCCGAGCCCGATCCCGAGACCAACTTCAAATTGTTCGGTCCAGTGGCGTGCGCGAGCACGGCCGCCGAGACCACCAGCCGCGCCTTTGCGCTGCGGCTGCGGCCGAACCAGGATTTTGCCGCGGCGCTGGAGACCTTCTGCCGGCAACACGGAATCCTGCGCGCGCGGATTCACGGCGGCGTCGGCTCCACCATCGGCGCGCATTTCACCGATGGTCGAACCGTGGTGCCGTTTGCAACCGAGCTTGCGATCAGGGACGGCCTGATCGCGCCCGGCGCTGACGGCACGTTGCATGCGGAGCTCGATGTCGCGCTGGTCGATTATCTCGGCGGCATCGCCGAGGGACGGCTGATGCGCGGCGACAATCCGGTGCTGATGACGATGGAGCTGGTGCTGGAGGTGGTGTGAGCTCGTCATGACTGCCGTAGGGTGGGCAAAGGCACGCAGTGCCGTGCCCACCATCCGGCGTCATCACGATCTGCAGATGGTGGGCACGCTTGCGCTTTGCCCACCCTACAGTTCTCGACTTCTCGCCTCACCTGAAGTGATAGTTCACGCCGACTTTGATGGTGTGAAAATCGACCGTACCGGAGTCAAACACGTCGCCGCCCAGATTGTAGGTTTCGCTGCCGAGGCTGGTGAACATGTATTCGGCCTTGGCCGACCAGTTCGGCGTGAACAAATATTCGAGGCCGCCGCCGATGGTGTATCCGGTGTGAGACTGGCTATCCGAAAGCGACACGCCGAGCGCGGGCACTGAAATGGAGTCCTTTCTGTTGGCCCACGCAAAACCGCCCTTGGCGTAGATGAGGGCCGCATCCAATGCGAAGCCCGCGCGGCCGGTCACGCTGCCGAACGAGTTGATCTTGAGTTCCTCCGTGGCCAGGACGCCCCCGCCGATGTCTGCGGTGAGGCTGTCCTTGATGCTGGCGCCGGCGGCGTCGACTTCGATACCGAAAACAAACTGACTGCCTGGGAATTGCCAGTTGTAGCCGATAGTGCCGCCGCCGAAGCCGCCGCCACCATCGCCTTCGCTCTCCCAGCCATAGCCACCCATCGCACCGATATAGAAGCCGGACCAGTTATACGCCGCAACCACCGCCGCCGGGGGAGCCGCCTTGGCGTAGGGCCGCGCCCGCAGGTCGGCGGCCGAGGCCGCGGTCGCGACCGAAAGAGCCACACCAGCTAAAAGTAGTCGTTTCATATTTTGTCCCCTGAAGTTGAACACTCGTATAACCCCCTGCAGGCCCCATAACGGACCGATTGCACCGGCATGGTGACGTATCGTTTTCGGAAAGCGGGCGCGAATGCGCCCCCAAAGAGCCGTCTGCAAGCAACGTTCGTGCAAATGTGAGAACGTCGTTCGCAGGTTAACCATACGTCATGTATGCCGGCAAAAATTGGACCGAAGCGCGTTCGCTCATTGGCGCGGACAGGTTGCTATTTCGACAGCAGTGCGGCGACGTGTGGCGTAAGACACGTTCGCGATCTGCGAGAGAGAGAGAGACGCGCCTCGTAGGGTGGATGGAGCGACGTGTCCGCCGTCACCAACGGGCGAAGGCGGAAGCGATACCCATCAATGGCGGTGCACGCTTTGGAGCGTGAATACGGGCAGGCAGGCCTCGTGTCAGCGCCGCTTTCGAACATGAACGTTGATGTCGAGATCGATCTCGTAGACGCAGGTCTGCGTCGTGCGATGCGAGCGGCCCTCGTGCCAGCGGCCCTCGCGCGTGCGCGCATCTCTGACATTCGCGAGCTTCAGGCAGCGCCATTGCGGCAGCGGGCCACTGCTTTCGCCGGCAAACTGCCAGGCCAGCACGACCTCTTCACCGCTCTTGTTGGTGCCGATGATGTGCGGGCATAGCTCGCGGACGCGGCCGTCATAGGCGCAGACGACCTGCTGCTCGCCGAGGATGGCATTGCGGAAGAGGGTGTAGGCAGCACTCGGCATCGGCAGGGTACCATCTAGGATTGTACGGCATTGTCTGTATAACCGTTCCGAATGACTTTGTTCCGCGGGGCTGCGAACCATGGCTTACAAGCGCAATCGTGCGATCAATCTGCCGGCGCCGTACCTCAAGCGCATCTGGCTGGAGCCGGCACGGATTACCAACCGCGAGGTCTATCCGTTCTGCCTGCCGCTGCTGCGCGATGAGTTCGAACTGACTTTCAACAAGGCGATCACCATCATCGTCGGCGAGAACGGCACCGGCAAATCGACTTTGCTCGAAGGCATCGCTGTGCTTGCCGGCTACGACGAAGCCGGCGGCGGCAAGGGGTACATGCCCGTCGATCATTCGAAGGCGTTGGAGAAGATGGGTGGAACGTTGTCGACCGCCCTTCGCGCGAGCTGGCTGCCGAAGATCACCAACGGATGGTTCTTCCGTGCCGAAAGTTTCTTTTCGGTCGCCCGATATCTCGATGAAGCAGCCATTGGAACGCCCGGCCCGCCGCCTCCCGATTTCCTCTCGCACTCCCACGGCGAAGGCTTTTTGCGCTTCTTCGAAGAGCGCTGCCAGCGGCAAGGCATCTTCATCTTCGACGAGCCGGAATCCGCGCTCTCGCCATCGCGGCAGATCGAGTTTCTGAAACTGATGCGGCGGATGGACGAGATCGGCCATTGCCAGATCATCATGGCCACCCATTCGCCTGTCCTGATGGCCTATCCGAACGCGACGCTGCTGCGGCTGACAAAGTATGGGCTGGAGCCGGTGACGGTGCGCGAGACCGACCACTACAAGGTCCTGCGCGAATTTTGCGACGATCCGGATGGATTCGTGCAGGCGGCGATCGAGGAGTGAGGGTTTGTAGGGTGGGTAGAGCGTAAGCGAAACCCACCATGTTGCATCGTACGACGACTTTGATGGGTATCGCTTCCGCCTTCGCCCGTTGGCTACGGCGGACACGTCGCTCCACCCATCCTACGGTAACTGCAGACTTTGTCGCAGGCTGGATCATCTACTCCGGGCTCGGCTGTGCTATTATATCGACCGAACAAAGGAAAACAGGGAGGTCGCCATGCCTCATACCCTGGTGCCCAGTGATCGCGTCGAGCGTGTGAACGTGTACGGGCGCGACGGCACAAAACTCGGCTCGATCGAGCGATTGATGCTCGACAAGGTGAGCGGAACGGTTGCCTACGCTGTGATCAAAACCGGCGGGCTGCTCGGCAGCCACCATCATTATCCGATCCGCTGGGACGCGCTCCGATTTGATCCCGCGCGTCAGGCCTACCAGACCGACGTGACGCTGGAGGAGCTGCATACGGGCCCGTCCGAACTCGATGACGATGCCTTCGACTGGGGCGACCGCTCGCGGCCGCATCCGCACTATTGGGGGGTGTAGCGGCGCCAGCGGAGTGACCTGCTCGCGGGGAGGAAGAAACGGCGGATTACGCTAATCTGCCGTACGCTTCCTGGTTCGATCTGCGAGCGCGGGGAGACGATCGTTGAATTTGTTGGTCGGTGACACAAGACTGTAGGATGGGTGTTCCGGGTTTTGCGTCGGGCTTACTCCGCCGCCTCGCTCGCAGCTCCGCTCTTCCGCGGCTTGCCTTCCGCCTTCTTCAGCACCGGGGCCAAAAACTTCCCCGTATAGCTCCGCGGCGCTTTCACGATGTCCTCCGGCGGGCCCCAGGCGACGATTTCGCCGCCGCCGTCGCCGCCTTCGGGGCCGAGGTCGATGACCCAGTCGGCGGTCTTGATGACTTCGAGGTTATGCTCGATCACGACTACTGTATTGCCCTGGGCAACCAGCTCGTGGAGGACTTCGAGCAGCTTTGCCACGTCGTGGAAGTGCAGCCCCGTCGTGGGCTCGTCCAGGATGTACAGCGTGCGGCCGGTGGCGCGCTTTGACAGTTCTTTCGCCAGCTTGACGCGCTGGGCTTCGCCGCCGGACAAGGTCGTCGCCTGCTGGCCGACATGGATATAGTCCAAGCCGACGCGGTGCAGCGTCTTGAAGGTTTCGCGCACGCGCGGGACCGCCTTGAAGAATTCGGCGGCTTCTTCCACCGTCATGTCGAGCACATCCGAGATCGACTTGCCCTTGAACAGGACCTCTAACGTCTCGCGGTTGTAGCGCTTTCCCTTGCAGGTGTCGCAGGTGACGTAGACGTCGGGCAAAAAGTGCATCTCGATCTTGATGACGCCGTCGCCTTGGCAGGCCTCGCAGCGGCCGCCCTTGACGTTGAAGGAGAAGCGGCCGGGCTCGTAGCCGCGCGCCTTGGCTTCGGGCAGGCCGGCAAACCATTCGCGGATCGGGGTGAAGGCGCCGGTATAGGTAGCAGGGTTGGAGCGCGGGGTGCGGCCGATCGGCGACTGATCGATATCGATGATCTTGTCGATATGCTCCAGCCCCTCGATGCAGTCGTGGGGGGCGGCGCCCTCGCTGGCGTTGTTGAGTTTGCGCGCGATGGCACGGTAGAGCGTGTCGATCAGCAGCGTGGACTTGCCGCCGCCGGAGACTCCCGTCACGCAGGTGAACAGCCCCAACGGAATTTCCGCCGAGACGTTTTTCAGATTGTTGCCGCGGGCGTTGACGACCTTGATGGTGCGGCGATGGTTCGGCGGCCGGCGCTCGGGGATCGGAACCGACAATTCGCCGGTGAGGTATTTGCCCGTCAGCGACTTCGGATTCCGCATGATATCGGCAGGCGTGCCCTGCGCCACGATGTGGCCGCCATGCATGCCGGCGCCGGGGCCGATGTCGAGCACGTAATCCGCCAGACGTATCGCGTCCTCGTCGTGCTCGACCACGATCACGGTATTGCCGAGGTCGCGCAGCCGCTTCAGCGTCTCCAGCAGGCGCGCATTGTCGCGCTGGTGCAGGCCGATCGAGGGCTCGTCCAGCACATAGAGCACGCCGGTCAACCCCGAGCCGATCTGCGAGGCGAGGCGGATGCGCTGGCTTTCGCCGCCGGAGAGCGTGCCGGAGGAGCGGGAGAGCGTGAGGTAGTTCAGGCCGACGTCGAGCAAGAAGGACAGCCGCTCGCGGATCTCCTTCAAGACGCGCGCGGCGATCTCGTTCTGCTGGTCGTTGAGCGCCTTCGGCACGCTTTCGAACCATTCGCCGGCGCGCTTCACCGACAGTTCGGAGATCTCGCCGATATGCTTGCCGCCGATCTTGACGCAGAGCGCCTCGGGCTTGAGCCGATGGCCCTTGCAGGCCTCGCAGGGGATGTCGGAGAAATATTTGGCCAGCTCCTCGCGCGCCCATTCGCTCTCGGTCTCGCGGTAACGGCGCTCGAGGTTAGTGATGACGCCCTCGAACGGCTTCTTGGTGTCGTAGGAGCGGACGCCATCCTCGTAGGAGAATTTTATCTCGTCGTCGCCGGAACCATGCAGCAGGGCTGCTTGCGTCTTTTTCGGCAGGTCCTTCCACTTGGTGTCGAGCGTGAACTTGTAGAACTTGCCGAGCGCGGTCAGCGTCTGGATGTAATAGGGCGAGGACGACTTTGCCCAGGGCGCAATCGCACCCTTGCGCAAGGTCAACTCCTTGTCGGGAATGACGAGGTCCTCGTCGATATGCTGCTCGATGCCAAGGCCGCCGCAGGCGGGGCAGGCGCCATACGGATTGTTGAACGAGAACAACCGCGGCTCGATTTCGGGAATCGTGAATCCGGAGACCGGGCAGGCGAATTTCTCCGAGAACAAAATCCGTTCAGGCCCGCTCTTGTCGTGGATCTTTGCGGTTTTCTTCTTGTCCTCGGCCGCAGGCGCGCCTGCCGGCGCGTCGGCATATTCGATCACGGCGAGCCCCTCGGCGAGCTTCAGCGCGGTCTCAAAGCTTTCCGCGAGGCGCTGGCCGAGGTCGGGGCGCACCACGATGCGGTCGACGACGACATCAATGTCGTGCGGGAATTTCTTGTCGAGCGTCGGCGCGTCGGAGAGCTCATAGAACGTGCCGTCGATCTTGACGCGCTGAAAACCCTTCTTGAGCCATTCGGCGAGCTCTTTCTTGTACTCGCCCTTGCGGCCGCGCACGACCGGCGCCAGCAGATAGAGCCGGGTGCCTTCGGGCAGTGCCAGCACGCGATCGACCATCTGCGAGACGACCTGGCTTTCGATCGGCAATCCCGTGGCCGGCGAGTAGGGCACGCCGACGCGTGCCCACAAGAGGCGCATGTAGTCGTAGATCTCGGTGACGGTGCCGACGGTGGAGCGCGGGTTCTTCGAGGTGGTCTTCTGCTCGATCGAGATCGCAGGAGACAGGCCGTCTATCTGGTCGACGTCCGGCTTCTGCATCATCTCCAGGAACTGGCGCGCGTAAGCCGAGAGCGATTCGACGTAGCGGCGCTGGCCCTCGGCATAGATGGTATCGAAGGCGAGCGAGGATTTGCCGGAGCCGGAGAGGCCGGTGAACACCACGAGCTTGTCGCGGGGAATCTCGAGATCGACATTCTTGAGATTGTGCTCGCGCGCACCGCGGATGGTGATCGCACGCGATGCGGAGCCGGCGTTCTGTTGGCGCTTCGCCCTGAGCACTTCATCCATATCGGCATTTCCAGACGCGAGGCACGCGCCACGTTGGGCGCGCATCGCCGGGCAAGAACCGGGATCAGGCGCCGTTGATTGAAAGTCGGAACATAGGAAGAACGGCAGGGAATTTCCAGTGCCGCGCGCGAATCATCAACGGATTGTTTGCGCTCAGATGTTTTTGGCAGCAGCCGTCAGCAGCTCCGGTCGGAACTCCTCAAATACAAACGCCTCCGTTCGAATTTCTCGGAACGGAGGCGCAGGCAGTTTCAGCAGGAAATCTTAGAAGTGGTAGTTCACGCCGACCTGAACGCTGTTGAGATTGATCGTTCCGACCGGAACGCCGCCCGGGATAGCAGCGGTGAAGTAGTTCGCGCTTTCGAGGCTGCGATAGAGGTACTCAGCCTTGACCGACCACTTCGGTGCGAACATGACTTCGACACCGGCACCGACAGTCCAGCCGGAGTGGAATTTGCTGTCCGAGGCGCTCAAGCCGAGGAGCGTTGCAGTCAGGCGGTTATCAGACCAGGCGTAACCGCCGGTGCCGTAGATCAGGACCTGATCAAAGGCGTAGCCAATGCGGCCGCGAGCGGTGCCCATCGAACGAATCGTGTAGTCGACCGAAGCTAGGCCGGGAATGCCCAGTGTCGCGCCCACGTCAGCCCAGGCGCCATCGGCTTCCACACCGAGAACGAGATTGCCGGTCTGCCAATTGTAGCCGACGGTGCCGCCGGCGAAGCCGCCACTGAGCGTACCAACGCCATCGCTGTTTTCGTGCGCGTAGCCGCCCATCGCGCCGAGGTAAAAGCCGGTCCAGTTATTGATCGCAATCGCTGCGGCCGGCGCCTTGGTGTAGGGCCTGGCAGCGAGATCGGCGGCCATCGCAGGCGCCATCCCAAGCGCGATCAGGCCGGTGGTGGTCAGCAGAATCTTCTTCACTTTCTTTTCCTTTCGCGGCTCTCCAACGCAACTTTCCTCAGCCGTCAATTTGAGGTTGCTTGGCGATATAGCGCGAAGTTCCCGAAAAATGCTGTCGCGGAAATACCACATCAGCGGCAAAAGCATGGAAATACAACTGTTCCGGGTGTCGGTCGTGCCGGTCTACAACCAAACAAAAAGGCCGGCGCAAGGCCGGCCTTCTCAGTGCTGGTTATCACCGCAAACAAAAAGGCCGGCGTGAAGCCGGCCTTTCCGTAGTACCGCGCTGGCTTTGCGATCAGTACCTCGCGATGACGGGGCCGCCCCAGCGGTAGTTGACGCGGACCGTGACGAGATCGACGTCCTGGCTGATGTTGCTAGTCCTCGAGAACGAGCCGGCCGGAGCACCAATAAAGTTGCCGGATGCAGCAAAGTCGATGTCGCGATCACCCATGAACAGGTGGTTGTACTCGACTCCAACCGACCAGTTCGGGGCGAAGCCGACTTCGAGACCGGCACCAACGACGCCGCCCCAACGCGTTTCCTTGGCGCTGTCGATCAGCAGCCCGGTCGCGACATCGAATCCCCGGTATTTGTCGCTGGTCACCGCAGCGCCGCCCTTCACGTAGAGCAGAACGTTGTTCCAGGCATAGCCGACCTGACCGGTGATCAGTCCGAACGCGTTGATCCTCGATTCGTTCTCAACGGGAGCGAGAGGAAAGGCCAAGCTTATGTTGGAGCCTTGGAAGTCAGCCCAGTTGCCTTGCCCTTCCACGCCGAATACCCAGGTGCCGGCCTGCCAGCGGTAGCCGAGTTGACCACCGGCCGTGCCGCCAGTCGCATCGTGGCAGCCTTCGGCCAGCGGCGGAACGATAGGACCGAAAGCGTCGGCGGTGAGATCCCAGCACTTGCGGGCCGAACCCCAGCCACCGTTGGCGCCGATGTAGAAGCCGGTCCAATCGTAGATGGCGGCGACAGGAGCAGGCGGCGCCTTGGTGTATGGGCGCGCTGCAAGGTCGGCCGCCGCCGCAGGCGCGGCGAACGCAATGAGCGCAACTGTAGCTAACAGATACTTCTTCATGATCTATCCCCAGTTTTGTCCGCTTCCCGCTAGGCCTGAAGCGTTGTTGTGACGCGAGCGCCCGCGCCGCTGGAGAATTCTATAGCGCGACTCGACCGGAAATGGCGTGTCCCGGATGCAACAGGCGCCAACCAAGTTTATGGAACGAAGCTTATGATTTATCTGGTATAATTGGAACCGAGGCGGGAACTTTCGGGTTCCGTTTCGCCTCTTTCGGTTTCCCCGCGGGTTCCCTGGGGTTCGCCTAGAGATTGCCGAGCCGCCAGCAGACGCACGTAGAACGTCATCCGGAACAAAGCTGGAACGTGCACGTAGGCGATGCTATATGTGGATAACCGGCGACTTGCCGAGGGATCGCCAAGTCAGCGGGGTCTGTCGGTGTATAGGGTCCGGATGTCCGGGAGCGGACGCGGAAACGGACAAGCGACAGGTCAAGAATTGAAGACGGCCGGCACGAAAGCGGCCGGACCAGTGATTTTTGCCGGCGATATCGAGTGGAGAGCGGCGATGGCGGGAAGCGTGAACAAGGTGATTCTGGTCGGCAACCTCGGCAAGGATCCTGAAATCCGGCGGACACAGGACGGGCGACCGATCGCCAATCTGAGCATCGCGACATCGGAGACCTGGCGCGACAAAGGCACCGGCGAGCGCAAGGAAAAGACCGAATGGCACCGCGTGGTGATCTTCAACGAGGGGCTCTGCAAGGTCGCCGAACAGTATCTGAAGAAGGGCGCCAAGGTTTACATCGAGGGCCAGTTGCAGACGCGCAAATGGACCGACCAGAGCGGGGTCGACAAATACTCGACCGAGGTCGTGCTGCAGGGCTTTAACTCGAACCTGACCATGCTCGACGGCCGCAGCGGCGGCGGGGGCGGCAGCTTCGGCTCCGATGATTCCGGTGACTTCGGCTCGAGCGGTCCAGTTAGCTCCGCGCCGCGGCGGGCGGTCGCGGCGGGCAGCCGCAACAGCGATATGGACGACGATATTCCGTTCTAAAGCAGGGCCCTCGGCCGGCGAGAAATTCGCTTGCGAGAACGGGCGTTCACCCGCTTTGCGGCTAATGTGCCGCCGCAGGAATCGGCTGCATTCGGCTGAACACCAGCCCACAGGCGCGTTGCGATCCGGGCGCCCGGTCGGTTCGCTCAGCCGTCATGTTGTTAATATTCACATGAGGTATTTCGCTTAAGCTGCTCCAGCCTTGAACGCCAACCGGATCTGGAGCGCCTACCATGAGCCTCGCACCGCTGCTGGAGGCGCCTGGGACGATCCCGTTGCATGCCCTCGCAGCCCTGGCGGCGTTTGCGCTTGGCATCGTGCAATTCGCAGCACCGAAGGGAAGCCTGCCGCACCGGACCATCGGCTGGATCTGGGTCGTGCTGATGGCTGCGGTCGCGATCAGCTCGCTCTGGATCCATGAGATCCGCATGTTCGGGCTGTTCAGCCCGATCCATCTGCTGTCGATCTTTGTGCCGATCATGCTGACGCTCGCAGTCCTGCATGCTCGCCGGCACAATGTCAGCGGTCACCGCAAAGCGATGGTGTCGATCTTCTTTGGAGCGCTCGTCGTGGCCGGCGTGTTCACCTTCTTACCCGGACGGATCATGCATGCGGTGGTTTTTGGCCATTAGGCCCACCATGGGAACACCGTTTTTGACACCGTCTTCCGGCCTTGAAATGGCGGTCCCGGCAGGGCTCGGGCGAGCTGTCTCCGATCCCGGTAAGTCTATGAAAAAACGAGCGGAAAAACAGCTTCCTCCTGACAGCTTCGGGGTGGTTATCGGACCCTCGATGCGCTATATGATTCTTAGCTGAGAACTGACTGGATTCCCCCTTTGTCCGATAACGAAGACGACAAGCCCGGCGAGCCGCCGGAGCACTCCGACATTCGCCCCGTTTCCATTCTCGACGAGATGAAACGCTCCTACCTCGATTACGCCATGAGCGTCATCGTGGCGCGGGCGCTGCCGGACGCGCGCGACGGGCTCAAGCCCGTGCATCGGCGGATTCTGTATTCGATGTACGAGCAGGGGCACACGCCGGACAAGAAGTACGTCAAATCAGCGCGCGTCGTCGGTGACGTGATCGGTAAATATCATCCGCACGGCGACCAGTCGATTTACGACGCGATGGTCCGGATGGCGCAGGATTTCTCCATGCGCGTACCGCTGATCGACGGCCAGGGCAATTTCGGCTCGGTCGATGGCGATCCGCCCGCGGCCTATCGATATACCGAAGCCCGTCTGACCCGGTCGGCTCTGGAAGTTCTTGGCGATATCGACAAGGACACTGTCGATTTCCAGCCGAACTACGACAATTCCGAGAAGGAGCCGTCGGTCCTGCCGGCGAGATTCCCGAACCTGCTGGTCAACGGTGCCGGCGGCATCGCGGTCGGCATGGCGACCAACATCCCGCCCCACAATCTCGGCGAAGTCATCGACGCCTGCGTGGCGCTGATCGACAATCCCGCCCTCGGCATCGACGATCTCATCAATATCATTCCGGGGCCGGATTTCCCGACCGGCGGCATCATTCTGGGACGCCAGGGCATCCGCTCGGCCTATCACCTCGGCCGCGGCTCGATCGTAATGCGCGGCAAGGTGACGATCGACACCATCCGCAAGGATCGCGAAGCGATCATCATCACTGAAATTCCCTATCAGATAAACAAGGCCACCATGGTCGAGCGCATCGCCGAACTGGTGCGCGAAAAGAAGATCGAAGGTGTCGCCGACCTGCGCGATGAATCCGACCGCGACGGCTTCCGTGTCGTCGTCGAGTTGAAGCGCGAGGCGATGGCCGATGTCGTTCTGAATCAGCTCTATCGCTTCACGCCGCTGCAATCGAACTTCCCGGCCAATATGCTGGCGCTGGATAACGGCCGCCCGCAAACGATGAACCTAAGGGATCTGCTGACGCTGTTCATCGCGTTCCGCGAGCAGGTGGTCACCCGTCGGACCAAGTTCCTGCTCAGCAAGGCCCGCGACCGCGCCCACATCCTGGTCGGCCTTGCAATCGCAGTTGCCAATATCGACGAGATCATTCGCGTGATCAGAACTTCGCCAGATCCGAACACCGCGCGCGACACGCTGATGTCGCGCGACTGGCCGGCCAAGGATGTCGAAGCAATGATCACGCTGATCGACGACCCCCGTCACCGGATGGCGCCGGACGGCACTGCGCGGCTATCGCTCGAGCAGGCCAAGGCCATTCTCGAGCTGCGCCTGCAGCGCCTGACCGCGCTCGGCCGCGAGGAGATTTCCGAAGAGCTCGACAAGCTCGCGGTCGAGATCGCCGACTACCTCGAAATCCTGCGCTCGCGTGCCCGCGTGCAGGCGATCATCAAGACCGAACTGGCTGAGGTGAAAGACAAATTCGCCACCCCGCGAAAAACCGTCATCGTCGAACAGGAAGGCGAGGTCGAAGACGAGGACCTGATCCAGCGCGAGGACATGGTGGTCACGGTCTCGCACGCTGGCTATGTCAAGCGCGTGCCGCTCTCGACCTATCGGGCGCAGCGGCGCGGCGGCAAAGGCCGCGCGGGCATGCAGACCCGCGACGAGGATTTTGTCAGCCGGCTGTTCGTGGCCTCGACCCACACGCCGGTGCTGTTCTTCTCCTCGCGCGGCCAGGTCTACAAGGAAAAGGTCTGGCGGCTGCCGATGGCGGCACCGAACGCCCGCGGCAAGGCGATGATCAACATCCTGCCGCTGGAGCAGGGCGAGCGCATTACCACCATCATGCCGCTGCCGGAGGATGAATCCTCCTGGGCCAATCTCGACGTGATGTTCGCTACCACCGGGGGCACGGTCCGCCGCAATAAGCTGTCCGACTTTGTCGATGTCCGCCGCTCCGGCATCATCGCCATGAAGCTCGGGGAGGGCGAATCGATCGTCGACGTGCAGATCTGCACCGAGCACGACGACGTGCTGCTGACGGCGGCCGGCGGGCAGTGCATCCGCTTCCCGGTCAGCGACGTGCGCGTCTTCACGGGGCGCACCTCGATGGGCGTGCGCGGCATTGCGCTGGCGGGAGGCGACAAATTGATCTCGCTGGCGATCCTGCGCCATGTCGAGACCACCTCCGATGAACGGTCAGCCTACCTGAAGATGCGCCGCGCAGTGGCCGGCGAAACCGCGGCGGAAGAGCCTGTTGATGCCGAGGGCGAGGAGACTTCGGGTTCGCTCCAGCTCTCGCAGGAGCGCTACGCCGAAATGTCGGCGCAGGAGCAGGTGGTGCTGACGGTCTCCGTCAACGGCTACGGCAAGCGTACCTCGTCCTACGAGTACCGCACCACCGGCCGAGGCGGCAAAGGCATCGTCGCGATGAGCGTCAACAACCGCAACGGCAAGCTGGTGGCGTCGTTCCCGGTGGAGCATAGCGATCAGATCATGCTGGTCACCGACAAGGGCCAGCTCATCCGCTGCCCGGTCGAGGACATCCGCATCGCCGGGCGCTCGACCCAAGGCGTCATCGTGTTCGATACGGCGGAGGACGAGCACGTGGTGTCGGTCGAGCATATCTCGGAAGACGAGAACGGCGTAAACGGGAACGGCGGCTAGCGCCGTTCGCCGTCATTCCGGGCCTGCGCGCTGCGCACGCATCCCGGAATGACGAGGTGCGTAGTCCGGATGAGCTGGACGCTCGCCGCGGCGCGTCGCGTCAGGGCTCCCGCTTACGGTAAACCAAGCATTAACTATAGATTGATACCGTTTGCCGTGTCCGGGTGGTGACCGTCCGGCCAACGGGAGCGGATCTCATGCCCGTCGAGATGCTGACGTATGCCGATCTGGGCGAACGGCTCAAGATTTCCCCAGAAGCTGCCCGCGCTCTGGTGAAGCGACACCGATGGCCGCGCTCGCGCTCCAACGACGGCAAGACGTTAGTCCAGGTCGATCTCAGCGAATTCAGCCATTCCCCGATACCCCGTCAGCCGCAAACGCAGGCCGGTCACCAGGTGGTCACCGCCCTAAAGCAACGAATTGAGACGCTGCAGACTGAGCTGGCAGAGATGAAGGTGATTGCCAGCGGTCATCGCGCCGACTTCGAAAGAGAATGCGAACGCACCAACAAGCTGTTGGCCGAACTGCTCAAAGTGAGCACGGAAAGCGCGGGAGCCCGGGAAAGGGCAGCTCTGCTCGAAGGCAAGCTGTCGATGCTGACGCAACCCTGGCGACGTCGGCTGGTTGATGCTTTCAACCTTGCCCTACCGCAAGTCGCCTCGGGCACTCGCGAGAGCGCCGGCCCCGTACCCCAGTCACAGAATTGAATCGGCCTGCCAACGTGTCGGTGCTTTGCCGCGATTGGCACAAACTTCAGATCACACTGGACTCTCCGGAGCGTTGCCGATCTAGGTTCAACGTCGGCGCCGATTGACATACAGGAGCGTCACTGGAGCGCATCAAGCAGCGCCTTGGCCTCCCGCAGATCAGGGGTATCGAAACCTTCCGTGAACCATCCATAGGTCGGCGCGAGGAGATCACTGGCCTGCTGGTGCTTGCCCTGATCACGCCAGAGCCGGGCCAAGCTCGTGGTGGCGCGCAACTCCAGCGTCTTCGCGCTCTGGCGACCGGCCACGTCAAGCGCTCGCCGAAAGTACGCTTCCGCTGCGGTCCTGTCGCCGCCTGGCCTCGCCGCCGTCAGCTCCCCAATCAAGCGATAAATTTCCGCCTCCCATCGCCGCTCGCCGGTCTCCTCGACAGCGGCCGCAGCTTCGGCCAGCGCAGTCAATCCTGGCTCGATTTCTCCGGCCCGCGCCGAAGCTTCAGCCAGCAGCGCGAGATAAAAGGGCCGACGGATACGCACGCCCGTCGGCTGGACGGCCGCGAGACCGTCGCGGACCTCCGAGATCCCTTTCGCTGCCTGTCCGCGTTCCGCGATCGCCCAACCCCGCAAGATGCTTCCCGCCGCCGCCAGGTGCGGTGCGATGCCGTGCTCGGCGCACACCGCGATCGCGGCTTCCGCTTGCTCCCGGGCCGGCTCGGCTTCCCGCCGATGCTGGTAGATCATCGCCGCGAACACCAGGGCGAGAACAAGGCTAAAAGGATGCGACAGCTCCCGCGCCATGCTTACCGCTTCGCGCGCAGCGGCGAGCGCCTGCTCGGGGAAGCCAAGCGGCCACAGCGCGGCAGCCTCGGTGTATCGGTAGCAGACACCCGCGTCGTGGCTGCCATAGAGGAATTTGTGGGCACTGTGCGCGTCCGGCCGATAGAGCGCCAATCCCGCCTCGAGATGCGCCCTGCACGCGGTCAGATCCGGGAGATTGAGAAGGGTTGTCCATGCGGCATGATGCGCCTGCAGGAGGAGCGCCGGATCTGTGCTCTGCCGCGCGAGTGCGAACAGCTCGTCCAGCAGATCGCGAGCCGTCTTAAACTCGCAGCGTTGCTGGTAAACGAGCCACAACCCCCAACTCACGATAAAGAGCTGCGCCACATCGCCGGCTTGCCGGCACAGGTCTCGGGCACGCAGGTAGACTTGCTCCACCTCCGGTGCCGACCAGCTCTTGGTGCTGATCAGCACCGGCGCAAGCACGAGCTGCAGGTCGAGTTCGCGGCGGGCGCGTTCCGCAGGCTCGGCGACCCGATCGACGAGCATCAGCCCCTTGCGGAGATGGGCGATCGCCTCCGCGTGTGCCGAGCGCTCGGCCGCGCGCTGGCCAGCCTTGCGCCAGTAGGCCACAGCATCTTCCGTGAGATCAGCCTCGGTGAAGTGGTGCGCAAGCACCTCCGGCTGGGTAGCCGCGATGTCCGGAAACAGCTCCTCGAGGGCACGTGCGATCCGCGCGTGCAGCGGTTGCCGCTTGCCGCGCAGCAGTGTGCCGTAGGCGGTGTCCTGAACGAGTGCGTGCTTGAAGCTGTAGATTGACGAGCCACGACGAAAAATCAACTGTGACGCGGCAAGCTGGTCGAGGGCGGACTGCAAAGGTGCGTCCGGCAGTGGCGACACGGCGCGTATCAGATCGTCGGAGAATTCCCGGCCAATGGCGGCGCCGGTCTGGGCAATTTCTTTGGCTTCCGGACTGAGACGGTCGAGACGGGCCAGGAGCGAGGCGTGCAGGGTAGCCGGGACGGCGAGTGCACCCGGTGAGGTTCGCGAAAGCACGGCCTTGGCATTCCCTTCGGCTCCCGCTTCCAGCACGGCCTTGGTCAGTTCCTCCACGAACAGCGGCACGCCGTCCGTGCGGTCGACGATCTCGTGGACGACCGCGCCGGGCAGCACTTTATCGCCGACCACCCGCTGTACGAGGGCTGCGGTGTCACGCCGGTTCAAGCGACCGAGCGCCAGCATCGTGACGTGCGGCTGGCCGATCCACGGTGGCAAGAACTCCGGTCGGAAGGTGAGGAGTAGCAACACCGGCAGTTGCTGCACGCGATCGACCGCTACTTGCAGAAGCTCGAGCGAGGTCGGGTCGATCCAGTGCACATCTTCGAAGACCCACAGCACGGGATTGCGCCGAGACAGGTCCTCCACTTGCCGGAGCAGCGCCTGAAGCGTGCGCTCCTTCTTCGCAGGCGGACTGAGCGATACCGGGCAATAGCGGTCGGAGGGCAATGATAGCAGCTCGGCCAATAGCGGCATGTATTCGGCAGCGGTCGCTGAGGCCGTTAACAGCGCCTCGATTTTGTCGAGCCTGACCGCCGTTGGGTCGTCCCTGGTGAACCCGGCCGCCCGCTCCAGTTGCTTGATGACCGGGTACAGCGCGCTGCCCTGGTGGTGCGGCGAGCAGAAGCAGCGCAGGCGCGAGTACGGTTCGGCCTGGAGCTTCTCCTGGAGGGCCGCCACCAGTCGCGATTTCCCGACCCCGGGCTCCGCTGAGAGCAGCACCACCTGCCCCTCCCCGGAGGTCGCACGCTGCCACCGGCGCAGTAGCAGTTCGAGCTCTTCCTCGCGGCCGACCAGTGGCGTCAGGCCGGCCGAATGGAAGGCTTCAAACCGGCTCTCGACGGCGCTCGAGCGGAGCACCTGATAGGCTTGGACCGGCTGCGGGAAGCCTTTCATCGCGACCGTCCCGAGATCGCGGTACTCGAAAAGATCGCCCAGGAGGTGACGCGTCATGGGACCCACGACGATGGTGTTCGGCTCGCCAACTGCTTGCAGGCGCGCCGCGAGGTTGGGCGTCTCGCCTACCACGACCCGTTCCTGTGCTTCGCCCATGCCAATAAGGTCGCCGACCACGACAAGTCCTGTGCCGATGCCGATCCGGACCCGAAGACGCTCGGGTGTTTGCAGTTGGTTGACGGCGTCGATAAGTGCCAAACCGGCGCGCACCGCTCGCTCGGCGTCGTCCTCGTGCGCTTGCGGATAGCCGAAATAAAGTAGTACGCCGTCGCCCATGTACTTGGCGACGAAGCCGTCGAAGCGGGCGACCGTCTCAGCTACGCAGCGGTGATAGGCGCCAATCACCTCGCGTAGGTCCTCGGGGTCAAGACCAGCCGATAGCGCGGTCGAACCGACGAGGTCGCAGAACATCACCGTGAGCTGCCGACGTTCGGCAGAGGAGACGGCACTGAGGCTTGGCGCCGACGCGGCGCTCGGGCCTGCCAGTTTCGAGGGCTGTGGCAGGCATGCGGCCGCTTTCAATAGCTTCTTGCGCTGGCCAAGCGAGAGGCCGAGCTTCTCCAGGTCCGCCTCGCTCAGCTCAGGCAGGATATTGAGATCGACATCGTTCGCCCGCAACGCGGGTGCGAACTGCGCCAGGCCAAGCGGCGCCAGCCAGCGCTCCAGCTCGTCCACGGCTTCCTCCTCGCTCGTGCGGATTCTACCAGATCGAGCGCGCGCTCCAAAGGGTCTTTGCCGCCGGCAGGAGTTCCGAAAGCGGCGGGCTCGGCTCCGATAATCGGGTCGTGGCCATTCGCGTCAATACGCTGCCATGCGGTAGCGCGTCGGTGTTTATCGATCGTGCTTATCACTTGCTGTGACGTGCGAGCACGCGGTCGACCATCGCTCCCGCGGTGCCGAGATAGTTTGACGGCTCGCATAACGCGGCGAGCCGATCGCGCGGCAGGGCGGATGCGATGGCCGGGCGGCGCAGCAGGGCATCGAGCAGCGCGTCGCCACGCTCGAACGCATCGCGGCAGGCGGCATAAACCTCGTCATGGGCCAACTGACGGCCAAGCGCGGGCGCCAGCCCCATCATGACCGCTTCGGCGACGATCAGCCCGCGCGTGGCATGAAGGTTTCGCTTCATCGCCTGGGGATCGACGATCAGGCCGGACAGCATGAATTGCGCCTGCGCCAGCGACCCGGCCGTCAGCAAACAGACTTGGGGCAAAGCGAGCCACTCGCAATGCCAGGGCCCGGTGGCGCGCTCGAGATCCTGAACCATGGCATCTAACATCAGCGAAGCGGCGTCGCGCGATGCCTTTGCGTTCGCCAGCAGAATTTCCGAGGAGATCGGGTTGCGCTTCTGCGGCATGGTCGAGGATGCGCCGCGATGTGAGGAGAAGGGCTCGAATACCTCGCCGATCTCGGTCGCCATCAGGAGCATGATGTCGTAGCCGATCTTGCCGAACGCGCCGCAGATCACGGCCAGCGTCTGCGCCAGTTCGACCAGCCCGTCGCGGGCGACGTGCCAAGTGATGTCGGGTTCGGCCAGACCGAGCACGCGGGCATAGGCGGCACGTACATCCAGTCCGCGATCGCCGAGTGAAGCCAGCGTTCCCGCCGCGCCGCCGAGCTGCGCCTGAAGGGCACGAGGTTTTGCTTGCGCGAGCCGATCGGCCGAGCGCTGCAGCGCCGACAGCCAGATCGCTGCCTTGTGCCCGAACGTGATCGGCAGCGCCTGCTGAAGATGGGTTCGGCCGGCCATCGGGGTATCGCGGTGGAGGCGGGCGAGATTGGCAAGCGCGGCCATGACGTCAGTGAGCTGCGCTTCGATCAGCGCGACCGCTTCGCGCAGTTGCAGGACCGTCGCGGTATCCATGATGTCCTGCGTGGTCGCTCCCCAATGCAGATAGCGGCCGGCTTCGCCGAGTCGCTCCGATAGCTGGCGGGCCAGGCCGACAATGGGATAGCCGACGTTCTCGGTGTCGCGCTTCAACTGCTCGATATCGAGCGCGATCGCCGGCGCCTGCCGCGCGATCGCCTCGGCCGCCTCGCGCGGAATCACGCCGGTGTCGCCTTGCGCAATGGCAAGCGCGACTTCAGCCTGCACATAGGCCTTGAGCTGCGCCTCATCGGAAAACACCGCTCGCATGGCCGGCGTCGAGAAAACGTCGCGATAGAGGGCGTTGTCGAAAATCGTGCTGGCCACGCGCTTGTTTCCTTCCTGTCAATATTTCCGGCCATCTGAGTGATGTGTACAGATCCGTCAAGCGCGGCCGCGAAGACCTCGAACGCGTGCTCGCGCGCTTGAGGCAGGCAGGAGAATTTCGCGCAATCCAAGCTTCCAGAACGTCAATGGCGAGCAGGGGGGCATCCCTACTCGCCACTAGAGCGTTCCTTGGAGGTGGGGTCGGAACGAATGTTTTGCCGTTACGGGGTGCGGTCGGCGGTCACCAGGCGGGCTTCCCTCACCACGGCCTTGGAGCCGGCGGCGCGCAGGCACGAAGCCTCGAAATTCGGCCAAGCCTGCTGCGAGCAGTCCTTGCCGACGTTGCGGATATCCAGGCGGTCACCCTTGGCAAGCGCCTGCGGCACGCTGGCTTCGACCTGGGGGGCAAAGCCGGGCAATACGGTCATCGCGGCAGCGATGAACGCGGCAGCAGCGATGGCGGATAAAGCCTTGATCATGACGGTCCCCTGTCATGGGCCTTGGCGGCCCGTCGTTTCGTTGGGTGGACTTGTAGGGGGCGCAAGTTTCCGGCCGTCTTCGCGGGCGCGGAAAATGGTTTCGTCCGGACCGAGTTTTGTTTCGCCGGCCGGTGGCGGACGAAACATTGCCGGCCCGCCCGAGACGGGGATCCCGAGACTGGTTCATTGGCCGACTCGAAGTAAAAACCCGGATCCGAAGGGAACCGACCCGGCTTGCCCGGCCGCCCGAGGCGCGGTAGGAGGGAATATGTCCCGTATCGCGCTTTATCCCGGTTCATTCGATCCCATCACCAACGGCCATCTGGACGTGCTGCGGCACGCCGTGACGCTGTGCGACCGCCTGGTTGTCGCCATCGGCGTCAATTCCGGCAAGAAGCCGCTGTTTTCGATCGAGGAGCGGGTCGACATGATTCGGGCGGTATGTGAGCCGATTGCGCAAAAGGCCGGCTGCGCTTTCGACTGCACCACCTACGACAACCTCACCGTAGCTGCGGCGCGGCAGGTCGGCGCGACCATCATGATTCGCGGCCTGCGCGATGGAACCGATATGGACTACGAAATGCAGCTTGCCGGCATGAACGAGGTGATGGCGCCAGAGGTGCACACCGTGTTCGTCCCGGCGTCGCCTGTGGTCCGCCCGATCACCGCCACGTTGGTTCGCCAGATCGCCGGCATGGGCGGCGACTTCTCCGCCTTCGTGCCGCCCCAGATTGCCGCGAGGCTGAAGGCCAAGTTCGCGGGCTAACGCGCTTCTACGCGCTTTCCTGTTTCCACATGACCGGAGCTTTCATGATCCGAATTCTCGCTGTTCTCGCCGCGTTGTTCGTTATGGTCCCCGCGATCGCGCAGCCGCTGCCCGCTAATCTCGACAAGGCGAATGCGATCGTGATCGACACCACCAAGGGCCGCATCGTGATCAAGCTGCGCAACGACATCGCGCCCCAGCATGCCGAACGCATCAAGCTGCTCGCGCGCGAGGGCTACTACAACAACGTGCCGTTCCATCGCGTGATCGAAGGCTTCATGGCGCAGACCGGCGACGGCAAGAATTTCAACGGCACCGGCGGCTCGAAACATCCGAACCTTCCGGCCGAGTTCTCCAACGTGCCGTACAAGCGCGGCATCGTCGGCATGGCGCGAACCAGCGATCCCAACTCGGCCAATTCGCAGTTCTTCATCATGTTTGCCGAAGGCGCGTCACTGAACGGCAAATACACCGTGATCGGCGAAGTGATGTCGGGTATGGACGTGGTCGACAAGATCAAGCGTGGCGAACCGGTCGTCGATCCCGACAAGATGGTGAAGGTGCAAGTCGCATCCGACGTCAAGTGAGGCCATGACGGCGGGCCGCAGCAAGCCATTCGTCTGGTTTGCCGCTGCTCTCGTGTGGCTCGCATCGGGGGCGCATGCGGCGGCTCAACCGCAGCAACTCGACACCATCAAGGACATATTCGCCAAACTGTATTCGTGTTGGCAGCCGCCGCCTTACTCGCGCGCCAGCCCGATGGACATTACGGTCGCCGTCAGCTTCAACCGCGAGGGCGCCATTCTGGGGCAACCCAGGATCACCTACGAATCGGAACGCGCCAGCGATAACGACAGGGTCGCGTACCGAATTGCCGTGATGGAGACATTGCAACGCTGCACGCCGTTGCCATTTACCGAGGGACTGGGCGGTGCGGTCGCCGGCCGGCCTTTCGCGGTCCTTTTTAGAACCCGCAAACGTCCACCCAAACCGGAAGAGAAAAGAGTATGGCTGATACCGAAAATACTTTGATCCTTGAAACCACCCAGGGCCCCGTCACCATCGAAATGCGTCCCGATCTCGCACCTGGCCACGTCGCTCAGATCAAGAAACTGGTGCGTGAGGGATTTTACGACGGCATCGTGTTCCATCGCGTCATCGAGGGCTTCATGGCGCAGACCGGCTGCCCGCACGGCACCGGCACCGGCGGTTCCGGCAACAAGCTGAAGGCCGAGTTCAACAAGGAACCGCACGTGCGCGGCACCGTCTCGATGGCTCGCGCCGCGAGCCCGGATTCCGGCGACAGCCAGTTCTTCATCTGCTTCGATGACGCCTCCTTCCTCAACGGCCAGTACACGGTCTGGGGCAAGGTCACGTCGGGCATGGAGAACGTCGACAAGATCAAGCGCGGCGAGCCGGTGCAGAACCCGGACAAGATCGTCAAGGCACGGATGGCGCTGGAAGCGGCTTGATTTGACGCCGTCATTCCGGGGCACGCGAAGCGTGAACCCGGAATCTCGCGCTGACAATCTCTGGATTCCAGATTGCCGCGCTCTGCGCGGCCTCCGGAATGACGTGCAAGAACATGCGCACTGATCTCTTCGACTTCGAACTTCCCGCCACCAGCGTCGCGCTGCGGCCCGCGAGCCCGCGCGATGCTGCGCGGATGCTGGTGGTGCAACCCGATGGCGTGCTGCGCGACCGCACCGTCGCCGAGTTGCCGCAATGGCTGGAGCCTGGCGATCAACTCGTCGTCAACGACACCAAGGTGATCTCCGCCCAACTCAAGGGCCGGCGCATCGGCCGCGAGACCGAGCCGAAGATCGAGGCGACGTTGATCAAGCGGCTGGACGGGTCGCGCTGGCGCGCGCTGGTTAAGCCGGCGAAGAAGCTCGCGCCCGGCGACATCGTTCGCTTCGGCAATGAAGGCAAGGTCTGCCTGCTCGGCCATCTCGACGCCGAGGTCGAGGCCAAGGGCGAAGAGGGCGAGATCACGCTGTCGTTTTCGTTTCACGGTCCGGCGCTGGATCAGGCCATCGCCGATCTCGGCACGCCGCCGCTGCCGCCCTATATCGCCTCCAAACGCGCGCCCGGCGATCGCGATGCCGCCGACTATCAGACCATGTTCGCCGCAAATGAGGGGGCGGTCGCGGCACCGACGGCGGGACTGCATTTCACGCCTGAGCTCGAGACGGCGCTACGCCGCCACGGCGTCGAATTGCATCGGATAACGCTGCATGTCGGGGCAGGGACCTTCCTGCCTGTGAAGGTGGACGAGACCTCCGAGCACCGGATGCATGCCGAATGGGGATCGATCTCGGCTGATACCGCTGCCGCGTTGAATGCCGCGCGCGCCCAGGGCGGGCGCATCATAGCGGTCGGCACCACGTCGCTACGGCTATTGGAGAGCGCCACGCGCGAAGACGGCACCGTTCAGCCGTTCGATGGCGAGACCTCGATCTTCATCACGCCGGGTTATCGCTTTCGCGCGGTCGATATCCTCATGACCAATTTCCACCTGCCGCGCTCGACGCTGTTCATGCTGGTGTCGGCATTCTCCGGTCTTGACACGATGAAGCGCGCCTATGCGCATGCGATCGCAGCCGGCTACCGGTTCTATTCCTATGGCGATGCTTGCTTACTGTTTCGCGCGCCGGATTGAGGCGAAGCCGGGCGTCCTCGCTTGAAAAGAGGCCCGCCAATTGGGCGGGCAAAGGTTCAGGGAGGAAGCGCTCTGACAAAAAAGCGCTAACGCCTGTCTCTTTGATTCGGCGGCTGACGCCAAGATCGTATAACTACCGTCTCTCGGCGCATCGGTGCGCGGGAACAACAGGGGCCCTGCATGAACTTTTCCGGCATTTTCGCGCGAATGGTCGCGCTGATCGGCGCCGCGGCGCTGCTGTGGCGACGTCTGCAGGGATCCGCGCCCAAAGCGGCCTGGGGCAGCGCGCCGGCAATTCCAGCGGCGAAGCCGCAAGGGGCGATCCCGACGCTCAAGATGCCGACGGCCCAAGGCTGGAGCGACGGGCAGAGGCCGACCGCGGCGCCCGGGCTCAAGGTCAACGCGTTTGCGACCGGCCTGGACCATCCGCGCTGGATCAACGTGCTGCCCAATGGCGACGTGCTCATCGCAGAGGCCACCCAGATCGCGGGACCGCCCAGGAGCGTGTTCCACTATGCGATGCAGGCCACGATGCGGCGTGCCGCGGCGCTCGGTGTCAGCGCCGACCGCATCACCCTGTTGCGCGATCGCGATGGTGACGGCGTTGCTGAAGGGCGCGGGATCTTCATGGAGGGACTGAGCCAGCCGTTCGGCATGGCGATGGTCGGCGACACCTTCTATGTCGGCAACACCGACGGCGTGGTCGCCTTTCCCTATGTGGCTGGCGCGGACCGCATCACCGCCGAGGGACGAAAGCTCGTGACATTCAAGCCCGGCGGACATTGGACGCGGAGCCTGCTGCCGAGCGCGGATGGCAAAAAGCTCTACGCCGGAGTCGGTTCGCTCAGCAACATCGCCGAGATGGGCATGGAAGTGGAGCAGGGCCGCGCTGCGATCTATGAACTCGATCTTGGCGACGGTTCGAGCCGCATCTTCGCCGGCGGACTGCGCAACCCCGTGGGCCTCGCCTGGGAGCCCAACACCGGCGTGCTCTGGACGGTCGTTAACGAGCGCGACGGCCTCGGCGACGAGACGCCGCGGACTATCTGACTTCAGTGCGCGACGGCGGCTTCTACGGCTGGCCCTATTGCTACTGGGGACAGACGATAGACGACCGCGTGCCGCAGGACCCGGTCATGGTCGCGAAGGCGATTCAACCCGACTATGCACTCGGCGGCCACACCGCCTCGCTCGGCCTGTGCTGGATGCCATCAGGCACGCTGCCGGGCTTTCCGGACGGCATGTTGATCGGCCAGCACGGCTCCTGGAATCGCAGCACGCTGAGCGGCTACGCCGTCGTCTTCGTGCCGTTCGAGAACGGCCGCCCCTCCGGTCCGCCGCGGGATATTTTGACGGGCTTTCTCGCCGCCGACGAGAAAGTCTCCTACGGACGACCGGTTGGCGTGACGATCGGTCCCGACCGCTCGCTGCTAGTCGCCGACGACGTCGGCAACGTGATCTGGCGCGTGACGGGCGCGTAGCGGGTAGGGTGGGCAAAGCGAAGCGTGCCCAATATTTCGATTGATGATGCGGACCGATGGTGGGCACGGCGCAGTCGCGCCTTTGCCCACCCTGCGGCATGTTCACGCCATCGCGCGTTGCGGCAGTAACTCCGCGATCTGGATTGCGTTCAGCGCTGCGCCCTTCAGGAGCTGATCGGCCGATACAAACATCGAGATCGAGTGGCCGGAGGCGTCGCTGAGATCCTTGCGGATGCGGCCGGCCAGAACGTCGTCCTGGCCCGACGCATCGATCGGCATCGGAAAATAGTTCTTTGCGCGGTCGTCGACGATTCTGACGCCCGGCGCCTTCGACAGGATCGCGCGCACTTCATCCTCGGTGATCGGCTTTTCGCATTCGAAGGTGATGGCCTCGCAATGGGCGCGGAGCACCGGCACGCGGACGCAGGTTACGCCGATCGCGATTCTATCGTCCTCGAAGATCTTGCGGGTCTCCCTGATCACCTTGGTCTCTTCGTCGTTGTAGCCGGTCTCGGGATCGATTGCCGTGTTGTGGCTGAAGACGTTGAAGGCGTAGGGGAGCGGGATCACCTTGGGCGTGAACGGCCGGCCGTCGAGATAGGCGCGGGTCGATTCCACCAGTTCCTCCATGGCGGCCGCGCCTGCACCGCTTGCCGCCTGGTAGGTCGAGACGATCATGCGCTTGATGCGGTTCTGGCGGTGGATCGGCCACAGCGGCACCAGCGCGGTAATCGCCGAACAGTTCGGGTTGGCGATGATGCCCTTGTGGTCGCGGATGCGGCCCGCGTTGATCTCCGGGATGACCAGCGGCACGTTCGGATCCATCCGGAACGCTGAGGAATTGTCGACCACGACCGCGCCGGCCTTCACGGCAGCAGGCGCGAACTTGCGCGAGATGCCGCCGCCCGCCGAGAACAGCGCGATGTCGACGCCCTCGAACGACTTTTCGGTTAGCTCCTCGATCACGATCTTCTCGCCGCGGAAATCGATGGTCTTGCCGGCCGAGCGGGCGCTCGCCAGCGCCTTGAGCCTGCCGACCGGAAAAGCGCGCCTGTCCATGGTGGCGATGAATTCGGCGCCGACCGCGCCGGTCACGCCGGCAATGGCTACAACGGGTTCGTGGCTCACGGGTCTGTCCTCTGGTTGAGCATCATGGCTTACAGGCAATAAAAAAGCCCCGGTCCTTTTCAGGCGGGGCTTCGGTTCGGATAATGCGATCGTTCGACTACGCGCGCACGGCTCCCGAGCCCCCGGAGGGTGCTTTGGTTTTCGTGGTCGCTTTGGTCGAAGTCGTCATGGCGCGGACTTATGCGGCAGCTTGGGGCTGCAGTCAACGGCTTTTCGCCTCATCCGGTCTGCAATGCGGGCAGACGAGCCCCGTCATCGCCGCCTTGCGGCGCCGGGAGGCTCGAGGATCACCGCTTTCAGGTCGTTGCCACTCATGACGACGATCGCGAAATTCAGCCGGCCGCGTTCGCGGATCAGGCCGCCGCTGATGGCCTTGCCCGACGCCGCGTGCTCGGCCACGCGGACGGCATCTGCCAGGCGCTGCCGGATCGTCTTGAGTGCAACGAGGTTGCTGCGTTCCGCGGCATCGAACTCCTTCAGGGGCAGGGCGGCTTCGCCGCCGACGATCTTGCCAGTCGTGGCGTCGATGGCGTGGTGCCAGATGCGGTCGTTGTGAAGTGTCTTGACGCGGTAGACCGGTGAATCCGGCGCGCCGTCGAAGCTGACATCGGCGGTCGTCGCGCCGGCATGCAGGGCTTCGGCAATCGCCATCGCCTGGCTCAGCGAGATCGCCGATCCACGGAAAAGCGCCAGCTCGCGGCTGACCGCCTGCTGGTCGGACGCGGCGTCATCGCCGGCCTCGTTGCGGAGGGAGGCTGGCTCGCCGGTCGACGATGCGATGGCATAGACCGGGGCAGGCAGGATGAACGCCACCAGGATGGCTGCAAGCAACTTTCTCCACGATCTCGGCGCATGCATTGTTGCAGTCTCCATCGATGAGCCTGTCTCGGCCGGCGGTTGCCGGATCGCCTCGAAGAAAGCGCGGCCGACCCTTTGGAGGTATTCGGGCCGGCCGCGGAACGCCGCAAAGGTACCGCCGCTTGCGGCGATCGAAGCGGTGAGAGCCCCCGCTGGGACCAGTGAAAGCGGAAGCTCGCACTCGCTTATAATAAAACCATACCGTATCGTTTTGTTTTGGTCAACGATGGCGCCATGGGGTAACGCACGTGAAACGCCGTTCTCACGGAATTGTCAGCGGGAAGAGCGGCGCCGAATGGTTCCCTTAGTGGTTCCCTTGGGGGCGGACTGAACGCGGCTCGATGGTCCAAGCGCACCGGCCAGGAACAGCCTGATCGCCAAGCGCATGCGTTTTTCGGCGGACTTCATCTCCAGCGGCGTTCCGAACGTCGCCATGCGGTGCGTGTGACCGACGACCACGTCGAGAAAGACCTCTGCCGCGATGCCGGTATCCTCGACGTCCATAGCGCCCTGTGCGACCAAATGATCAAAGAAGCGCGCGGTCGTGGAAACGGCCTTCAACCAGCCCTCTTCCTTGCCGAGTTTGGCAATGTCGGGAAAGTTGATGGCCTGTGACGTCATCATGCGGCTGAACGCAACGGCATCGGGCCCGCAGGTGAACATCAGCATCTCGCGCCCGACCTCTATCAGGCGCTGCTCGACCGAAATGTCCGAGGAACGCGTGAGCTGCCCCTCCGCCGCCTCAGCAAGCGGCGCAAGCCAGCGCGCGATCTCGCGCCTCAGCACCTCCGCAAACAGTCCGCGCTTGTCGCCGTAGCGCGAATAGACGGTGGGCTTGCTGACCCGGGCTGCTTCCGCAACCGCATCAAGCGAGGTCGCGTCATAGCCCCGGTCCAAAAAAAGGCGGGTGGCAACTTCGATCAGCCGCTGATCGCGCTCGATGGCGGCGCTCTTCGTCGGCCGGCCGCCGCGCGACTTCGGGACCTCTCGTCTTGCCGGTCTGGCCTTGGTCGCAGTCAATCCCATGCCCATCGATTCCTGCGCGGTCGTGATATCAGTCATTGTTCTATAACGCGCAGTAGGAGGGGCGTCATCGCGAATCTGGCCGAATTGGCCATATCGTCAACGTGAACTCGTGGCTCTCTTCCACCACGGCGAACTTGTCGCTGACGTCTTCGCCGTCCGCGTTTGGCGCGCCTTTGGCCCTGAAGCACTCTTGGGTGCACAACATCTTGCAGAAGAACCCACACAAAACTCAGTCAGGGCGCGAGCTCTGCTCTAACCTCACCGAGCAGCGCCATGCCACCTAACCGACCCAATTCGTCCGAACATTTCGCACTCTTGCCGTAGCAGCCGAATGCAACCGATACCCGCTTCGAAAGCGGTCCGATGCGGGGCAGGCCCGTGTCGCCAAAGGTGGTCATGCAAGGCACGACGCGGCGTTCTTCGAAATTGAAGTCGCGAATACGGTCAAGGATCTGCGTTTGAAGCCCATCAGCAACGTCGATTGATCCGCCCGATTTGAACCAGTCCTTGATATCCGCCTCGCTTTCGAGCGGAATATCAACCGGATCACCGCCGAGCTTTAGCCAAGTTTGGCCGTCCGGATAGGCGATTGGCGGCAGAATATAGGGATTCTGGCCTTTGGGTCCGATACAACGCATCGACGGCATTCCGGCTAAACGTTGAACCTCTGCCGCCCCAAGCCGAAACAGCGCCGCGGTACGTCCATAGACCGTAAAGCCCAATGATTGACCGAGCAGTGATTGGGTATGCCCGCCAGCCGCAACGAGAACACGCTCGGCCTCGACACTGCCCGATCTCATCCGGATCGTAACACCCGAGCCGCTTTCCGAATCCCTAGAGCAGGTTCGTCGATAATCTGAACCCCGGCGCGCTCCGCCCCGATTGTCTGTGCCCGGACCAAGCGGCGCGGGCTGATGTATCCGGCATTCCGCGGCTCGAAATACCCCTGCATACCCGCCGTTGATCTCAGAAACGGAAATCGCTCCGCGAGCCCGGTATCCCTATATGATTCACAGAGGATCCCGGCCTCAGTACAGATTTTCCCAACTGAAGCGACGTCGCTGCTTTCGCCAGAGCCAACGTGAAGCACGCCGACTTCTCGGTAAAATTCTACACCGCTTTCCGCTGAAATCTCGCCGTAGCGCGAAATCGCAGCGCGGTTCACCTGCCTCCAAAATGCCCCCGGATCGAAACTTCGCGTAATACGGCCCTCATCGTAGTGACTTCCAAAGACGCCGCTGTGGCTCGAAAAATCTGCCGGCTCATTGGGCCCGATCAGTGCAACATCATGGCCCATTTTGCACAAATGTCGCGCAGCCGCCGACCCGATCAGACCACGTCCGATCACCGCAAGTTTGATCGCTTTATTAGCGCTCACGATTAACTCCTACGCCTTGCTGGCATAAGCAGCATGAAATCCACCATGTCAGCACCGCTCCCCTTGCCGGCCAAGGCACTGGGTCACGCCAAATACCTTATCTATATGTCTGATACTTCTGGAGGCCATTGTCTTTCGGCACTACGGAAGAATGAAACGCCAAACTTCAGAGACCTGGCCCGCTTGTTCTTCAAGGCGGCGGCTCACGGAAGCGCCGAGGTCCAGGCGCGGCCCGATGCAGCCTTCTCATAACCATACCGATAAAGGGCACGCATATAGGCCGTGTCGAATCCCTCCGAGGGCGACGCGGGATAGTCGCGCTCAATATAGGACAGATGGAAGCCCCACCGGTTGCGCTTGGCGAAATCGTAGGTCGAGAAGATGACCGAACGCGTCTGGGACTGGGTGATCGACGACAGGCTGCGTGAGGCGACATCGATCGTGCTGTTGGACACGAGTTCAAAAGTTCGTTCGAGCTTCTTGTTGACGAGAATGTAGATGTTCATCCGGCTGTTTCCGGGCAGACGTCCCTGGAAGAGCAGGGCATCTGGCAGCGTCAGGACCGGAGCGGTCACGCCGCCGTCGACATGCATCTCCTCAAAGCGCCGGCCCTGGCCCTCGGCTTCGATCAGGATCGGCGGGAAGACCAAGGGAATGCTGGCGGAGGCCGCCATCACGTCGCGAAACAGGCGCAGCGCCTCGGGCGAACCGACGGCTGCGATTTTCCCCATGTCCCAAACGACCGTGCGTTGGGTGTCGAGATCGGTCGTCACCACCAGCAGTTTTCGGCCCTTGGCATTTTCGCGCGCAACGGCGGCGAGGATCTCCGGCCCGACATAGCGGGCCACCAGCTCGCGCAGTCGCTTATTGCCGAACAGGCCGGATCCGAACAGCACGCGAATGATGCTGGGATCAGCGAGCAGGCTCTCTGCTATGCCGCTGGTGTAGACCTCCCTCAACGTGTCGTCGTACTGGGACCCGAGAAACGCAAACGGCGCAATCAGGCCGCCGGTGCTTACGCCAGAGACGACCGAGAAGGTCGGGCGGGTGCCGGCTGCGGTCCAGCCGTTCAACACGCCCACGCCATAGGCGCCATCGGCGCCGCCGCCGGAGAGCGCGAGATAGGTCTTGGTTGAGGAGAACTGGTCTTTCTCGAAACGGAATTTTGTGACGGGTTCGTCGGTGTAGCGCCGCAGGCCATCGATATCGAGCACGCGGGCGCTAGAGGCATCCGCAGCGCTGTAAGGCGTCCGCGGCAGGGACGTGCAGGCGGCAGCCGCGAGGCTGCACAGCAAGACTGCTGACCTGAGCAGGCGTGGGCCTGTCTTCCTGATCCATCGGTCGGAGAGGAGTGATCCAGTCGGGAAAGAGGGGGAGGGCATTCGCCGTCAGTCACCGTACACGCTACTACCCGCCGCCGGCCTCATCGCCCGCGACATCCGCCTTGTCCTATAAAACTATACGGTATCGTTTTATTTAACAAGTGCGAGAGCTGAGGCGCTCTGGGCGGCTCAATTGTGTCCGGCGTGGGGCACGGGTGGCTCGGAATGCGCACCGGGCGGGTTGATTGGCCGTTCCCGGCACGCAATAAGCAGCGCCATGAGTCTTCCCAATCATTTCGAGTTGCTCGCCACCAACGGCCATGCCCGCACCGGCCGCCTGACCACGCCGCATGGCGTGGTGCAAACGCCGGCCTTCATGCCGGTCGGCACCGCCGGCGCGATGAAGGGCATGCACTGGCGCGACGTGCGCGATGCCGGCGCCGATATCGTGCTCGGCAATACTTATCATCTGATGCTGCGGCCGGGCGCCGAGCGGATCGCCGTGCTGGGGGGCCTGCAGGCCTTCACCGGCTGGAACGGCCCGATGCTGACGGACTCCGGCGGCTTCCAGGTGATGTCGCTGTCGGACCTGCGCAAGGTGAGCGAAAAGGCCGTGACGTTTCGCTCGCATATCGACGGCACCAAGGTCGAGCTGTCGCCGGAGCGTTCGATCGAGGTGCAGCGCCTGCTCGGCGCCGACATCGCCATGCAGATGGACGAATGCGTGCGGCTGCCGGCCTCGCGCGACGACATCGAACGCGCGATGCGGCTGTCGCTACGCTGGGCCGAGCGCAGCAAGCGCGCATTCGAGAGCGCGCCTGATGGCTACATGCTGTTTGGCATCGTGCAGGGCGGCGATATTCCCGCGATGCGCCACATCAACGCGCGTGAATTGGTGGATATCGGTTTTCACGGCTACGCGATCGGCGGCCTGGCGGTCGGCGAGCCGCAGGCGGTGATGCTTGCGATGATCGAGGAAACGGCGCCGGCGCTGCCCGCGGATCGTCCGCGCTATCTGATGGGCGTCGGCACGCCCGAGGATTTGCTGGAGGCGGTGGCGCGCGGCATCGATATGTTCGATTGCGTGCTGCCGACGCGGAACGGGCGTCACGGCATGGCATTCACCCGCTTCGGCCAGATCAATCTGCGCAACGCCCGTCATGCCGACGATCCGCGGCCGCTCGACGAGGAGAGCGCGTGGCCCTCGGCGCGCAACGTCTCGCGCGCCTATTTGCATCATCTGGTGAGGTCAGGAGAGACGCTCGGCGCGATGCTGCTGTCGGAAATCAACGTGGCCTATTACCAGTATCTGATGCAGGGCATGCGCGACGCGATCACCGCCGGCACGTTCGAGACGTTCCAAGAACAAACGCGCGCCGGTTGGGCGCGCGGTGACATAGCTCCGAGATAGGCTATTTTAGTTTGACGCGTTTTCTTCACGCGAACCGGATGCCACTTCGCTTGAAAACGCTATGCCCTCAATTACAGGCGAACCGCTTGACCGAATGCTTGGTCACGAAACCATAACCGCAGGTGTCACAGGTCCAGAGATAGCTGATCACGTTGTCGTTGAGGTAGGCTGACGCTTCCGCGGCCACCATGGTGTCAGCACACACAGGGCACGTCGGCAGATCACATCCACGCGGATCTGGTCCAAGCGGCACGGTCGACCGGATTTCAGCAAAAGCTGGCATCGTGACCTCCTAGCGATCTGAACCTTCTGGTTCAGCTCACTACGAAAGTATACACCAAAATCTTTGACGATGTGGCAACACAAATGCGTTCATTTCGCGATATTTACCGACGTTCTTGTTTTGCAATGCAGCGAATTCTTCAACGCGTTGATTTCACCTTGCGCATCAACGCTAGCGGCTCCTAAGTAGGAACAGCCGCCAATTCCCGCACATAGTCGTCACAGGAGTGTCGAGATGGATGCATCGTCAGTCGCGAGTGCAGTGCAACGTCCGGGGCGGGGACGGGTCTTCGACTCCATCGTCGATGCGATCGGCGACACGCCAATCGTTCGTTTGCGCAAATTGCCGGAGGCACATGGCGTTAGCGCAACCATCCTGGCCAAGCTGGAATATTTCAATCCCGCCGCGAGCGTCAAAGACCGCATTGGCGCGGCGATGGTGATCGCGATGGAAAAGGCCGGCGTGATCAACGCCGACACCGTGCTGATCGAGCCGACCTCGGGCAATACCGGCATCGCGCTGGCGTTCGTCGCGGCTTCACGCGGCTACCGGCTGAAGCTTGTGATGCCGGAATCGATGTCGATCGAGCGGCGCAAGATGCTGGCGTTCCTCGGCGCCGAGATCATCCTGACGCCCGCCGCGCAGGGCATGAAGGGCTCGATCGCAACCGCTGAGGAACTGGTGCGGAGCACGCCCAACGCCGTGATGCCGCAACAGTTCAAGAACCTCGCCAACCCCCAAATTCATCGCCGCACCACGGCGGAAGAGATCTGGAACGACACCGGCGGCAACATCGATGTGTTCGTTGCCGGCGTTGGCACCGGCGGCACCATCACCGGAGTCGGACAGGTGCTGAAACCGCGCAGGCCATCTTTGCGGATCGTTGCCGTCGAGCCGGAGGAAAGCCCGGTGCTGGGCGGCGGCCAGCATACGCCGCACAAGATCCAGGGCATCGGCGCCGGCTTCATTCCGGACATTCTGGATCGCTCTGTGATCGATGAGATCGTCAGGGTCAACGGTCCGACGGCGATTGAAATCTCGCGTGCGCTGGCGCGCATGGAGGGCATTCCCGGCGGCATTTCCTCGGGCGCTGCGATCGCGGCGGCGCTTGCGATCGGCAAACGTCCCGAGAGCGCCGGCAAGACCATTCTGGCTGTCGTGCCATCATTCTCCGAACGGTATTTGTCGACGGCCTTGTTTGAAGGAATTTAGCGATGGCGGACCAGCCGCGGCGACCGAGAACCCTGAACGATGCGCGCACCGAAGCCGAGGCCGCATTCAAGCGCGCGACCGCAAAGGTGGCGCAAGCACCCGCCAAACAAGCCGCCGTTCCCGGCGTGCGCGAGCAGGTTACGTTGCGGATCGATCAGGACGTGCTGGAATGGTTTCAGGAGGGTGGTCCGGGTTGGCAGGATCGCATCAACGAGGCGCTGCGAAAGGCTGCAGGCAAATAGAACGCTCCTAGGCTTATTGATTTGCGGCTTATTGGTTTGCGACCTGCCAAATGAAAAAGGCCCGGGATGATCCCGGGCCTTTTTTTGGCAGATGGTCGCTTGCCGTTAGCGCAGCATGCCGCCGACGACGCCGCCGATGAAGCGTCCGGCACCGGCCGGATCGGGGCCGGGGTTGCTGTACTGGCGCTGCGGCGGGGGCTGCTGCGGCTGCGCTTGAGGCTGCGCCTGAACGGTGCTGGGGGCGCGGCGCTTGGGGGCGGGACGCTCCTCATCGGAACTCGCGGTCGGTGCGGCGGCCACGATCTCCGTCAGCAGCGCCTTGTGCTGCAGCTTGTTGAGGTAGCCGCTCTTTGGATAGCCGCGCGCCGCCTGCCAGCGCGTAATCACGGCGCGGGTCGGGGCGTCGAACTGGCCGGTGACCTTGGTATCGAAACCGAGCCCGTTCAGGCGGCGCTGCACGTCGCGGCGCTGGCCTTTGTCGAGGCCGATCTGGTCCTCGGTGGTCTGGTTTGCTTCGTCCTTGAAGGTCGCGGGATCGATACCCGTGCTCAGATTGCGGGTTGCATCCTTTGCACCGCTCTCCAGCGACGCAATCCGCGACAGCGCCAGCGACCGGAACTGACCGTTGGGATAGCTGGTCAGATAGGCGTTGAACTCTTCCGGCTTGTTGGAATCCTTGATCGAGCGCCAGAACTCCAGTTCAACGTCGGAGCCCGGCTTTGGACCCGACGCCGGCGCTGCAGCCGCCACGGCGCCGGGCGCGGGCGCGCCGTTCAGGTAGACCGCGCCGATCAGGTTGGTGTGACCCCAGGGGAGCTGACCCTTGTTGGTCTCTTCGTTGACCTGGGCACGGACCTTGGTCATCGCCTGCTGGATCTCGACGCCAGGCTGGGTAAGGTTGGCGAGCAAGGCGCGCGTGAACGGGCTATTGCCGCCTTCCTGGCCGTCGAGCGCGGTCTGGCCCGGGCCGGTCGCAAACGCGATCAGCGTGCCTTCGCCGGACTTCATTTCGGCGAGGCCGGTCTGCACGTTGACGCTGCGGGTGGCGGAGTTCGACTTGATCTTGGCTGCGAACGGATTGTCGCGGCAGGCGTCGAGGAACACCAGCTTGACCTTGGCATCGCCCATGGTCTGCTCGAGGGTGAGGTCGATATTGATCGCGGCGCCAAGCTTGACGTCCATTTCGGATTTGATGTCGGCGTCGATCGGCAACAGATAGTTGGTGCCGGAGATGGCAATGCCGTGGCCGGCATAGAAGAACAGCGCAACGTCGGCGCCTTGCGCCTTCTTGCCGAAGTCGAGCAGACGTTCGGTCATCTTGTCGCGCGTGAGGTTGGACCCTTCGACCACCTCGAATCCGACATTGCGTAGCGCGGCGGCCATCGCCTTGGCGTCAACGGAGGGATTCGGAAGCGGTGCGACGTTCTTGTAGGTGCCGTTGCCGACGACGAAAGCGACGCGCTTTTCGGCTTGAGCGGTTCCGGCCGCAAAGACCATGCATATGACGGACAAAATGAGCGTTGGGTAACGCATAAGAAATCCCCCTGCAGAATCAACAAAGGCTTTGGCTGTAACGCTGGCTGGACATTACAAATATCGCCCGCTTCGCACCACAAAAAAGCAGCCGAACGGCCAAATCCCGAGCCATCCGTTACCCTCGCGACACGCGCGGTAGCGTGATCTAGATCACAGCCCGGGAAATAAACTTCAGCCTTGCACGCGCGCAGGCGGCGAAGGATTCGGTTTCAGGTTCAGCAGATTGCCGGTGAGGATCAGCGCCGCGCCGAACACGGTGAATGCATCCAGCCGTTCCGAATAGATCAGCCAGCCCGCAGCGGCGCTCAATGGAACCCGCAGAAAGTCCATCGGGATCACCACGGTGGCATCCGCGTGCAGCATCGCGCGCGCCATGCAGTAGTGGGAAAACGTGCCGCAAAACGCGATCACCACCACCCAGCCCCACAGATGGGCTGGCGGCCAGGTCCAGACGTAGAGCGCGGGGAAGAGGCCGGCCGCCGACTGTATCACCAGCATCCAGAACATGATCGAGAGCGTCTGCTCGGTCCGGGTAAGCGACTTCACCATCGCTACCGAAACGCCGAACCCGACCGCGGCCGCCAGCGCGATCAACTGCCCCGGATTGATCTCGCTGGCAGCGGGGCGAACGATCACAAAGACGCCGACGATTCCGAGCACGATCGCAGCGATCTTCCAGGGCGTCATGCGCTCACCCAGAAACGTAGCGGCCAGGATCGCAGTCCAGATCGGCATAGTGAATTCGATCGCCACCACCTGACCGATCGGGATCAGCGTGAGCGCAAAGAACCAGCCGAGTTGAGCGCCATAGTGAATGAGGTTGCGCGCAACGTGCTCCGGCAGGCGTTTCGTCTTCATCATGGCAAATCCGCCCCTGGCGCGGATCAGCGGGTACAGCATCAGAAAGCCGAGGATCGAGCGCATCTCCATGAGCTGGAACACGTTGATCTCGCGCGCCGCCTCGCGCCCGGCGATCGCGATGATCAGCATCAGGGTCAGCCAGCCGGCCATCCACAGCGCGGCCAGGGTTTTGGATTGTGTGCGGTCCATTCGCGGGGAGATCAGTTGAGGGCAGGCCGGTATCGGCGAGCGCGCCACAATTTGCAACGCGCAAATGCGCGGGGGCAGCGATGCATGCCTTTGCAATTTCACTGTGGGAGCGGCTGCCGGTTCAGTGCTAAGAGCGGCGGACTTTGAGCGTCATTCCGGACGTCGCGCAGCGGCGATCCGGAATCTCGGGATTCCCCGATGCGCAATTGCGCATCTGAGGTCTGGTCCTTCGGACCGTCCCGGAATAACCACGGGAATTGAGGAGGAACGTACGCATGCGCATCTTGCAACCGGCCGAATGGTCGAAACCCCGCGGCTTCTCGCATGGTGTCGAGGTCGACGGCCCTGGTAAATGGATCGTGCTGGCCGGCCAGACCGGCGGCGACGAGAAGGGCGAGTATGCTCCAGACATGGCCGCGCAGGTCGGCACGGCGCTCAAGCGCATCGTCAAGCTGCTTGGGGAAGCAGGCGCAGCCCCCGAGCACATCGTGCGCCTGACCTGGTACCTGACCAGCCGCAGCGAATACGAAGCCGCAGGTCCCGGCATCGGTGCGGCCTGGAAGGAAACACTCGGGCGCAATTTCCCGCCGTCGACGCTGCTCTACATCGACGGGTTGGTCGACGTCAGGGCCAAGGTCGAAATCGAAGTCACCGCCTTCGTGCCCAAGGCGTAACCGGACATCACAACTGCCGCACGGGCGCTGTCCGTTTCATCAGGCGCGCCGGAAAGAACAAAAGGATACCGTGAGCCAATGACCGCTACTCGATCGACCTCTGCAGATTTCGTTACCGCCTTCGCAACCGGTTGGCCCGAGCACCAGCCTCACATCATGGTGCTGGCGCTGACCACGCACCGCGGCGTGCAGGATTTTGCGTTCAACAGGGAGCAGGCCCTGCTGATCGCCAAGACGATCAAGGAGACCGCGGCGAAGCTCGAGAAGCCGAAGACGAGTTAAGAGCGATCGCCAACTCCGTGCTGTCGTCGCCCGCGCATTCGCACGATCCGTTGGCGGGCGATGACAGGTGGCGGGCGGGGATTGGTCTACTTCGACAGCGAGATATTGGCAGCGCGGAACACGCTGTCGGCCCTCAGGGCGATCTGCTGCTTGTTGCCGGTGGTCTTCAGCGAGATGTTGGCGGCGAATCCGGCCGCCTGGGCGATCACCTGGAAACTGCCGCCAGCCCCGCGGCCCTGGATGGTGCCGCCGATGTTCCGGCTGGTTTCGCTCCAGGTGCCACTGACTTCGCCTCCGGCTGAGACCACCGCCGCTTGCAGGTTGAACCTGTAGGCGTCGCTGGCGCAGGTGAGGGCCATTTCCATGCTGGCCCCGATCACCTTGTAGGTGGAGCGGCAGCGGATCCGCTCGCTCGAACCGTCATCCAGCGTCACCGTGCCAGGACCGGACCACGTGCCGGCCATGCCGGCGAACGTACTGGACTGGGCGTGGCTCGTAGTGGTGGTGGCCAAGGCCGTCATAAAGGCCGTCATAAAAAAAGCGACGGCTGCGAATGTCAGCCGCCGCGCTTTGGCAGAAGATTCAAAAGTCTGGCTTGTCTTATTGACGGGACGCTTCCCATCGACCGCTACATGCGACGCCCGCTGAAGCCCCATTCCATTTCCCCGATCCGGAGTTGCCACTGAGTTGACCGTTCGCATATGCACCATTGATCGAGACTCGCACAAGTCCCCCGCTGCCGACGCTGCCGGAAACCGGACCGCCCGAAATCTTGCCGCCGGTGACATTCACGGTCGACGTAGTCTGCGCATCGCAATTGCCCGTTTTTGTGACTACAGTCACCTGCCAAAGGCCGTCATAGGGGTTCTGGGCGGAGGCGGGAGCGCTGGCAAAGGTGGCGGCGGAAGCAAGCAACGAAACAAACAACAGGTTGTGAATGCGGTTGGAGCGCATGGATCAAGTCCTCGAAATGTGTGTGATGGCTCGCCTTATCTGGTCACAATGTGTCCAAACTTGGGTGCGCCGCAGCACTGTGGAATGTTCCCGCGATCTCAAACACATCAAGGTGAATCTGGTTCCGGTGGAGGAACGGAAAAATCCGCAGTTTTGTCGCGATTGCGGCAAATTGCGACGCTTTTGCGGTATTATGGTAGAGGTCAATGCTTGGCGTCAGTCACGCTCGGTGCCTTGGTGGCAAATTCCTCATCCTGGGGCGTGGCCGGCAGGCTGCCGTGGGCTTTGGCGTGGTAAATAACATCGGCCAACAATTTCTGGCCAAGCGGCGCCAGCGCGCGCTCCCAGAGCTCCCGGGCGGTTTCGCCTTTTTTGACGAACACCCATTCCTGCGCGGCAATCGCGCCGGCATCCATCCGATCGGCGAGATGGTAGATGGTACCGCCAGCGATCGGATCGCCTTCCTTGATGGTCCATTCGACAGCGGCGATGCCGCGATGCCGGGGCAGCAGCGAGGGGTGATAGCCAATGCCGCCGAGTTTGGCTGTGGCCAGGGCCTCCCTGGTGACGCGGGCATGGCTGTGTGCAGTGACGATCAGGTCGGTCCCTGGTGCGATTTCGGAGGCGATCACGCGCTTCGGATCGGTCTGCACCACGACGTCAATCCCGGCGGCGTGCGCCGCGGCGGCAAGCCGGTCTTCGCCGTCGTGAACGACGACGCGAACGATATCGACCCCATGTTGGCGCAGGGTGTTCATTGTCGTCACGCCAAAATGGCGGGAACCGACCAGGGTAATCCGCATGTGTTCTGTCCGTCGTTAATCAGGCCGTATGGCGATAGCACACGATGCCGGCCTGTTTCGATGCTCGCCAACAGGCTCGCGGGTTATCAACAGGGCAGGCCGTCGAGCATAGACGGAGGGGCAGGCGCCTAATCGCGTTCCGTCACCACGACAGGATTCGCAGTTCTGGCCTGGAAAAGGGCGAGGCCGGTGATTGGACCGGCTCGGGCTGTTGTTCAGCCACCCTTTGCAGGCACTCCCGCAAGTCGGAGCTGCACTGCTTCATCTGGTTGCGAAGCTCGCGCCGGGCGAAGACGGTGAGGGTGGGATCGCCAAGCTGCTGCCAGGCAGCGCGCAGCCATTGCTGCAGGGCGCGGATATCGGAGTCGAGCACTTCAGGCTGGTTCATGCCGCCGGAATCTCAAAACGTGATCGCGCCTTGATTAGGACTGATTCTCCCGCCGACGCCTACTCGTGACAGGGCGGGCAGCACGAAATGGGCTCGCCTGGAAGCTGGGGAACGCGCGCCCTACATGTTCGTTGAGTGGGAGCCTCCTGGAGAGACCTCGATGTCCCGCAATCCGGCGCTTGTTCTCTTCGTGGCGCTCAACCTGATGGTTCCCGTAAATGCATCAGCACAATTGATGCCGCCAGCCGGCTCGGCAGGCGCCGGCAATTCGCCGATATCGGGCGTGCCGTTCGGACCGGCCAACCCCAGGGCCCTCTCCGATCCCAGCGGCATCAGCAATGCCGCGAACGTGCCACCGCTCCGCCCCAACCCCCCGCCGCCGGCCGTCTCCTACGGCTCAGTCGAGGCGCCGCGCGCACGTGTCGTGACGCCGCCATATCCAAGCGCCTCGCAGCGGATCATCAGTGCGCGCAAGGCTCCGCGTAAGCCGCCGGTTCGGCCGCGGGGGCGGCCGGAGGTGAGTAGGTTCACCGGGATCTGCCGCGGGTGCTAGCGATCAAATTGCGACCCATCCTGCGGGAAACAAAGCGCGCCGGAAGACTGACATTTCGGCGCCCGGCCACAGTTAGGAACAAATTTTCTCTTGCCGGATTTTTCCAAGGTCAAGCGCTCAGCGGTCGTGCGTGCGGGTCCCTGCATGTGCCGACACCGAGTATCGTGCGACCCAAAATTGCTTTGTGGCAGGGATGGCGGGAATGAATATCCAGCAATTGACGGCCAAGACCCTCTCCCAGCCAGGCCGGTCCGCCATCCCCGACGTCCATCATATACCTCTTGATGAACGGCGGCAGGCGCACGAAGACAGGCTGGCTATCACCTACGAGCATGTCGGCGTCGGCATCGTCGAGATCGACGAGGCTGGGCGGATGCTGCGCGTCAATCAGACGCTCTGCGAACTGATGGGACACGAAGCGGCCGACCTGCTCGGCCGCTCCATCTTTGACGAGACCTCGCCGCACGACGTCGCGCATGATCTCGCGCAGTTCAGGCGACAGATCACGGGCGACATCGATCGCTACACCATCGAAAAGCGAATCGTCCGCAAGGACGGCTCATCCTTCTGGGCGGAAGTTACGTCCGTAAGCGTCCGCGATGCATCGGGAAATTTCCTTTACGCGGTCCGCGTTCAACATGACATCAGCGCCCGCAAGGAAACCGAACTAGCGCTGGCACGCCGTAGCGAGGAGCAGGGGGCGCTGTTCGAATTTTCCGAAAAGCTGCAACGCGCTACGTCGTTTTCGGATGTTTACGACGCCGCCTTGGACGCTATCCTCGCGGCGCTCGCCTGCGATCGCGCCTCCATCCTTTTGTTCGACGAGCGCGAGGTGATGCGTTTCGTCGGATGGCGGGGCCTGTCGGACGGGTACCGGCGGGCAGTTGAGGGGCATTCGCCATGGGCGAAGGATGAAAGAAATCCGCGTCCGGTCTATTTCGAGGACATTGGCGCTTCTGGCCTGTCTGATGCCCTCAAGGAAACGATTGCGCGCGAGAAGATTGCGGCCGTCGCTTTTATTCCGATCCTGATCGGCGGCCGGCTCGCCGGAAAATTCATGGCCTATTACGACAGCCCGCATCGCTTCACCGATCCGGGGGTCGATGTCGCCCTGACGCTGGCCCGGCAACTCGGCTTCGGCATTGCCAAGCTGAGGGCGGAGGAGGCGCGCTCGGCCGCCGAACAAAGGGCACAGCAGCTTGTGTCCATTGTCGAGTCCTCCGACGATGCGATCATCAGCAAGGATCTCGACGGGATCATCCGGACCTGGAATCCTGGCGCTGAGCGGCTGTTCGGCTATACCGCCGGCGAGACCATCGGTAAGCCCGTGACCATTCTGTTTCCGCCAGGACGTGAAGACGAGGAGCCCGGGATCCTGGCCCGCATCCGGCGCGGCGAGCGCGTCCACCATTACGAGACGGTTCGCCGGCGGAAGGACGGAAGACTTCTGGACATCTCGCTGACCGTCTCGCCCGTGCGCGACGATACAGGGACCATCATCGGCGCATCAAAGATCGCCCGCGACATCACCGATCGCAAGGAGGCCGAACGCAAGGTTCAGGAGAGCGAACTGCGTCTCAAGGAACTGCTCGCGGCGATTCCAGCCGCCATCTACACAACAGACGCGCAGGGGAAGATTACCTACTTCAATGAAGCGGCGGTGGAATTCTCAGGTCGGATGCCCGTGCTCGGCACTGACGAATGGTGCGTCACGTGGAAGCTGTACATGCCGGACGGCACGCCGCTTCCGCACGACCAGTGTCCGATGGCGGTTGCGCTGAAGGAAGGACGCGCGGTGCGTGGCGCCGAAGCGGTCGCAGAGCGGCCGGACGGGACGCGGGTGCCGTTTATCCCATTCCCGACGCCGCTGCGGGATTCTTCCGGCAAGGTCACAGGTGCCATCAACATGCTGGTCGATATCAGCGAGCGACGGCAGGCCGAAACCCAGCAGCGCCTGCTGCTCGATGAACTCAATCATCGCACCAAGAACAACATGCAGATGCTGCAGTCGCTGCTGTTCTCCGCCGCAAGAACAGCCCACAGCGAGGAGGCGCGGAAAGTCCTGAACGAAGCCAGCGCACGGATCGCGGCCATGGCGGCAGCGCAGCGCGTGCTGTATGGCCGAAGCGATACAAGCCGGTTCGATGCGGAAGAATTTCTGCCGGCGGTCTGCCAGACCATCCGACAGTTGCTGCCGGCGGATGCGCGAATTGAGTGTGGCGCGGCGCACGGTGTGCTTTCCAACGACGTGGCGATGCCGCTCGCCCTGATCTTGAACGAGCTGCTGACCAATGCGGTGAAGCACGGCATCAAGGATCACGCGAGGCAGGGCGTCCGGATCAGCCTGACCGAACATGACGGACGGCTGGCGCTCTGCGTCGAGGATGACGGGGAGGGTTTCGATCTGGAGGCCGTGCGCAAGACGTCGTCTGGGCTCCAGCTCGTGCTCGGCCTCGCGCGCCAGCTCCATGGAACACTTCACGTCACGAAAAGCCCTTCGCGGGCGTGCCTCGATTTCCCTGTTGCCAAGAGTTAGGCCGGTGATCGATGACGACGCTCCACCAGAATGCAGGGCATGTTGCGTTGCCATCCGAGCCGGACCGGAATTCGTCGCCACCTGCTGAAGAGACCCGGCGCAAGGAAGGGAAGCAGGGCCCGCTGCGGGTTCTTGTCGTCGAGGATGATTTCTTGATCGCCATGCAATCCGAAGTCGCGCTGACGGCTGCCGGCTTTGAAGTTGTTGGTCCGGCCACTACCGCCGAGGAAGCCGTCGCGCTCGCCAGCGAGGCCCAACCGACGCTTGCCGTGATGGATATTCGCCTGGCCAGCACCCGCGACGGCATCGACGCCGCACGGCAACTCTATCAGGACTTCGCCATTCGCTGCATCTTTGCGACCGCGCACGACGATGTGTACACGCGCGGGCGCGCCGAGCCCTACGCCCCGCTCGGATGGCTGCCGAAGCCGTACACCATGGCGTCGCTGGTATCGGTGGTCGTCGAGGCTCTCGCGCAGTTGCGCCGGCCGTAGCGGATACGTCGGCAGTCGCACCGGAGCTATGGAACTTTTCGGCCCAAGCAATTGCAGAGAAGATGGATCGACCGTGGGTCGTGGTGGTCTCTTCAAGCCTCAGCAGCTAGGAGTGCCTAAGGCTGCGCTCGTGGCCCATCAATCCGGCGGCCAAGGACCTCCGTCGGACAGGAGATTTACAGGCGGCAGCAGACGTCTGACGAATGCGCCTGAGGCGCCGTGGCACCTCAGGCGACATTTTGTTTCTCCGCTCGTGCGCTAGTCGGTGCGGTAGGCATCCAGCGCGTGAGCGGCGAAGATTCCCACGCTAATCAGGGCGAGGATCCCTGCTGACAGCTCGATCATTGTTCGGCCTCCCGCTTACCGATTGCAGGAGGACGCCGTCGTGTGACCGGTTCCAGATGAGATTGCACGGTGGCGTCCATGTGTTTTTGTTAATAACCAGGTACGCAGCCGTTTGTTTCAGGTAGCGGTAGTAATCTTGACGTTAGGCGAGGAACAGCGGAGCTAGATGGAAAAGGAGGACGTTCGGCCAGCAAGACAAAGCCGCCAGGCGGAGCATGGTCGCCTGACGGCTTGCCGGTGTGGGCCCGGACGCTTGGGGGAGTGTCCGGTGGCTGATCATTAGGCGTCGCCGCAGCAGGCGGCAATCGAACTTGCAGTTTAACCTAACCAGTCAACCTTACCGACCGCGATGTCCTCTCTCTAAAAGGCCCGCCATTACGGACGTGTGCAGCCGCCATCGACACGTTTGTGATCGCTCTCGGTGAGCTCAAGCAAAAGCAACGTAATAGTCGATTTAAGATTTTCGCGGCGCGCGATCAAAGCTCTCACCGTCATCGGAAATGCGAAGTGATGAGGATCTCTCGTCGGACTGTTCTGTAGTTCAGCCTCAATGCTTTGATCAAGGAGGCGGAGGGCGTTCTTGATATCGATTAGCGTTGCTTCAGTTTGTTGATGCTTCCGCCTAAGCGCGCGGTCCGTTGCGAGCCGCTTGCGCTCTGCCATGGCCTGTCCCTTGGCTTGAGCGCGAACAAGATGTCGCAGATCCGCTGTCTTGAATTGGGGCTGGTTCATTTGTTTGCTCCGCAATGGCACATCATTGGCAGCGATACGTGGCAATGCTGTGCGGAGAGCAAGGAGCTTGCCAGAAACAAAATGGCTGCCCGAAGGGCGGTCTCTCTGTGTGTGAGCGCAGCTTTGAGCGGCGCGATTGTCCCAAGGACTACGACCCCGGCTGAGGTGCTCCCGGGCAGGCTCAACCCGGATGCCCGAGCTGAGCAACGGCCCATTAGAAGTCAGGCCGTTAACTTTTTCTTAAGGATTCGATTGAGATAGTTCAGACTTTAGGAAATTGCGAATCATCGGGCTGGAGATTTGCCATGCTCACGACGGTTCTCTTGATGGCTTTGACCGCGCTGGCCGCTTGCACGGCTATACTTGTCCGCTTCGAATTGTTAGCCCGAAAGCGAAGAGCGTCATAACTATTTCGGGCGGCAAGCCAATGCGGGTGAGAGTAGCGCAGCCGGACATCGGGAGCCGAATGGCTGCATAGAGCTACAGGTCGAAGACCACGCCAAGTCTGTACTCCTTGCGCCACACAACGCGACAAGGGAGCTTTAGCTTGTCATCCGGCAAGATCAATGTGAACGCATTGGGAATGCGGATCAGCTCGGAAAAGTCCAGCGCCGCGCCCGTGCTGGATATGTCACGAACGATGCAAGGATACTTGTCGCCGCCGTAATCGATCTTGGCAGGCTTCATCACGCGAACACGTGGGGCAATCCGAGTTTCCACCATCGCAATAATCCGCTTTAAAATACTGCCTTGGTAGCACTGAACTCTTAAAGCGTTGCAAAGATGGAGTCCGTTTTCAGGCAGATCGTATCAACGATCGGCGTCGAGGACGGTCGAAGGGGCGACAGTGGATAATCGCCGCAGAACACGACGACACCGCAGGCGCCCGATTCGCGCATCTCTCCAAAGGTGATTGCCCAAGCCGCAGCATCGTGCCCAATTCTGCCAAGAATCGAAATCAGCCTGAATAAGCCATTTTGGGGAGTGCCCTTTGGGGAGTTCCCTGGCGTGGCGCGGCTCTGCGCATGTCGTCCGGCAACGTCGTGCGCAGAGCCTTCCATTGTTGGAAGGCTCCGGCAACGAGGACCCGTGAGCACGACAACCCGTTCGGCACGAGGTTGTCACTCATGTCTCAGGTACGTTCCGTTACCTATGGACAAGAAATCGCTTGGTGAGCGCGGAGGGCTGCCTAATGGCGGGCGGCTGGGGCCGGACCCGGCTCCAGCACCATCCTTGGCAGCAATCACCTGGAAGATCACCTTGCGGACCTATGGTGCGCTGACAGATGGCCGGCGCTGAGCTGTGAGCAGAGGGTGAGGATGATTGCGGAGGCTGGCAAGTCCTGCATGGCAACAGGCCGCGGGACTCTGTCCGGCTCCAGTGGGCAGCGAGCTTGCGTTGGGATGGATGGGCCTTAAAAAGATACGCCGCCGGGCTCGAAATACCCTATCCCGGCGGCGCCTTGTCTCAGACTGGGCTCTGAAATCCCAGTCGCCTAATCGGGTGCAATGCCTATGCCACAGGCGTATGACTGGCCCGCCGCTTCACGCTGGCGGACCTGCCCTTTGTCAGCGGCCGTACAGACCGCGCGCCCGGTGGCGGGCTATTCTGTAAGTCCCCTGGCTGCATGTCCCCAAAGCCACTAGCCGGGGGAATCTCCTGGTTGGCGGCCCCCGGTGCGTTGCGTATTGCCGGGGCCGCTCGATTCAACGCGGTACGCATATCACGGATGGCCGACTCCATCGGTGATTGGGCCGCAAGAAGGAGATGGCTGGGATGTGGCCGGGCACACGTTCCGAACGGGCAAACCTTGCTGCCATCCATCGCGGACACAAGCCCCTTCAGACGTGCTGCTGCACCCGACTCCACATCCGCCCGTGGCCAAAGCTGGTTCGGCAAGAGCAAAAGCTACAAAGGCCCCAAAGCAAGCAAAGCGGATCATCACGGCAGCTCGCTGTCTTGAGCACGGGTTAAATTGGTGCCGTGAATACCGCTCCTTTGCTCTGCTCGGATCCAAACTGCCGCCGGTCACGCTGGCGGGCTCATTGCGGCCAGCGGCTCCGGCGCGGATACGCAACGCTGCTGCTAATCAACGGCTTTAGGTATTGGGCTGGCAGCAAAGGCTACCCGGCAAGCCATCCACTGTCATATTAGCTTCACACATGCCACGTTTTCCTGGGCACAGTGTCGCATCATTGTTCCAGTGTCAGCTTTGTGACAGACGCACCGCATTCCTGATGCTTCAATGTCCCGGTTTCAGCACGTGCAGTTACTTACCGAGTTAGCCCGGCCACTGGCCGGGCTTTTTGTAGGCTACAGTGACCCCAGCGTCTGCCATACGATGGCCAGCACCAAGAGCACGGCGTAACCGGTCCTGCGGCCACGGTTCACTTCAGTAGACCCGGTGATGCCGCTGATAACCTCCGAAATATGGATTGATGACGCACTGTGCCGAGCGGCCCGATGCCGACGCGTTGCATTGAGGCAGCGACGTGTAGCGGCATTCGTAATAGGTGGCCGGGCCATATACCCGCAGGCAAACCGGATAAGCCGGATCGTATGTCTGGGCGGCCACCGGCCCTATTGAGACTATCCCGATAGCCAAAATCGCCAAGGCCAGAATGCGCATCAGAGCCTCCTTCGGCATTCACTCCAAGACCTCATACTCGAAGGCCACACCTTCCGGATCGTTCTGCTCGAACCGTTTTTCCGCGGCGTCCTCGCTCGCAAACCTTGTCACCGAACTTGATTGCTCGTGTGGACAAGTGGAGGCTGGAGCCTGCAGGGAGTGCCTTGCTTTTTAGCTGACAATCTCCCTGACCTTGATGCCGCGCAAGGCCTCGATGCAGTCAGCCACCAAATGCAAGAACTCTTGCCGCTTTATGCGCTTCACCTGACGCCCTTCCATATTAATTAGAATAAACTTCGCCATGTCGTGGGCGACTTCAAACTGCGATTTGCCGGTAACCTCAACGTCTATTCTCTCAGCCATTTCGCTCTCCGCTAGTTGTAATTGGAAGGCAGCGGTTCACTCCAAGACCTCATACCCAAAGGCTACGCCTTCAGGATCGTTTTCCTCAAACCACTTTCTGCGGCGTCCACATTGATGTGCTCGGGATCTCCCACCTGCTTGCTGGTGTTGACGTAGACAAAAACGGTCATTGGTCTCTCTCTTCAGCTTGCGCTTGCCCCAATGATGACTCTTGCGCTCGGGATCAAGGACTGGCTCGACATGATTGGGCAGCACCATGATGTCGCTGGCCGCATGCCTCAAGGTGAGGAGCCGCCGGCCCTTGGGAAGAAGGATCGGGTCATCAAACGGGGTGGACCAGGGCAATAAAATCTACTCAGGCAACAATCTTGGGTACGCGGCGCCAGCACACCCCTGTTCCTAGCGTCTTGTCATCTTGTTCACGTTTTGCACCATTGAGCACATCATAAAAAACGAACGTGAAATCGAGATCCTGTTCAGGCAGCTGTACGACCAGCTCGGGCGCCGTGCCCAGGGGCTCGTCCGGACAATCCAGAGAGCATTGAAGGAGAGCTATGGGCCTAGATCACGTCCGTTCCGAAATCGAGCACGTGCGCGTCCAGGTCGGAAGGCAGCGTAAGGAGATCCTCCAGCTTCAGCGCGCCGGCATATCGACGGCATCGGCCGAGCTTTTGCTCGGGAGGATGCTGGCCAAGATCGAGGGTCTTTGTGGCGAGCGGCACCGGTTCAAGAAGAGCAGGGCGGTCCGACGAAAGGCGTGCTGGGCGGCCGGAGTTGGTGATGCCGGAACAGCTTCAGTGGTACGACGAGAAAGTCGAGGGGTCGCTACCGATCGACGCGCTTGCCGAACTGCGCCGGCGAGCCGCCCGTGAAGGCTACTGCTATCAGCACGTCCCAGGCGATCACCGTCGCGATCGACCAGTGAAGCGCCTGCGCTTGCTCGAATGATCCCATCTGCGCCGAGCACAGCGAGGGAAGCGACGAATATCCGCTCGGCGCCGCCTGTCACGCCTGTTTGCTCGTCCCCGAGGCGTCCTGCGAGGCGCGGAATACGCGGCTCGACCGAGGCCTGCTGACCCAAACGGTCCTAGGTGGCGGATCTCCGCTGTTGGGATGAAGAGCCGTAGTTGCCAAGCGCTGCGTCGCGTTACCTTGTGCCAACAGTTTACGTTCCCAAGCGAGCGCATGGCGGACTATCAGGGAAAGATCATCCCATTGAGGCCGCCAGGCTAGCAGATTGCGCATCCGTTCCGCCGACGCCACGATCTCCGCCGGATCGCCAGGCCGGCGGGCGGCAAGTTCCACGGGAAAATCGTTTCCGGATTCGCGCCGCATGGCCTCGATCACCTGCAAGACCGAAAAGCCGCGGCCGTAGCCGCAATTTAGCGTCAGGGATTCTCCACCACCGCGCAGGTATGAAAGCGCGTGATAATGAGCGTTTACGAGGTCGCTCACGTGGATATAGTCGCGAATGCAGGTCCCGTCAGGCGTGGGGTAATCGGTGCCGAAAACCTGCATCTTCTCTCGCAGACCCACGGCGGTTTCTGCTGCAACCTTGATAAGATGCGTTGCCTCTCGCGTTGCCTGTCCGGTGCGCAGAGCAGGATCGGCGCCTGCTACGTTGAAATACCTCAAGATGACGTAGCGTAGGCCATGAGCGCGTGCAGCATCACGCAGCATTGTTTCGGCCATGAATTTGGATGAGCCGTAAGGTGATAGGGGCGCAACGGGGGTCTCTTCCGGGACAGGATTTGCTGGCGGATTCCCATACACTGCGGCCGTCGACGAGAGGATGAAACGCCGCACTCCACTCCTGATTGCGATCTCGAGCAGGCTTCGGGTATTTGCGGTGTTGTTGCGGTAATATCGAAGCGGTTCGGCAACCGACTCCGGCACGACGACAGAACCCGCAAAATGAATGATCTCCGAAATCCCATACTTCGCGATCAGGTGCGCAACTCGCCGCTGATCCCCGATGTCCTCAACGAAAACCGAAACGCCGGATGGTATTGCCCATTCGAACCCCGACGAAAAATCATCGATCACGATGGGCAGTTCGCCACGATCAGCGAGTTCGTGCACCATGTGGCTCCCAATGTACCCGGCACCTCCGGTGATAAGGATCGTCATTGCTATCGCCTTAGTTAGGAGACCTGAAACGCGGAACAAAGTTCCCTTCAGCCGGGTTATGGAAGCCCATGAACAACACTTGAGGTGCGCTGGGGGTTCGTTCTCGATTAAGCGATTTAGCTGGATGTCGCCTGATGTGATGCAGGCGGTGGTGTCGGCCGATGGATGGTAGATCCGTCTGAGTCTCGATCCGCCGCGTGAAGCTCCTCGTGCTGCCGCTCGATCGCGTTGGTGGTGGTAGCGATGTGGCGATCCCGCCGCGCGAATTCCCACCACATTTCCGGACGGCACCAGTGCGTTGTCATGCAACCGTTAAGGACAATGCATGGTGCTTGAACAGGTGGATGACGACGGCTCTGGGTTTACGAGGCCCAAGCTCGGCCTCGCATTTGCTGCTCGCCATGCCGAGACGTTGCTCGTGCTCCTTGTGCTGAGCGTGGCCTTGATCATCGGGCTTGCGACCGCCGCGGATTACGGGCTGTCGACCGACGAATTCAATACCGATGATTACGGTCCCAAGGCGCTTGCCTGGTACACGAGCGCCTTTACGGACCGGTCTCAGTTCGAGACGGTCGAAGAGTATCTGTGGATGTATGGACCGTGGTTTCAGATGCTCGTCGCGGCCGTTCAGTCGCTTGAGCTCGCGAGCCCGATCACGGTCCGGCACGCCATGACCTTCCTGTTCGGCCTCGCTGGGCTCGCCGCCGTCGTGCCGATGGCACGGCTCACGGTCGGGTACTGGGCTGGGTTGACGGCGCTCATCCTGTGCCTGCTGACCGGCTTCCTGTACGGCAACCTGTTCTTCGCCCCGATCGACGTGCCGTTCCTGTTCGCCATGAGCTGGTCGACGCTCTTGATCGTCCTGATGGTGCGGCAGGAGGTCCCGAGCTGGCCTCTGACCCTTGCGACGGGCCTTGCCACTGGCCTCGCCATTGGGACGCGCACCGGCGGGGTGATCACGCACGCCTACCTCGTCGGTGGCATGAGCCTGTGCGCGCTCGAGGCGCTGCTGCGCCATGGCCGCGCGGGTTATGGCCAATTGCGCCAGATCGCCCTGCATACGCTGCTCGTCATCCTCGTCGCCTGGCTGACGGCGATTGCGCTCTGGCCGTGGTTGCAGACTGGTCATCCGCTCATGCGATTCCTCGAGGCCTATCGGCACTTTGCTACGCTCGACACCTCGTTCGAATTCCAGAACTGGGGCCAGCGCACGTTCACCGATAAACTGCCCGCCTGGTACATCCCCGGACAGCTCGCGGCGCGTTTGCCCGAGGGCTTTTTGGCGTTGCTGTTGCTCGGCATGGCGGCCTGGATCGGTGCTGCAGGGTCGTGGACGCGCGCCGCCCTCAGCGCCCTGCGTCGGTCCGGCGCCGTGGGACTGCGACCAGTTGCGGCCGAGCTCGCTGGATCGCGCGCGGTGCTGGTCGTCAGTGTGGCGGCGTTCGGGCCCATCGGGGTGCTCATCCTGCAGGGCTCGACGCTCTATGACGGTGTCCGCCACGTATTGTTCGTGATCCCAATGCTCGCCATCGTGGCCGCGCGCGGGCTGATGAGCCTCTTGCCCTTCTTGCGACGCCTCCCGATTGTGCCCGTGGCCCTCGGGGTCGCGCACGCGGCCGTCATCGTGGTGACGCTCGTCATCCTGCATCCGCTCGAATATATCGCAATGAACAGTCTGGCAGGCGGCGTCGCCGGCGCTTACGGCCGATTCGATCTCGACTATTGGGGCATGGCGACGCCCGTGGCGCTGCGCCGCCTCGAGGGTCGAATTGACGCCGAAGGCCGGTTCGCGGGCGATCCGCCGCGCGTGCTGGTCTGCCTGGGCTGGCGCGAGCAACTGGCCGGCGTGATGTTCCGTCGCAACTGGATTGCCGAAACCGATCTGCAGAAGGCCGACTACCTGATCGCCACCGAGCGCTGGCCTTGTGCCAAGGATACGTCGGCCGTACTGGTTGATGAGGTCACGCGATTTGGCCGCCCGTTCGCCCAGATCTACGCCAATCGTCGCGGGCTCGGCGAGTGACGCCAATTTCGGGCGCGACTTGACAAGGGCATCTACTTCTTCGCCTGCAATTCGATCGGGGGCGCCTCGGCCTTTTGGCCCAACATGACCGGGCGACGTTTTCGCGGCGGGCCTGCCTCACGTCGGCTCTCCTTGGCGCGATCGATCGCGACGGCGCGCGCCAGCCGCGTGATCATATCGAGCTGAAGCCGCAACTTGAGATGCAAGTTGAGCATGATGAGCAGGCTGATCACGACCCAGGTGTAGACGATGAGGTCGGAGCCGCGGCCAATTCCCACGAAGGCCGCAAGCGCGGTGGCATGCTCCGGCACCCAAACGAAGTAGAGGCCGGCGAGCGCAGCGCCGCTCGCGAGCGGGCCGATGATCGGCACCGTCCGATGCTCCGACCAGGCGTAGATCAGAACCAACGCCAGAAAGGCCGTCAACAAGAGCTGCGCGATCATCGGTAGAGCCTCCGCGCAAACAGATCGATCAGGATGGCCAGCGCATCGGTGATGCGTTGACCCTTGGCAAGCGAATAGGCGCTGTATTCGATGTTCACCGGCACCTCGACAAAGCGCAGGCGGCTCTGCGCGATCTGGTGCAGGATCTCGGACGCGTGCGCCATTCGGTTCTGTCGCAAGGAGATCGCGCGGGCGCCGCGCGCGGTCATCGCCCGTAGGCCATTGTGGGTATCGGTGACCGGCAGTCCGGTGCTCGCGCGCGTGAACCAAAGCGCGGCGCTGAGCAGGATGCGGCGCGACACCGGCAGATTTGTCGTCGCGCCGGTGAGAAAGCGGCTGCCGAGCGCGAAATCGATGCCGGGCTGCTCGATCGCCGCGAGCAGCGCCGCGATGGCCACGGGGGAGTGCTGGCCGTCGGCGTCGAACGTGACAAGCGCATCCGCACGCCGCTGGAGGGCATAGTCGATGCCGGTCTGCAGCGCGGCGCCCTGTCCGAGGTTGACCGGATGCCGGACGACGACCGCGCCTGCGAGTAACGCAACGTCGCCGGTCCGGTCACTGGAGCCGTCATCGACCACGACGACTGCATATCCGGCGTGGCGAATGCCGGACACGACGCTGCCGACCATCGGCGCTTCATTGTACGCCGCGACAACGATCCAGGGATTGCGAATCCGGCTGGTCATGTCCCATCAACCCACAACAAGAACAAGCCACAACGAGAACAAACCACAACAAGGCCGCAGCCGATCACCGCGATTCCAACCGGGAGACGCGCCGGCAACAATGCGATCTGGCCAACCTTCAGGCGCTCCATCATGGGGGGCTCGTATCCGGACATGGTGGCGCCTTGCTCAAGACCACGCGCATCGCGTCAAACAGGTTCACCGGAATGGCGAACCGGTTGCCGGTCGGGCTGGCCGCGATCTTGCGGCGGAGCATGCGACCGACCTGGAAGGCGATCAGCGAGAACGGCACGAATTTCCAGGGGTAATCGGAACTCTCGACGCGAAAGCCGACCGATTGGGCCAGAGACGCGATGCTGGCGCGATTGAAGAACCACAGGTGTTGCGGAGGCGTCATCAGGCGCCAGTGCGCGCCGGTTGACCGCGCCGCCAAGGAGCCGAAGTCTCCGGTCGTCAGCACGATGATTCCGTCCGGCCGAAGATGGTCCGCGAGCAGCGCGAGGGCTCCCTGCGGGTCGGGCAGATGCTCGATGACGTCGAGGAGGACGATAACATCCAGGGTGCCTAGCGGCTCGAGAGTCGCTTCGCTCAGCAGGCCGCAGATGACGTTCAAGCCGAGATCGCCAGCATGGGCAGCAGCCTGGCCCGCCGGCTCGATGCCGCTCACCTCAAATCCCGCGCGGCGGGCTTCATCGAGAAAGAAGCCGTAGGCGCAACCGATCTCGAGCAGGCGGCCCTGCGGCTTGCGGTGCTGGATGAACTCGACCGTGCGGGCGAACTCGCGCCGTAGCACGGGTTCGGCGCCGCGATAATCGGCGTAGCCGTCCGACTGACGGCCGGAAAAGTAGCCATCGTCATAATAAGCGAGGGGATCGAAGCTCGATGCCTCGGTGCGTCCCAGTCCGCAGTCACGACATTGAAAGATGTCGCAACCGTTCTTGATGTAAAGAAACCGATGTGGCGTCGCCCGACTGCACGCGGGACACTTAAGCGCAAACGCAGCTCGGTCGTTTCGCGTCAGCACATGCGTCCCCAACGGCGTTTCTTCAGTGCGAAAAAAACGCCTCCGATGCCGAACTGTTCCGCTTGGCGAACGGCTACGGGGTCGCAGGTTGTTCTGCTGTGTCTGGGCTTCGAATATTGACCCCTTTCGCGTCCAACCGTGACCCTGGTCAGAGTCTTATTCGACAATGCCTCAGATGGTTAGGTGCAACGCGGAGGGGTGGGCCGCGCTACCATTTGTCGGTCCGCCTTCCTCCGAGCGGTCGCCGCGGTAGACCAATAACTTTCCGAATAGGCAGCCGATTGGTCTATGTACTCCGAAGATGTTGCTCGATCAGTTCGCGAGCTGCCTCGAACACGTCTGGCGAGGAAGCCATGGTCTGGTTAGTCTCAAGCATCAAAAGTGCCTGCTCGTATATCTCATGGCCTTCCTCGGCGGTAATGAGATTATTGCGGACCATCGACTGAAGCATTGCCGCTTGCATGGCGCCGGCCATTAGGCTTGACGCTATGGCCAACTCGAGCGCAGAGAGCTCCTTCATCAAACGCCCCTGTGCAAAGTCAAACAAGTTGACACGTGGTAGAAACTTGGGGGGCCACCGAGTGGTTCCTAGGCGATCATTTGGCGCCTTCCACCCCGAGCGTACAAGCGGCGGAACTGGTTTCATTGTCCGCCCTCTCTTCACCGCTCTGTTGACTATTTGGCAGACATTGCCAGGTTTTCCCGCTAATCTGGGAGCGCTAGACGGGTACCCACTGCGCTGTCTGGCTGATTGGAATGGGAATACTCCGATGGCCCCGGCGCGATCCCCGCGCCAGGGCCTTCTTCTTCACGTTTGCCAGCTTAGGGCGCGCGGTGAGGTTCTCGAACCGTAGATCCTAATTTAATATTTTCTGTGCGTTGCGACTGAGCCTCTCTCCCATATCTCTGAAGTTTCGATGAGCAAACTGCTTTCGTGATCGCGGAGACGCGTCATGCCTAGGGAGTGGGAGTCAATGTCGATTGAAGAACTGTTCGAGCTTCACCAGCTGATGCAGTCAGTTCTTCGTGAAAAACTGACCGCCAGGAAGAAGCTGCTGGAAGATCGAATACGTCAACTCAACCGGCCGTCCGATAGTGACGGCGGGAAGGATCGCCGGCCTTAATCGGCAACATAGTCGTCGATCTTTCGCGATACGCTCGCTCCGCGCGCAGGGCTGCCTCTTTTTGTCGAACCAGCTCCCGCAGAGTCGCGAGCTCCGCAAACTTTCGGAGTATCTCAGTGTTATCTTTGTCTAATTGATACAGGTAGTAGCTTGGAATTTGGACTTTAGCCCTCATCAGCCCCTCCTACGCTCACCATGCACCCAGCGCTCGAAGGATACCACTTTCGCGATGATAAGTTCCTAAGTAGTTGCCTATTTTTCCCGATGCGGACAGGGCTGCTCGCGGAACCTGCGGCCGATGCGGTTCATTCCAGAACTTCATATTCGAACGCTACGCCTTCGGGATCATTTTCCTCGAACCAGCTTTCCGCGACGGTGGTGGTGGCGAAGACCTTGACGTGCTGGGGCCGCCTTCTTCCGGGTTGGGGTTGGGCAGCTGGTTCCAGAAACTGGTTGGCTCAAAAAGTCGTTTGATGTCGGCGGCCAATACTCGTACCTAGCGATACTTGTCAGGCTTGCCGTTTGGGCTGCCGTCGCCGCCGCTGTTGCCGTAGCCGTTGTTGCCTTTCGGCCCGCCACGGACGCTCGCGCCAGAATGCGCGATCGCATCGGAGGTGAGAGAGGTCGATAGCAGCAGCGTTATTGCTGGGGGTGTTACGGCTGCAAACCTGCCGGCTGAAATCAGAAATTTCCGGCGGTCTTCGGTCTCTTGTTGCTCGCGGTCATCCATGACTGCCTCCGAGCCAGTAATTTAGACGAGTTATGCTGATTTAATTCGAGATGATAATAATATTTAATTCAAATCACTGTCTGCCCGTTAGGCGACATACCTAAGGGGAATTGGACACCGGCGTGATCGAAGAGCAGCCTGACGTCGGCGCCGCGCTTGTTTGGAAGCGCTGCATCTCACACATTCAACTGTTCCCGGAAAGTCACACCAGGCGGGGAACTCTTCGCGCAGAAAAGGTTTGTGTTGGTAACTTCTGGTCAAACTGAAGGTTCAAATTAGTTTCCTGATGTTGGTTGGTGGGTGGAAATTTGGGAAAGATCCATGACCACTTTGCAAGCGATAGCATTTGGAGCCATGCTCGCGTGGACGCCATCGCTCATTATCCTGGCAGTTTCACTATGGGACGTTCGCGAGCTTGAGGGGATGGAATAGTCGGCCGGTTTGCCGCGTTCGGTACCGTCAATCTCGTACGTCAATCTCTATGAATTCGCTGTCCTTCAATACAGCTTGAGTCGATATGGCTCGTCATCGTGGGCGCGTCATGAAGAGCGCCATGATTGCGGCGATTTTGTTTTGAGCGGCTAAAGGACCGGCTGCCGGTCACGCGCCGCACGCCTCACCATCGATCCAGGGAGCGGCCTACAGTCTCGCAGCTCGTTCGCTAAGTCCATTTCAGTCGCTGGGCAGACGCAAGCTAAAGCACCTCAACACGAACCTGGGCCACGCCGCGGTCTGTGATCCCCAGGCTGCGCGCGGCGCCGAGCGAAACGTCGACGACGCGGCCGCGTACCCAAGGGCCACGATCGGTGATGCGAACTACCACCGACTTGTTGCTCGCAAGATCGGTTACGCGAACTCTTGTGCCGAACGGCAGGCTACGGTGAGCTGCGGTCAATGCATCCCGGTTGAACGCGGAGCCGCTGGCTGTTTTTCCTTTCGAGTATGAGTAGTAAGAGGCATTTCCGGAAAAGACCCGGTTGGAAGATCGACGAGTTACGCGATCTTCCGAAGACCGCGTCGGCTGTCCTCCGATTTGAGATTGCACTTCCTGGTTAATCTGGTCGGCTGCTTCAGGAGGAGCCGGTTCTGCGTGCGCCTTTGGAATGATCGACCATCTCTCGTTGAAGCTCTGAGCTGCAGCAGAATCTGTATGTACGCCGAACCAAGCGGGGATTGCCGCAATCGCGACAACTCTAAACAGAATACGCATGATGAACCTCGCACTATTGGAAAAACAACAGGACAACGCAAGTTCATGAAACCGTGTTCCCGCTGGAGAACCTACAGCGCCGTAAAAGGTGACAAGTTACCGATGATTCCAATATGCGGAGAACCGCGTTTGGAGGCGCTGCAGCAAGAACGACGAATTTGTCTCCCCAAGTTCTTCCTGAGAGTGGAGCGATTTAGAATTTCTCCTCGGAGAGGGTGGTGCGCGGACGGCTTGCTTGCGCTGATGCTCCAGAAGCCCGACGCTATTGGGTGATACGTCCCTGAGGCAAAGGGACGGCCCTCCTTTTCATGCGGTCTCCGAGGTGATCGAACCGCTTAGGGAGCTCTCCCACCTCAGCAGCGCGCGCGAGGCCCCGGTTCGCGCTCCTGCATGCACGGCCGGCTATTTTCGTGCCTGTCACACCCAGTCAGTTCAGCGCGAAACGCACTTCATGGATTGTCGACCCAGGCTCTTGCATCTGCCGGCGCAATCACGCGCTGGACGGGAAATGCCAATGTCATGCGAACCACTGCAATGCTGCGCTACTTCTCATCACGTCGCAGAAAGGAAGGTAGACGGCATTAGCGCACTGACCACGGCCATGCTAATGGCGATTGCTGTTTTTGGGCTTGCGGCCGGGCCGGGGTTGGCGACGGCTTTTGCGCCTGGGCGACATTGGCCGACTGCCGCGGACGCGGCAGTGGTATCTCGGGCATTACCTTTGGCTGTTCGGGGCTCACCTTTGGCTCTGCAGGCATCACCGTTGGCTCAGAAGCGTTGGCGATGACGCGGGCGAGTTGTTCCTGGCTTGCGTTGAGCCGCTCGGTGAGCGTTTGGCTTTCGCGCGCCATCTGGATCTGGGTCGCCTTGACCTGCTCGATGATACTGTTGTTGCGGGCCATTTCTTGATGGCTCGCCTTGAGTTGGCTCGCGACATTTTCATTGTCGCGGACCAATTGTTCTTGCCTCACATTGAGCTGTTCTACCGCTTGCCTCAAGGCAGCGAGATCGCGCGTCATCGGTTGGAGTTGCTGCGCCAAGTCGGAAAACATGGCGACGGCAGTCGGCGCTGCGTCTTTGACGGCTCCCGGCGCGGCCTCTGACAGAGGTGCTGGGTCCGAGGGGGCTATCATCGCTGTATGAGCTGAGGAGGACAACCACCAAGTAGCGCCACCAACTGATGCTGTCACGAGAGAGCCGACGAAAACCGCATAGCGCCAACCCGCCGATCGATGAATCGTTGCCCGCAGGGCGCGAGACGTCTTCATGGTGGTCGGCGGGGCCGAAGGATGCACTCCGGCTTCGCTTAGCAGGTTCGAAAGACAGCTCTCGATCTGCTCTTCCACGAACTTGTTGTCCGGCGTGGAAACCATTTTGGTGCTCCGTGTCAAATGCAATGGCACCCGCCACCGCGCATCTGCGCTACGACTAACTAACATTTCGACGGGACGGTCTTGAGCCTACGAAGCTTCCAAGGGATGAGCTTTCAACTGGGCGTCACGTCGTCTTTTTCTAATTCACCCGGAACTGTACCGGCGCTATTAACGCAACCGGGAAGGCGGAACTATGTTCACGGCCGGAGAACTACGGAAGGAACCCTGACCTTCAAACGCAGTTTCGGCGCCAGCGAAAGACCTCCTTCCCGGTCAAAGGGATGGTGATCAGGCGCGGCCTTTGCTCCGTTGATCATGAGAGCCTCATCTGCATCGACTATGCCAGTCGGGGCGCTCTGCCGCTGCGCGAACGATATCGAGACCGGCGCAGCGCGAGTAGCAGAGGGCGCCGGCAAAGCGCTTGACCGGAGATTGATATGCGCGCCCGTGAGGGCACCAGCGGGAGGTGGCTCAAAGTCACGCGAAGAGCAAAAGGACGGCCGCAACTGTGGTGTCCCGCTCGGGGTGTCAGAATAACGCACTGCTGGCCAAGGCCCTTTTCGCGCCATCAATCGTCGCGCTAATTGCCCAAAACGCTGAGCCAAATTTTCAGGTGTTCTGAATGCAGATGTCGCCCGTGAGGTTCTTGTTAGCAATTCTTGTCCTGACCGCGACGTACTTGTTTGGAGCGTATAGCGCGCGCCAGCAATTATTTCCGTTTCCGTTTTTGCAGGCGCTGAAGGCTGGCTTCGCCGGCAGGACGGCTCCTGAAGACCTTTACACGTTTGATCAAACGGGACGGCTCGTTTCGGGCGATCAGAAGAAAGCTGTCACCTGCCCGGAGCAGACGAACCGTACAGCCGTTCTGCTGCTGATCGGGCAGTCCAACGCTGGAAATCACGGGGGGCAACGGTTCCGCTCGGAACACGGAGAGAAGGTTGTGAATTTTTTCGATGGACGATGCTATGTCGCCGCGTCGCCCCTGCTGGGATCCGACGGCATCGGCGGTGAGTATTGGACCCAGCTCGGCAATCTTCTGCTGGAACGCGGATCGTTCGACCAAGTCATACTGGCTCCCGTGTCCATAAGCGGCTCTGAGGTCTCTCGTTGGGGGCCGGGCGGCGATTTGAACGCAATCATGACCGACACCGCGAGCCGTCTGCAGCGGCAAGGGCATCTTGTGACGCACGTACTCTGGGTGCAAGGTGAGATCGACTACGTGAAGGGAACGAGCGAGAAGGACTACCGCGACCGCTTCTTGTCGCTGGTTAACTCGTTGAGATCTCATAACGTGGCGGCGCCGGTATACATTGGCATCGCGACCAAGTGCTTGGGTGCAACAAATGGAGGAACGCGCTCCCACTCTCCCGACAACGCCGTCGCGCGCGCTCAACTGGCGCTCCCTGAGCGCGGTGCCAATCTGAGAAGCGGAGTTAATTCAGACGCCCTGCTTGACGATTTGGATCGATACGACGATTGCCATTTCGGCTCATCGGGAGAACAGAAGGTCGCCAAAGCCTGGGCAGACTTGCTCTCAAACGCGCCGTGAAGGTCGAGCGTAGATTGGAGATGCTCGACCAGCCGCTGAGCGATGTCGGGCCGACGAAATCTTGCAGTCGCTGGTCCACTTACTTAGACGCTCAGCTCATCGCCGACGGGCTGCGCCACGGTCGCAGCATGGACCGGCTCTTGGCGCGCTCTGCGGCCTCCGCTGATCGCACCATCTCTCTAAGTTTCTGAATTTCAGCCATTTGGTCGTGAAGGTCGATCGAGATTTGCAGAAGGCGATGCGTCCGGGCTTCAAGCGACTGTTCCATATTGCACCTCTACGCCCCTTACCAGCCCTGCTATGCTACTCTCTCGGTCGCGACCGTCTGCATCGTAGGGCGCTAAAGGCCCGGCGTACGAGGTTCGAACGACATACGCCGGGGCCTCCTTTACAGCTTGTGGTCAGGCCGTGCTCGTGAATCCCGGGATGGGATTGCTGGCGTCATCGCAGAGAGGGTTTCCATGGCCGACAGCTCTTCGGTGAGCCGTTTGGCAACAAATTCGCGTTCGAAGTCCGTCAGGCTGGTTTCTAGCAGTTGGCGATAGCGCTGAATGTTGCCGCGATGCGTTCTAAGCCGAGCGCAATTCTCATCAATCATATTGTACTCCTAATAATCGGTCGAAAATCAATGATGGGAAATCTGAGGTCTCCTGTACTCACGCTCCGGGAGCAGGCATAAACTGTGCCGCCTACCTAGTGTAAGGACCCAAGGCTATGGATTCGTGACAGTGAAACGAAGCGGCGCGCCGGAATGTTATCCGGGTAATGAATACTGACGAGCGGGCCGGACTATCCCGGAATTTCAGAGGCGTGAAATTCCCAAAGAGTCACTTTCCACGAATTTCCGGATGAATTTTTTGTCCTTTGAAATCAAGGGCAGCGACATTCTTCCCAGAGCAATTCCTTCTTTATAGCGGGAAATTCAAGCCTGCGAAATCCAGTCTTTCGTTGCTCGCAATTCTAAAGATTGGGTCCCAAAACGGGTGGGTTGCTCCTGAATAAAAGTTTTAGGGGCGGTACTCCCGGATCGCGACGCGCGCCAGCTTAGGCCGCCTGAACCGCCGCGGACCAGTCGTTTCTTAGCGGGGAAATATCGGCGCGGTCGCGTCTCCGACAAGAGTTCTGCAACCAACCGTCCGCGAAAAGGGCAGCAATGCCTACGCATCTTTTGCTAAGCACGGGAATCGACCCGACGTGTCTCCGCCAGCCTGCTTACCCTGTGCTTACCTGAACGGTTTCCGTTTTGAAACGCGGACCTTCTTTTCCATTGCGGCCCCTTCGGCTTCTGACTCAGGAACTGAGATAAGCCAGAGGCTACAAACTCGGGGATGTGTTCACTATTGCATAGAAATTGCCACTTTTTCCCGCTTTCGTGTGCGTGCTAGGTAGGCTCCACTACTCCTGTCTAGCTGGAAGGTAACTTGGATGGCCTCGGCGTTCTGGCGCTGGGGCCATTTTTCTTCGCGATAGATAGCTCGAGAAACGCGCTAGACGGTCGGGACCGTCTGCCGCCCTCATTAAACTTTCTTCAGTACATTGAGACTGAGCCTCTCTTCCATATCTCTGAAGTTTCTATCGTGAGCAATAATTCAAATGGTTTCATGATCGCCGGGACGCGTCATGCGGAGTGAGTGGGAGTCAATGTCGATCGAAGAACTGTTCGAACTGCACCAACAGATGCAGTCAGTTCTCCGCGAAAAACTGCTCGCCAAAAAGGCAGCACTAGAAGATCGATTGCGTCAGCTCAACCAGCCGCCGAGCGATGCAGCAAGCGCGAACCCCGCTCGACGTGCGAAGCCGCCGACCTAACTAACCCGCCAATCGAGATTCGGTGTACGAAGCGGTGTCGCTCGGTGAAGGTCGGGGACGCCTTTGCGCCGTTGACGCATGCAGCGCCTCCGCAATACGGACCGCTTCTCTGAGCTTTTGAAGTTCGGCCATGCGGTGGGAAAGATCGAGGTGTATCTGCGAGAGACTCTGCTCTCTTGAAATAAATTGATCCATCTTTTAATCCTCCTACCAGCGCACCACTCAGAACTTTGCAGGTTATTCCCGTGGGAGCGTGAAGGTCTGTCCGCTGCGTTACACATGGCAGGACAAAAATGAGTAAAAGCAATTGTAGCGGCTCGGAATGATGGACGCCCAATAAACGCGGTTCCGGAGCGTCATATAGTTGCTGCTCCTCAAACGTCTAAATTAATATTTCTGAAATGGAGAGCGCGATAGACGATCGAGGGCGGCGCTAGATCAGGCGGGGGGTGTTGAGCAGGATGCGGCTTACGAGCTGCTGAAGATCGACCCAACTACCCCGGCAGGCGGCATTACCTTGCTGACCTATGCTTGTGACTATGACGACGCTACTCACGGCATGGGCTCGCCCAAGACGTGAGGCAGACGATTTGTCGGGCATTCGGACGTGGCAGTATTTCGTGATTGCCGGCCTTGTCGATATCCTGCCCAGGCTTATGCCGCGGGTAGGGACATAGAACGTCTCAGGCCCGCCGGTTCACGCTGGCGTGAAATGGAAGGCACCCGTGAGATCGAAATCCTGTTTAGGCGGCTTCGGCTTTACGGCGCCCTTGGGCGCCGCTCCGAAGGCCTCTACCGGACAATCCAGAGAGCATTGAAGGAGAGCTATGGGCCTAGATCACGTCCGTTCCGAAATCGAACACATGCGCGTCCAGGTCGGAAGGCAGAAGGAAATCCTCCAGCTTCAGCGCGCCGGCATATCGACTGCAGCGGCTGAGCTGTTGCTAGCGAGGATGCTGGCGAAGATAGAAGACCTGTGCGGCGAGCGGGACCGGCTCAGGAAAGAGCAGGGCGGTCTGCCAAAAGGGCGCGTGCTTGGCGGCCGGAGTTGGTAATGCCGGAGCCGCTACAGCGGTACGACGAGAAGGCGGATAGCATGGCTTATGGCGCTGGCCGAATTGCGCCAGCCGGCCGCGCGTGAAGGCTACTGTTATCAGCACGTCCAGGCGATCACGGTCGCGGATCAATCAGTACGCTGAGGGTGCTCGGCAACCGCGATTACTTTCTCAACAAGCCCTACGGCGCAGGCTGAGCCTCAAAGGACAAGGGCCCGAAGAGGCGGACTCGCGCAACTCGCCGGTCGAAGCAAAAAACTGTGTCGCGCTTCATTCTCTTCTGATGGTTGTTAGCGCCGCACGGGGTCTTTTGAAGAGCCTGTGGTGTTGGTGTCGCTCTTAACAGCACTGGAGGAACCAGCCCCAGCTGGCCCACCAGTCGCACCACCGGCGGCAGCGGCTGAGGCATCGCCCGAACCGGAGCCTTGTGCACTGTCCCGGGTGTCGCTGGGACCCGTCGCGTCGCCCTTGACTGCGGTGGAAGAACCAGCCCCGGCCGGTCCGCCCGTCGCGCCGCCGGCAGCAGCGGCATCGCTAGAACTACCAGCTTGTGCAAATGCGAGTGTGGACCCGAGCGTGAGGACTGACGCCAAAGCGATTGTCGTGAGCTTCATGGGTTGTCCTTTCATAATGATAGAACAACCAACGCGTTTATTCGAACGTTCCGAGCAAACGCAAATCTCTTTAGGCGTGACCGCGGTGGTAAGGCCGGGCGCGTGTCGTCTGGAATCGTCGAGCGTCGGGCCCTCTATTAGGAACGATGTTGGCTTGAATGAGTCGATTCCGTGGCTTCCGGTTTGCGTCACCAAACAGGCTCCCGCCGGAAGTGGACGGCTCTGGCGCATCTTGCTAGGGCCGTCTTGTTCACCCTGGCGGGCACTTCCTGCGAGTCTTGCTGTATGTGGCGCAGCCGGCAAAAGAAATTGAGGCTTCTATTGGGGGAAGCGACCGGTGGAAACGCGTTGCCTCAAACATCTACCTTTAGCAATCAGAGAGCGGTTGTCTCTAAGGCGCTCAATATTATCTAGACCTTTTGCAATCTCTCGCCCGATCTCTCTTATCGAACCGTCTTCTGCAGCCTCAGTTTGAAGGCCCGTAAGGCCTTATCAACCGTAGCTGACGCCATGCCGATGGCATTTAGGTGCTCTACGATTTCTCGTTCTTCGCTTTGACAAGCTTCGAATGCTAGCTCGATCGCTTCAGAGGTGCCGCCCGTAGACCTCAGTTTTTCAGCTTGCGAACGAACTGCGCGGTAGACGCAATCTTCGTAGTTTTTCCTCAGTTGCGGTAGTAGGTCGTCCGCTTTGCTGCCAACGTTGGCAGCAAGCACCAAAATCAGCACGAACATAGCAAGCGAGACCTTAGAAAACATTGGCCTAGTGCTCATCGAAAACGGATCAGACCGGTCCAATCCGAATCCATCGGCCATCAACGAGACCCTTGATTGGCGATAGTATCTCTGGGTCTGACCCTTCATGCTCATTTCATGTTCTCCGGATCTCGGCGAGCGTCATGATAAATGCGCTTGAAAGTACGGACGTTTTTCGCAACGAAACCCGAGAAAGAAGGTGCCGAAGCTGGGACCCCGCATCCTCTTCCAGCCGGATGAACGCTCTGACATCTCCCTCGCGCCCGGGGATAACCATCAGCTTTAGGAGCCCCGCCAATATGCTTACGATAGGAAACCAACCAAGGGCCGCTCGCGCGCTTGCCGGGCTCAGTCAGGCGCAGCTCGCCGCGGCGGCCGGGCTAAACCTGACGACAATTTCGGCGATGGAGGGGAAGGGCGCCGCAACGCTGGGAAGTGGATCGATGCCATCAAGGCAGTGATGGATGCCCTCGGGGCGCGGCCGGCGTTGAATTGATCGACGAGGGGCGACCAGGCTGCAGGCTCAAATTCAGAATAGGGCAATGATGGCGCCGCGAAAATTGCCGGGAGCTACATCGAGCCTTGGGCCTATCGGGATTGCCGACGCGCTGGCGGATCGGTGGAACGGTGCAGCGATGGCGACTGAAACCCCCACAGAAAATAGAGGCCGAAGATCTTGGCCTCAGGCTGTGCCAAGGCGGGCGGAAACGGTTTTTGTGCCCCCTTTGTGCCCCCAGTCGAGGCGCCAAGGGGCCGGCCGATTGCAAAATGCCCCTATGAGCGGCCCGAGACATAGGTGACAGAACGTACCGGACACATGGGTTACACTTTC
>NZ_JAGWDK010000008.1 GCF_018398875.1 Bradyrhizobium sp. sGM-13 | reverse complement strand
AATGCTGCAAAACGTCAGAAAGTTCTTGCCAGGGCGCCGTCCACACGTGACCCAAACCGGACTTGCGGCGTTAATGTTTGCTCATAAACGTAAGGACAGCCTGATCGTACGCGTCAGGAGCTTCTGCAGGCACGGTGTGCGAACTTCCGGCAATGATGATCCTCTCGCGGTTTGGTAGGCAGGTCTCTAGCTGGTCGACAATTCGATAGAAGAATTTGGGACTTCGCTCGCCATTGGACAGAAGCGCTGGCGCACTGATCGACTTGGCCATTTCGCATGTGAACACTGGCCTCGGGCGTTTCGTTGTGGCGTCGGCTTGAAAGGACGCCACGTTGTCGAAGTTCATTTTCTGGTCGGCATTGGAACGACGTTCATATGCGCCCGGTCCGCCGACAGCATTCACGAACAGCGGTATGCCGGTTTTCACGTCGCCTGCCTTGACTGCCTCCCTCGCCGGCGCCTGGGCATTGCCCCACTCTTTCAACATGTCGGCGACGCCGGGAACGCCGGCCAGGATGCCCGTCGCGGGCGGTTCGTTGAGCGTCAGGCTGACCACCATTTCCGGACGCACGGCGGCAAAGAACAAAGAACAGCGCCGCATGCGCGCCAGACGAATGCGCAACGATCCGGACCTTCGACAAGCCTAGAGCCCGCACAAACGCGGCAAGATCCTCGCCGTGGGCATCCGCAGCGCCATCCGGCATGCCCTCAGGACTTGCCTCATTTGGGAAGTGGTTGCGGCGGCTGTAGGCAATGGCGCGATAGCGATCGGCGAACCTTGGAAGATGCTGCAGCCCATTCGGTAATCTTGAAGGCCGCCGTGAACAAATATGACCGGTTCGCCCTGACCGACTTCCACGTAGGAAAGCTCAGTCCCGTTTGCAGAGACGCGCTTGACATCGTCTGAGCGGGCAATGGCAACCCCGATCAAAATACAGGACGCTGCGGCGAAACCAACGACGAGGCGAAACATTGCGATCTCCCTTCTGGCGTACGTAATGTGGCTTTTGGTCCTCACCCATGAGCTTGGAAATCGTCGCCCAGGCCGCTTTGCTCTCAGTCGGGATAGTTTTCTGTACCTCGTACCTACCCGCCTTAAACAAGGAGTGTATCACAATACGGTGTCGCAAGTCAGGGATGGACGAGTGCTGCCTCCGCAGGTACGTCTTTATAGGGCCTCAGGAATACAAAACGGGACGCCACGGAAATCTCTGCGTCAGCTCGGCCATCTTGGCCGATGAGGATTAGTCCCGCTCCGCCATTGGCTACAGTTAATATGACCGGCTCGCCTTCCCATGTATTGATCGGCTCCATTCCGATAATGAGAAATTCACCGATCGGCTGATCTAGGTATTGAAGCCTCAGGTGCGGAGCGATCTCCGCTGCCGCAAGACCAAAACCTAGCTGTTGAGCGCGGGCATAAATTTGCCCCAGCGACGCAGTCTCGGTTTGAAAGCCCAGTTCCGCCGCCGATACCGTAAAGAGCTCCAGGTCTGCTTTCGTGGCGCTGAGGGTAAACGCCGGTCGAGCAAGAATTTCCCCAGCCGAGCCTCCGACACCACAACCTACTGCATACAACGCGTTACGAAGAGCAAACGAATCTGAAAACCTCCCTACTGTAATCTTCTTCCATACCGGAATATCGACGGCAGACCTGACTAGAACCTGCGGCATAATAGGTGAGGCAGTCTTCTTGAGTCTCAGTTGGTTTTGCAAACCATCCCTCGCCGTGCATTGAGCTCTGGCCTCGCTCGGGAATCCGAGGCTGCACGTGCAGAGCAGCATAAGGATAATGGCGCCGTGCCATCTTATCGAATGATGCGGTGTTGTGACATCTCGCCTCGACCGATTCGAAGTGACGTAGTCGATCTCACCGCGGGTGATACCAACATCCGTTAGCTCCCTTTCGCTCAGGTGGCACAATTGGGTTCGCAGCCTCTCGCGCTTGCGCAACCCCTGAAGTGCATTCCAGAACGCGTCCCAATATCTTTCGAGGGGGCTGTAGACTTGCCGCTTTGCGGTTGCTTGCCTAGCTCGGCGGACCCGTGGATCGTGCTCATTCGATGTGTCCAGGCTTGGATCGTTTCACCAAGCGAGGATGCTGCGACAGGCGTTGGCGCGCTTAACAGGTGGCTTACATTTTCCTTACCGGCAGCTTATTCTTTGGGCCAGCGGCGCTGGAGGGCCTCCCGAGGGCCCGAGGCTACCTGGGAGAATGGCAGCTTGCGTTATCTCTTTGAGGATTACGCATTGGATACTGACCGGCGCGAATTGCACCGCGCAACGGACGTGATCGTTGTCACACCCCAGACGTTCGATCTGCTTGATTACCTGATCCGAAACAGGGAGCGCGTTGTCAGCAAGGACGATCTCATCAGCGCCATCTGGAACGGACGCATCGTCTCTGATGCGGCGCTGACCACCCGCCTGAATGCCGCCAGGATCGCGATCGGCGATTCCGGCGAGAAACAGCGCCTGATCAAAACACTGCCGCGGAAGGGCTTCCGTTTCGTCGGACAAGTGCGGGAGGCGCGAGAAGTTGCGGGTCCAAATCCCAGCGATGCGCCCGAGAGCGCGCTTGCGGTTCCCGACAAACCCTCCATCGCCGTGCTGCCGTTCGAGAACATGAGCGGCGATCCCGAGCAGGAGTATTTTGCCGATGGGATGGTAGAGGAGATCATCACGGCGCTCTCGCGGTTCAAATGGTTGTTCGTGATCGCTCGCAATTCGAGCTTCACCTTTAAAGGCCGAGCCGTAGATATCAAGGAAGTCGGACGCAGGCTTGGCGTGCGCTATGTCCTTGAGGGGGCTGTGCGCAAGGCATCTGGGAAAATTCGCATCACAGGGCAGTTGATTGATGCGGTAACGGGCGCGCACATTTGGGCAGACAGGTTCGAGCGTGACCTCACAGACGTTTTCGCTCTCCAGGATGAAGTCACGGTCGCAGTTGTCTCGGCCATTCGGCCAAGGTTGTTTGAATCAGAACTTGCAATGGCGACGCGACGGCGATCCGAGAACCTTACCGCGTATGACCTCCTTCTACGCGCCGCGCAGCAGTTCTATCTGTTGACACGTGAAGGGTTGGCCGAGGCACTTCGACTGCTCCATCGCGCCTTGGAGCTTGACCCCGGGTTCGCCGAGGCCGCTTCCTTGGCGGGTGCCTGTCATATGCGAAACGTCCTTTTTGGCTACTCGCTTGATCCTCAATTCGAGCGCAACGAGGCAATTCGGCTTTCTCGCTTGGCCCTGAGTGCCGGCCATGGTGATGCAGAGACGTTAGCAACGGCTGCCGTAGTCTCGGCGTACATGGTCGGCGACGGTGAAAGTGCGATTGCAATGGCTGACCGGGCGGTCGCGCTCAATCCGAATTCATTTGGTGCATGGTTCAACAGAGGGTGGGTCTACAGAATTGCGGGGTTGTGGGAGGAAGCGGTTCGAAGCTTTGAACGCGCCAAGCGCCTGAGCCCGGTAGACCCGATGCTATACTTTGGGATGGGGACGGCCCTTATTGAGCTTCGACGGTTTGACGAGGCCATGATCGCAGGGAAGAAAGCCCTTCGTCACAACCCCTCCTTTTCGGCAGCTTACCGCCTTCTCGCGTCCGCCTTCGCCCATCTCGGACGTGACACGGAGGCGGGTGAGGCGGCGGCGCGGGCGCTTGAGGGCGATCCCGCCTTTACAATATCTGCGTTCATCGCTCGGGGCGGACAATCAAACTCGAAGCTTATGATTGAGGGTCTGCGGAAAGCGGGGTTGCCCGAATGAGCCGGCGCGCACCCGTGCCGACGCGGTGATCGAACAGGTCCTGCTTGCTGCGCTGCATGAGGTCCGAATCTGGCCCTAAGCCGCCCATCTGCGAAGCGGCGGCTAGGTCAGCTCCTTGAGGGGAAGCGGACGAAATTTCGCGCGATTAGATACTTCCGAGTCTGACCCCAAGCCGACATTGGCTAACGCATGAGGGTCAATTATGATCTTCCCCAGCCTCATTTGCTTTGGTGCTCACTCAATGACTGGACGAAGCTTCAAACAGCTACTTTGCGTCGCCAGTGCGGTGGCATTTCCCCTCCTTTTGGATGTGCTCACGCTGAATTCGCATCGCGCCTTCGCCCAAGCAGAACCGGCACCACAAGCTGCCAGTCCCCGCTTTCGTGCGGATGGACCGACTGCAGACGAATTTGGCCAGAAGGACGGATATCCGAATTGCAAGGGTATCGACTATGTTGACCAAAAGCGCTGCCGGGTAGGCGCGCTAAGCCGCTATGACACGCTGTTTCCTGCACGCACTATCAGTGCTCCGAAACAGTCAATCCCGCTGGCTCGCGCAGCGCACGAACCCGTCATTCAATATGCCTTCGCCGGACTCAAGCTGACGCTCGACGACTACCTCAATCGCCAACCGGTCACCGGCCTATTGATCGCGAAAGACAATACGATCCTAGTCGAGCGTTACCAGTACGGACGCACCGATAGGGATCGCCTAGCGTCCTTCTCGATGGCGAAGACCGTGCTTTCGCTGCTAATCGGGATCGCCGTTAAGGAGGGCGCTATCCGGTCCGTCGATGATCTCGCGGGAAGCTATGTCCCTGACCTGAAGGACACCGAATACGGCCGGACACCGATCAAGGCTTTGCTGCTGATGTCTTCAGGTGTCGCATTCTCGGAGGATTACGGCAGCAGATCCAGCGATATTAACAAGCTGGCCCGTCTCACGATCGAGCCGGGCTCTCCCGGCAGCCTCTCCGCGTTGAAGCAGTTCAATACCCGTCTCTCCCCGCCCGGCGTGCGTTTTTCTTATTCGTCCGCTGAATCGCTGGTACTGGGCCTAGTGCTCGCGGCTGCCACCGAGCGAACCGTGTCCGACTATGCCGCCGAAAAGCTCTGGCAGCCAATGGGGGCGGAAGCTGATGCGACGTGGATCGTCGATGCGACCGGGCAGGAAATCACGTTTGCCTATGTCAACGCGGTGCTGCGCGATTGGGCGCGGCTCGGCCTGATGCTGGCCAATCACGGCAATTGGAATGGAAAGCATATCGTGCCTGCAGACTGGCTCACGGCATCGGCTGCTGATGCGCTTCCCACAGACTCACCCCTGGCGAAGTACGGTTATCAAGTCTGGTATTCCGCAGACACCAGGCGTTTCTCGCTCCAGGGCCTCCGCGGACAATTTATCTTTGTCGATCCGGACCTAAACCTTGTTCTCGTGCAGACCGCGCTCGGCGGTGAGCAGACCGCGACCGCTGAGCTGTTTGCTCTTTGGAATGCGCTGCGAGCGCAGGTTCGGTAGGCCGCGGGTGGCAAGACAGCGTTTCGGTTTGTGGGCCCTTAGCGAACTTCAGGAACTGCACCGCGACAGGTCGGCTTGTGGCCCCTTTGAGACCTGCCGACCGGCTCTGAAGATGTCCGTTCACCGGGTTAGACCGGAAGTCACCGTAGGCGAGTTAAATCGGCGCAAATGACCCATTGCGGACCAGGGTGATGCCGGATCAAGATGGTGGAGCGACGGCCGGTTTTGCTTCACAAGCGGCACAGTGCAGCCGATCATCTGCCCGCTATGGCTTACTGACTCCGAGAGGCTGCATGGGTCAGTGAAACTTCTCGCCACGATCCAGTTTCGCAACAATTTGCTCGATCCGTCTAGCGCGCGTCTCGGGCTTCTTCGCTGTATGAAGGCGATAGTAGATTGCATAGAGATTTCTGCGATCGAGCGTCGCGAAGAACGCTTTCGCCGCGCGCATGTCCTCCAAGGCGTCGAGAAAGTCTTGCGGGATAGTCATGTCCGCTGAGCCCGCGTATGCGGTGTCCCATCGTCCATCCGACTTGGCCGCTTCGACCTGAGCCAATCCAGCGGGAAGCATCCGCCCTTCAGCGATCAGGGTTGTTGCATGACGGCAGTTCTTGGCCGACCAATTGGAATTCACCTTCCGCGGGGTAAGTCGTTGCAAGTACGACATGTCGTCGAAAGGTTTCATCTGGCCGTCGATCCAACCGACGCGGATGGACTCGATAACGCAATCGTTCCACGTCACCGACGGCACGCCCGTGTCTGATTTGAAGATCCGCACCCAGAGTTCGGTCGCAGTGCCATGGTGCTTCTCAAGCCAGTCACCAAGCCTGGATGCGTTCTTAAATGCCAACGGGGCTTGCTGCTTTTTGCGAACCATAGACAACTCTACCACGTTGGCAGCAAAGCCTCCATCTGCGGACAACAAGCCCAGTGGCAAGCACTCTTGGCTGAGGTCTGTTGTAGGCCCTTAGCCGAAGACGGCTCAGATCTTCACCACGTCGTTCGTCAGCAGTAGAGCGGACATCGGTCCGCGTACATCCTCGCGGCCCCTTTTGAACCCATTTGAGACATTGGTCGAGCCGAGAGATCATTCCTCAGGCCGGTGAAATCGGCTAGATTTGGCCCTAGCTCCGGAAGCGGACGTGCCAAAGTCATTGCATGGGACAGCGGCTAGCTAGCGTACCGTCGGCGGACATCGCACTTCAATTGATCGACGTCTCTTCTTGCCGGCCGTGACTCACCCAGCGCAGGGTCGTGTGCGCGCCAGCACCCCGACACGTCTCACAACACCAGGAGAGTCATATGCAATCGAGAACGCTCGTCCTGAAAGACATCGTCCTCATATCGGTAGCAGCCATGTTCTTCGTCGCGAGTCCGTCATTCGCGCAGCAGAAGGGCGCTTCCTCTTCTGAGATGCAAACAAGAGGGGGGCAAATTAATGACCTTACACTGCATTACATTGAACTCGGGCAAGGAACTCCAGTGGTGTTGGTGCACGGCACACTGGAGGATTACCGCACATGGGATGGACAGCTTCAGGCATTGTCGAAGGGATATCGACTAATCTCGTACAGTCGTCGGTATCACTATCCAAATCAATGGCCCAAAGATTCGACAGATTTTTCTGTCACCATACATGCGAGAGACCTGGCTGCATTCATCAAGGCACTTAATCTACCCCCCGGTTCATCTCATTGGTCATTCGTATGGGGCGTTTATTGCGTTCCTGGTCGCACGAGATCACCCGGAAGTCATTCGCAGTCTGACGCTGGGCGAACCGCCCATAATGCCGTTACTAAAAACTACACCTGAAGGAGAGGCTCTTCTTACCGCCGCTATCACGAGATCAATCGCTACGAGCGAAGCATTCAAGCAGGGCAATGACGAAGAAGGAGTGCGCAGATTTGTGAACGGCGTGTTGGGCCAGGGTTCGTACGAGAAACTCCCACCTCCCGTTCTGAAGCGCCTCATGGACAATGCCCAGGAACTAAAGGGCGAGGCCTCATCACGAGACCTCTTCCCGCCCACCACATGCGAGGATGTGCAGAAGGTGAAATCGCCAACATTGCTTCTCGACGGGGAGCGCAGTCCTAAGATGTTCCGTCTCATCAACGACAGACTGGAGCATTGCTTACCGAGCGTAGAACGTGCAACGATTCCGGCGGCATCTCATCAGATGGAGGTTGATAACCCCCAAGCCTTCAATGAGAAGGTGCTTGCATTCATTGCAAAGCATTGAACTGCATGCGGTGCATGAGTCTGCTGTTGGCTCTCAGCCGAACTGCCTTTGAGCGGCCGCAAAGGCCGCTCGCAGAGGAAAACCGGACATGACGAGATGAGCGGCCGGACCGCCGCTTGTGACCCGTTGCGGACATTTCAGCCTTGCGTTCGATCTGAGATATCGTGCAGCCTATGAGGATAACTCCATAGGCCTTTTTTAGAACCAGGACATTCGCCAAATGCCATCGCCTACGCCAAACCCTCGTGGAGCAGAGTTTTGGAACAGCACCATGGGTCGCTCATGGGTTTCGCAGCAAGCCGTGATCAGTGACGTCTTCACGTCGGTCACGAGCGTCAGCTTAGATGCCGCGGCAGCAAAGCCGGGCGAGCATGTGATCGATATCGGATGCGGAACCGGCGACACACTGTTGGCCTTTGCTAAGGTTGTTGGACCATCAGGCGCTGTGTTGGGCGTCGACGTCTCGGTCCCGATGCTTGACTTCGCCAAGCATCGTGCCACCGAGGCGACACTTAGCAACGCAGCCTTTGCACTGGCCGACGCGACGAGCTACGCCTTTGAACCGCGCTGGGCGGATCTAGTTTATTCGCGATTCGGCGTGATGTTCTTCGATGACCCTATCAGGGCGTTCACGAATATCCGCAGCGGCATGAAGGCAGGCGGGCGGCTGGTGTTCGTCTGTTTTCGGACCATGCCGGAGAGTCCATGGTTTCGCGTGCCGATCGAGGCTGCACGGCCGCATGTGCCGCCTCAGCCGCCGGTGGATCCATTGGCACCGGGGATGTTTTCGCTCGCGCGCGAGGAGCGCCTACGTGGCATCCTGACTGAGGCCGGGTTTCGCGAGGTGGCGCTCAAGGCGACCAACGTGCCGATTCACGGCAAGGACACCACGCAAAGCATGGCGTTCATCACGCAGGCTGGCCCGTTGCCTGCGCTCCTCGAAAATGCCTCGGGCGAGCAACGGATACGCGCCACAGAAGCGGTTCGCAACGCGCTCGCCGCAAATATCGGAGCAGACGGGCGCGGCCTGCATGTGGGTCTGTGGCTTGTGTCGGCATTAGCCTAGCGAAGCCAATCCGCCTCAAAAGCAGCTTTGCCAAGTCTGCTCGTGGCACAAAGCGGCGGTTAAGGGCCGGGCAGAGCACGTCCGCTCTGCCCGGGTACTTCAGACATCAACTTGTTCCGCTATTCCGAGGGCGTCATCCACCTCAATGCCGAGATAGCGGACCGTGCTTTCGATCTTGGTATGCCCGAGCAAGAGTTGGACGGCCCTGAGATTGCCCGTCCGCCGATAGATCAGGGTAGCCTTTGTGCGTCGCAACGAATGCGTCCCAAACAGTCTCGGGTCCAGCCCGACGCTTCCAATCCAATCGGAGACGAGCCGCGCATATTGGCGCGTTGTCATGTTGCGGTCTGGACCACGAGGGCCCGTGAACAAGAAGTCCCCGGGTTTTTTGTTGGCGGCCTTTAGATAGTCATCGACCGCCTGGCGGGTCTGCTCACTCAATTCAAATCTGACAGCTCGCCCGGTTTTCTTTTGTCGGACCGTTGCGCGATCCGCCGTGTACCCGCCACCAGCGACATCCTCGACGCGGATGGCGACGACATCACAGCCGCGAAGCTTACTGTCTATCGCCAGATTGAACATGGCGAGGTCGCGAGTGCGGCCTTCGATCTGGAGTTTCGTGCGGATTGACCAGACGTGTTTGGGTCGCAGCGGTGGCTTTGCCCCTGTCAGCTTTCCCTTGTTCCAGGGCAGCCGTTTATCAGGCGTCAGGGCAGCTTTTACTTGATTCTGCATGGTCGTACTCCTCGGTTACAGAGGAGGAGAGCATGTGTCACTGGTTAGGCATCCTTGACCCGGCCATCTGCTCCTTTTGCGTAAGTCGTGTATCTTTAGCCGCCGAGAAGCTCGTTCACCATCTTTGAAGGGTTCGTGGCCGTGGTCCGTAGCAAGAATGCGTCACCAACTTGGGGCGACGTTAAGGCCGCGCTCCTAGATTTCGATCGCGCGGGCCTTCGGGGACTAGTGCAAGACCTCTATACTGCGAGCAAAGACAACCAGGCATTCTTGCACGCCCGCTTGGGCTTGGGCCATGATCAGCTCCAGCCCTTCAAGGCGAGTATTTCGAGATGGATATCCCCGGACCTAATGAAAGGCCAGTCGGTATCGGTTTCGAAAGCCAAGAAGGCGATTGCGGATTACAAGAAAGCCATTGGGCATTCGGATGGAATAGCGGAACTGTCGATATTTTATTGCGAGGAGGCATTCGGCTTTCTTGAATCCTACAGCATGGAAGATGAAGGCTATTTTGCCGCTTTGATCCGCATGTACGAACGGTCTCTCGAAATCGTATCAAGCCTAGCTCCTGACGAGCGTATGATCTACCTCGAGCGTCTCGACAAGCTTAGATCACGCGGGAGGAACGTCGGCTGGGCGATCGAAGAAGCATTCAATAGCCTTTGGTACGCCGCTGCTCTGGACGAGCACTAGGGTGAATGACGCCTCATCCTGTCGCACGAGGTAATTGATTAGGAGCTGGGTCACCGGTAGTGGAGCTTGCGCAGCAGGCAGGTCGCCACCGGATTAGGTGTGAGAATCAGGTCAGTTTTTGGGTCGAAGCGGACTTCGCATCGGGCTTGGCGGAAGGACCTATAGCGATCCGTCTCGGACATTGCGACGGAGGCTCCGCCGTGCCGAACTTCTTCCCTGATCGGAGCGCGTCCGATTCAGCAGATCGCGAAATTTACCTGAGTCGGCGAGAGACGTAGCCGCTCGTGCGCCCGCAGCAAGCCGCGTGCATGGGAGGAAACGATGTTCAGACTTTTGGGATTCATGTTCGTGCTGTGCCTCGTCGGTCAGCCGAGCTTCGGTGACGACAGCAACAAGGTACTCGGCACCTGGAAGCTAGTTTCCTACGAAACCGAAGTTCAGGCGACCGGCGAGAAAGGGCCGGCGATGGGACAAAACCCGACTGGCTATGTTGTCTTCAACGCCGAAGGGCGCGTGTTCCTCGTCCTGACCGGAGAGGCGCGCGAGCCTGCGAAGTCCAGCCAGGAACGTGCCGAACTGTTTACCACTCTCGTCGCCTATACCGGCACTTATCGCGTTGAAGGGGACAAGTGGACTACCAAGGTCGAGGTGGCGCGGATTCCCGAGTGGGTCGGCACCGAACAAGTCCGATCTCTCACTGTGGACGGTGAGCGACTGCAAGTGTTGTCGCCATGGCGTGTGAACCCGAATTGGGCGGACAAGGGGATGACGCGCAGCATCGTCACCTTCGTACGGTCTAAATAGACGTGCGGCGGCATGTCCGGATGTGACACGTTTGAGACCTGCCAACCGGCTCGGAAATTGTCCGCTTGTCAGCGTAGATCGGAGGTCTTCAGTGCGCGGTCAAAGCGACGCGAATGATGTGGTGGACGACGCCCCCTCCCGGCATCGAATGTGCCAAAGGGTGATTGTTCAACAACGAATCACCGGAGGGGGTCGTCCACATGCAGGTTAGCACCATCGGCGTTGATCTCGCCAAGAACGTGTTCCAAGTGCACGGCGTGGATAGTGCGGGCAAGGTCGTCATCACTCGTCAGTTGCGGCGCAAGCAGGTCATTGGCTTCTTTAGCAAGATTCCCCCTTGCCTGGTCGGCATGGAAGCCTGCGGAACCGCTTATCATTGGGCGTGTGAAGTCTCCAAGCTCGGTCACACCGTGCGTCTGATGCCGCCGAGTTACGTGAAGGGCTATGTCAAACGGTCAAAAACGATGCTGCCGACGCAGCCGCCATCTGTGAAGCCGTGACACGCCCATCAATGCGGTTCGTGCCGATTAAGTCGGCCGATCAGCAAGCCTTGCTGATGTTGCATCGAACGCGGGATCTTTTAATCCGTCAGCGCACGCAGCTGATCAATGCGCTCCGAGCCCACCTTGCCGAGTTCGGCCTCGTTGCGGAGACGCTGAGCAACCGGAACTGGTAAACTCCGTCGTCCAGGGTTTCGGCAATCTCAAATGCGCGCTCAAGCGCGGAACGCGCCTGCTCACTGTTGCCTCGGGTGAACATCAGGGAATAGCCGAGTTCGGTAAGAAGCATCATTTCACAACGCGACCCCCGCGTCGCGTCGTCGATGACCCCAAGTGCGCATTCGCACCATTTTTGGCACTCACCGAGCAGCGACAGCCCGACGAACAACTGAGCAGAGCCGGCCGCGAGCTGCAGTCCAAGGTTTGCATCCCCGGCCTCGGAGAAACTCCATCCCAGCGCGGCCCGGATATTTCCGAGGTACTCGGTACCTGGAGCGTTAAACGGCCGCGGTGCTATTGGCGAACCGCTTTCGCTGCGCGCAACTTTTTCCTGATAGTGGAGCGCGTGGCGACGGGCAGTCGCGTCTGCTTCGCCGCTCTCTTCGAGTTTGACCTGTGAATAGGCGCGTGTGGTGTCCAGAAGCCGATATCGTCTCAATTCCTTATGGGTGTCGATAAAGACAAGGGACTTCCCGACCAGGTGGGCCAGCGCCTCAACCACTCTGCCCCGGTCGGTGTGGTCGTCAGCCGCAACCGATTGAGCTTCCTCCAGCGTGAATGGGCCGACGAAGACGGATAGGCGCCGCAGCACAATGCGCTCGCGATCCGAAATCAGATCATGACTCCATTCCAGTGTCGCATTCAGTGTTTGATGTCGCGGCATGGCTGTGCGGCGGCCCTGCCACAGCAGCTTCATTCGGCTGTCGAGCAGTTCGGCGGTTTCCCGCAAACCGTATGTGCTGACGCGACCGGCTGCGAGTTCGACAGCAAGCGCGATGCCGTCCAGCTTGCGGCAGATATTGCCGACGATCTGTGCATCCGCGTCGCTCAGCTCGCGTCGGTGACCTCCTGCGACAGCCCGTTCAAGGAACAGGTGCGCAGAAGAGTATTGCAGTAACTGGTCGACGCTGAGGGTGCGGTCGGCCGGCGGAACACTCAGCGGCGACAGCGTATACACGTGTTCGCCCTCGACGCGGAGCGGCTCACGACTCGTAACCAGAATGCTGACGCGAGCGGCTCCCTGGAAAATGGCCTCGGTGATCGCGGCGGCCGAGTCGATGACATGCTCGCAGGAATCGAGGACCAGCAGCATCTGGCGATCACGCAGGTGTCCGATGATGCTGGAAGTCGGATCGTCCGATTGAACCATGAGCCCCAGGGACGCAGCCAGTGTATGCGGCACGGAATCCAGCGCCTTGAGCAAACCGAGATCGAGGAAGCAGATGCCATCTTCTAATCGTTCGATCTCCTGATGAGCGGCGGCAAGCGCGACCGTGGTCTTTCCGATGCCGCCGGGCCCGTGAATTGTTGCGAAACGGTGTGAAGCCAGAAGTTCCGCGATAACGCGGACATCATCATCGCGTCCGATGACCCGAGCCGGTCGGCGCGGCAGGCCGCTGACACGTTCGGGGGGCGGATCGAACGAAATCTTCTCCAGGGCCGCATTCCGGCGCTCGGCCTGACCAACGAAGCAATAGCCCCGTCCAGCCACGTTCGTGATGTAGTTTGCTCCATCCCGGCCATCGCCCAAAGCCTTGCGGAGGTTCGCGATGTGAACGCGCAAGCTGCTTTCCTCCACCGTCACGTCAGGCCACACCTCGGCAGTCAGCTGCTGCTTCGACATGATGTTGCCGGCGTTCTCGATCAACAGGATGAGGAGGTCGAGTGCTCGACCGCCGAGCTGCACATGCGCATCCTGTTTGACAAGCCGTCGTTGCGAAGGAAACAAGCGAAACGGACCAAATTCAAAGCATGGCAAAGCGGAGCTCATCGCGTCCCTTTGCGGCGATCAGTTCGGATCAGGAATATCTGACACGTCAAGCAAATGCCTCACAAACAAACACGCAATACAAGCCGGCTCGAAACGAGCGCGTTCCCAAGCATATTCTGATGGTACTGCAGTTAGAAGCAAAAAAAGCCGCAGCCGGTTGCATCATTGTAGCGCCCGCGGTTCGACAAATTCGCGGTGCCGGTTCGATGTCACAACCGCCGGTGGAGCGACCACGAGTTCTGTGAAAGCCATGGGGGCAGGCCTGGCCTCGGGTGAGATCGTGCATCGGCCGGGCCTCGGCGCGCCCATCACAACAACTCACAACGATTTACTGGCTTCGGTTGGGCTGCGGCGGCCATTGTTCCTGGCGACGCTGGCACTCGGCAAGCGGCTGTTCACGAAGCAAGAAGGCAGATCATGACTACGAGAACTCCAATGGATGCCGTCATTTCCTATGGACCCGATGCGCCACTCGTCCGCGAGATACTGGCTCGACCAGAGGCCGGACCGGGCCAGGTGCTGGTTCGTGTCAAGGCGAGCGGCGTCAATCCGCTCGATCTCAAGATCCGGAGTGGAAAGGCGCCTCATGCCAAGCATCCGCTGCCCGCGGTTCTGGGGATGGACCTCGCCGGGACGGTTGAGGCCGTCGGAGTCGACGTTACCGCTTTTGCACCCGGGGATGAGGTCTATGGGCTGACCGGCGGGATCGGCGGTCTGCAGGGATCTCTGGCGGAATTCGCCGCGGTGGATGCGGATTTGCTGGCGCCAAAGCCCGCCAACCTCACGATGCGCGAAGCGGCCGCGCTCCCGCTGGTCTTCATTACGGCGTGGGAAGGCCTGGTCGACCGTGCCCGGGTCCGTGCAGGACAAAAGGTCCTGGTTCAGGGAGCCGGCGGCGTTGGCCAAATGGTCATCCAGATCGCCCGCGCCTTCGATGCGGAGGTCTACGCCGCCGACAGGGCTGCTCAGCGCAGTCAGATCGAACAACTCGGCGCCACCGCCATCGATCGTCACTGCACCACGGTCGAGGAGTATGTGGACGATTACACCAAGGGCCGCGGCTTTGACATTGTCTACGACACCGTCGGCGCGCTGGATCCCTCGTTCAACGCGGTCATGCGTTTTGGTCACGTCGTTAGTTGTCTCGGCTGGAGCACCCATTCGCTTGCTCCGCTCTCATTCCGGGCGGCGAGCTATTCCGGCGTATTCACGCTGCTGCCGATGCTGACCGGCCAGGGTCGAGAACGGCACGGGCAAATTCTGCGCGAGGCAACGCGGCTTTCGCAAGCCGGAAAGATAGCGCCACGTCTCGACCCGCGCCGATACACCTTGGATTCCGTAGCTGAAGCCCACCGTGCCATCGAAGATCGCAGCGCCGCGGGCAAGATCGTTATCGATATCGCCCAGTAACCAACCCACTACCAACCCAACCACCCACGCCCAACAAGGAGAATTGTTATGCCGTTCGTTAACGTCAAGCTGGTTGATGGCGTCTTCACGCCGGAAGAAAAACACGCCATGGCCAAGGCCCTAACCGATGTGATGGTCAAATTCGAGGGATCGGAAGCCTTCCGCGAAGTTGTGTGGGTCCTGATCGAGGAACTCCATACCGATGGCTGGCACATCGGCGGACGTCCGTTCGATGGACCGAAGTCGCTGATGAACACGCTCGGAAAGTCGAAGGCGATCTACGAGACCATCGATGGGCATCCGACCACGCGCCAGGAACTTGCCAGCGCTGCCCCCGTCCGCAGCTAACGCGTTCGGCGGTTCAATCTGCCTGAAGAGCTAAAATATCTGCCGCTTCCGCTGCAGGTCCATCGAACGGCGCTCTGGCCGCGATAAGCGAGCTAGGCGGATCAAAAATTTCATCAGCAAAAAGAAGGACCACGACGATGAATACCATCACAACCAAAGACGGCACACAGATCTTCTATAGGGATTGGGGTTCGGGCCAGCCCATCGTCTTCCATCACGGCTGGCCCCTCAGCGGAGACGATTGGGACAATCAAATGCTGTTCTTTCTCCAGCAGGGGTATCGCGTGATCGCTCATGACCGGCGCGGCCACGGTCACTCCACCCAGACCACCAAAGGCAACGACATGGACACCTATGCGTCCGATGTCGCCGAACTTGCGGCGCAATTGGACTTGAAGAACGCGATCCATGTCGGGCACTCGACCGGTGGCGGCGAGGCGGTGCGGTACGTTGCGCAATACGGGAAGGGCCGCGTCTCAAAGGTTGCGATCATCAGTGCCATTCCGCCCGTCATGCTGAGAAGCGCAGCGAACCCGGGTGGAACGCCGATCGAGGTCTTTGACGGTTACCGGAAGGCGCTCGCAGCCAACCGCGCGCAATTCTACCTCGACGTCGCGAGTGGTCCCTTCTACGGGTTCAACCGACCGGGAGCGACAATCCTCGAAGGCATGATCCGAAACTGGTGGCGCCAGGGAATGATGGGCAGTGCGCTGGCGCACTACGAGTGCATCAAGGTTTTCTCGGAGACAGACCTCACGGATGACCTCAAGAAGATCGACGCGCCGATCCTCATCATGCATGACGACGATGACCAGGTCGTGCCGATCGCTGATTCCGCGGAACTATCGATCAAGCTCGTGAAGAACGGAACGCTCAAGATCTATCAGGGTCTTCCGCACGGGATGTTCGCAACCCATTCGGAGATCATCAACAGGGATCTGCTTGCGTTCATCCAGGCATGATCACACGCAGGCTGGCCGAAGACGAGAGGCCCCGGTCAGCCTGTCCCTACCTTAACAGCCATTCGAATGTCAGCGCCATGTCGCCGGCAAGGGAGACACGTCATGACCAACGTATACAAGCTTTCACGCCGCGGATTCTGCCTTTGCTGCATCGGAGCAACCACGATGGCCGCAGCAGGCGGCTGGTTAAGCCCGCGGCAATCCTTCGCAAAAGCGAAGGGTATTGTGGAAATGATTCGCGCCGATGCCGCGAAGGCCTCCATCAAGATCTACAAATTGCGTGGCAATGTTGCGATTCTCGAGGGATCGGGCGGCAACATGGGCGTGCTCACGGGATCCGACGGGACGCTTTTGGTCGACGCCGGCATCACGGCGACGCGTCCACGGATCATGGAGGCTCTTGCCAGCCTCGACAACGCCCCGGTGAAGCATCTCGTCAACACGCATTGGCATTTCGATCACGCCGACGGCAACGAATGGATCAGTCGAGAGGGAGCAAAGATCCTCGCCCACGACAACACGCGCAAGAACCTGATGGCCGCGGTGCGCGTGGAGGACTGGAATTTCAACTTCCCCGCCGCACCATCCGCCGCCATCCCGACCGAGACGTTCTCCGGCGAAAAAACCGTCGTGTTGAACAAGTCGACCCTGCTTCTCAAGCACCATCCGAATGCGCATACCGACGGTGACATTGCCGTCACATTGGCGGAAGCGAACGTGTTGCATGCCGGCGATATCTATTGGAACGGCATCTATCCGTTCATCGACTACTCGACCGGTGGAAGCATCGATGGCACGATCCGTGCGGTGGAAGCTATGCTTTTGGATACAAGCGACCAGACAATCATCGTTCCCGGGCACGGCCATCCGGTAAGCAACAAGTCGGAGCTCAGGGATTATCGCGAGATGCTCGTCGCGATCCGCGATCGGATTGGCACGCTGAAGAGGCAGAAGCGAACTCTCGAGGAGATCATTGCGGCAAATCCAACGGCTCCCTTTGATCAGAAATGGGGTCAGTTCGTTATCACCCCGGCCTTCTTTACGAAGCTTGTTTATGAGGGAGTCTAACGTAGTGAATAGACTCGATAGAGCCATTCAGCCGCGTTCATGTCTCCCGGCACTTTTCTGAAGTGACCATCGGGGTCGATCACCTTCGCTGTTTGCGAAAGAGTGGAATCGCATTTCGAGGTCGTGGGTCAGCTTATGGCGCAAAGTGGTCTATCACGAAACATGGTCGACCGTTGACGGGCCGTACGACGAACAAAGCGAGCAGTGCGGTTTCGCCTGTTCGTGCGACATTTCCGCCAAGTCTACGATCAGAGAGGAGAGACCATGGCCCAATCGAACGGGAAACATTAATTTGCGGGGCGCTGGACTACGGCAATGAGCGACGGAGCAGGGCGTTTCTGGTGCGGTGGCTCAACGGAGTGATGAAGCAACAAAACTAAGCCGTTGATTTTCTGGTGGGCCCGGCAGGACTCGAACCTGCAACCAGACCGTTATGAGCGGCAGACAATCGACCGGCTTCGTTGATTTTCCTGCATTTTCGTCCGATTTCGATCGCGTTTGTTGTGGTTCAGAGTGGCCGTTTCTGGTGCGAAACTGGTGCGGTGCTTAGGAGCCGCGAATGAAGCACCCAATATGGCCGCCGTTGGACCTGCTGACTACGAATCTGGGGGTCAGGAGTTCGAATCTCTTTGGGCGCGCCATTTTTCTACCACTCCAGAACAATGACGGGTACCGAGGGCCCGTTGCGACCCGCTCCTGTCCCGAATGGCGCCGCTGCAAGGTCGTCGTGAGCCCGACTATGCGAAGTGAAGCCAGGGTCCGGCACGGTCCTCACGGTTGCGAGGTGTAAAAAGCGTCGAGGGCAGCCTTGATGTTGCGCTCGCGATTGGCCGGTATCGACGTCTGGGCGTGGACATAGCGCGTGCCGCGCAGGATCTCGTCGACCGGAATATCCCGGCTGTAGCCGTCGAGGATATGATCGAAGGGCACCGGACGCCCGCCGTAATTCGTCCGGACGAAATAGCCGTGCACGATGCCCGCGAGCAGTTGGCTTGGCGCTCGGCAGTATCGACGATTCCGGCTACGCGGAAGAGGTCGCGATAAAGCGTGCGGCCGCCGACGGTCGTGACAGGCTTGTTCTTCAGCTGGCCGAGATAGAGCGCGTAGTGGAAGAGATTCGTCGCGAGCGGCATCAGCCGATCCCATCGTGGAGCGTCCGCGCCGTTCCAGAAAGTGACGTTGGCCGGGAGCGGTAAAAGACCGCGCTCGCCGAGCGAATGCTGAGCTTCCGGATTGACGAAGCCGCCGCACTTGATCCCGGCCTCGGCGAAGATGATGACCCACAAGTCGACCGAGGTGAGCGGAAGCATGCCGGCGCCATACTGGTTCGTGAGCCGGGCATTGATCTCGGCGCGGAGCCGCGTGAACTGCTCGCGCTTGGTGCTCAGGAAGATGGGCTTGGTGAGGCCAGCGCTCGTGAGGCCGGTCGCCCAGCCGTCGCCGCTCTCCAACTGAAATTCGGGCACGCCGAAAACGGTTTGGAGGCTTTCCTCCACAGCGCGCTCGCTCGTCGCGGCCTTGGAGCCGCCGAGCGACAGCCGCATGACGACGGGCCGGTTGTCGGCGATCTTCCGTATGAACTTGTCGACCGTTCGCTCCTTCGCCACGTGAAAAAAGCGATACCGCTCCTCCGACGGCGAGAGATCGCCCGTGACGAAGATCCGGTCGATCGGGGAATGCTCCGAACGCAGGTACGAGAAGGCGCCGCCGCGCAGCTCGTCATTGGCCGCGAAAGGTGAATATCCTTTGCCGAGAGCCGTCAGATCCCGGGGTTCGAGTGGCGGCTCGGAATTAGTGCTCTCACACCAACTTCTCCGCACACTGCGGCCCGGCGATATCCCCATCGCGTGGTGCGGCTTATAAATCACTAGCGGAGCCGTGGGCGAACACGCCACAAATTGGGCGAAGTGCTGGCGGCACTGGTCGGGTACTCGCGCGAAAGACACGAGAGGACAGGCGGATCGCAGCCGGTCGCGAGCGAGTCCGGCTGCTCGGTGTGAAGTTTGGCGCAGCCCAAGCCCTCGCCGGAGCAACAAAGTCAGGGGCTTCGCCGACGCCAATCCGGAGGGCACCTGAAGTCAATAGCTGCCTGTTTCAAGGTCAGCTCGACGATGATATCCAGGCTCAAGCCGAAAGCGTCTAGAAGCGCCTCCTAGCGCGGTTTCCGGGTCAAGCCACGGGCACAATGCCCAGACCTGGGCGTTGGCAATGGCCGGCCCATTGCGCCGTCACGGCGGCACGTCAAGGGCGGCTTGCCGCGCGTATCACCTTTGATGTGGCGAAGGGACGGCGCTGCCCCGGCAAGGATCACTCGGCCGAGTTCACGCGGATTTCGGATTGGACGAGCCTGCATCCCTTAGCTTCGGCGCAGCGGTCCATCGGAACAACGAGCATCTCCCTCAACCTGCGTTGCTTCTCTCCTTGGGAAAAAGCGGGCGCTAACTGGTCGGCTCTTCTCCGAATCTCACGTTCCAAAGCGGCTCGCTGGTCAGGAGTAAGAGCCTTCCCAGCCGTCATTAAAAGGAAACCAACTAGGTCATGCCGCCGTAAGTCCAAATCCAGAATGATGAGCCCGAAAGGACCATCGGGGATGCTCACCCGCTTGAAAATGCAATCATAGCTGTTCTGGCAAAGCGAATATTGCTTCAAGTTCACATACCGCATGCTGCATTCCGGAGGCGTTTCCAAACGAACGACGCAGACCGCCAGATCCGGCGCATTTTTGTGGGGGATGGGAATGGCCGCCGGACCGCGCCCCCCGCCAAGGCCTGAAATGCCGTCCCAGGGTTCTCCGTTGGCCTTCGTGTGGTCGGCCGCCACGGTGATGCTGATGGGTTTCCCTTCCCCGGCTAGGCAGTAGGCGGGGAACACCAAAATGAACAAAATGGCCCACAAAGAGCGTCGGCTTATGCGCGAATGCCAACTACCGACTCGGTAAGAGCGCCTGAACAAGCCCAACTGGTGTATTTGCATATGGCGCATCCGACAGGTTTTTCCTGACCCGGACTCGCGGTTCATTGATGATCCCTTTGCGAGATCAACATATTCTCGCGTACGGAGGCGTCAACGCCTAAGCGAAAGCTCTATGGCAGAGCGCCTAAGAGAGGTACTTGTGGACTAAGCGGATTTTGATTCCGCCATTCGGAGGTTCGATCCCTCCCGCCCCAGCCAGCACTTAAGCTGCTGAGTTCGTTATGTAAGCAACTCTAGTCCCCCAATTTTTTGGGCGCGCTTGGAAAGCAAATGAAGCAAAGCCGGTGTCTTCTGACGAGGTATCCACGCCAGTGTGGAACGAAAGCACGTGCGGGCCGCGAGTCGTGCCGCAGACGTGGCTTTGTGATCTTGGAACGTCGACACTGACGCCATCACCATGGATGAACGTGTATATGACCTATGGGAAGTTTCGAAGAACGAAATCTTATCCAAGAACATTCATCCGGCCGATCTGGAAAGGGGCAGGTCTGCATTTGCCGCCGCGAGTGCCGTAGGTGCTTGCGAATGATCTCTGGATTCTATCAGGCAGCGATGTCGCTGGATCCCCGAGCGGCGCGAGAAATACGCTGGTCGGGGAAGATCGGAAGTGAAAGGACCACAGTCAGAACGATACGAATGACCTGAGAGATACGCTGGACACTTTTACGCTCGATGACGATGGCTCACCGCGGCTTATTTCGGCATTTCCGGTTTTGACGTAAACCTGATGCTCCACCAGTACTGCGCGTGGGGAAACTGACTCGCGGCTTCATGCGTTCCCCTCAATCAGCTGCGCTGACAGCGTCGCTCCTTGCAAACGTGCTCCTGCGAAAATTGACCAGGTGCTCCAGCCGGCGCGCGGCCAAACTCAAAGCGGCTGCATCCCCGGCCTGGAAATCGCCCTTTGAGTATCGCGTAAGCTCGTGTTGTAGAATGCTGTCGATGTCTTCTTCGATCAAATCCAAATCTGCTTCGCTACGAGCGAGGCGGATTCGACCTGCCAGGGCATAGAGCTGATCCAGCGGGCTTTCGACTTTCTCCTTCACATCAAGTCCCATGAACTTCCACGCCGCCGCCAGCACCGAAGCCAGGGCGCCGAGCAGCATCGGCCCATAAGAAAGTACGTTGCCATACTGATCGAAAAAATCCTGTTCGGTGCCGTCGAAATAGGCTGCGGCTCCCGGATGAATCGGGAGGAAGGCATCTTTGTCAGTACTCGGAGTCCCGATCTGCGCGAGGACCGGAAACTCGCCGAGCAGGTCTCGGCGGGTCTCCATGACGACTTTGGCCAATTCGGAAACCACGCCATCTTTGAGTTTCTTGTTGGCTACAAGGTAATAGGCCACACGCAGGGTCGTCATGTCGTCTTCCGGAATGGGAGGTGAGCCTTGCAAGGTGCCTTTCGGAAGGTCGAAACTTTCGTAGACGTGCCCAAGGTTGGCAATTGCCTCCGCCGATTCGATCGGGATCAATGCTGGTTGCGCTTCGGGCTTCGCTCAAAGAAGTTTCGGACGATGGAAAGATACTGTTCGGTCAGCGGAATCACCACGAGCAACGCATTCACCTGTTTCGATTGAAGCGCTTGCTGGACATCGGAAAGGGCGAGATCCCTGAATCTCACTTTGGCACGGGTCAAATCGTAAACTTTGGACAGGGCCTCAACCAACGCGTGATTGACCTCTCCACCAACCACACCCACCGTTTTGCTGTCGAGATCGTCGATGCTTTCGATGGCGGAGCCGGGCGGGACAACGATCATGGCGACGCCGTGGGTGAGGAGCAGTACGGTTCGCGCCGCCGAGAGCTCACCGACGTCGGGCCGAACGACTGCGAGATCGGCACGACCTGACGAAAACGCCTGCGCGGCGCCGAGCGCGGTGCCGGTGTTTTCGATTTTAAGTCGAGTACGCGAGTGGGTGGAGGCGAGGCGGCTCGCGACCGTCGTCATCAACCGCGCCGACTCGCCATCAATCGAGCCAACCGCCACGCTCAACGTTAGCGGGCTCATCACGTAGCGATACACCAGCAGCGCGGCGCCCGCGACGAAAGCGATCAGGCTCGCTACAAGCGCAACGCGCATCCATCGCGACAAGCGGGGGGCAATCATTCGGGCTCTCCAGGAACGACACAGACTCAAATTTCGCCCGCTGCGATTTTCCCGAACTGCGAGGCTGCTAACCGGCGCGCGGCAAAAATACTGCGCTCCGGTCAGGCATGGTTCCAACATGTCTGCATTTGCAGAAAGGCAGCTTCACCGGCAGACGGTGACGATCTGTCCGTAAGCATTCACACCTTGCGTGCAGACCCGGGCGGGCGCGACCACGACAGGTGCGGCAACGGCAGCGCCGGCAGCGACGGCGCCCACGGCGACCGCGCGCCGCGTCGTACGCCGCGCAACGCCGGCGTAGCTCATCGGGGTCAGCGGGCGGCCGATTCTGGCTTCCGCTGACGATACCAGTGCTGAGCCGGCATCCCGTGGCATTTCGCCGTTCCAGCAAAGGCCGAGTGCGCCCACAAGGGCCGCGACCGAGATTCGAAGAGTAGTTGTAGTAGTTGTCATTTTTTTCCTCCTGCTACAATTCCCTGCGGGACTTCGTCGAAGTTTGCGAGCCCTTCGAGCGCCACCTTCTTTGCGCCTTGCGGAGCCGTGAATGCGAAGGCATCCGCCCCTGGGGCATCGGTCTTCCATTCCTTGATCCGGAGCGTGTATTGTGGCGCTCCTGCCACCGCCTTGCTCGTAATTACATATTTGAGCGGGATTGGATTAGCTTCGATTCCGATCCAAAGCTGCCAGTCCGAGTCCATGTTGCGGAAGGCGAGATGCTCGCATTCGACGCCGTCGATCACGCCGCGCCCGATATGCCTGGCGTCGATGACGTCGGCCATAAGGTGATCGAAGACATTCGAGAGCAGCAGATCAGCGCCCGGCGCCACGACGCCTTGCTCGCCCCTCAACCGCTCGACCAGCTGATCGACCGAGCCACCGGCTTCGATCTGCGCGAATAAGTTATCGTCCTTGGTGAAGGCGGTCAGGATCTTGCCGTCAAATACCAGTTCAGTATCGGCATAGCCGCCGATCCGCGTCACGCGCAGCTTGTCCGGCCGGCTCAACTGCAACTGACCGGAGTTAGTGAATTGAATCTTCTGCAGCTCCGAGGTGATCACCTCGATATCCGAATCGTATTTTATCGATATAGTTTTCTGGCCGGCGACATAGTCGGACATCTTGTGCAGGATCTGTTTGGCGTCGTCGCCCGGTTCTGCCGTCGCGTTCTGCGCCAGTGGCACCGTCATGGTCAGCGCCACGGTGGCGGCAACGCACAACCGCCCGATCTGGCTGCGGCTTCTGTTTCGACCATGGTCCTGCATCATGGGGCTTCCTCCTGGTTGAATTCTAGCAAGTAGCGGGACACCACCGCGGATGTCGCTTGGCTTATCAGCGCCTGCCAACGCGATTGACTGGACCACCGCGATTCATCGGGGTTCCAGGCCGCACTCCAACACCCGAAGCACCGAGGCCAGGCGTCACGACGGCTCGGGCAACCGGCCGCGGCCGCAGTACGACGCCGGGTCTTGCAACACAGCCGACAGGGTATGCAACATATTGGCAGTATACGACGGCACTGGCCTGCTCAGTGCCTGCGGCCAAGAACCCGCTTATCAGCACCGCCGATAACGCAATCGAAAATTTCATTTGGCGTCCTTTCAGGCTCTTCGTGGTCCGTCTCATAGGGTGATCTCCATTTTTGCATCCGCAAATTTCGACACTGCACGCGCCCGTCCGGACGACGCCGCATACATTTCGACAATGATCAGCGCTGCGTTGGCGGTAGCCGCCCAACTTGGCTGCGGCTATTCTTTCGATCGTAGTCCTGCGCCTTCCTCCCTGGTTGAATTCTCATGGCAGCGGATTGCTCTCCGCAAGATTGCCATGGGCGTGAATGGTCATCGAACCGACCCGGCGGGGCGGGCTCCATCAAAGGCCAGCGCTTCGACACCTTCCTCACGTTCGACGACATCAATGCGAACCACCGGCGCTTCGCTGGAGAGTTCGATGGCCGCGACAATTGCATTAAGCTTTGCGGCATCGAGATTGAGCTTGAAATATTCGCGCGACTCCCATTCTTCGACGAGCAGAATGGCCCTGCGTTTATCCAGATCGGCGTAGAGGCGGGCATCGAGACAGCCCGGCGCCACCCGGGTCGGTCCGAGCATCGAACCAAGACTGCGCAACAGGGCTGTTCGCATTTCATCGGGTGGCACAATCTGCATCGAGAAAACGATCACGGTTGCTTTCTGTCGCCGCCTGCAACGGCTCGAGCGAAGTTCTCTCGCCACTTCGCAAGAAGCGGGCCAACACGGCAAAGCGGATTGCAGACAAGGAAAACTTGCGGGAGATCAGCAGGATATCCGTGCGTTCTGAAATCGCCGATAAGCAGTCGCTGCAGCCAAACGCTCCGAAATATCGGAGCGCCTCCGAAATCTCGGAGGCTAGATGTGCTGCACGATTCCCAGCTTCTTCATGCGGGATTCAAGCGTCGTGGGCTTGACATCCAGTAGCTCAGCCGCTCCGTTGGAGCCGCGAATGCGCCAGCCGCATTGCTCGAGCACCTGCAGGATGTGAGTGCGCTCAGCGGCTTCCAGCGTGCCCGTCGTCGAACCGGCAGCTTGCGGTCGAAGGGTCGTGTGGCCGAGCTTGATATGCAGCGTCGGGCCGCGCGCCAGGATCATCGCGCGCTCGATCACGTTTCGGAGCTCGCGGATATTGCCGGGCCACGGATAATCCCGCAGTGCGGCCATCGAATCTTCTGCGATGTCCTCGATCGGTTTGCCCATCGAATTGCTGAACTCTTTGACAAAAGTCCAGGCCAGCAACGGAATGTCTTCGCGCCGCTCACGCAGCGGCGGAACTTCGATCGGAAATACCTCGAGCCGATAGTAGAGATCCTCGCGGAATTTCCCCTCGCTAACCGCTCGTGCAAGCTGCCGGTTGGTCGCCGCGATGATGCGTGCATCGACCTTGATGGTCCGCGCGCTGCCGACCCGTTCGAACTCGCCTTCTTGCAGCACGCGCAGCAGCTTCGGCTGCAGTTCGAGCGGCAGTTCGCCGACTTCGTCGAGAAATATGGTCGAGCCGTCGGCAATCTCGAAACGGCCCGGCTGCCGCGCCAATGCTCCGGTAAAGGCGCCTTTTTCCCGGCCAAACAGCTCGGATTCGATCAGGGTCGCCGGCAGTGCCGCGCAATTGATCTTGACCATCGGACGGTCCCGTCTGGCGCTGGCATCGTGGATTGCTTGTGCCAGAACTTCCTTCCCGCTGCCGGTTTCGCCGAGCAGCAACACGGTGGATCCGGTGCGCGCAACCTGCTCGAGCTCCTCGATGACAGCCTTGAAGCGTGGCGACCGGCTGGAGAGACCCCGCGGCAGTCTGCTCTGCGCGACCTGCCGGAGATATGTATTCTCCTGCTGGAGGCGGTCCTTGAGCGCCTTGATTTCCGCCATGGCGGCCAGCAGTTTCTCGTCCGACCGCTTTCGGGCCAGTGACTGTGCGAACACCTCGCCAATCAGTTTGAGCCGGGATATGAAATCCTCCGGCCAGGCGCGGGTTTCACGAAAGGCATCGAGGCCAAAATCTCCGAGAACGTCACCGCCGATGCGAAGTGGAATGCTTATGTTGGCGCGCATGCCGGTAGCCCGGCAATAATCTGCCTCGGCGAATGCCTCGGGCGGAAGGCTCTCCGGCAGGGATTGGTATGCCACAACTTCCCCGGCACGCATTTTTCCGAGGTACCAGGTGAGCTGTGCAGGAAATGGACCGAGCGGCAGCGGGTCAACGCCATCAACTGTGCTCGTGCATAAAATGTGGAGCGTGCCGTCTTCTTGAAATTCGCCAAAATTGCAGCGATCGAACCCAAGAAATTCGCGGATTCTGATCAGCGCAGCTTCGATTTCGAAGAAAACGTCTTTGCTGGGAACGTTTGCAAATCGCGCGGAGAGATCGGTCAAAAGCCGTTCAAATGCGAGACGCTCGTCATGAGAGGCGTCGGCCGCCGCAACAGCAAACGATTCCTCCATTAGCTTGTGTTCTGTTAGCGTCATGTGATGCCTTTGACGCAAAAATACGTGGCGAGTGAAGCCTCGTCTTTCTGAAGGATACGTTTAGCAAATAATTCGCGTTTTCGCCTCCGAAATGTTGGAGACGCTCTCCGAAATATCGGAGTCGTGAGCGTCCTCGATTGTGTCTGCATTATGAAGTTTTGGCTGCGCCCAATCTTAAGTTGTTAGTTTTGCTGGCTTCTTTGGCGGGCACAACCTGCGTCCCGTGTTTGGCATGATAACTGCCAATGAGCATGGTGAGAGCCGGGCGACCTCGAACGAGGTCGCGAACCAAGCGGGTAACGAACTGAACAGAAACACGCCTTGCAAAAAGCGTGGTCACCCAAAAAGGGGAGCCGATCATGAGGACTCTGACCGCACTTGCTCTGAGTACGCTTCTCTCGTCATCGGCGCTGGCGCAGGGCTTGCCGACCAACGGCGTGATCGATTCACCGATCGGCAAACTGGAAATCGTCAACGGCTTTCCATCCGATGCGACGGTGACCAAGCTTTTCGACAGCATGGACTTTCAGCGCGCCACGCAGGCTTACATCTGGGCCCTTCCGTATGTCGCAATGGCGGAGTGGCAGCGCCAGCAGCGCGAGATCTTCGGCGCCGGCGAACTCGACTATGTTGATTATCTGGATTTCAAGGACAAGCTCGGTATCCTGACGGCAAATGCGACGACGCCCTATACGATGGCGTTTCCCGACCTCGCCAAGACCGGCCCGCTCGTGTTCGAGATACCGCCGGGCCCGATCGCCGGTGGCATTCTGGATTTCTGGCAGCGGCCCCTCAGCGACACCGGTCAGACCGGGCCTGACAAGGGCAAGGGCGGTAAGTTCCTGGTGCTTGGACCGGGGCATCCTGACATCAAGCCGGAGGGCTACTTTGTTCTCCGCTCGGAGACCAACAATGTCTGGTCCGGACAGCGCGGCCTCGATCCGAATGTCGAAAAAGCCAAAGCGCTGGTCGCCCAGCTGAAGATCTATCCTTACGCGGACCGCGACAAGCGGCCGGACAGCAAGCATCTCGGGACCGGCGGCAAGCCGTGGGGCGCCTGGCAGCCGCGTGGCCTCGCTTATTGGCAGGAGCTGGCGCGCCTTATCAATCAAGAGCCGGCGATCGAGCGAGATCGCATGATGCTGGCCATGTTGGTGCCGCTCGGTATCGAGAAGGGCAAGCCATTTGCTCCGGATGAACGACAGAGGAAAATTCTGCTGGATGCCGTGGCAGTGGGCGAATTGATGGCCCGCGCCAACGCCTATCACAAGCGATTCCCCGGCGCGCTCGCCTATCCAGACAAGAAATGGGAGTACTTGCTGTTTTTGAAGGGCGTCAATCAGGAGGAGGCGAACTACACCCAACTCGACGAGCGCAGCTCATACTTCTACGAAGCCGTTGGCGTGACTGCCGGCATGATGGGCAAAACCGTCGGGTTCGGCCAAGCCTACCTCGAGGCGCAGAAGGACAAGAACGGCGCTTGGCTGGATGGCGGCAAAAATTACACGCTTCACGTTCCCAAAAATGCGCCGGTCGCGCAGTTCTGGTCGCTAACCATCTACGACAACGAGACCCGCGCGCTCATTGACACCGGGAGCCATCCAGACCGGTCGTCCCGCGATAACATCGTGACCAACCCCGACGGTTCGGTCGACCTCTATTTTGGGCCGCAGCCACCTTCAGGCAAGCCGCAAGGCAATTGGATCAAGACACTGCCGCAGAAAGGCTGGTTCACCTACTTCCGCTTCTACGGTCCCACTCAGGCCTATTTCGACAAGACATGGCAGTTGCCGGACATCGAACAGATGAATTGAGGATACATCCGTGGCACCCGCGACCCGGACGGCAAGCACACAACTTTCGGCATACGGCACCCGACCGGCAAGGATTATAGACATGCGAAACCTCACTTGCGCTGTTGCGCTCTCAGCTACGTTGGCCTGCGCCTTTGCGGCCAATGCGGCTTCGCCAAAGCCGAAAATGGCGACCGATATTCCGCCCGAGATCACCACGCCCGACAAGGTCGAAACCAGGATCGGCACGCTGAAGTTCTTCGACGGCATGCCGGACAAGGAAACCGTTGCCAAGACCTATGACAACCTCGATTTCCTGCGCGGTGTCGAGGTGTTTCTCAACTCGATGCCGGGCGCGTCGCTCTACGCCATGCGGGAAGGATTGCGTGGCGTCGGGGTCGATAACCAGACCGTTGCCGTGTTCGAAACGCTGGCGGATTCCAAATCGCTGTTCCTCACGCCCAATACCGAGACGGTTTATCTCTTCGGCTGGATCGATCTCAAGGATGGCCCGATCGTTGTCGAGACACCGCCAAATATTCTGGCGTTCGTAGACGATTTCTGGTTCCGGCACGTGACCGACATGGGTAACGCCGGTCCTGATAAAGGCAAAGGCGGCAAATTCCTGTTCCTGCCGCCGGGTTACGCCGGTCCGGTGCCCGAAGGTTATTTCGTGGCTCGTTCGACGACATTCGGCAATTGGCTCTTCGCGCGAGGATTCCTCGTCAACGGTGATCCAAAGCCCGCAGTCGAGAGCTTCAAGAAATCGTGGCGTCAGTATCCGCTGCCGAAGGCGGCCAACCCGCCGGAGACGAAGTTCGTCAACGTATCCGGCAAGGCGTTCAACACAATCCACGCCAACAATTTCAGATATTATGAAGAAATCGCTCACCTCGTGCAGGAGGAGCCGAAGGAGGCGATCGACCCGGAGACGCTGGGGTTACTTGCCGCCATCGGGATCGAAAAGGGCAAGCCATTCGCCCCGGACGCGCGGATGAAGGCAATCCTCACCGACGCAGCAGCTGTCGGCAACGCCACCGCCCGTTCCATCCTGTTCGCCAATCGCGACAAGGATTTTTATCTGTATCCGAACAGTTATTGGGAAACCGGCTTTCTTGGCGGCAGTCACGAATTTCTCAAGAATGGAGCGCGTTACCTCGATGCCCGCACGCGCTTTATGTATTACGCCACCGGCATCACTCCGGCGATGGCCGCGAAGATGGTGGGCGCCGGCTCGCAATACGCCGTCACGTTCCGCGATTCGAAAGGCGACTACCTTGATGGCGGAAAGAACTACTCTCTCCGTATCCCGCCGAACCCGCCGGTGAAGAATTTCTGGTCGCTCGTTCTTTACGACGGACAGACCCGCTCCGAACTACAGACCGATATGCAGTTTCCGAGCATCGGCAGCCAGAAGCAAGATCTCAAGGTAAACGCGGATGGCTCAGTCGATCTGTATTTCGGTCCGAAAGCGCCGGCCGGGAAGGCGAGCAACTGGGTTCAGACCATGCCGGACAAAAGCTGGAGCACGATCCTGCGCCTCTACGGTCCGCTCGACCCTTGGTTCGACAAGACCTGGAAGCCCGGCGATTTGGAACTGGTGAACTGAGTTCGCTTTCGGCGCAGCGCGGGAAACCCCGCGCTGCAGGCAAGGGCCGCTACGTGGGGAGAACCGATGCTGATCGTTGCTGGCTGCGCGCCAGCAACGAGCTTCGTCCAACGAACATCAAGGAGAAGACAATGAAGATCGCAAGTATGTTAACGGCTGCTGCTTTGATCGCCGCGACGTTGACGCAAGCCGGTGCTGCGGATGTCACACCGGCGCAGGCGCGGGCCATCGCCAAGGACGCCTATATTTTTGGCTTCCCGATGGTCGACAACTACAGGGTTGTGCATGCCTACTTCCTCGACCCTCAGAGCCCGGAATACAAGAAGCCGCCAAACCAGATCGCGAGCGCTGCAAACGTCTACACGCCCGAGGACAAGGCGGTCCAGACACCTAACTCCGACACGCCTTACTCTTATGCCTTTCTTGACCTGCGGGCGGAGCCGATCGTGCTGACAGTTCCGGCCATCTCGAAGGACCGTTACTACTCGGTGCAGCTCCTCGACCTCTACACGCATAATTTCGCCTACCTCGGGACGCGGGCTGAGGGTAACGGCGGCGGCAATTACCTGATCGCCGGACCGGGTTGGACCGGTGAGACCCCGACTGGAATCGCTAAGGTGATCCGGCCGGAGACGGAGTTTATTTTCCCGGTCTACCGGACCCAGCTCTTCGGTCCGGATGACATCGAAAACGTCAAGAAAATCCAGGCCGGCTACAAGATCGAGCCACTCTCAGCCTACCTCAAGACCAAGGCTCCAGCGACGGCGCCCGAGGTCAATTGGCCGAAACCGTTGACCGCTCAGGATCAGCGCACTTCGCCGGAGTTCTTCAACCTGCTTGCCTTCGTCCTGCAGTTCTGCCCCGTCAATCCTGCCGATGCCGATCTTCGCGCAAGCTTCGCCAAGGTCGGCGTAGAGCCTGGCAAGACGATCAACATTGCCGCGCTGTCGCCCGATATGCGCGCGGCGCTCGTAGGCGGCATGGAAGACGGCCAGAAGGAGATCAACGCGGTCCGCGCCGTGACGGCGGCCGCCGGCGACGTTCTCGGCGCTCGCACGCTTTTCAATGGCGACTGGGTCAGGCGGGCGGTTGGCGCTCAGATGGGAATCTACGGGAATTCAAAAGAAGAGGCCTACTACGTCGCATATCAAAAGGAAGCCGCCGGCCAGCCGTACGATGCTTCGAAAAAGAACTACACCCTGCATTTTGCGCCGGGCGCGTTCCCGCCGGTCAACGCCTTCTGGTCGATGACCATGTATGACCTGCCGGCTCAACTGCTCGTGGCGAATCCGATCAATCGCTATCTCATCAATTCGCCGATGCTTCCCAAGCTGAAGCTCGACCCGGATGGCGGGCTGACGATTTATATTCAGGCCGAGAATCCTGGCCGGGATAAGGAATCGAACTGGTTGCCTGCGCCCAAGAGTCCCTTCTTCGCTGTTATGCGCCTCTACTATCCGAAAAAAGAAGTCCTGACCGGTGCGTGGAAAGTGCCGCCACTCGAAACCGCGAATTGACAGACGTAAAGTGCAAGGCGGCGATCGACGCCGCCTTGCGTCCAACCGGGCGAACGCCGTGGTCAGCCGCATTCTCCCGAACGCGGACGGTCGGGTCGTGGCATTCCGGTAAAACCGGACGTTGTGGCCGATTTCGCACACCGGCGATAAACAGCGGGACATTTGAACAAAGAGATTGATGCATCGTGATCTCGGGCATTGAATATGATGTCGATACATCGCGGTCTCGAGCATTGGGGCAAACAGATGAGGCGCGTGATATTTGAACGAAAGTCTGGTTGTCGGCTCCTGCACCTGCACTCTGGCATGAGCGTGGCTCTGGCGCTGTTCGGGTCTTTCACCGGCGCAGCCTAGCGGACGAGAGCGGCATTTCGTACTGGCCCCCGGGTCGGTTCGGCAGCCTTGCAGCTACTCCCCAGGTGCCGGGCTGGTCCGGGGCCGCGGTTTACTATCACACCAGCGTTGAAGCATCAGGCGCCGTTGCTGCGGCAAGACAGATTCAGATCGGCAGGATCCCTGCATCAGTTAACGTGAGCTTCAATGCAAATCTGAATGCGCACGCGGACCTCCTGCTGCTCAACCCGACCTACACGTTCGCAACACCGGTGCTGGGCGGACAACTAGCCTTAGGTGTTACCGGCATACTCGGCCGAACCAGCACCAGCATCGACGGTACGCTCACGGCAGCGTTTGGTCCGATCGTGACAACCCGCACGGGAAGCATTTCGGATTCACTCACATCCGTCGGAGATATGTATCCGCAGGCGACCCTGAAGTGGAATGCCGGCGTACACAATTTCATGACCTATGTGACCGGGGATATTCCGGTTGGCGCCTACGATCCCGCTCGCCTTTCCAACATCGGCATCGGCCATGCCGCGATCGACGGCGGCGGCGGCTACACCTATTTCAACCCGGCGACGGGGCACGAATTTTCCGCGGTCGCGGGTCTTACCTACAATTTCAAGAACCCTGACACGCAATACCAAAGCGGCATCGATTTCCATATCGACTGGGGCGCCTCACAGTTTCTCTCCAAGCGAGTCCACGTCGGGCTGGTCGGTTACGTCTATCAGCAACTCACGGCCGACAGCGGCCAGTCGCCGATCCTTGGTGATTTCAAGTCGCGCGTGCTCGGCGGCGGACCGCAAATCGGTTTTATTTTCCCGGTCGGTGATATGCAGGGATATCTCAACTTCAAAGGCTACAAGGAATTCGCGGCGGAGAACCGGCCGGAAGGTTGGAATGCATGGATTGTCTTTTCGGTTTCGCCCGCGGCGCCGATCCCACCTCCGCCGCAGGCGAGGGTGGTTCGCAAGTGATGACTGCTTCCCTTAACCCATGGCTTGGAATTAGCGCCACCGAGATTTGGCAGTGCAGAAAGGGCGCATCCCGGGGACTAGAGATGTTGCCACTGACCGGCTACACAATGGAGTACCTGGAGGCAGTGTCGCGAGAGCCAGCCGGCTTGATAGACGCGATCCTTGAGCCCGAGGGCCCCACGAGTTTGGGTATTCCTGGCCAAATCTGGTGACCACACCGGAATGACCTGCTGATTGCCCGTTCTGTCGTGACGATATCAAGCGGATGATTGAAGAAGGTAGCGTAAGTTGGTCGGGTGCGGGGAAAGGCGGTAGCGCTCCAGTGACTCGACTCCCGACAGCTCACCACGCCATGGGACATAGTAGCTAATTTGCTGTCCTCGCGAGCCAGCAATCCTGGAGAGCTCGCTACCCCAGCGAACCTCGCAATTCCTCAGCGAACCTCGTAGCCAGGATGTCGCCGAGTCCCAAGCTGATCATCCGCGACCGCTACTCTTCATTTGGAAACCGCCATCAAGTTATTGAAATCGTTAAAGGGCTTTTTCAGGCTTTTTTCCAAATGCGGCTTGAAATTGTTGAATAATCAAGCTGATTTTGATTCCGCCATTCGGAGGTTCGATCCCTCCCGCCCCAGCCACGCATTCTTCTTTTCAGAGAATTTTCTTTCTCTGATGAAAAAGGCCCGCCAAACGTGGCTTTTTTCATCGGCACTAGTCTCCAGAGACTAACGTTCGAACCTCTCAAGCCGAGAATTCCCAAAAGTCTCCAGCCGAATCCAAGAAAACTCCCGTTTTCTGGAGACTCGCATTGGAGACCATAGAATGAACCCACTGCGTGGTAGGGTTGCCAGTGCCGGCCTCCGCTGGACTGCTGTCTTACATGCGACGGCGCGAACAGTTTACGCATTTAAGCACGCTGATCCGCTCGAAATGGCCAGATCGTCCACGATTTCGAGACGGATGCATAATTGCGGCGGTCGCAAAGGTGCTGGAATCAGGGAATAGGTACGATCTCGCGCACGTGCTTCTCGACCGCTTCGACGAAGGGCGCATCGTTGATGTGATGCGGAACGCGGACCAATTGGTGTGCTGCGCTCTTTGCGAAATGCCTTTCAAAAGCCTTGAACAGCGCAGCGTTGGCAGACGGATCGTGGAATTTCTGACCGGCCGCGTCGAGAGCCGATACGCCTTTCTCCGGCAGCAACAGCCGGATCGGCCCTTTCGAAGCATTCAGCTTCGCCGAGATCCATGCCGCTATCTGCTCCAGCTCTTCCGCCGTCGTGCGCATCAGCGTAACATTGGCATTGTGAATGTGGAACAGGCGGGCCTTGTATTTCGCCGGGATCGTGTCCGGCGCCCAGAAGTTCACCATGTCGAGCGCGCCGCAGGAGCCGACCCACGGAATGCCGGCCTTTGCCACCGCATCGAAACGTTCCGGTCCCGCGGTGCAGACCCCGCCGAGAAGATGATCGGCGGCTTCGGTCGTTGTGAGATCGACCATGCCTTGCAGCATGCCGGCTAGCGCCAGCGCTTCCAGCGCGCGGCCGCCGGGTCCGTTGGCGTGAAACACCTGGCATTCGTAATCCTTGCCCAGCTTTGCCGTGAGCTGCTGCACGCAGGGCGTCGTGACGCCGAACATGCTGATGCCGAGCGCGGGCTTTGTATCCTTCACCACCGGCGGCTGGCGCAGCATCATGCCGGCAAGCGCATGCGCGGCATTGGCCAGGATCGTACGCGAGAGGCGATTCAGGCCGGCGATGTCCGTCACCGGGAACATCATCGCGATGTCATGGATGCCGACGTAAGGGCCGACATCTCCGGCCGCGAGCGTGGAAACCATCAGCTTCGGCACGCCGATCGGCAGCGCGCGCATGGCGGGCGCGATAATCGCCGTACCGCCGGAGCCTCCGAGCCCTATAGTGCCGCCGAGATCGTTTCGCGAGGCAATGAAATTTGTGAGCGCTGCAGACATGGCGGTGACCGCGACACCGCGGTCGCCCGCCTTCAGCACGGCATCCGCCCCCTGCGGGTGAAACGCGGCGACGGCTTCCGCGGAAAAATCCGCATCGTCCGCCGGCGTTTTCGTGCTGACGTCGATGGTAACAGCCCTCACGCCCGCGTCGCGCAGGAGGTCCGCGACGTAACGCAGCTCCTCCGCCTTGGTGTCAAACGTGCCGATGACGTAAGCGGTGCCTGGCATCGCGCGGTCCTATTTCATCCGCTTTTGTTTCGCGACCTCCTCCGCGCCTTCGAAGGCGAAGCGGAACGTGTCGCTCACGAGCTGATGCACGGAAGCGGCGTCCTTGTCGGCAACGTCATATTCGGCCCACCACTCGCCGAAAGTCTTGTTGCCCTCGGTGATCGGCTTCAGACGCATCTCCGCGACGTAATTCTGCACCGCCAGCGAGCTCACCGACAGGATGCGATAGCAGCAAGTGTGTTCACGATCCGAAAGCGCCAGCAGTTCCTCGCGGATATGGCCGCCTTCGTGGTTATAGAAACTGCGCACGCAACCGATCTGGTCTGAAGGCTTGCCATCCTCAATGTCGCTCTTGGTAAAGAAGCGGTGATAAACCGGCAGCGCGTTGAAGTCGCGCAGGACGCCCCACGCTTCCTCGATCGGAACATCCATTACTGCGCTCACATAGACGCGCGCCATTTGTTCTCTCCTTGATTGTGCAATTTCAGATTTTTGAACGTCTGGATGTGCTTGACCATAGCCTCTTCCACGGGAAGTCGCTCGACGCTGCTTGCCCCGTAGAAGCCATTGCAATGTACGCTGTGCTTCAGAACGTAATCGACGTCGGCGGGTGACGAGATCGGGCCGCCATGGGCGATCACGATAACGTCCTTGCGCACGCGCCGTGCCGCTTCGGCCCATTCGTCGACCAGCTTCACGCTCTGCTCAAGGCTTTTGGAAGTGGAGGCGCCGATCGTCCCGCCAGTGGTCACGCCCATATGCGGCACGATCAGGTCCGCGCCCGCCTTGGTCATTTCAATCGCTTCATCGGCGCTGAACACATATGGTGTGGTCAGCATGTCGATCTCATGCGCCTGCCGGATCATGTCGATTTCACCGGAGAAATTGATTCCCGTCTCCTCCAGGCTGACCCGGAAGGTGCCGTCGATGATACCGACGGTCGGAAAGTTCTGCACGCCGGAAAATCCGAGATCCTTCAGCTCGCGCAGGAACACCGGCATGATGATGAAGGGATCGGTGCCGTTCACACCTGCGATCACCGGCGTCTTCTTGCAGACCGGCAGGATCTCGCCGGCCATGTCTTTTACGATCGCATTTGCATTTCCATAGGCAAGCAGGCCAGCCGAGGAAGCGCGACCGGCCATGCGGTATCGGCCGGAGTTGTAGACGATGATGAGGTCGATGCCGCCGGCCTCCTCGCATTTCGCGGATATGCCGGTGCCGGCACCGCCCCCGATGATCGGTTCCCCGCGCCGGATCATTTCGCGGAAGCGTTCGACGATGGCCTTGCGTTCAAACCTGGGCATGTTGGCCCTCCTTTAAATCCAGTCGTCCGGCGTGAAGTGCAGTTGGACGCTGCTCTTGAAGCATGTGGTGAAGCTGGCCCACGACGCCGCGGCGGAAGACGAGCACGCATAGAATAAAGATGAGGCCGATGACAATGGTGACCCAGGCGCCCAGCGCATCGAAATAGTGATGCAACGCGGAGACGAGGATCGCGCCGATGGCGGGTCCAAATACGGTCGACATGCCTCCGAGCAGGGTCATCAGGATGACTTCGCCGGACATGTGCCAATGCACGTCGGTGAGCGCGGCAAGCTGAAATACGATGCATTTCAGCGAACCGGCAAGGCCGGAAAGACCGGCCGAGAGCGCGAAGGCGAGAATCTTGTACTTTTCGATCGCATACCCAAGCGAGCGGGCGCGCGGCTCATGCTCGCGGATCGCGCGCAGCACTTCTCCGAACGGCGAATTCACGATGCGGTAGACCAGCCACAGGCCCGCGCCGATGAAGGCCATGACCACATAGAACAGATTGATGTCACTGCGCAGGTTGATCAGACCGAACAGCACGCCGCGTGGAATCTCCTGCATGCCGTCTTCGGCGCCGGTGAATTCCGCCTGCAGGAAGACGAAATAGACCAATTGGGCCAGCGCGAGCGTGATCATAGCCAGATAGATGCCTTGGCGGCGGATGGCGAGGGTGCCAATCGCAGCGCCAAGGGCGGCCGAGCAGATTATCCCAGCGGCAATACCGATTTCCGGCGGCAGCCCAAGATCGCGCATCGCGTAGCCCGTGACGTAGGCGGCGGTGCCGAAGAAGGCGGCGTGACCGAAAGAAACGATGCCGGTGTGCCCGAGCAGAAGGTTGTACGCGCAGGCAAATAACGCAAAGCACATTACCTTCATCACAAATACCGGATAGATGAGATGCGGCACGAACGGCACAGCCAGGAGCGCGGCGACCACCGCGATCATCAAGCTGCTTTTCAGCAGCACAAGCATCACGTCTCCTCCCGACCGAACAGCCCTGCGGGCCGGAGCAGCAGCACCAGCGCCATCACCAGGAACACGACAGTGGCCGATGCCTGTGAGTAATAGACCTTCGTAAGGCCCTCGATCACGCCAAGTCCCAGACCGGTAACGGCGGAACCCATGATCGAGCCGAGCCCGCCGATCACCACAATTGCAAATACGATGATGACAAGGTCGGACCCCATCGAAGGGTATACATGCTGGATGGGTGCCGCCAGTACACCAGCAAAGGCGGCGAGCCCAACGCCCGAGCCATAGGTGAGCGTAAGCAGCAGCGGCACATTAATTCCGAACGCCCGCGTGAGATCGGGCCGTTCGGTTGCGGCGCGGAGATAGGCGCCGACTCGCGTTTTCTCAATGATGAACCAGGTTGCCAGGCAGACGACGACCGCAACGCCGATCACGAATGCGCGGTAGACCGGAAGAATCATGAAGCCGAGATCCCAGACGCCGCGCAGCTCCGGAGGCGTGGGAAACGGATGGCCGGACGAACCGAAGGCGACGCGGAAGCCGCCCTCGATCACGAGCACTAGGCCGAAGGTCAGCAGGAGGCCGTAAATCGGATCTAGGCCATAGATGCGGCGCAGAAACAGGCGCTCAAACAGTACGCCGAACAAGCCCACCACAACTGGGACAGCCAGAAGCGAGGACCAGTAACCGAGATTCAAGTGGCGTCCGAGGATAAAGGCCACGAACGCGCCGGTCATGAAGAAGGCGCCATGCGCGAAATTGACGATCCGGAGCAGCCCGAAGATGATCGCAAGGCCGAGGCTTAGCACCGCATAGAACGCCCCGTTCACCAGACCGAGTATGATCTGTCCGAGGAACGCCTGCAGCGGGACGCCAAAAATTTCCATGGCCGGTGTCGTCTCAAACTAACGGGGAGCGCTTGGCTGTTCCTGCTTTCGCCGGCGGCAACGCTCGAACGTGTCACGCCGGCCAAAAGGCAAACTCCTGGGCGAGCAAGAAGGCTCGCCCAGGACAGCAAGGCTTACTTCTTCACGAGAGGGCAGGTGCTCTCCGACAGCGGCTGGAACGCCTGCTCGGCAGGGATGGTGGCTACTGGCTTCAGGTAGTCCCACGGAGCCTTCGATTCCGCCGGGGTCTTCACTTGCCAGAGATACATGTCATGCACGAAGCGGCCGTCAGCGCGGACATGGCCGTCTTTCGTGAACATGTCGTGGACCTTCGTCTCGCGCATCTTCGCCGAGACCTTGTCCGCGTCGTCCGTGCCCGCGGCCTTCACCGCGTTCAGGTAGAACATGGTCGACGAGTAGTCCGCCGCTTGCGCCATGTTCGGCATCTTGCCGACACGGTCGAAGAAGCGCTTCGCGAACTTGCGCGTATCCTCATTCATGTCCCAGTACCAGGCGTTGGTTAGGAGCAGGCCCTGTGCGGCCGGCAGACCGAGCGAGTGCACGTCCTCGATCCAGAGCAGAAGTGCGGCGAGCTTCTGATTCTTGGTGGCGCCGAATTCTACCGCCGCCTTGATCGCGTTCACCGCGTCGGCGCCCGTTGAGGCTACGCCGATGATCTCGGCCTTCGACGCCTGCGCCTGCAGGATGTAGGACGAGAAGTCCGTGGTGGCGAGCGGATGGCGCGCGGCGCCGACGACGCGGCCCTTGTTGGCGCGCACGACGTTGGAGACCTGCTGCTCAAGGCCAATGCCGAACGCGAAATCGACGGTCAGGAAGAACCAGGTCTTGCCGCCCTGCTCGACGACGGCCTTGCCGGTGCCGTGCGCAAGCGAATAGGCATCGTAGGCGTAGTGGATCGCATAGGGCGAGCACAGTTCGTTCGTAATGCCCATGTTCGACGCGCCATTCACGATGACGTGGCGCTTCTTTTCCTTCGCGACGCCGGCTACTGCGCGCGCAACGCCGGAGTTGGCGAGGTCGTTGATCAGGTCGACGCCGCCGGTATCGAACCACTCGCGCGCCTTGGCGGCGCCAACGTCCGGTTTGTTCAGATGGTCCGCAGAGACTACGTCGATCTTCTTGCCAAGCACCGTGCCGCCGAAATCCTCGGCGGCCATCTTGACCGCCTCGATCGCACCTTTACCGGAAAGATCGCTGTAAATGCCGGACAAGTCCCCGAGGACACCGATCCGAACGACGTCATCGGAAACCTGGGCGATGGATGGCAATGCGCTGAAAGCCAGAGCCGCGGATGCGGCAAGCGAAATATGCAGACTCTTCACCATGGATACCTCCCTGCAGGACTATGTTGATTATTATTGTTTTCCACATTATCAACTTGTGGGGGACTTCATCCATGGCCGGTTCACACGAAAGCCTATCTGAAACCCACATAGTGGGTGACCACACGAACCAGTCCATGGTGCGTGCGGAAGAGTGCCTGGCGCTGGCGCAACGGCAAATTGCCCATGTGGGCGTTGGCGATGCCGCAGTGCCTTATAAGGTTGTGCGGACGCACCTGAGCGGAACCTACGTGCATGCCAGTCTCGGCGGCGAGGGTCGCATCCTGCTCGATGGCCGCTGGCGCCCGCACCAAGCGGGAATGGTTTCGCTGGCACCGGCCCACGTGCTCCACGCCTTCCACGCAATTCCTTCCAAGCGTTGGCAATATTGCTGGGTGCGCTACCTGCCGACCTCGCCCCGCTCCTCCATCCGCTTCATGGCGCCTGTGATGGCCCAGTTCGATCCCCAGCCGCTCAATCATGCGATCCTGGGGTTCATGCGCGAGTTCCACGCGGGCAGCAATACGAGTTCGGCAATGCTCTGGATCGATCTAATCGAGCATTACATTTCGCGCTTTGCCGAGCCCTTGCAGCGTGAAGATCGTCTGCGTGCAGTCTGGGAGGCAGTCCAAACCGACCTTGCTCATCCATGGACCATCGAGAAGCTCGCCGCGGAAGCAAAGATCAGCGGAGAACATTTGCGGCGCCTCTGCCAGCAAAGCCTGGGCCGCAGCCCGATGCAGCAACTGACGTACTTGCGTGTGCAATTTGCGGCGCACCGACTGGCGATGACCGGTGAGAAGATCGAGGATATCGCGCAGCAGGTCGGTTACCAGAACCCATTTGCGTTCTCGAACACATTCAAGCGGATGACCGGATTCCGCCCGTCCCAATTCCAAACACGCATGGGCGCCCGAAAAACGGCCGACATGCTATAGCTCTCGATTCGGACAGGAAGTAGATATCGGCCGCCCCTGAGCCGCGTCCGCTGCCGAAAAATAACGACGTTAGAATGATAGGTAGTCATCACTGGCACCCGGACATCCAGTGCAATTTTAGCCGGCGAATTGGTGATCGCCACGGAAGTAGGCCCGATCCGAGGAATGGCTAGATTCGCGGGAGACGGGTGCTTACCTCAACTAAATCAGCCAGTAGGTGCAAAAGTCTCCAGCCCGAAATTCCGGCAAAACGCAGGAAATTCATCCGACATTTCAAAGGGCTTTTTGCATTCGGGAATGTGGAGGTTCGATCCCTGTGAGGTCAGCCAGTCGATATTGCTCAGCAAAATCGCCTTCTCCATTGCTTCATTTGGAAAGGCGCATTCCGCTGCCTCTTGAAGAGAGATGTCGCAATTTCGCTCGCCACCTATTCGTCGCCGATGCAAGTGACGCAGTCTGGGCGAAGATAGGGAGGGGTGGTACGAGGATCATCCAGTCGCCACCGGCTCCACCCCTCAAAGCGCATCTCAGCCAGTCGAGAGCATCGACAAACACCTCGATCACGCGAACAGGGTTGCTCTCCTCAACGAAATCATAAGTGAACATTTGCCGAGCCTGAAGGCATCCGCCCTCTGCATCGGCGGCAACTCGACCGCGGTGTGGGCGATCCTTGCTATCTCGTTCTACCGGAGGTCTGGAAGCGACTGTCCGTAAGAAGGGGCCGCACCGGAGAGTGGTCCTTTGCTTGCTGGCTACCAGCCGCGAATGATGAACCTTGGTCCGCCGTAGCGGCGATCGTAGTAGCCGGGGCCAGCGTAGTAGTTATAGCCCCGGCCGGGGAAGTAGCTGGGGTCGTAGAAATAGCGCAGGACATAGCGCGGTCCTCGGGTCCGCCAGCAGCGTCCATAATACTCGTTGCAGACCAGACCGACCTGATCGACGTTGGAGATTTCGGCGGAGCCGATCGTCGTCGCGTTGAGGGGCGTTGCGGAAGCGGCGGACGCGAGCAGCGCGGCACCGAATGCGCCCAGTGCAATGGCCTTCATGGAGTTCTCCTTCGGTTGGGCGAGTCAATCGATCTCTGACGCGGCGTACCGGGATTCCCTTGGCCTCGAACATCCGGGCGATGGGATCGGTGTTGCCCGCGCGCGGGCCCGTTAAACTCTGCCAGCCGCGTTGCTACTAACGCGGCTTGCTCGTCCCCCCGGGGATATTCTCAATCGCTTCCAGGATTTCGGCACGCACGCCCTTATAGTGCTGGGCGAAGACGGATCAGAAATTAAGCTGGAGCAATCCGAACCAGCCATGCGCGACTTTGCCTGTCCCGCCGGCGCTCACCGGATAGTCCCAATTGGCTGAATATTCCACGGCCACCTTCAGCCCGTCCATCACCCACTCGCCTCCGGTAAGGAAGAGCCGGTGTTGCGGGACGAATCCGATCCGGGTTGGCACGCCGTTTTGCAAGATCGACACACCGGCCATGTCTTTGCTGCCGGAGTATCCCACCGAGATGTAATCACCTTGCGCGCCGATCTCCTGTACCCACGGATTCCAGTCGAACTGGTAGGCAATCGAGGCCTGCCAGGTCATCGGCATCATGTTCCGCGCAGTGCCGAGCCCATCGACAAACTTGGCGTCCTGAATTGCAGCATTTACCTCGCCCACGAACGCGAACGGGCCGAAACTGGTTTTGAGGCTCGCGGCCATTCCGGGAATCTGCCCGATCTGGCTCAGGAACGGGAGATAAGACGAATGCAGAAATCTGCTTTCGAAAACGGAGCTGCTATAGTCGACATGGAAGTCAAGGGTCCACGGACAAATCAGCGAGTCCTTCAACTGGTCATAGGGCACGCCGCAATGGCCCCTTGTCCGGTAACCGAGGCTGACGTTGTAATCGTCGATTTTCGTTCGGCCGGGTATGATGCTGTCGCTGCCTTTGTAGGTCATGACTGAGCCGTAGAAGGGCGCCGGGTCAAAGGGGAATGTGACTGGCGTAGGCCGGAACGGACGCTCAGGCAGCGGGGTGTAGCCGAGCCAACCCATGAGCTGTCTCACCGCCGGTGCGACGACCAACGGACTTACGCGTGGAACAACGACGGGTGCGGGCGGCGGCTGCCGCGGTGGAGTTGGCCATGCGAATTCCAGGCCTCCCGCCGTCTGACGGTTTTCAAACACCTCGGTTGTCAGCGGAGTGCCGATCGATAGCGTATCCAGGCGCGCCACGCCCGTGGACGTACCGAAATGCAAAACCTCCACGCCGAAGCGGGCCGCGATCGGGAATTGCATCAGATCGCCAACTGTAACGTGAGTCCGATCAAGCGTGAAGCGATCCACGCCTACGCCAGCGATGTTGGCCGGCACCACTGGTTGATTCCCGGTCGGGAATATCGCGCCAGTGCCGCTGTCGAAGTGGAGAACCAGAGCGCCGGTCAACCAGTCGCTCAGCTTGATATCGAAATCGAGCTCTGCCGTACCCAGCGACAGGTTTTCCTGGGTAGGGCCGGTGAATGAGCCGGTCCGCGAGGCCAGGCCTTCAACCACGCCGCTCAGCGTGAGGAAGTTATTGATCTTCGGTCCGGTCTTCGAGAGCGAGTCCCGGATGATCTGGCGCGTCGCGTTCTCGTTCGCCGCCCATCCGATCTCCAGATCTCTTATACGCGCGTTAAGCGGCCTCTTCGCTGCGGCTTCGGACAAATCCGGCTCGGGCAGAGCGGGCGGAGCGACGGGCGGCGCCACAACAACCGTGGGCGCGGCTGCCGCCGTAGTCGCGGCAGGTGCCGGACGTTGCTGCGCCGGAGCGGGCTTGACACGCCGCGTCGCCGACGCGCCCTCCAGGGCACCGAGACGTTCGGAAAGTTTGCGGTTCTCCGCCTTTAGCTCCCCGAGCATGCGCCGGAGATCTGCCACGTCCTCGCTCTCCGCGGCGGCGGCATAAGAAGGGACAAACAGCATGAGGCTGAACAATGCCGGTACAGCGCCAAAGGCCAGCGGGTACCGGGAGTAGTCGCAGCGCCAACTGTGCGCAGTTGACTTTACGATGCCAGTTTCTGCAGCGTGCCACCGTCGCCCGGATCCGGCGACGCGCTCATTCCGCTTACCCCTGATCATGCGCGGCCCCATCACTACCGCAGTTCGACGTCACTCACGTGGTCGAACTAACTCGTTCATAGCAATTCCGCACTGGTGATCAGATTGTCTCAGCCAGCGCTTCATCCCTCAGGCCGACTGCAGACAAGAGCCCGCTCAACAACGCGGAGCAAATAATTGCCGGAGGCCCCCAGCAATGTTGGGATAAGAGTGACGCGGATGACGAATTACGCAAGTGCCACGAAGTGATATATCTAAAGTGACGTATCCTAGAGTGCAGAAGAAGCCGCGAACAGCCTTGTCGTCTTGTCAGCCAACTTCAAGTAGCGGTAGGGTTTTTGCTACCTAAGCTCGCAAAGTGCGTAAACACGCGTGACCCAATTGGAGCCAATATGTAATCCAAATGGGTGGATTGTGCCGATAAGAACATCAACTTAGGATTCTCACTAGCCTTGATCTGTTTCTCAGCTTGATCTGTTTCTCAGTCTGCTTTCAGGAAAGGCAGTCTTGCGGAGTTTGGATTACGGCGAAGCCTCACCAGCGCGGTAGCACGACCGAAATAAAAGCCGGCGCAAGGCCGACAAGAAATTTCGGACTCGCGGGGAATAGTGAGGGAACAATTGTGTTGCCCCCATGTGCGACACAGCGGTCAGAAAATCCCGCATTCAACGGGTACTCTCAAACGGAGTTCGATTTCAACTAGTGGTCAAATACAACTAGAGGTCAAAGGAAGGGGGCGTCGATATGTTGGCGTGGCTCATTTCCTCTAGCGTGCATTTACGCACCCTCGTTGTTGTTGTCGCCGCGGGCCTGCTGATCCTCGGCGCCGTCGATGTCAGGAACAGGCCCCTCGACGTCATCCCAGAACTGGCGCTCCCCTCGCTTACTGTAAAGACGGAATCGCTTGGCCTCTCCAGCGCCGAGGTCGAATCGCTGATTACCGTGCCGCTGGAAGCGGACCTGCTTAATGGCGTCCCATGGCTTCAGGTCATCCAGTCCGAATCGATGGCGGGTCTTTCGACGATCGAGATGATCTTCGCGCCCGGCACCGATCTGATGAAGGCGCGCCAGATGGTGCAGGAACGGCTGACGCAGGCGCATGCGCTGCCGAACGTCTCCAGTCCCCCGACTATGCTTCAGCCAGTTTCCTCGGCCAGCCGAGTGATGAACATCGGCCTGAGCTCGAAATCCGTTTCGCTGATCGACATGTCCATTCAGGCGCGCTGGAACATCGCGCCGCGCCTCGCTGGAGTTCCGGGCGTAGCAAATGTGTCGATATGGGGTCAGCGCGACCGGCAGGTACAGGTGCTTGTCGATGCCCGGAACCTGAACAAAAGGGGCGTCAAGCTCGAGCAAGTGATCAAGACGACCGGAGAGGCGGTGTGGTCCTCGCCGCTCACCTACCTAAGCTCGTCCACGCCTGGCACCGGCGGCTTCATCGAGACGCCGAACCAACGGCTCAACATCCGTCACCAACTGCCGATCTCCACCGTGGGTACCTTCGCCAAGGTGCCGCTGAGCGGTACGACCGTGAGTGTCGGCGATGTCGCTTATCTCGTGGAGGGTCATCAGGCGCTGATCGGAGACGCCATCGTCGGCGAAGACCCCGGCCTGATGGTGGCTATCGAGAAGTTTCCCGGCTTCAACACAGTGGACGTGACGCGCGGCATTGAACGCGCGCTCAACGAGCTGAAACCCGGGCTGCCCGGTATCGAGATCAATACGACCATCTACCACCCCGCGAGCTTCATCGAACGCGCGACCAGCAATCTGGGCAAGGCCATGCTCGTTTCGATTATCCTTGCCGCCGTCGTGCTTGGACTTCTGATGGGCAGTTGGAGGGCCGCGGTTGTCGCCGTGGTCGCGATCTCGTTGTCGTTCGTCTGCGCTGAACTGCTGTTGAAGGCTGCCGGAATTCCGCTCAGCATGATAGTCGTCGCCGGCCTGCTGATGGCGTCCGGCGTCATCGTCCATGACAGCATCATCGACGTCGAAAATGTGTTGCATCGCCTACGTGCGCAGCAACGCGATGGTCGGTCCGGCTTCTTGGTCGTCGTCCACGCGATGCTGGAAACGCGTCGGCCGATGCTGTACGCGTCGCTGATCGTCGTGCTCGCAGTGCTGCCCGTTCTTTTCATGTACAGCCGGTCCGCCGCGTTCTTTACGCCGATGGCCTGGGCCTATATCGCCGCCGTTTCCATCTCGATGCTGGTGGTGTTGATCGTGACCCCCGCGCTGGCCGCGGTGCTGCTCGCCAATGCGCCACTGACGCCGACGGCCGGTTGGGTCATCGATAGATTGGCCAGGCCTTTCGATCGGATCGTCGGCCGCGTCATCCACGCGCCGCTCGCCTGCATCGGCGCCTGCGTCGTGGCGGCGATCGCCTGCTTCGCGCTCTGGAGCCCGCTCGAACGCAATATGGTGCCCAGCTTCAGAGAGACGGATCTGGTGATCGAGTGGCAGGGGCCGCCCGGAACGTCGCTGCAGGCAATGACCCGATCGACCGAGAACCTGATCCGCGATCTGCGGCAGATTCCCGGAGTGCAGAACGCTTTCGCCAATCTCGGACGGGCCGTGCTTTGCAACTGCGAACGCGCGACGGACGTCAATTTGGGGCATGTATGGGTCAACATCGATCCGAAGGCCGATCGTGAGAAAACGGTGGATGCCGTCGAAGCTGCCATCACCACCTATCCCGGGATGCACGGCAAGCTTGGGACATACCTGTCCACGAAGCTGCGCGAGGCGCTCACCGGTGATCCGGATAGCCTCACCGTCCGCGTCTATGGCAACAGCCTTGAGATTATTCGCGCCAAGGCGGAGGAGATCCGCGCATTGATGGCGAAGATCCGCGGCATCGAAAATCCCCGGGTCGAACTACAGGTCGAAGAACCCTCGATCGAGGTCAAGGTGGATGTCGATCGCGCGGCCGCTTACGGCCTGAAGCCTGGCGACGTCCGCAGGGCGACCTCCGCGATGGTCGGCGGCATCACCGTCGGTGCGCTTTTTGAGGACCAGAAGGTTTTCGACGTGGTTGTCTGGGGGCGACCCGAGTTGCGCGACAACATCGATGACGTTCGGAATCTGATGATCAACAGCGAGAGCGGGTCCCAGGTTCGCCTGGCCGAGGTTGCAGACGTCAGCATCGCGCCAGCCAGCAGCATTATCCAGCGACAGGGGTCCTCACGTCGTATCGATGTTTCCGCGAAAGTGGACGAGCGGGCGCTCGGTGATGTGGCGGATGATGTCGCCAGGAATGTCAAACAGGTCGCATTTCCGTTCGAACACCGTGCCGAGGTGCTCGGCGAATACAAGGAGCAGCGAGCTGCTCTGCGATCGATATACGGCTACATGGTGGCGGCGGCGGTGTTGATGTTCCTTCTGACGCAAGCGGTGCTTCGCAGCTGGACACTCAGTGCCCTGTCGCTGCTCGGCATACCGGTCGCTGCACTCGGCGGCCTCGCTGCGGCTGCAATCAATGATGGTCACTTCTCGCTTGGTTCTCTGTTGGGTCTGGCAGCGGTGCTCGCACTGATGGTGCGGCAGGGCGTCGGTCTGGTCGCCCATTTCCAGCATCTGCAATTGAACGAGGGTGAGCTGTTCGGCGAAAAGCTGGTGCGTCGCGGCGTGCTGGAGCAGTTCCCAAGCATCATCGCGTCATCGGCAACGACGCTCGCTCTGGTGCTTCCGTTCGCGGTCATGGGTGATGTCGCCGGACTAGAGATCGCACATCCGCTCGCGCTGGCGGTCGTGGGTGGCGTCATTACCATGACGCTCGGAACGTTGCTCGTGCTGCCGGCGCTTTACCTGCGCTTCGGCAGTGGCTGGACGGCCGACCGGCTCGATCTTGAAATGGAGAACGCGTCATGACCGCCGCTTGTGCCGCTTCGAAGGCCGTCAAAAGGGAGAAACGTCTCATGGTTCGCTTCAACGCATTGATGGTCGGGGCGTCTGCCGCGTGCCTCGCAGCGTTCTGTCTCTCGGCACTGGCCGCGGAGTCGACGGTCAAAAAGAGCACGCCGGCTCGAGTCGAGGCCACGCTTGATGCGAAGATCAAGAAGGTGACGCTCACGCCGAAGGCGGCCGAGCGGCTCGGCATCCAGATCGACGAGGTGCGCGTGGATCCATCGGGTCGACGGATCGTGCCATACTCATCTGTCCTCTACGACCTGACCGGAAAAACCTGGGTTTATATCAGCGCCGATCCGCTGACCTTCTTCCGCGGAGCGGTGTCGGTCGACACCATCAAGGGCGACAATGTTTACCTGAGTGACGGGCCGCCTGCCGGCACGAAGGTGCTTGCCGCTGGAGTGCCGGAAGTTTTCGGGAGTGAGGTGAAGGTAGGTCACTAGCTTCCCGCCGAAATCGCTTTTCCATAACGGCTTCGGCCCGAGTGGGAGGATGCCTTCTCGATGATGAGGCTGATTGTTGCTTCTAGTCTGCGCTTTCGTTATCTCGTGCTCGCCCTTGGCGTGGTGCTGACCTGGTTTGGCGTCGCACGCCTGCAGGATGTGCCCGTGGACGTCTTCCCGGAATTCGCGCCGCCGCGGGTCGAGATTCAGACCATCTGTCTTGGACTTTCACCTGCCGAAGTTGAACAACTCGTCACCGTACCGCTGGAAAACGCGCTGAACGGTGTCCCGAACATCGAGGTGATGCGTTCGAAGTCGGTGCCGCAATTGTCGTCGATCCTCCTGATCTTCAAGTCCGGGGCCGACGAAATTCGCGCACGGCAACTGGTCAGCGAGCGAATGGTACTCGCGAGCAAGACGTTGCCGACGTGGGCCTCGCCGCCTTTCATGATGCCGCCGCTGTCTTCGACCAGCCGGATCATGAAAATTGGCATTACGTCCCAGGACAAGTCAGTGATGGACCTGTCGATGCTGGCCTATTGGACCATCCGGCAGCGGCTGCTTGGCGTTCCCGGCGTTGCGAATATCGCGATCTGGGGGGAGCAGCTCAAGATGCTTCAGGTTATGGTTGATCCGAAGCGGTTGGCGGCCGCGAACGTTACCCTTGACCAGGTTCAGGAGGCGGTTTCCGATGCCCTCGATGTTGGCCTGTTGCGCTATGCCCGCGGCGCACACATCGGTACCGGCGGCTTCGTCGAAACACCCAATCAGCGCTTTCAACTCCGCTTCGCCGCCGCCGGCGTTACACCCGAAACGCTCGCCAGGGTGCCGCTGAGCGCACAGGGCGGCAAGCCGCTACTATTGCTGAGCGATGTAGCCGATCTTGTCTATGCGCCGCAGGGCATGATCGGCGATGCCGTTATCAATGACGGTCCAGGCCTCATGCTCATCGTCGAAAAGTTCCCCTGGGGCAACACGCTCGCCGTTACCCGCGGGGTGGAGGAGGCGCTGGAGAGGATGAAGCCCGGCCTTCCGGGAATTGAGATCGATACGACGATCTTCCGGCCGGCAACTTTCGTCGAGGATTCGATTAGCAACCTGTCATGGGCGCTGTTGCTGAGCTGCGTGCTGGTCGCCGGAATCATACTCATCTTCCTTTACGAATGGCGCACCGCGATCGTCTGTATCGTCGCCATTCCGCTGTCGCTACTCGCAGCCGGGCTGGTCCTGTCCATGTCCGGCGCGTCGGTCAACACAATGACCCTGGCGGGCTTCGTAATTGCGTTGGGGATCGTCGTCGACGACGCGATCATCGACGTCGAGAACATCATGCGCCGCCTGCGTCTGGCGCGGCGGGCAGGCGATACGCGAAGCACGGCGCGCATCATTTTGGATGCTTCGCTCGAGGTGCGGGCGCCGATCATCTCTGCGACCCTCATCGTGGTCGCTGCCGTGGTCCCTGTCCTGTTCATGGAAGGCCTGGCCGGATCCTTCTTCAAGCCGCTGATTGCTGCCTATGTGCTGGCGATTGCAGCCTCGCTCGTCCTGGCGATGACGGTAACGCCGGCGCTCTGCCTGATTCTGTTGCGTAACGCGCAACTCGAAGGGCGTGAATCACCTGTCGTCGTCTGGCTGCTGCGCCACTATGCGCCCTTGCTGGAACGTGTCACCCGGACACCGCGCATGGCCTACGTCGCTATCGCGGTCGTGACGCTCTCGGGGATCAGTGTTTGGCCGCTCCTCGGCCACTCGCTGCTGCCTTCGTTCAAGGAGCGCGACTTCCTGATGCACTGGGTAACCACGCCCGACGCGTCACTTCCCGAGATGCTGCGTATCACGACCCGCGCGAGCAAGGAGTTGCGCGCCATTCCGGGCGTGCGCAATTTCGGTGCGCATATTGGCCAGGCGTTTGCTGCCGATGAGGTCGTCGGCGTCAATTTCGGCGAGAACTGGATCAGCATCAGCAAGGAGGCCGACTACGACAAGACGTATGCCAAGATCGAGGAAATGGTGGATGGCTATCCCGGCCTCTACCGCGATGTGCAGACCTATCTGAAGGAGCGCATCCGCGAGGTGCTGACCGGCGCTGGCGAGGCGATCGTCGTGCGCATTTTCGGCCCGGATCTTGACGTCCTGCGGGACAAGGCGGACGAGGTCCGCGCGGCACTCGCTGATGTTCCCGACCTCGTCAACCTGCACAAGGAGCTGATGGTCGAAGTGCCGCACATTCAGGTGACGGTGAAGTTGGACGAGGCGCAACGCTATGGTCTGAAGCCGGGCGACGTTCGGCGTGCCTCCGCGTCGCTGATGGCCGGAACCGAGGTCGGCGACATCTTCATCGAAGGACGCACCTACGACGTGCAGGTGTGGACCGCGGAGGAGTTCCGCCGAAGCGTGGACTCGGTTCGCGAGATGCTGATCGACACTCCGACCGGGCACCGCGTCCAGTTGGCGGAAGTGGCAGACGTCGATATTGGACCGACGCCAAATGTCATCAAGCGTGAGGCGAGCTCCCGCCGGATCGACGTGCAGGCGAATGTCCGGGGCCGCGATCTCGGCGCGGTCGCTCGCGACGTGCAGTCGCGTTTGCAGAAGTTGACGTTTCCACTCGGCTATTACGCGGTGCTGCAAGGCGAGTATCAGGAACTGAGCGCCGCCCGCAACCGCCTCCAACTGTTGGCCGTGCTGGCGCTCGCCGTCATATTCGTACTTCTGCAACAGTCTTTTGGTAGCTGGCGTCTGGCAACGCTCAGTTTTCTGACCCTTCCTTCGGCGCTCGTGGGCGGTGTCCTGGCGGCGTGGCTCGCTGGCGGCGTGATTTCCCTTGGCTCGTTGATCGGTTTCCTGACGGTGCTCGGCATCGCCGCTCGCAACGGGATCATCATGATCAACCGCTTCCAGCATCTGGAACGTCATGAAGGAGAGACGTTCGGCATGGGGCTCGTGCTTCGTGGTGCGAGCGAGCGGTTACGGCCGATCCTGATGACGACCGGAGCCGCCGGGCTCGCGATCCTGCCGCTGATCATTTTCGGCGACCTGCCGGGCCACGAGGTCGAATATCCGATGGCGGTAGTCATTCTGGGCGGCCTCGTGACATCGACGCTGCTCAACCTCTTTATCTTGCCCGCATTTTATCTGCGTTTCGGTCGCGGTACGAGCCCGTCGACGGATCGACCGACTGCTTCGGCTGCGGTGCAAGCATCTGGGAGCGCATGACATGAAATCCATGCGTCGCCACAACAGTTGGGTTGTCGCCGCCGCTGCAACATTAACCGCTCTTGCGCATCCGGTGGCAGCCGGGGCCGAGGATGGTCGATTTCAAAGGCTCTCCGTTTACCTCGAACGCAATGTACAGGATCACGATGCCGAGATCCGGTTCGAGATAACCGGCGCGGAGGATGGGCTGGCTGCGCTGAAGGTATTGGCGCCCAGTGAGCGCACGGTGATCGATCTCAGAACGCCGGACTCGAAGCTGGGAATTCGCAGCCTTGCGCTCGAATCGCCCGAGCCTGCCGACGACGGGATTGTGCGGGCAGATTTTCCGGCGGGTGCATATCGTTTTGAGGGAACGACGACCAAGGGTGCGAGCCTGCGCGGTGAGGCGCGGTTGAGTCACCTGTTCCCAAAACCCGCCGCGTTCGAATATCCACGGCCTGATCAGAAAGACGTACCCGCCACCGCGATGACCCTACGCTGGTCTGTGCCGGAGGGAATCGAGGCCTGCGCCGTCGTTATCGAGCAAACCGGCTCGTCCTACGAAATCCGGGCAGTTCTGCCCGGTTCGGCAAGATCCTTCACGATACCTGAAGGGTTCTTGCGCTCGGGCAAGGCCTACAAATTCGCAATCGGAACCGTGGCGAAGGACGGCAATCGGTCATTCATCGAAGCAGGCTTCACCACGGCGAGGGGGAGATGAACCCGCGAGAAATGTCAGATCAGCCCATCGGCCACATACGGCTGAACACTTCCGCAACCTAGGGCGACACGTGGCCGGACCGCCGCCCGCGACTGGAGGGCATTGAGATGTTCGACAAGCAGGGACTGGAGCGACAGATGAAGACGGCTAGGGGGCAATCCAGCCGGCTGGCCAGGTGGCGTGCTGCACTCAGGGTGGGCACCGTCTTGACCGCGGCCGGGTTCATGCTGGTCGGCGGCACTTGGCTCGGTCTGCATGGCGACAGCGCTATGGGGCGGGAATACAAGGATCTGCCAGGGCGCACCCAGAGCGGCGCCCGAGTCGATTTTTCGTCACTCAAAGACTGGAACTTGAAGGCGGAAAACATAGTCCCAAGTGGACACAACCCGCTCTATTTTCCACTCAAGCCAGGCTTTCGATACATCATGGAGAATCGAAACCATCCACATGGACTCCTACGGATAGAAGTCCAGGTTCTCGACAAGACCGAACCATTTGATGTTCCGGGTATTGGCAAGTTCGAATGTGGCGTCGTCCAGGAAGAGGAGTTCTACGACGGCGTATTGGACCAGCGGGCGGAAAACTGGTTCTGCATGGATAAGACGACCAACGCCCTGTACACGTTCGGCGAAGTGAGCTGGGAGATAGACCAAGTAGGACGCAAGGTCTTTGCCGGGACCTGGCGTGTCGGCGACCCCGATGGCAACGGTATCGCCGAGCCCGGCTTGCTGATGCCTGGGACCTTCACCGTCGGTGACAAGTACATCTTCGACGGGCACGAGGCCGAGGCGTATGGCTTCACAGAAAACATGGAACGCGGGATCACAATGACCGTTCCAGCCGGGACCTTTAGTGATTGTGTGAGAACACGCGAGTATAGCCTCACCAATCCATCCGATATCACGGACAAGTGGTGGTGCCCTGGCGTGGGACTCGTCAAGGACACCTCGGATGGTGAGCTGGTTGCGTCCGACGCATTGCCCGGCACGGACATGGGGAGCTTTGGAAAACACCATCGGGAGCCTCGGAAGCAGACGGTGCCACCGGTTGCGAAAGTCAGCTCGGCGGTAGCGAAGGAAACCGCACTCAAGGAAGTCCCGGGCAAGATCACGTCGATGAAGATCGAGAGATACGGCAAACACAATGTCTACGCCGTAGAGATCATTGCCACAAAAGACGGAGTGGAAACCGATGTCTTCGTTGATATCGAATCAGGAAAGGTGGTGGGCACGGATAAGTAACCGTTGTTCGCGTCGTCCACGGCCGTGATGTGCTGAGCATACGAAAGCTGCGCTCCTCGTCGCCGGGTGATTGACCGGCGCGGGACCAGCTCCACCGCGTTGCAGCCGCCTTCGGCGAACGGCCAACAGATGGAAATGGAGCGCAAGCGGCGCCGGGGTCTATTGCGTTGGAGGCAATGTCCAGCGAATACGGCGAGAAAGATCCGCGTTCGTGGACATTCTGATAACGGAAAGCAGAACACGAGTTTCCATGGGGTTCTTGATCGGAAAGGATGCCGCCATGAAGAGGACGATCCACTGGGGCCTGCTCGCCAGCCTTCTTCTTGCGCCAGCCATGACCGTCGCGCAGGCGCAGCAGCCAGGTCCTTCGAAAGAGCGTGCGCAGCCTGCGGCAAAAATCACGGAAGAACAAGCGAAGAAGATTGCGCTTGAACGCATCCCCGGCGAAGTCACGGACGTAGTGATCGAGAAGAAGCGCGGCAAGAATGTCTACGTGATCGAGATCCAATCACCGGAACAGGGCGAGAAGGACGTCTTCGTCGACATCGAGACCGGAAAGATTGTCGGGACGGACTGACATGTACCGGGGTGTACCGGCCGCATGCGAGGTTCGCTATTGGAAAGGATAGCGCCATGAAGAGGGCAATTTACATGGGCGTATTCGCCGTCCTGCTCGCGCCAGCGATCGCCGCGGCGCAGGCGCAGGCACCGAAGGGCCTCGGCACCGAGGAATTCGGCATGTCGCCACGCGAGCTGGTCCAGGCGATCGAAAAAACCGAGGAACTGATCGCGCGTTGCATGCGCGAACAAGGCTTCCAATACATTGCGGCCGACCACAACACGGTGCGAGCGGGTATGGCGGCGGACAAACGCCTTCCAGGCCTCAGTGAGGAGGAGTTCGTCAATCGTTATGGCTTTGGCGTAACTACCTTCTATACCGGTTTGCCGCCTCAGCTTGCCACCGGCTACAGTCCCGCCCGCGTTGGCCTCGGAGAACGCAATGTGCAAATTTTCCGCAAGCTCGCCCCGGCGGATCAGGTCGCTTACAATCGCGCGTTGCTGGGAGACGACGTGAGCAGCTCCCTCGCGGTCGCTTTGGAGATCGAGGATTTGTCGCGGACTGGTGGTTGCACGCGCCAGGCTCTCACTGAAACATTCAAACCTGATCAGTTGAAGGCCACCCATTACAATCCTCAGGACGCGCTGATCAACAAGGACCCCCGGATGAAGGCCGCGCTTGGATATTGGCAGCGCGAGATGAAGAAGGCCGGCTTCGAATATGGCCACCCGGATGAGATCGAACCCGACCTTCGGAACCGGCTCAGCGCGCTGACCGAGGGCGGCAAGCTGTTGGTTTCCAAGATGTCGCCGGACCAGAAGGCCGCTCTGCGGAAACTGCAGGACTACGAGCGCCTGGTCTCGGTCAAGAGTTTCAAAATGCAGGAGGAGGTGTTGGCTCCGGTCGAGGAGCGCATCCAGGAGGAGCTGTTCTCCAGGAAGGTGCAATAGACCAGTTAGGATGTACACTTTAGGATGTACACCTCCGTACTTTCCCCGATCGGCGGCTATGAGTAATCTCCGTTCCTGGCAGCGCTTCGCATGACGAAGGCGGACGCAACGCTTCCTGCGAAGATGGCCCGACGCTGTCCGATGGCGGGAGGGACTACGGCATGGTCGCAAAGCGCGTAAACGTTCTCTGGGCCATTCTGGGCGTGGTCGGCGGCATGGCGATTGGCGCCTGGTACATGGGCTCCAGGATCCAGTCGCCGGCAGAGGTCGCGGCGCGCACGGCGGCCCCCGAGCCATCCGCGATTCTCGTGCCCGTGGAGTCGCGGATATTGAGTTCCGATGTGGTCACCCGCGGCACCGTCCGCTTCGGGCTGCCGCAGCCGATTTCTATCGCGCCTTCCACGGTCAAGGGCGGCGCCGGACTGATCTCGTCGCTACCCCGACCCAATACGAACTTTGGGGAAGGCGAGGTGATTCTATCCGCATCCGGCCGTCCGGTCTTTGTCCTCATCGGCGCGGTACCGGCTTTTCGCGACATGGCGCCCGGAACCAGCGGCGGTGACGTCCGCCAACTCGAAGAAGCCCTGGCTCGCCTTGGCTTCGATCCGGGCACGGTCGATGGCAATTACGATCAGAAGACATCCGCCGCGGTCGAGCGCATGTATAAGAGGGCCGGGTGGGATCCGTACGTACCGACCCGCGAGCAGCGCGCTGCCGTCGCGGCGCTCGAGCGAGAGTGGTCGGATGCCGCGCGCGCCCAGCTTGCGGCCGAGGCCACGCGCGAAACAGCGGTGAAAGCGGTCGCCGCTGCACGGGCCATCGCGGAGCAGAACACGCGCCAGGCTTCTCTCGATAGCGCGGCGCGTGTTGGTGATAGCCGCCAGTTGGCCGACGCGCGCGCCGGCAAATCGCTTGCGCTTGAAGCCGAACGCGCGCGGGCCGCGCATTCGGCGACCGCGGCCAGCGCCGATGTCGCCACGCAAATGGCCGATCGTGCCCTGATCGTTCTTGATCCGCGCCAGACCGAAACGGCGCGTGCTGCGGCCGAGGCCAAGCTGAAAGTGGCGCGTGCCGCGCAGCGCAAGGCAAAGATGGAAGCCGATTTGGCGATTCAGACCGCGGCGCGCGAGGCCGCGCTGGCCGAGGAACGGATCCGGGTCGCCGAGGGCGCCGTGAAGGCGGCCCGCCTCGAAGGCGAGCGCAGCGTGCGCGCAGCGCTGGAACAGCAAGAACTCGCTGAATTTGACGTAAAGGTCGCGAGCGAACGAGCACAGCGGCTGAACGCCGAGTTCACGGCCGCGCGCGCGAAGCTTGGGGTGCAGGTGCCAGCGGACGAAGTGGTGTTCATCCCGTCGCTCCCGGTTCGCGTCCACGAGGTGACCGCCGCGGTCGCGGCCAATGCTTCCGGGCCGGTTATGAGCGTGACCGATAACCAGCTAAGCATCGACTCGCAACTGCCACTTGAAGCCGCGCCGTTGGTGAAGCCCGGGATGAAAGTTGCGATCGACGAGCAGGCGCTTGGGATCAAGGCGACCGGCGTAGTTGAGACGGTGGCGACCACACCCGGCACGCGCGGCGTGGACGGTTACCACTTCTATCTCGGGGTCAAGGTGGAGACCACGCCTGTGCTGCTGGCGGGGTTTTCGGTCCGGCTGACTATCCCGATCGAAACGTCGAAGGGCGCGGTCACCGCGGTGCCGACCAGCGCGGTGTCGCTTGCCGCCGACGGAACATCGCGCGTGTTGGTCGAACGCGGCGGCAAGCAGGAGTACGTCACCGTGCAGCCGGGGCTTTCGACGGGCGGCTATGTCGAGGTCAACACACCCGATGGGCAACTTGCGCCCGGTCAACTCGTGGTCGTGGGCTATAAAACGGCCGAGCCGGCGGCGGTCAAATGAAGCTCATGGAGGACATCCGGCCAGAGGTGCCGATCAAGACGGCTTCTGTCGAAGCCGACCATGTCCTTGACCTTCGTAAAGTGTGCAAGCAATTCGGGACCGATCCCGCTGTCGACGCATTGATCGATGTCAACCTCGTGTTGCGGCGCGGCGAATGGCTGTCGATAACGGGTCCGTCCGGCTCGGGGAAATCCACGCTGTTGAATATCCTCGGTTGCCTCGACCGGCCAACCAGCGGACAGTACGTTTTTGATGGTATCGAAACGACGAAGCTGAGCGAGAATGAGCGGGCCGGGCTGCGCAGCCGCCGCGTTGGATTCATCTTTCAGTCATTCCACCTGCTGCCCTATCGCACTGTCCTCGAGAACGTCATGCTGGCGGAAGTATACCGCCGGCACACCGGGCGCGGGCGACGCGAGCGGGCGATGGAGGAAATTCGCCGCGTTGGCCTCGAGCATCGCGCAAATTTCCTGCCTTCCAAATTGTCCGGCGGCGAACGTCAGCGGGTGGCGATCGCCCGCGCTCTGATGGGATCACCGAGCCTGCTCTTGTGCGACGAGCCGACCGGGAATCTTGATTCCAAGAACACCGAGTCGATCCTGGATTTCTTCTCCGAGCTCAACAAGGATGGCATGACGATTGTCGTCGTCACGCACGACGAAAACGTTGCATGCCGGGGCTCGCGCCGGGTCAACATGAAGGATGGCGAGCTGTTCGGTGGAAGCGAGACGGCGTTGCCGCCTCCATCCAGGGCGCGCATTGTCGCTTCGGGGATCACGATGCGCGATCTTCTCTCCGAGGCGATCGCCGGGGCGATTGCGCGGCCGGCGCGCATGGCGTTGACGGTGCTTGGCATCGTGATCGGCATGTCGGCGCTGGTGGCCACTGTCGGTCTCACGCGAACCGCTGGCAACCGCATCATCAGTCAGTTCGATCAACTTGCGGCCACGGAACTTTTCATCACCGCGCGGCCGGGAATGGCGACCGGCACGATTGATCCACGTGCCATTCCGTGGGACGCTCCGGAACGGCTTGTCCGGTTGAACGGCGTGGTGGCTGCGGGCCTGCTCAGCGACGTTAATGTCCATGACATGCTCGTCAGCGCCTCTCCGGTGGTGGATCCGTCCAATCAGACAGCATTCAAACTGGCGGTGCGCGCTGCCTCGCCGGATTTGTTTCGCGCCGTGCGTGCCGACCTCGCCTCGGGACGGCTTATCGACGACGGGCATTCGGCGCGCGCCGAGCGCGTCGCAATCCTTGGTCCCGATGCTGCGCGCCGCCTTGGCATCGCCGGAGTCGAGCGACTGCCCGCGATTTATGTCGGCGATCACCTCTACCTCGTGATCGGTATCCTCCGCGATGTGGTACGAAAGCCTGAACTGCTTGGTTCGGTGATCATTCCGGAGGGCACGGCGCGACGGCATTTCAGTCTCTTCGGTCCTGGCATGGTGGTTGTGGAGACCAAGATCGGCGCGGCCAACCTGATAGCGATGCAGGCGCGGGCGGCGCTGCGGCCCGACGACCCGCGCGCGCTTCGCGTGCAACTGCCGCAGGAGCCGCGGCGCGTGCGCGACGACGTGCAGACCGATCTCAACATGATGTTCCTGCTGCTGGGCGGCCTATCGCTCGTGGTCGGCGCGCTTGGGATCGCAAATATCACCCTGGTGGGCGTGATGGAGCGAACGGCGGAGATCGGACTGCGTCGTGCCATTGGCGCTACTCGTCGCCACATCGCTTCACAGTTCCTGATTGAGAGTGCGTCCATGGGTGTCGTGGGGGGACTGCTCGGATCCAGTGTCGGCGTGCTGATCGTGGTGGGTGTCTCGGCGTATCAGGTCTGGACTCCGGTGCTAGACCCGCTCGCTCCCTTGCTTGCGCCAGCTGTTGGCGGCGTAATCGGTCTGCTGTCCGGAGTCTACCCCGCCTCGCGCGCCGCCGCGCTCGAGCCAGCCGAAGCGTTCCGACACGAATGACCTACGTCCGTATGCGGAGCACGGGATCACATCTTCCAAAAACAGACTGCAGGACGACAAGACCGAGCATTCCTCTGTCCACCATGCAACGCGATCCTGCCGTTTAGCACGTTATCTCGACTTCCATGACGCGCCAGCCAGACTGGAAGATTGTTGTCGACTCATGCTGCTTTTGAGCGCGTCCGAGGCGAGATAGATCGCGTCGGCGGAAGGAGAACAGAATGTCTTTTGATTAACGGCTCCATAACAGTTTGCGTACTGGAGTGTTACTTCGGAGTCGACGCGGCTGCAGCCCCGCTACATCAGGTTTTCTGGGCTGATCTTCTGTGCGAGGGCTGCTTCCTTATTTGGAAAAGACTACCAAGCTATTGAAAACGCTGGACAGTGTTTCGTGCCCTTTTTCAAAATGCGCCTTGAAATCGTTGAACAATCAAACTGATTTTGATTTCCGCCATTCGGATGTGTGGTTCGTTGCGAGAGAAACGAGACCTAAAGCGTTGAGTCTGTTGCGTACGAAGCTCCAGTAGACGCAAATCCTTACGGCGCGTTTGGAAAGCCCTGCAGCGTCTGGTCATGGAGTGCGCCGATCTACCGGCATCGCACCTCCGGGGTTCGAGCCTCTGCATCTAGACCATCTTAGGCGGCGATCGATCGCCTACAAACGGCGGCTTTCGGTAGACTATCCGGACGCCGGACCCCGAGTTAAGCTGCCCTTCGATAAGAAAACTGGGCTTCCGAAATAGTGGGTTTCGCGATGTAGCGGACCCCCGCTACCAATCCCCATTTTCCACGCCAAAATACGATTTTGCACGCAATCTGCGATCCTGGACTGCTGATGGCAGCGGTCGCGGGCTCCGGCCGGGCGACCGTAATTGCAAACGGGCAATGCAGGATATTGCGCCTGACGCATGCGCGATCGGCGAGAGGAGCGATGATTGACGCTCCATGCGCTGGCAAGGCCGGCACGAATGTTCATCTCTCTTCATCCAAATGAGTAACCTTGGCGGCAAACTGGTAGCCGCCATTACGAACAGTCTTGAATATTTGAGCTGTGCCGCTGAGTGCAAGTTTGCGTCGCAGGCGGCTGACCAGCACATCAATCGAGCGGTCCAGGACGTCTTCATCGCGTCCCCTTGTCAGATCGAGCAATTGGTCCCGTGAGAGCACGCGGCCGGGACGAGTGACAAAGGTCAGAAGCAGATCGAACTCGGCGCCTGTGAGTTCGATATGGCCGCCGCCCGGATCGACCACCGAACGGGCAAACGGATCGGCAACGAAACCTTCAAAAAGATAGCGAACACTCCCGTTCCGCGTGAAACGGTCATCCTGACCGCGACGAAGGACTGCGCGGATGCGCGCCACAAGCTCACGCGGATTGAATGGCTTTCCGAGGTAGTCGTCGGCGCCGATCTCGAGACCGATGATCCGGTCTATGTCTTCCTTCAGCGCAGTGAGCAGAATGATCGGGACATTCGACCGCTCCGAGCGCAGATCGCGACAAAGATCGAGCCCGGATCCATCTGGCAGCATGACATCGAGGACGATGAGATCGATCTGGTTGGTCGCAATCCGTTCGCGTACTTCGGCGCACCTTGAAGCGAGCTGCACGCGAAATCCTTGCTCCTTCATGTAGCGCGCCAGAAGCTTTCGAATTTCAAGGTCATCATCGACAACGAGAATTTGCGGTATGTGCATCGGCGTTCAGTCCAGTCACATCGAGGCAGGTTGGGGCGGGTTTTGTAACAAAGGTTGTCCTCAACTCACTTGGACATCTTTCGACACAAAGGGCGGTGGATCAGCAACATTCGGTCATGTGCGTCCAGATTCCAAGACATGTGAGCCGGTTATCAAGGGCCCAAGGTTCAACCACCAGGGGGTCTGAATGCGCTCCACCGACACAATCAATCGATCCAGGTCCTATGAGGCTTTTCCTTTCTGCAGCCCATGTCGGGTCAGGTATCGCATGTCGCGCTTGATCCGGCTTCTACGGAGTTTTTCCCGCACATGTCAGCAGTTGTCGGGTGTGACGGCTGCCTTGATGTTTGTTGCTGCAACACGGCTAGCACCCTTTGCGGGTGGAGGTTCGGCAGCAGCGCTTATTCAGATCCTTTTCGCCGCTAGGTTCTCAAGGTCGCCATCGAAGCGGAGGCCGCGTTGCGAGATCGGGCGCCACTCCGTATCAAGCTACCAGCCATGGAATGGAATCGACGCCCGTCGGCCGCATTATTCGACGTTTGCCGCGATGTTGGCCCTTGTTAGCTTGCTGCCAGGCTGCGCGACTGCCCCGCTTGTGCAAGGTGGCGGTTTATCGTCCTACGATGGGCTGAAGCCATCCGATGGCAAGGTCACGAAGTCGCGCCTTCACGTAAAAAAGGAGCAATTGGCGGCCGCGAAGACCATCAACATAGCGCCGACGGCGTTCCCTCCTAGCGTCGCACCGACGTTATCAAACGAGCAGCGGGTGCTGGTGGCGAACGCCGTGAACCGCGCCCTGTGTGTAAGCCTCAGCGATCGCTTCAAAGTTGTGACGCCGGACGTTCCAGCGGACCTCACCGTGCGCGCCGCCGTTACCCATGCAACAGAGACAGACGAGGTTGCAGCAGGGATCTCGGCCGCGACCTCGATAGGCGCAAGTTTTGTGGATACCAGTGTTCCGATCCCAGTCCCGCGCATTCCGATCGGCTTGGGAGATCTCTCCATCGAGGCTGAAGCAGTCGACCGCTCGGGCCGACAGCAGGCGGCCATGGTCTGGGGTAGAGGTGCCACCGCTTTTTTCAGCACACCCAGGGCATCGAAAGCGAGTGACGTGTACGACTTGGCGGGGGCATTCGGCGATGACTTCGCTAACCTGCTCAACAAGGGCCAAAGCCCTTTCGAAGGTGTCGGCATCGACATTCCTTCTTGGGACAAGATCGGTTCGAAGATGGGCCTCGCGCCAAAGTATGCAGCGTGTGAGAATTACGGCCGCGCTCCGGGCATTGCTGGTCTGGTCGGTGGCAAGCTCGGGCTGCCGCCGGAATGGACCGATGATGGTCCGAAAGTAGCTCGAAGCCCGTAACGATCAGCATTCGACGGTTGGACGATTGCCGCGCGGCCCTTTCCGCTCGGCTCGTTTCGATAAACGCGTAGAAGCAGATCCTGCAGCCGGCGTCAGGCGGAAACTCTAGATGTACATCGCTGGTCAGCCCGGCCGATCGCGACGACCGGGAACGGGAAGCGTCGAACCCACGGGCTCCGCCAGGTTGCAAAGAGCGGACATACGCTCAGTGATCGTGACAGCGCGGACGAGTGTGCTTCGTACTCTAGCCCTGCTTGTATTTGCCGTGACGGGCGCAGGATGCGCCACCATGATTCCGCGCGATATCGTACCGGAGCGGCTTGCAGACGAGGCCCAACTTGCCGGCATACCGAATATTCGTGTCTGGGGAGACGCGTCCGCCGAATCTCTCGCTGTCCTCTCTAGGACCGAGAAGCTAAGGATCGGCGCGTTGGTCCAGACGCGAAGACGGTGGGAGCGGCAATCGCCGGAGGCCAATATCCTCGCTATCTCGGGCGGGGGAGACAACGGTGCATTCGGGGCCGGCCTCCTGGTCGGCTGGGGTGATGCCGGGACTAGACCCGATTTCGATCTCGTCACCGGCGTCAGCGCTGGTGCGCTCACTGCTCCGTTCGTCTACCTGGGGCGAAGCCGGGATTCGGAGCTGAGGGAAATATTCACCAAGTACAAGCGCAGCGACATCTACGATCCCGGGATCGTGCCGCCGCTATTGGGATCCGGCCTGTTCGACAGCTCCCCGCTCGAGCATCTGATCGCCAAATATGTCGACGATCGCTTCCTCCGCGACATCGCCAATGAACGCAGAAAGGGACGGGTATTGCTCATCGGGACGACGAACCTGGACGCGCAGCGGCCGGTCCTTTGGGACATGGGAAAGATCGCGATGAGTGGCCACCCGCAGGCGCTCAACCTTTTCCGTAAGATTCTTTTGGCCTCTGCGTCAATACCAGGTGCTTTTCCTCCCGTGCGCATAACGGTTCGGGTCGAGGGCCGGACCTATGAAGAGCTCCACGTGGATGGTGGAGTGACCCAGCAGGTTTTCGTGTCACGTCCGTCGCGGGTAGTCGGCGACGACGATCCTTGGTCGAAGCGAACTGCAACACGCCTCTTCATCATTCGAAATGGAAAAATCAGCGCTGAGTGGGAAGCTGTCGAGGCGGGAATCTTCTCGATCTCTCAACGTTCCATCTCCACTCTCATCAAGAACCAGGGTATTGGGGATCTTTACCGTATCTATGCCAAGGCGCAGATCGACGGTACCGACTTCAACCTAGCGGCGATTCCTTCGGAGTTCAGTGTCACAAGAGAGGAATTGTTCGAATTAAGATACATGCAGGCTCTCTACGATGAGGGCTATCGAGCCGGTTTTCGAGGCTATCTTTGGATGAAAACCCCTCCGGGATTAGCCAGGAAAGCTCTCCATCCAGCGCAGCCGCAAGGGAAAACGTCCGCTTTGGCCGCGTCATTGCCGGAATGAAGGGCTCTGCTTCCACAATTGCAGATTTCGGACATCGCCTGACGCAAGCACCTCGGCTCGGAGTGCATGGGCTAGTTGAGCGCCGATGGCTCAATATGCTCGGCCGGCAGCTTCACGGTCTGAAGCAGCCCTCGCAAGGGGCCATTCTCTATCGTGATGCTGCCTCCGGCTCGTTGCACGATCTCGTTTGCGATCGTCAGCCCCAATCCTGCACCATCGAAATGCTTCGTGCGCGCGCGGTTGGCGCGGAAGAATGGCTCGAAGACCTGCCCGATCATATCTGGGGGGATTCCTGGGCCATCATCGGCTATGACGACGATCACCTCAGACGGCGCGCTGTCGACGGCGACACGCGCCCGCTTCCCATGGGTAGCAGCATTGATTATCAAGTTTCGAAACGCGCGATTGAGGCCCGTCCGGTTTGCGCGCACGACCCCGGCCGTGGAACGGGTCAGGGTGACGTCGTATGATAGCGTCCGCAATTCCTCGACTAGTTCGGAAATCAGCATGTCGATTCGGAGAGGTTCGGGCGCCGATTTTCCAGATTCTTCCCTCACGAGCAGGATTGCGCTGTCCGCAATTCGATCGAGCTCGTCGATGTCCTTCAGCCACATCGCGCGGTCATCGTCGTCTTCGACGAACTCCGCCCTCAGACGCATGCGCGTAATTGGTGTGCGCAAATCGTGTCCGGCAGCGGCGACGAGGCGCATCCGGCTTTCCATTGCCACCTTGAGCCGGGAGGACAGCGAGTTGAGCGCCTTGGCGGTGACGCGGACCTCTGCTGGGCCGGTCACGGAAAGCTCGGGCAGCAGGGCATCCGGCCCGACCGACTCGATCGCACGCTCAAGCACAACGAGGGGCTTGACCATGCGGTTCGCAAAGAAAAGGGCGATTGCCAGCGAACCAAGCGCGATGAGCGAATGCCACATAAGAAGTAGATTGAAGAGTCCCCCTGGCGGAGGCAGGTCGGGTATCTGTATGATGATCCACCCTTGGTCCACGGGTATCGACAACAGAGGCAAGTCGTTCTTCCGAGACACCAGGACATTGCGCGACAGTCCTCGAGCCTTCAGCTCATCGCGCAGCCAGGCCGTGAGGTCCGTCGCGATTTCTCCGCCGGCTGGTTCCTGCTGAATCGTAACCAACGTTGGCGCGACGTGCACGGCCTGCTTGAGCAACTCTACCTGCTCGGCCATAGGACCGATCGCTCGTCGTTCGTCCGGCGGGTTGAACAGGTACATCAGGACCCCTGTCAAGATGCTGACCATGGAAACGATCACCACCGCGATGAGCATGGCCAGTTTGGCCCGCAATGTATTCACGATGGAAGGTCCCGGAGCTCAACTTTCACGGCGAACTGATAACCGCCGTTGCGAACTGTTTTCAGTAGACGTGTGGTTCCCGAGCTGTCTAGCTTGCGCCTCAAGCGGCTGACCAAGACGTCGATCGACCGATCGAATACGTCCCCATCACGGCCACGCGTAAGATCCAGAAGCTGGTCCCTTGAAAGCACGCGTCCCGGCCGATCCAGGAACACCTGCAACAGATCGAATTCCGCGCCGGTCAGTTCGATCGCGTTGCCTTGGGCGTCAAACACGCTGCGCAGTTGCGGATCTGCGACGAGCCCGTCGAACCGATACTTTCTCGCGTCCTGGGGAAGGGAAGCTGTCTCCGAGCGGCGCCGTAATACGGCGCGAATCCGCGCCACCAATTCTCGCGGATTGAATGGCTTACCAAGGTAGTCGTCGGCTCCCATCTCCAGACCAAGGATACGATCGACATCTTCCTTGAGGGCCGTCAGAAGAATGACTGGCGTGGTGTTCCGTTTCGCCCGCAGGTCTCTGCATGCATCGAGACCCGACCCGTCCGGCAGCATCACGTCCAGAACGACAAGATCGATCCGATCGCTTGCTAGGCGCTCGCGGAATTCGCTGCAGCTCGATGCCAGCAGAACACGAAATGCCTGTTCCTCGACATAGCGGGCGAGCAGTTTTCGAATCTCGGGGTCGTCGTCAACCACAAGAATTTGAGGCGTTTGATCAATCATGGGCCGTCGTTCGTGGATTGGCTCGGAAGTACTTTCTATCGCGAAGTACGGTCGAAGGAAGCCGGGATTCGTAACAAATGACGGCTCCCGCCCAACCCAGCAACATTTCGACACAAATCAGCGCCCGCTGAGACAATCCGACACGAATTGTTCTACGCGAGCAAAGCTCTCGTTCTAACCCGATATCTGTCAGCCGATCGCCGACGCGAGAAACAAGACGTTCGGCTGACCGAAGAACGCAGAGGAAGGTGCAGAATGATTGCCATTACCGAACGCAGGCGCATGAGGATCGCTACCGTTGCAGCCTTCCTGTTTCTCCATTCCGCTGCCCATGGACAGGATACCTCCGCGGCAATGACGGTCATCGCCGCATCGGTAGAGAGATCTGAAGTCACCAGGAGTATTACCGCCACTGGAAACGTCGTCGCCTGGCGCGAGATATCGGTCAGCTCGGAGGTCGGCGGCCTGACCGTGACCGAGATCGCGGTCGATGAGGGTGACTTCGTCGTGAAGGGGCAGGTATTGGCACGCCTCACTCGGGATCTTACGGTCGCGGCACTATCGAAGCACAAGGCGGCAGTAGACGAACTGCAGGCGAGCCTTGCAATCGCCAGGTCGGACGCAACGCGGGCGCATTCCGTCTCATCAGGAGTGATCAGTGCGCAGGTGATCGAGCAGCGCGAGACGCTCGTCAAGACGACGGAAGCAAAGCTGAAGGCAGCACAGGCGCAGCTCGAGGACTCCGAAGCGCGGGACCGGCAGACCGTCATCGTCGCTCCCGCTGCAGGCATGATCGCATCCCGATCAGTGGCGATAGGCCAGGTGGTCCAAGCGGGAATCGAGATGTTCCGTCTCATTCAGGACAATCGCGTCGAGGTCGATGCCCGCGTGCTCGAGTCGGATCTGCTCGCCGCCAGGACCACGCAACCCGCAACCATTATCGGGCCTACCGGCATGCCTGAGCAGGGGGCTGTTCGAATCGTTGCGCCAATCGTCGATCCCAAGACCCGCTTGGGTACGGTCCGCATCGCACTGCCCGGCGACACGCAACTGAAGCCCGGCATGTTCGCGCGCGTGGAGATCGCGGTCGAGAACAAGCTCGCATTGACCGTTCCGCTCAAGGCGTTGGTCTGGCGTGACGCGAGGGCGCACGTGTTCAAGGTCGGACGCGACAATCTGGTGTCACTTACCGAAGTGGGGATCGGCTCAGGGGAAGCCGACAACGTGGAAGTCATACGGGGCCTGGATGCAGGCGATCGCATCGTGACCCAAGGCGCCGGCCTTCTCAACGACGGCGACGCAGTGAACGTCAAAACAGCGTCCGTGAGAAGTGACGCCGTACGATGAACAGGATTTCCAGTTGGGCAATCCGCAACCCCGTGCCGATCACGATCCTGTTCCTGTTGCTGACGCTGTCTGGCTTGGTCGCGTTCTCGAAGCTTCGGCTCAACAACATGCCCGATATGGACTTCCCGACGGTGACTGTCAGTGTTGCCTGGGCGGGAGCTGCGCCGACCGAGATCGAAACCCAGATTTCACGCTTTATCGAGAACAGCGTCGCCGGACTGGGGGCCGTCAATCGGACACGTTCGATCGTGAACGAGGGTCTCTCCATGACCACGGTCGAATTCGCGCTCGGAACAGATATCGATCGAGCAACGAACGACGTTCGGGATGCTGTCGTATCGATACGTTCAAAACTGCCTCAAGGCGCCCTCGATCCGACGATTCGGCGTGTCGAGGCGACGGGGCAGGCCATCCTCACATTCGTCGTCGATGCGCCGACGATGGCCCCCGACGATCTGAGCTGGTTCATCGACAACGACATAGCCAAGGCGGTGCTTGCGGTGCCGGGCGTATCCAGGATTTCAAGATCCGGCGGCGTCGATGCCGAGATTACGATCAAGCTCGACCCTGACCGGCTGATGGCGCTCGGCCTCACGGCCGTTGAGGTTTCCGATCTGATCAGGAACCAGAACATCAACCAGCCGGGTGGCCGTGTGACGCTCGGCGGAGCCGAACAAGCCATCCGCACTGTCGGGAGTGTCGTGGACGTTGCTCGCCTGAAGGAAACGCGCATCGCCTTCAGTGACGGACGAAGCGTCAAACTTTCCGAGCTCGGGAAGGTCGAGCGTTCCTGGGCGGAGCCGCGTCAAAGGGCGCGGCTGAACGAGCGAGAGGTGGTCGGTTTCAGTGTCTATCGGGCGGTCGGCACCGGCGAGTTTGCGGTAACTCGCGATGTCCGGAAGCGGATCGCGGAATTTGCCGCCGCCCGCCCCGGTGCGCACATTTTCGAAGTAACCTCATCGACTGACGCCGTCGTCGAGGGATATGACGCAGCTGTCGAAGCGCTTGCGTTGGGTGCGCTGCTGGCCGTTCTGGTCGTCTGGCTGTTCCTGCGGGATGTCCGCGCAACATTGATTTCCAGCGCGGCGCTGCCTCTGTCGCTGATCCCGACATTTGCCGTCATGTACGCGCTGAACCAATCTCTGAACAATATCACTTTGCTCGCGATCGCTCTGGTCGTCGGCATCCTCGTCGACGACGCTATCGTGGAAATCGAGAATATCGTCCGGCATATCCGGCAGTCCGGAAAAACCGTCTATGATGCCGCGATCGATGCGGCGGACGAAATCGGCCCGGCTGTCGTTGCGACGACATTCGCGATCATCGTGGTCTTCGCGCCCGTCGGACTGATGCCGGGCATTCCGGGCCAGTTCTTCAAGGCCTTCTCGATCGCCGTCTGCAGTTCAGTGTTCTTTTCCCTCGTCGTCGCGCGTCTTTTGACGCCTTTGATGGCAGCATACCTTCTGAAGGCAACCGGCAACGAGCACCGCGAGCCGGCATGGGTGCGGTACTATACCGGAACGTTGGGCTGGACCCTGCGCCATCGATGGATCACGATCTTCGCGGGCGTGGTGTTCTTCATAGCCTCGCTGTCGCTCGTTCCAACTCTTTCCACCGATTTCATGCCCGCGGCCGACCGCGGCCGCACGATACTCACGGTCGAATTGGAGTCGGGGGCGACGTTGCAAGATACGGATCTTGCGACACAAAAGGTTATCTTCTTGCTAGGTACGCGGCCTGAAGTGGCGTCCGTCTATTCGGCACTCGGAACAGAGACGTCGACGATGTCCGGACCGGGCGAGCTCTTGACGTCGGCCGGCGAGGTCAGAAGAGCGACGGTCACGGTCAACCTGGTCCCAAGGACCGAGCGAGATCTTTCGCAGCAAGCGTTCGAGGCTTCGATCGGACGGCAGTTAACGACGATTCCCGGCGTTCGGATACGTCTCGGGGAGGATGGATCCTCCGGCGCGAAGATACAGGTATCGTTATTGAGCGACGACCCGGTGGCGCTTGCCGACGCCGCGCGGGAACTGGCACAGGACATGCGCAGACTGCCCGGCTTTCATCGCGCGAGAGTGACAAGCAGCTTCGCAAGACCCGAGCTGCGGATCGTTCCCAAAATGGATAAAGCGGCCCTCCTTGGCGTCTCCACAACAACGCTCGCGAAAACCGTGAACATCGCCACCACAGGCGATATCGAGCAGAACCTCTCCAAGTTCAGCCTCGGCGCCAGACAGATACCGGTCCGTGTGTTGTTGAACGAAGATGCGCGCGCCGATCTTTCTCGCCTGTCCATCCTTCAAGTTCCGGCCTTCGAGAAGTCGGTGCCGTTATCGTCGGTTGCCGAGATCAACTTCGGTTCGGGACCCGTCCAGATCGAACGGACGGATCGCACCCGAAGCGAGACCGTAGAAGCGGAATTGAGCGGGCTGACGGTGGGGGAGGCCGAACGTCTGGTGGAGCCGTCGATCAGGCGATTGCCGAGAGGGGTAGTCTACAAACCGGCGGGCGACTCCGAACGCATGCAGGAGTTGTTCGATGGCTTCAAGCTTGCCATGGGTTCGGCCATCGTTCTGCTCTTCGTCGTTCTTGCCCTCCTGTTCAACGGATTCGTTCAACCCGTCACCATCCTGACCGCGCTCCCTCTGTCCATTGGTGGTGCGCTGGGTCTGCTCCTTCTGACACGAACGTCGATTTCGATGCCGGTGCTGATCGGCGTTCTGATGCTGATGGGGATCGCAGCAAAGAATTCGATCCTCCTGGTCGAATACGCGATCGTCGCCGGGCGCGATAGGGGGCTGAATCGTGTGGACGCCCTTCTGGATGCAGCCCGCAAGCGAGCTCGGCCGATCGTGATGACGACGATCGCGATGAGCGCGGGCATGCTGCCGATTGCACTCGGCATGGGAGCGGACGCCGAAAGGCGCGCACCCATGGCAATTGCCGTAATCGGAGGGCTGTTCAGTTCAACAGTCCTCAGTCTGGTGTACGTCCCTGCCTTTTTTTCGGTCATGGACGATCTACAGAGCTGGATCACCAAACGCCTTGGGAGGAGCAGCACGCAAATGGCTTGATGCAAGTCTCGTCCCCGCCAATCTTCGAGAACGGGCTTGCGCAATTCGCGTTCAGTGCCTGCCGGAAAGGGACAAAGGCTTCTCTGATCTCGATGCAACGAGGAAAGGATCAAGATCATGTTTAGGCAAGGGATGCTCATCTTGCGGACTCCGGGATGGCTGCTCTTGATGGCAATCGTAACCATCACACCGTCTCGCGCGCAGCAGAGCTTCGATAATCTGGCCGGCTCATGGTCGGGTGTGGGGTCGATGAAGCCCAAGGACGGGCCACGCGAACGCGTCCGCTGCAAGGTCGACTACGTCGTTAAGAACGAGGGACAGTCCGTGAAGATGAATGTCCGCTGCGCAAGCGATGCCTACAAGATGGAGCTGAGTGCCAACATTGACCAAAGGGGATCGGAGCTTTCGGGTAACTGGTTTGAAAGCGAGTACCGCCAGGGAGGCAAGATTTCGGGTCAAAATGTTGGTGATCTCATCGATGCGAAGATCGAGAGCGACACGATCACAGCGTTGCTGGCCGTTCGCACAAAAGGAAACCGCCAATCGTTCACCATGGAATCGCCGGGAGCGTGGGTTTCACAAGTCTCGATTGATCTTCTTCGAGATACTCCATGAATCGCCCGGAGAGTAGGGAATGGCTAGCTCGGGCGGTGAAGTGTCTTGCGGGCCGCGATCGTCTGCCGGCTTCCCCATGGCCTGAGCGTTCAGCGAGCAGTAGCGCCATTGGACCGATGCATCCAAATTGAGCCGGCCCGCAAAACTAGCCATCGACAGAAGGCTTGGGTACGATTTTCGTGGGTGCCCCTGTGTGTCCTCTCGATGTCGTGTACTACGAACCCGGCACATCTGCCTTCTGCTACGATCATGACCCTTCGCGGATCATCGAGTCACTCAAGAAGGTTGCCGCCGAAGCCAAGCTTGAGGAGCCCCATGAGATTTCGCCGCCCATCCGGGCCCATCCAATATCTTCCGTCCCATGGATAATATGTCTCCGGAGCAGTGCCACGGAGCTCTCAAAGAGGCGCCCCTATGCAGTCTTCTATGAGGGCAATGATTATGTAATGGCCCGACTGTCCGTCATTGTTGACCGTTGCGAAGGTCAGGAGTTCACTCCACTGACGAAATGATAGCGGGAGCGGCGCGCGATAAATTGCGTCATACGAACGATTGAATGAGATATCGTAGGTTTGGCCGGTGTGGTGAAAGGCGGTAGCCATCCACTACTCGAACCCCCGACACTGACAAGCAGCTCACCGCTGCATAGCCGCAGCATCACTGCGTTCGGGACGCTGTTTACGTTGCGCCTGAAACCGCGCTGTGTTTGTTGCTCTTTCCGTCTCGTGATCGGCTCGCACAATCTTGCAGCCTAGCGCAGCTCGCCGGGTTACACCAGGACCGAGCCAGCCTCGCAGAGCCTGATCTTCCATAAGCGAGCGTCCCAGGGCCGCAAATACTGTGCTGCTGATTGCTTGCTGCTGCCGGCGCAGGTGGTCTTGCAGAAGCTTGTGCCGAGTGATGTAGCCGGCATTTACACCTGGAATGGAGTGGTTCATTAGGAGCTTGGCATCAATCTCGGAAACACCGGCGACGGTCGCGATCGTCCGGAACGTTTGCCGAAGATCATTGCCCCATTTTGAGAGCTCATCTCGATCTTCCTTGGTTTCAGCGAGATGCCCAGAGGCGCTATCCGCCGGGAATATCCAGCCCGTCGCCTGCGATGGATACATCTCTCTACCGAAGCGAATTGCGCGTACAAGGCAGCGAATCATCTCTCGCGATAGCGGGATGTCAAATGCACGCTTGCTGCCGCCCTTCGGTTTAGGAACGTGCAATGTGCGCTTCCGAAAATCTACGTGGCCGGGCTTGATCTCCTGCAAGGCGGTTGGTCGAGAACCAGATAGCAACATCAACAGATGAAATTCACGACGTATAGGATTTTCCAAGGCAGCTAGCTGCAGGAACCAACCTTTCAAGTCACCCGCACCCATGCCGGTGTCGCGGCGCTTCTCCTCGTTCCAATCGACCGCATCTGCGGGATTGTCGGACGGCAGCTTCTTGTTTGTCTTTCGCGCATGTTTGTAGACCGCACGCAAGGTTCGCATGCTTCCATTAGCGATATAGGGTCCATTTTCCCTGGTAATGTCGTCATGCTTTTTCGCCACGCGAGCTGGGTCGGTCGCGAGATCATGCAAAGGTGTGTCCAGCCATTCCGCAAAGATGCGTTCCACATGATCGCGATAGCTACGGATAGTGCTCTCGCTCCGGGCTTTTCGCAATAGATGAGCGGCCAAATACCGTTGCCAGGCCAGCCTGAGTGTGATGTCTGCCGAGATAGCTGCCGTACCCTCGGCGCTATCGCTCGCGTCATTCACTCCGTGTTGCCGCGCCGCCTTCGGATGCAGCCCTCGACTGATTTGCGCTAGATACTCCTTGGCACTAGCGCGGGCCACCCGTGTGGACACGTCACGGGTGTCGCCGATCGATACCCGGATAGAGGAGGCGCGCTTACCTGCCTTTCTCAGATCGCCTTGGACTGCAAAAGTCCGCTTCCGCCTACCCACGACTACAAAGAAGCCCTTCAGATCGGTGTCGCGAGCTAGGTACCATCCATCCTCGGGGGTCGGTAACTGGGCGATCGCTTTGTCAGTGAGAGGAATTCGGATATCGGGCATCAGCAGCGTACAAGGCAACTCAAACGGTTTTTCAAACGGTTTTGGCGAACTGGGAAGTTGGCAGGTTTGCGTTCGCGGGACTGCGACGCTATGCGACAAGTGCCGATAAACAAAGGTCTTCTTTGATTGCGTCGCAGCCTAGCGCCCAGTTGGAAAGTCTGGCGAAGGGCCAATCTGGAACTCTTGAACAGCGGGTCCCAGGTTCGAGCCCTGGTGCGCCCACCAAGCCTTTCAGAGGCCTAGGGATCTCTCGCGACAGCCATTCAAGACCCTGCAGATGTGCGCTCATTGGTGGGGCCGATGCCGCCAAATCAAGCCATAGTAGATCACTAGAGCAAGCAACGCGGCAATGAAGCCGGCCGGGTAGCCGATCCAGATGCCGTCCAGCCCGAGCCAGCGAGAGGCCAGATACGCGATGGGCAGTTGGACCAGCCAGATCGCGGCAATCGGAATGCCGGCCGGCCACACCACCACGCCGGTCGACCGCATGACGCCCGCGAGCACGTTGCCGATTCCGAACAACAGGTAGCTCCAGAGCGCGATCAGCAGGGCGCGGCTGGCGATCGACAGCGTATCGGGGTCGGTTACGAGCCACGAAAGGACAATCTGCGGGAACAGGCAGATGACGCAGAGCACCGGCGCTCCAATCAGAACGTTCAGCACCGTCGCAATCCGCGTGATCGCTCCGCGCCGATCGCCTCGTCGCGCACCGATCGCCTGCGCCGCAAACGCCGTGGCGGCAAGCGCGACACCCTGCATCGGCGCAAGCAGATATCCGACCACCTGGTTGACGGCCCGTAAGCCGCCGTCGCGCTCGATCCGAAACCGTTAACGAGAAAGGCCACGGCCACTTCGGACAGCGAGGCCATCGCCATCTGGACACCAGCGGGAACGCCGATGGCCAAGAACGACCGGGCGATCGCCGGGTCGATCCGAACTCGGCGCAACAGCTCCCGGTCGAACGCCATAGGATGTCGCCGGACCGTAAGGTAGGCCATGAGTGCCGGAAGCGATATCGCGCAGGCTACGAGATTGGCCCACGGGGCGCTCGTCACCGCAAGCTTCGGCAGCCCGGACCACCCTTCAATCAGGGCCGGCGTCAGTAGCAGGCTGATATCAATGCACAAGGCCGTCGCCACGAACACAAGCCTGCACCGGATGCGGGCAATGACCGCGCGAAAGCGGACCTTTCGAAAGCGCCGTGGCTGGTCAAGCGATTTGCGACGACCGTCTTGCCCTCGGTCTCCAGCCTCGAGGCGCTGCGCCAGATCGCGCGGAAGAGTGCTGCATCGAAGCCGTTCCTCGGCTTCGGCAATCCCTTGCTCGACGGAGATGGCCGCAGCGATGTTGCGGTCGCGTGCGCCAGGCTGGCGCGCCAAATGCAGAATTGCGGAGCCATTGCGACGCAAACAAGCCAGATCGCGCAAAGAGGCTTGCGCACGGTCGCCGCGCTGTCCGGCGGCACCGCCGATATCGAGCAGCTCAAGCGCCAGATGCCATTGCCGGAAACCGCGCTCGAATTGTGCGCGGTGGCAGACAGTTTCGCGCCTGTGAAAGGCGAGGTCTATCTCGGCAATAACGCCACCGAGACGAAGATAAAGACGCTCGGTTGCCATCACCACCGGCGCCATCGATGCCATGAAGGGGCGTTCTGATGTTGGCCGCGCCGAGGCGCTTCGCCGCTCGATGTCGGCCTTGATCGCTAGGGGCGGCGAGAATGCGCAACCCGCCATCTGGGCGCCCTTTGTGCTCGTGGGGAACGGCATTCTTTAACATCGCTGCTACCAGGATAAAGCGGCAACGACGCGCTTCCGGCCGACACGCCGCAGAGTTCTGAGTGGGACAATGAAGAATGGTTAATAAACCGTCACCGCGCTGTAATTAACGCCAGCCTATATTCCCGCCGCTGTCACACAGCCCCTCTTTCAGTGCTGCACGAGCCGCCTCGTGCGGCCGCGGTCGGCTTTTGCCTTTTTGGAGATTGTCAATGGCTCTTGGTCCCGGTTCGATTGCTTTCGTTGGTTTCAATGCGGACGGAAATGACGGCCTCGCCTTTATTGTGATCGATCCGATCGTTGCCGGATCAGTCATCCGTTTCAGCGACAACGAGTGGAATGGTTTGGCAATCGAATCTGGCGGCGCCTTCAATGCGGGCGAGGGTGGTCTGACCTGGACCAATGGCGATAGCGATCTGGCCGCAGGGACGATTGTCGAACTTCTCAATACCTCCTCCGCCGCTACCCGCAGCGCCAACATTGGTACAATCTCCGGTGGAACGATCGCGCTCGGTAATTCCGATGAGTCGATCTATGCTTTTGTCGGGACCTCCGAGAGCGCCCCGACCACATTCCTGAGCGCGGTAACGAACGCAAACGGCGGCTTTAATTCCACTGCCAGTGGCTCGCTCGGCGGTACAGGGCTCGTCGCAGGCTCGACGGCCCTGGTGCTGCCCCGGACTGACGGCGCCGATGTCGCAGTTTACGATCCGACACTCGGCGGAGCATCTTTCGCGTCACGTGCCGCTGCCCTCGCGGCTTTCAATACGACTGCCAATTCTGTCGCGCAAAGCGGCAGCGGCGATCAGAGCGCTGATGGCGTCGCGCCTGACGCGCCATTCCTCACGGCTCCGCAGTCTCCAATCTCGGGTGTGACTTTCACTGTTCAGCCAGGCACTCCGTCGCAAACGGTGGCTTTCGCCGCCGGTTCGGTCTCCGTCGCCCACGCTGAAGGTAACGCCGGAACGACGACCTTCACCTTCACGGTAGAGCGCACCGGCGGCACCACCGGTGACGTCAACTTTAGCGGCCAACTGACCTCGGCAGCGGCCGATGCCACCGACTTCAATGGCGCTGCTGCAGTGCCCTTCGCCTTCAGCGGGACAATACCGGCCGGACAGGCTTCGGTGCTCGTCACTGTCGAGGTCAACGGCGACGTGACGGTCGAGCCGGACGAAACATTCACGCTGACGCTGCAGGCTGCGACCAACAATAACGCGGCGGTTTCGATCTCGCTTGGCGCGCAGACCACCGCTACTGGAACGATCCAGAACGACGACGCACCCGCGGGCAACGTGATCGGCGGCATCACGGTCCTCGACCAGGCGCAGTCATTGGAAGGGTCGGCCACGACCCCAAACGCCACCAATGAAGTGCGGCTCGTTCGGCTCGATAATTTCGCGCCGGCCGCGGGCACTAATGCCGAAGTTGTCTCGTTCGATCCGTCAACCGGTCGCGCCTATGTACTCAACACCGTAGGCAACGCGATTGACATCGTGGCCATCAGTGCAAGCGGCACGGTGAGCCTTGTTTCCTCGATCGATTTGGCCGCCCTTAATGGTTTCGGCGGGGCTAACTCGGTTGCGATCAAGAACGGCGTTCTCGCCGTGGCTTACGCCAGTGACCTGCCCGGCACCAATGGATTCGTCGCCCTTTTCGATCCGAACGGCACGCTGATCAAGACCGTCGAAGTCGGCGCCGGCCCGGACCAGCTCGTGTTTACCGCGGATGGCTCGAAACTGTTGGTTGCGGACGAAGGCGAGCCGGTCTCGATATCGCTCCCCGATGGCAGCTCGCAGGTGGTAAACCCGGAGGGCGGCGTTTCCATCATCAGCCTTTCGGGCGGCGCCGCCAACGCAGCGGTAGCCAACACGATATCGTTCGAGGGCCTCGACGGTTTCGAGGCGGTCCTCAAGCAGGCAGGTGTCGCGCTCTTCAACGGCCAACCGGCATCCGCCGACATCGAGCCGGAATACATCTCGGTTTCGCCGGACGGAAGCCGCGCCTATGTGACGTTGCAGGAAGTCAACGCGGTCGCGGTGATTGATCTCACTGATGCCGCCGCATCCAAACCGCTTGCGATCCTGCCGCTTGGCGGCGTCGATCGCAGCCTGGCCGGCAACGCCTTTGACGGCGCCGATCGTGGTGGAATCAATCTTCAGAACGCCGATGTGATCGGTCTGCTTCAGCCGGATGCGATCGCGACCTTTGAAGTCGGTGGCGTGACATATTTCGTCACTGCCAACGAGGGCGATGCGCGAGCAGAACCCGACGACGAGTCCAACCTTGCGAACGTGACGCTTGATCACGTCGCCTATCCGAATGCGGCGGCACTCCAGGACAACACCACCGGCCTTGGCCGGCTTCGGGTCCGTTCGGACCTCGGCGATACTGATGACGATGGCGACATCGATCAGGTGTACGCTTATGGCGGCCGTGGCATTTCGATCTTCAAGCAGAATGCCGACGGTACGATCACAAAGGTCCGCGAAACTGGCGGCGAGTTCGAGGCGATCATTGCGCGCGACTTTGCCACACGCTTCAACGTCGATACGGCCGAAGGTGGTGGAAGTGGAGCCACCGACAATCGTTCCGACAACAAAGGTCCCGAGCCGGAAGGCGTCGATGTCGGCGTCATCAATGGGCGTACCTACGCCTTCGTCGGCCTCGAGCGTGTCGGCGGCGTCATGGTCTATGACATCACCGATCCGGCCAACGCCTCGTATGTCGGCTACCAACCACCGCTCGCCGGCGAGGGCAATGCGCCCGAACTGACGAAGTTCATCAGCGCCGCGGATAGCCCGACCGGTACGGCGCTCGTGCTTACCGCCAACGAAGGCAACTCAAGCGCCGGATATGCGGGCGCGGGGCTGACCGTCTACGCGGCCTTGCCGCAGAACTACACCCAGGAAATTCGGATCGCGTCGTCCTCGACCAGCGTGTCGCACGCGGAAGGAGACACCGGCACCACCGCGTTCACCTTTACCATCGAGCGCACCAATGGCACTATCGGTTCGGTCGATGTGACGCTGCAATTGGCGGCGGGTGCGAGCAACGGCGCCAACGCGCAGGACTTCGCGGGTGTCATGAACCTGCCGAGCAACGTCACGGTCACCATTCCGGCCGGCCAGACGTCGGCTACCGTGACGATTAACGTAGCTGGCGATTCCGCGTTTGAAGCCAACGAGAGCTTCACGGCGACCATCACCAATGCGACGACGGCGCAGCAGGGCGTCACCGCTGCGGTCAGCACCACGCAAGCGGTTGCGACCGGCACGATCCAGAACGACGATGCGATGCATATTTACGAAGTTCAGGGCGCGGGGCATCGCTCGGAGCATGTCGGCCAGCAGGTGACCGTGCGCGGCATCGTCACCGCTATTGACGCGTCCGGCACCGAGAACGGCGGCAACAACCCGGTCGGCTATTACATTCAGGACGCGGTTGGCGATGGCGACTACCGGACCTCGGATGCCGTCTTCGTTTTCTTAGGCACTGGGGCCAACGTCACGATCCCAAGCGGCATCGTCGTCGGCGCGGAAGTGCAATTGACGGCAACCGTCAACGAGTTCGCCAGCACGAACCAACTGTCGGTCACGCAGCTCAATCCAGTGGCAGGAACCACGAGCGTGCTGTCCACCGGCAATGCTCTGCCGACGGCTGTGCGGATCGGCGATGTCGACAACCTCGCGACCGGTCTTGAGCGCAAGCCGGCCATGGTGTCGCTCGGCGACGATGATGTCGATACCGCTCCCCCGGCCGGCACCTACGATCCGGTAAATCAGGGATCGGATTTCTGGGAATCGCTGGAAGGCATGCGCGTCACACTCGAAGATGTGCGCGTTACCAGTCCCTTCCACTCGAATTTTGACGAGCAGTTCGTGACGCCGAACGTCGGCGTTAATCCTTCGGAGAATTCCCGTGGCGGCCTGACGATCAGCGACACGACGCCCGGAACCATTCAGCCTGCTGACAAGGTGTTCGACTTCAATCCGGAGCGGATTCAGTTGGATGACGAGGCCGGCGTCGCGCTACCGACCAATCTTCAGACCGGAGATCGCCTGGGCGATGTGACCGGCGTCGTCAATTACGCGAATGGTCAGTATGAGGTGAACACGACCGAGGCCTATGGCCCGGTTACGGCCGCGAACCTGCAAAAGGAAACCACAACCATCGTGGAGAATCTGGACCGGATTCGCGTTGCGACCTTCAACGTCGAGAACCTGGCGCCGATTGGCCAACCGGTAGATGGCGTGCCGACGCCGGTAAGCAAGTTCGCCGGCCTCGCGGACGCCGTTGTCAACAATCTCAAAGCACCCGAGATCATTGCGCTCCAGGAGGTGCTGGACAATGATGGGGCTAACAGCTCGAGCGTCACGAGCGCTTCGCTGACCCTGTCGCAGCTCATCGACGCGATTGTTGCGGCCGGTGGACCGCGCTACGTGGCTATCGACTCGCCGCCGATCGACAACATTGGCGGTATCCCGAACGGAAATCAGCGGGTTGCTTATCTGTACAACCCGGAGGCGGTTTCGCCGACCGCGCGCAATGGCCTGACCGACATTGTCAGCGACGCTGATGGGGTGAAGGTGCAGCAGTTCGCGAGCGCCAACCAGATCGGACAGGGCAATACCGACTTTGCCGCCACGCGCAAGTCGCTGCCGATGGAATGGTCGCCCGTGGGCTATACCGACGAGCAGGGCGGCACGTTCTGGACGGTCAACAACCATCTCTCCTCAAAGGGCGGTTCAGCTCCGCTTTACACCACCTTGCTGGACTTGCCGCTCTATGCCGATCCGATCAACGGGTCTTCGCAACAAACCGGCACGTCGAACGAGCGTGAGGGGCAGGCCGAAACGATCAATGCGTTTGTCGACGGCCTGCTGGCCAACGGGTCGGCGACCGACGACCGTATTGTCGTGTTGGGCGATCTGAACGATTTTCAGTTCTTCCCGGTCGTTGATATCATCACCGGCCACTTGACCCGCACCACCGCCAACCCGGATGGGACCGCCAGCATTTTCGCGGCCGGAAATCCGGTGCTTGCGGAGCTGATCAGCAAGCTTCCCGAGAACGAACGTTATTCCTACAACTTCGACGGCAACGCACAGGCGTTGGATCACATCCTGGTTTCGAACAACCTGTTCGACAGCGCGCAGTTCGATATCGTGCACATGAATTCGGAGTTTATTGACCAGCTCTCCGATCACGATCCATCGGTATCGTCGCTCGTGATGTCCCGTTCGGCCGCGATCGCCACCGCAGGCAACGACGTATTCGACCAGGCCGCTTACACCGCGAAGTTTGGTGCGCGAGGCAGTCTCGCCGGTGATGACACGATCAACGGCCTCGGCGGCGATGACCGCATTGCCGGTGGTGCGGGCAATGACGTCATCGATGGCGGCACCAGCGGCGTCGCCGGCGACGTTGCGGTGTTCACCGGTGCACGCAGCAATTACACGGTCACTGTCCAGGGCGGTTCGTTTGTCATTTCTGACAACCGCACCGGCTCTTCGGACGGCAATGACACTGTAACAAACGTCGAGAGGTTCGAGTTTGCGGACCGGACGCTCACGGCCGCCGAGTTGACCGATGCAACGGGCCCCACGCTTACCGCTGCGACGCCGGCGGACAATGCGACCGCGGTCGCGGCCGGAAACAACATTGTCCTGACCTTCGACGAAGCAGTCATGGCGGGCACCGGAAATATCGTCATCAGCAACGGAGCGGGCGACACGCGGACGATCGCGATCAACGATGCCTCGCAGGTCACGATCTCCGGCAACACCGTCACCATCAACCCGACCACTGATCTGGCAGCCGGATCCACCTACGACGTCACGCTGGCGTCGGGCGTGATTACCGACGTTGCGGGCAACGCGTTCGGCGGCATCGCACAGGATGCTCTCGACTTCACCGTCGCGGCACCGCAGACCTACAAGCTGCAGATCCTGCATGCGTCCGACTTCGAGGCAGGTCTGAAGGCGATCGACGACGCGCCGCGCTTCGCGGCCATCGTAGACCGGCTCGAGGATACGTTCGCCAACTCGATCACGCTGGCATCGGGCGACAACTACATTCCGAGCCCGTTCTTCAATGCCGCCAGCGATCCAGCATTGGCCTCGTTCTTCCCGCCGAGCATCGGCCGCGCCGATATCCGCATCCTGAACTCGATCGGCATCGAGGCGTCCGTCATCGGCAACCACGAGTTCGATCCGGGCCCACGCGATGTGCAGAATCTCATCCGCCCCGTCGCGGATCCCGATGGCGCCGGCCCGCTTGGCGGCTACGAAGGAACACAATTTGCCTATCTCGCCGCCAACCTGAATTTTGCCGGCGAGCCGGATTTGGCGCCCAACGCCCAGACCACGCCGCTGACCGAGGCGACGTTCGGCGTCGGTGCAAGCGGCGGGCGTCGGATCGCGCCGTCCACCATTTTCGAGGAGAACGGCGAGAAGATCGGCGTGGTCGGCGTCACCACTCCGGTGTTCGAAGACATCACGACGCCGGGCGGCGTCCGGATCGTCGGCCCGCGTACGCTGGAAACCGATGCCGACTTCATCGCGCTTGCCGCGGTCATCCAGCCGGCGATCGATGCCGTTATCGCCCAGGGCGTGAACAAGGTCATAATAGTTTCGCAATTACAGGAGCTGGAGAACGAACAGAAGCTCATCACCTTCCTGAAGGGCGTCGACGTGGTAATCGGCGGCGGCTCGAATACGCTTCTCTCCGATAGCAACGACGTTCTCCGTCCAGGCGATGTCAGCGAGGGTGAATACGCGCAGATCATTACCAATGCCGAAGGCAAGAACACGGTTCTCGTCAACACCGACGGCAACTATAAGTACGTCGGCCGGCTGGTGCTCGAGTTCGATGCCAACGGCGACATCATTCCAGCCAGCCTCGATCCCAACATCAATGGCGCCTATGCAACTGACGATGCGGGTCTGGCGCGGGTCTATGAAGGCTCCGGCATCGATCCCTTCGCCGAGGGGTCGCGCGGCGACGCCGTGCGCGATATCACCACCGTGATTGACGGCATCATCACGCAGAAGGATGCTGTCACCTTTGGCCGTACCGACGTCTACCTTGAGGGCCGACGTGGCGAGGTGCGCGCTCAGGAAACCAATCTCGGTAACCTCTCCGCCGATGCCAACCTGTGGTACGCCAAGTCCGGCTACGACAGCACCGTTCAGATCTCGATCAAGAACGGCGGTGGCATCCGTGACTCGATCGGCTCGATCAGCTCCGAGGGCGACGGCGCGGAACTGCCGCCTGCTGCGAATCCGGAGGTTGGCAAGGAAGCCGGCGAGGTCAGCCAGCTCGACATCGAGAACTCGCTGCGCTTCAACAACGCGCTCAGCCTCGTCACGTTGACGCCGCAGCAACTGCTTGAAGCTTTGGAAAACGGTGTTTCCAACCCGGGCGGCATCTTCGCCCAGGTCGGCGGCCTCCGGTTCAGCTATGATCTGAGCCGCCCTGCCGGGGATCGGGTTCGCTCGGTCACCCTGGTCGACGAAAATGAGCACGTGATCGCGGTCATTGTCGCCGACGGTGAGGTGGTTGCGGATGCGCCGGCGGCGATCCGCATGGTGACGCTGAGCTTCCTGATCGGTGGGGCTAACCCCAACGCTCCGGGCGGGTTCAACCGGCCTGACGGCTTCCGGTTCGCTGAGTACATCGCGGCCAACCCGGCGTTTGCCAATCGTGTCGACCTGTCTCCGGACAATTTGCCGGCAGACGACGTGGCAGCCCGCACCGGCGATGCCAACTTCACCGATGACGGCTTCGAGCAGGATGCGCTGGCCGAGTATCTCGCGGCGAACTTCTCGGTTACTCCGTACGCGCAGGCGGATACGGCTCCGGCCCAGGATCAGCGTATCCAGAATCTGGTTGCAAACGGCGGTAACGACACCGTTCTGCCGATCATGGGAACCGACGGTGAGGATGACCTCTCCGGCACCGCCGCAAAGGACTCGATCTTTGCCAAGGATGGCGACGATCGCGTCCGCAGCCTCGGCGGCGACGATCTCGTGCTCGGCGGCGGCGGTGATGATGTCATCGAAGGCGGCGACGGCAACGACCGTGTCCAGGGCGGCGAGGGCAACGACTTCGTCTTCGGCGACGCAGGAAACGATACCGTGGTGGGCGATGCCGGCGACGACCGCCTGCGCGGCAATGACGGTAACGACATGCTGATCGGCGGCGTTGGCAACGATAACCTCAACGGCGGAGCGGGCTCGGATGCCTATGCCTACAAGCTGGGCGACGGCTCTGATATCATTACCGAAGCGGCCAACACGCCGGCCGATACCGATACGCTGGCGCTGGTTGATCTCAATGCTGCGAACGTCACGTTCCGCCGGTTTGGCAACGACACCCTGATCGAGCTGTCCAACGGCAGCGTGATCACCTTGAAGGATCAGCGGATTGGCGGTGGCGTCGAAAAGGTGACCTTCGCCAACGGCCAGGAGCTCGATCGCAACGGCATCAACGGCGCGATCGTCAATCGCGGCCCGGTGGCTGTCGACGACACGGCAGCGGCGGTAGCGGAAGATGCCGCGGCTTTCGTCATCCCGTTTGCCGACATTCTCGGCAACGACACCGATGCCGATCTTGACGCGCTCTCGATCACGGCGCTCGCCAACATCGTGGGCGGCACGGCTGAGATCGTGGCCGGTGGCATCCGATTCACGCCGGCCGCCAACTTCAACGGACCCGCCTCGTTCGAGTATACCCTTAGCGACGGCAACGGCGGCTCGGATATTGGCAAGGTCAGCTTCACGGTAGCCGCGGTGAACGATGCGCCGGTCACGGCGGCGGACGCCGGCAGTGCGGGTGAGAACGAAGCCAAATCGTTTGATCTTCTGGCCAACGACACCGACGTCGAGGGCAACCTGCCGCTCAGCCTAGCGGCTTTCGAGGTCATTGGCGTTGACGGCATCAACCTGACCAACGCACAGGCGCAGTCAGCGTTTTCGATTGCTCCGGACGGCCGACTGCAGTTCACCCCGGGCAATCTGTTCGACGGCCTGAACGACGGACAGAATGCCACGGTCTCGATCCGCTATACGGCCGCCGACAATCTGAACGCCCAGTCGACTGGTACGTTCACGTTGACGGTCACGGGCGAAACCGATGCCAACGTGATCAATGGAACCAACGGCACGAACCTTCTGCTCGGAACCGACGGCGTCGATTTGATCAATGCACGCGGCGGCGTCGACTTTGTTCTCGCCCAGGGCGGCAATGACGTCGTGCATGGGGGCGAGGGCAAGGACTACGTGTTCGGCGGCACCGGTAATGACACCCTTAACGGCAATGGCGGCCGCGACAACCTGCTCGGCGAAGACGGCGATGACATTCTGAATGGCGGAGGAGGCAACGATCTGCTTAACGGCGGCTCGGGTCGCGACACCTTCGTGTTCCAGTTCAGCAGTGACGGGGCCGGGCGCGACACCGTGTTCGACTTCCGTGCGGGCTCTGGTCCGGACCATGACGTCGTTCAGCTCGATCAGTCGAAGTTTGCGGACTTCAACGCGCTGATGGCTTCCAGTGCGTTGCACGACACGCAGATCGGCGTCCAGATTAGCTACGATGACGGCTCGAGCATCACTCTGGTCGGGGTCAACAAGGCAAGTTTGACGGTGGATGATTTCAAGTTCGCCTGACGACCATCTCGGATTGTTCATGTGGAAGGGGGGCGCATGCGCCCCCCAACTTCTGTTGTCAGATATCTGTAACAATTCTCGGATACCGCCAAAGTCGGATGAGTGAGTGTAGCCATTGACAACGGGTCGGCAGAAATCCGGGGGAGCCCGTGGGGAGCTGGATTCTGCGCTCGCGCAGTATCGCTCGGCCTTCTTTGCCATCGCCGGGTTTAGCGCAATCCTCAATATTCTGGCGCTGACAGGCTCACTGTTCATGATGGAGGTCTATGACCGGGTTCTGCCGAGCCGGAGCGTGCCGACGCTGGTTGGCCTGCTTGTGCTGGCGCTGACTCTCTACGTTTTCCAGGGATTGATGGATGCCCTGCGTGGCAGGCTGCTGGTTCGGATCGGCATCCGGCTCGATCAGGAAATGTCGGATCGCGTCTATGCAACGGTGATGCGCTTGCCGATCCAGGCGCCGAAGCGTGGCGAGTCGATCCAGCCGCTGCGCGATCTGGACACGGTGCGTGCCTATCTGTCGGGTCCCGGGCCAACGGCATTCTTCGATCTCCCCTGGGTGCCGCTCTATCTCGCGGTGTGCTTTGCCTTTCATTTCTGGATTGGCGTCACGGTGCTGGCGGGCGCGCTGATACTGGTTTCGTTGACGCTGCTGTCGGAGCTGCTGGCAAAGCAGTCGGCGCTCGACGCCAATCGCATCGGTAACGAACGCGCGCGACTGGCGGAAACAAGCCGTCGAAATGCCGAAGCCTTGACCGCGCTCGGCATGGGCAGGTGGATCTCTGGTCGCTGGCAGTCATTGAACAGAAAATTCCTGTCCGGGCACGCCAAAACAAGCGATCTCGCCGCGGGCCTTGGCGCAACGGGGCGGTCGTTTCGGATGATGCTGCAGTCGGGCGTGCTTGCGGTCGGCGCCTACCTTGTGATCAATCAAGAGGCCACTGCCGGCGTCATCATTGCGTCCTCGATACTTTCGGCGCGGGCGCTCGCACCGGTCGACCTCGCGATTGCCCACTGGCGCAGCTTCGTCGGCGCCAGGCAGGCCCGCGAGCGCCTGAACAAGCTGCTCGTGCTGTTGCCGGAACTGAGAACACCGACGTCGCTGCCCAGACCGCAACGCGGGCTAGCGGTCGAGAATGTTAGTGCGGCGCCGCCGGACGTTCAGCGGGCGGTCGTGCACGAGGTGACTTTTTCCCTTAAGGCCGGCAACGGGCTCGGAATAATCGGTCCCAGTGCCTCGGGAAAATCCTCGCTTGCCCGGGTTCTGGTCGGTCTGTGGACACCGGCGCGCGGTACTGTCCGCCTCGACGGCGCGACGCTGGACCAATGGGTTCCGGATGATCTCGGACCGCACATTGGCTATCTGCCGCAGGACGTGGAGCTCATTGCGGGAACAGTTGCAGAAAACATTTCGCGGTTTGACCCCAACGCCACGTCGGAGGCCATCATCGCTGCTGCGAAAGCTGCAGGGGTCCATGAACTCGTGCTTGCGCTGCCGCTGGGTTATGACACCGAAATCGGCGAGCAGGGCTCATCGCTGTCGGCTGGGCAGCAACAGCGCATCGCGCTGGCGCGAGCGCTTTATGGGGATCCATTCCTGGTCGTCCTCGACGAGCCGAATTCCAATCTGGACATCGAAGGGGACGAGGCGTTGACGCAGGCGATCCTCGGTGCCCGGGCACGTGGAGCGATCGTTGTCGTGGTGGCGCACCGGCCTAGCGCGCTGTCCGGAGTCGATCATGTGCTCGCGCTGAACGGTGGACGCCAGCAGGCATTTGGCCCCAAAGACGAGGTGCTTGCCAAGGTGCTGCGGCGCGATGCCGTTGTTAGCACGCCCAAGGTCGTCCAGGCCGTTCAAGGATGAACAATGCCCGATACGGAATTAATTGACGCGCGTCCGTCGATCAGACGGCATATCGTCTTTGGCCTGGCTGCCGTCATGCTCGTTGCCGGCGGCATTGGTGGATGGGCGGCAACCACCGAAATCGCAGGCGCCTTGATCGCGCCCGGAAGTGTTGTCGTGGAGTCCAACGCAAAGAAGGTTCAACACCCGACCGGCGGCGTCGTTGGCGAAATCGCAGTGACCAACGGGATGAGCGTAACGGCCGGCGATATCCTGGTCCGTCTCGACGAAACCATGACGCGGGCAAATCTGCAGATCGTTTCGAGGGCCCTTGACGAGATGACGTCGCGGCGCGCGCGATTGCGGGCCGAACGTGATGGTGCATCGGAAGTGTCATGGCCGGCTGCGTTCAAAAGCCGCCGGCAGGATGAAACTATCATCGAATTGATGGCGGATGAGCAGCGTCTGTTCGAATTGCGCAGCAGCACCAGGCATGGTCAAAAACGCCAGCTCCGCGAGCGCATCGCTCAGCTTGACGAGGAAGCCAACGGGATTATCGCTCAGCAGGCGGCGAAATCGCAGGAACTGGCTTTGGTGAGCCAGGAACTGGAGGGGGTGCGGCAACTCTGGTCAAAGAATCTGATCCAGATCAATCGGCTGACGGCGCTCGAGCGCGATGCGGCGAGGCTCGAAGGCGAGCGCGCGCAATTGATCGCGGCGGCGGCGCAGGGACGAGGGAAGATGGCCGAGATCGAACTTCAGATCACCCAAATCGACCGCGAACTGGCGAGCGAGGTTGGCCGCGAACTGCGCGAGATCGATGGAAAGGCCAACGAGTACATGGAGCGGAAGGTCGCTGCTGAAGATCAGTTGCGGCGGATCGACATCCGCGCCCCGATCTCGGGCACGGTTCACGAATTGAACGTTCACACCGTCGGCGGCGTCATCAGCGCAGGAGAACAACTGATGCTGATTGTGCCGGCGACCGATCGTTTGACGGTAGAGGCGAGGATCGCGCCACAAGATATCGACCAGGTGCGTGTCGGCCAGCTCGCATTTCTTCGGTTCTCTGCATTCAGCCAGCGCACCACGCCGGAAATAAATGGCACCGTCAGCCGCGTATCTGCCGATGTTACGACCGAACCCCGCACGGGTGCCACGTACTATACGGCGAGAATTGCAATCGAGCCGGCGGAAATTAGCCGGCTGGGCGATGTCAAGATGGTGCCGGGAATGCCGGTTGAGGCGTTCATCAAAACGAACGATCGAACCGTTGGATCCTATCTTACAAAACCGCTCTATGACCAGGTTGCGCGTGCATTTCGCGAGCGTTAGAGACACGTCAACGTCTGTGCCGGGGCGATCGAAGCCGCGGCATGCTGCGAGAGCCTTACCAAATACATTGCGGACTTTGCTGACGCGAAGCTGACCAACCTCGTCAACGAGGTGCGTGCTCGCGAAAAAATCTGTCACAAATTTAAAAATGCGTTTTCGCGCTCTGCTCGTTGCGCGCCGGAACCAATGGTGCGCATGGCGATTACTCCAAGCGCAAGCAACCCCGGGTTTGAGCGGTTCGAAAATGCTCTCTGCTAACGAATGATCTTATTCTCTCCACGATTGATGGACAGAGTTATTGAGCGACGATGTCGCTTTCTGAAATCGGCTGTCATCGTGATCGTTCGCAACTCCGCACTGCCATTCGATCAGGTCTTTGCGGTTCGGCGTTCGGTCGAGTTATCCTGCATTGTTTCCGGTTGGGGCTGCGAAGAATGCTGATCGAAGCCCTGGCACCACGGACTTCGCATCAGACAAATGGTCCGGTCGCGAGACCAAAGATTCTGATCGCCGACGAAGACCCGCGGAGTTTGATGGCGCTGGAGGCGATCCTGGCGGCTCCCGATCGTGAGGTCGTCCAGGCGCAATCCGGGTCGGAAGTGCTGAACTCCGTCCGCCAGAACGATGTTGCGGTTGTTGTTCTCGATGTTCGCATGCCTGACCTTGATGGGTTTCAATTGGCCGCGCGCATAAAGGCGGACCATTGCCCGTCGCGGGCTTCCATCGTTTTTGTCGCGACTTGCGGTGACGACGAACTGCAGATCGCAAGTCACTATGCTGCTGGCGGGGTCGACTACGTCTTCAGACCTGTCAATCCGACGGTTCTCCGCTCGAAGGTCGACATCCTCATCGATCTATATCGAAAGACCGAGCAAGTACGCCAACTTGCCGAGCAGGAAAAGCGGTTGCTGCTGGAGAACCGGCGTATTCAGAAGGAAAAGATCGTTGCCGAACAGCGATTGCGTGATCGCGAGGAACACCAATCACTCGTACTGAAGTCGCTGCCGATTGCGTTGTACACGGCAACCAGCGGCCCCGGTTTGCGACGTTTGCGGTTCATCAACGACGGCATCCGGCGTTTATCGGGCTTTTCGAGTTCGGATTTCGTGAAGCAGCCGAATCTGTGGGAGGCCAGACTCAACCCCGAAGAGCACGGCCGGGTGATTCAAGCGTTCGCGGGCATCGAAAAGGCCGGCTCCGTGAGCGTCGAGTACCGCTGGCGTTGCGCGGACGGGACTGAAAAGTACTTTTCTGATCATGTCGTCCTGAGCGAGGTTCGCAAGGACGGCAGCCGCGAGCTCTTTGGCTTCTGGCTCGACGTCAGCGACAGAAGATCCCTCGAGACGGATCTTCTGCACGCAAGCAAGCTGGAGGCAGTCGGCCGCCTAACCGGAGGGATCGTTCACGACTTCAGGAATATGCTGAGCGTGGTGATCAGCAACCTCGATCTGCTTCATCTGCTCATTCGCGACAACGGCGGCGCCTGTCGCCGCCTCCGCTCGGCGCTCGAAGGGGCGCAGACTTGCGCCGAGTTGACGGGCCGCCTGCTCGCCTTCGTGCGTCGCCGCTCGATCGAGACCGATGTTGTCGACGTGATCGAAACCGTCGAGTCGATCAGGGATCTGCTGGTGTGCGCGCTTGGCGCCAACATTCAGATCCGCACGAGCTACGACAAGGACTGCTGGCCCGTTTACGTCGACCGGCCGCAGCTCGAAGCTGCCATCGTCAATCTGGCGATCAATGCGCGCGATGCGATGCCCGATGGCGGCCAACTGGACCTTTGCGTGAAGAATATTTGTCGTGCGGATGACCGAGATCACGAGGATCCGGCGACACGGGAATATGTCCGCATTGTCGTGAGCGATACCGGTGTCGGCATGTTGGCCGAGGTTGCGGAGCAAATCTTCGAGCCATTCTTCACCACAAAGAGCGGCGGAAAGGGTAGTGGCCTTGGGCTCAGCATGGTCAGGCATTTCGCCAGGCAGTCGAACGGCAATGTCACGGTTCGAAGCGCTCCTGGCAGTGGAACCCAAGTCTGTCTCGATCTTCCACGGGCGCGATTGGAGGCTCCACCTGAAATCGAATCGACGTTGTTTGATCTGTCCGCATGACAGGTACCCGCTGCAAGCATGCGAACGGATTTCGCCGCGGTGTCTTCATTAGAACGTCATTCAAAAGAGGTTCAACGCACCTGAAATGCTGAATGCGCACGTTCGCGAAGCGGCCTCACAAGCAACAGCCGCATCGCCTTCCAAACGATGCCCGTTCGGTACGGCTGCGTGCTCGCTTGTCGAAACGGTTGAGGCCGGCGCGGCGGTCGCCTTGGGAGGGCAATGGATGCGGGTGCTCCTGGTCGAGGACGAGCCGAAGGTCGCCGCTGTCATCTCCGATATCCTGAAACTGCACGGCTTCACTGCGGATTCGGTCGGCACTTTGGAGGACGCGTCGGAATCCGTCGCAGTGGTGACCTATGACGCAATCCTCCTGGATCGCAAGCTGCCGGATGGCGACGGACTCCATTGGCTTCGCCACCGGCGGCGATCGGGATGGCCGGTGCCTGCGCTGATCTTGACGGCGGAAATGGACAGCGTCGACGATCGTGTTGAAGGCCTGAACGGGGGCGCCGACGACTACATTCTCAAGCCGGTCAACATGGATGAGTTGATCGCGCGACTGCGCGCCGTGTTGCGGCGACCCTCCACCGCATTTGGACCAGTGATGCGCGCGGGCAATGTCGAATTCGATCCTGCCGGACGGCAGGTGTGGATCAACGGCGTCTCGGTCAAGGTGCCGCGGCGCGAGATCTGCCTGCTTGAGGTGTTGATGCGCAGGTTCGGACGCGTGGTTCCAAAGGCCGCTCTGGAGGAGAGCCTGTTCAGCTATGACAATGAGGTTTCTTCCAATGCGCTGGAAGTCGGCATCTACCGGCTGAGGACTCACCTTTCGAAATCGGGAGCAACGGTTTCGATCAGAACGGACCGCGGCATCGGTTACATTCTCGAACTCTCACGGCCGGCCATTTCCGACCCCAAGCACGCAACCGGCAAGAGTTCGGAAGCGTCCCGCGCCTGATGTGGTGGTAACGATTCAATTTGATGACGCCAGCATGACAATCGAAGGAGGAGCTCGATGTAAGTGTGTTGTCCTGACCACACGTTGTTTCACTTGCAGCATCTGATGCGCATCGCGTGCTGACCGCACTGCAGCGGGTGAATAGAATAAAGCCATGCAATCCGAAGCTCCGCGCACTTCACTCAGTCGGGATCTTGGAGAGCGCGCCTGAAGCTCGATCGAGCGCCAGGCGTCAAAGTCGACCTCACGATGCCCCGTACTGCGTAATTCCGAAAAGGCCGGCGACAAGTGCCGAAGAAGCTTCAACCAACAAGATCCTGGATATTGTTGCTGTGCGTTCTCGTTGGCGCTTCCGGCAGCCAAGCATTGGCGGCTGAACAGCCGTCCGTGCGTATGGTTCCTTTGCGCAAGGCGGCGATGCGGGATACGACGACCGGCGTCGCCGATCGTGGCCAAATTCGTCTGGATGTGGCGCGCGGCCAGACGATACGGCTGTCGCAGCCGGCGAAGACGATCTTTGTCGCCGATCCCGCCATTGCCGATATCCAGACACCTTCCAACGACGCGGCCTTTATCTTCGGGAAGAAGCCCGGTCGAACGAGCTTCTTCGCGCTCGACGACAACCAGCAGGCGATCGCCGAATACGAAGTCGTTGTTACCCAGCCGATCAAGGACCTGCGCGAAATGCTCCGCAACGAGGTCGGCGATTATGCGATCCAGGTGTCCTACACGCCCAACGGTGCGGTATTGAGCGGCACCGTGCCCAGTGCCGATGTTGCGGAAAGCGCAAAGTCCATTACAGCGCAGTTCCTCGGGCAGGGTGCCATCATCACCAACAGGCTGCGCGTTGCTGGTGCATTGCAGGTTAATCTCCAGGTACGGGTCGCGGAAGTGGCCAGAAACGCGGCCAAGGAGTTCGGCTTCAATCTCAACGCGACCGCCGAGACGGGAGGTTTCCGCTTCGGTCTCGTGAATGGCCGAACTGCCGTTGGTCCGACGGGACAACTTATCCGATCGCCGACGGGAGCCGGTTCTGCCTTTGTCGGATTTAGCGCTGGAGGTACGAACATCTCCGCTGTGCTTGACGCGCTCGCAGCCGAAGGTCTGGTCTCCATTCTGGCGGAACCGAACCTCACCGCGGTCTCCGGCGAGCCTGCAAGCTTTCTCGCGGGCGGCGAGTTTCCGATACCGGTCGCACAGGGGCTGGATCGCTTTAGCGTCGAATTCAAGCGTTTCGGCGTCAGCCTTGAATTCATCCCGACCGTCCTTGCCGGCGAAATGATCAGCGTTCGGGTCAAGCCGGAAGTCAGTGACATTTCGAGTCACGGCCAGGTCCAGATTAATGGCTTTACCATTCCAGCCCTTGCGACGCGGCGTGCCGATACGGTCGTTGAACTCGCGAGCGGACAAAGCTTTGCGATCGGCGGCCTGATCCGCAAGGGCTTCAGCACCAACATCTCGGCATTCCCCTGGCTAGGCGATATCCCAGTGCTCGGCGCGCTATTCCGCTCGAGCAACTTCCAGAAGGACGAAACCGAACTCGTCATCATCGTTACGCCTTACATCGTGCGGCCCGCTATCAGTGCGACACGCGTCCAGGCGCCGACCGACCGTGTCGCGCCACCCTCCGACGTCGATCGCGTTTTGCTGAACAGGGTAGGGTCACCGCCGCCGGGACGTCAGGCACCGAAGGCTAAAGTTACGCGACCGCTCCAAGATGGCTTTATTCTCGAATGACGAAGGGAATCCGGATGCGCACGACCATGATGTTCCTGGCCGTCGGCCTGTTCGCGCCGCTGCTCTCGGCCTGTCATGCCTATGTCGAGACGCCGCCAGCCGCCCTGGTCGAGCCCGCGCCGCATATCCTTCTGCTCTCCAGCGGCTCACGTGGTGCGCTGACATCGGCAGACCAGCGCCGTCTGGAAGACTTCATATATACTGCGAGCTCTGGCCGGCTCGATGCCATCCACGTGCACGTCATCGGGATCGATCCGCGCGCACGTTATGCGGTGAGGCGAAGTACAATCCGCATGGGCGTCACGCCCTTCAAGGTGAAGGAAGTCAACGGGCCGGCCGACGAACGCTATCGCTTCGCGATCCGTGTCGTTGCCGTGCGCTACACAGCACTTGCGCCGGGATGTCCGTCGCTGGAGATCACGGCGTCGCCGAATGAAAATCATTTCGAGCCGACGCTCGGTTGCTCGAATCTGTCGAACCTCGCCACCATGGTCAACGACCCGAAGGATCTGCTGGAAAGTTCCGCAGTGCCTCCGTCCGATGGCGAGCGCGCGGCTATTCCGGTGACGCGCCACCGCACGTTCAGCGGCAATTCCGTTCTCACCCCACAGACAGCCGGACGTGGTGCTGTTCTCGTCAACGTCCCGCCGTCCAATCCGGCGACGCCGGCCGGTGGTGCAGGCGGCGCGCCCGCCCAGTAGCGTAGTCTAGGGCCGAGCGCTCGTGCCGCGGATCTGATATCCTGCGTCGCGAGGGCTGGTCCATACTCTCACTCAGATGCGCGTTAGGGCATATTGATGTGTTGCATGCGCAGCAATTGAACCAAACGATTATTGTTCGTTTTCGCGGGAGCGATCATGAATAAGCGTCTTCTGGTGACGATTCTTGTGACTCTCACCGGTACGGCGGCGGCTGCGCAGGCTCCCGCCAAAGATGCGCTCATCGCCCGCGCGAAATCGTTCGAACTCGATACGCCCTATGTGCCGCCGCCAGGCGAGCCCTTGACGCATCACGCCGCCGGATATGCGAAGGTCATGTGCTCCGCTGTATTCATGACCGGCCTAGCGCCCGATTTCGCAGCCGGCAATGTTGGGTTTTTCACGGCGCCCTACGGACAGCGCGCGAAGCTCGGCAAGCCGGTCATCGATCGCGCCAACAAGGCGGTCCACGTCACGCTCCCTAGCGGCGTGACGCGGACGGCCAAACATCTCGGGAGCCAGGGTTGCGTCACGTTCCCGATCGGCGAGAGCGCCATCAATTTCAAGCCGGTCGCCGTCAAGAGCCGATTGCCCGATCCTGCGACCCAAATGTGGCCCATGGGCGACATGCTGCCGCAGGAGCCCCTGCCGTCAGAGATCGACGCCGAGAAACTCAAAGCTGCCGTGAATGCCGCGTTCCAACCGGCCGAAGCATTGACCGCGGCGTTCGTTGTGACGTGGAAAGGCCGCCTCATTGCCGAGCGCTACGCGCAAGGTGTTACGGCGCAGACGCCGCTCGAAAGCTGGTCCATGGGCAAGAGCGTCACGGCAGCGCTCTTTGGCATTCTGGTCAAAGACGGCGTCTATGATTTGGACCAGCCGGCACCGATTCCCGAATGGCAGACACCAGGCGACCCGCGCGCCAAAATACGCATTGCGGATCTCCTTCACATGTCGAGCGGGCTTCGGATCAGGGCGCCCCAAGACCCCGATTATGACCCAACGGGGCCTTACCCGGATCACGTCTATCTTTATACCGGCGGCATCGATTCCTTTCACTACGCGGCGACACGGCCATTGCAATGGCCTCCCAACACGGTCGGACGCTATCGCAACACCGATCCGGTCCTGATCAACTATCTAATCCGGCTCGCTGTCGAAAAACGCGGCGACGAATATCTCTCATTTCCTCAGCGGAGGCTGTTCGATAAGCTCGGCATCCGTACCATGGTGATCGAAACTGATCCGTTCGGAAATTTTCTAGGGCAAGGTTATGTGGTTGGCTCCGGGCGCGATTGGGCGCGGCTTGGCAATCTCTATCTTCAGGGGGGCGTTTGGAACGGTGAGCGCATTCTCCCAGAGGGCTATACCACATTCGTCAGCACACTTGCGCCTGCCTGGGCCGCGGACAATCGGCCGATCTATGGAGCCTTTTTCTGGCTCAACGGCGACGGGCAATATCCAGTCCCGCGCCATGCCTACTACATGGCGGGCGCTGGCGGGCAAACCACGCTGATCATTCCCTCGCACGATCTCGTCGTCGTGCGTCTCGGGCACTATCGGGGCCAATCTTACGCCGCTTCAGGTTTCAGCAAAGCGCTCGCGCTGTTGATCGAGGCGATGCCAAAAGCACAAAAGACCCGGGCCCCCTGAGTTTGGCAACAGAGGGCACGACGGACCAAGCGAGGAGAAGCAAAAATACTGAAAATCGTGTCAACGAGGCTATCGATCCACCTGTCGGGAAATGAGACACATGCCAATCATGCTGACCAGTCCGCTTCCGATGGGATAGAGACATTTGATAAGCCGGGCGGGATCTATCGGAGTGGTTTCGCGGGTCGCGACGAAGGTCGGTTGTTGGCCCTTTTGGACCAGGCGAGATGTCCGACTTGAGTCCGTAGTGCGCACCAAGGCGGACGTCCGCCAAGTCTATAAATTTATGAGTTCGTTCACGCCCTAGACAAGGCCTGCGGCCAGCATCGCGCGGGCCACGCGTTCGAACTGCTGATTTGCGATGGCGCTGCCAAGCCGCGGCTTGCGCCGCAGGCTGCGCGTGAGTGCGGCTTCCGGGACTACGGGAATGTTGGCAGAGGTTGCAATGTCCAGAAGCGATCGGACGGCAGCGCCTCTGGCGCGGCAAACCACGATAGGCACCGATGTTTCGCCCCGGACGTAGCGAAGGCCTACCATCACGCTCTCGCCGCGCACGAACAGCGTAGCATGACGCGGACCGATCGCGGGTTCTTGGGCCTGCTGCTCGCGTTGGCGCCGGCGCGCGCTGCGCACCAGCGGATTGCCCTCCTGATCCTGCAGCTCGCGCTTGCTTTCCGTGATCGTCATGCGCATCTCGCGCAGGAACAGCCAGCGCTGAAGCAGAATGTCAATCAAGCCGGTTGTCAGGAGGAAGGCAATGCCGATGCCGAGCAGCAACTGCGCCATGCTGCCGAACACGAAGCCGATGCAGCCTTCGCCGCAGATCGGCAGCCGGACCAGCGTGTTCAGCGTGCCTGCCAACACGATGACGAAGGTGGACCCGAGCAGAACGCCCTTAACGACGGTCTTGGCAAGCTCAATCCAGTTCCTGAGAGCGAAGATGCGTTTGAACCCGGTGAACGGATTGATGTGTTCCAGATCCGGGGTCATCGGCGTCAGCGAGAACAGAAGGCCGCGATTAATGATGAGGTTGGCAAGTATTGCAGCCGCGACAGCGACCGTCAGCAGCGGCACAACCGTTCGCCAGCACAAAGCGATGAGCGCCGCGCCCAGTTGCGGCAACGCTACCTGGAACGCTTCGTTCTGCATACCAACGGCGAGCAGCAGGGCGTCCCGCCAAAGGCCAACGATACTCGCCGAGAACGTCCACAGATACGCGATCGCCGCCACCGCGCCGACCGCGCTGACGAAATCGTGGCTGTGGGATATCTGTCCCTTCTTGCGCGCGTCCTGAAGCTTCTTCGTCGAAGGCGGGAGCGATTTTTGCTCGCTGGCATCGCTCATTGCAGGAAACGCTCGAGTTGACTCTTGACGCCGTGCGTACCCGCCAGCTCGTCCCGCATATAGTTCATGAGATATGTCGCGTAGATGCCGATGAAGACCACGAACACCACGTTCTTCAGGGTCGGCGGCAGATCGTACGCGTTCAGTTGTGGGGCGGAACGGCCGATCAGCATCACCGACAAATCGAGCAGCAGGAACAGTGCGATGACCGGACCGCCGACCAGGAGCGCGTAGCCGAGGATGTGGTCGAGGACCTTGGCAATCGAAAGGGCGTTGTCGAGCGTGAGCCTGGGCGTAAAGCTCGTCACTGGCCAGATCGCGTAGCTGTCGTAGAGAGTGCCGGCCACAATGCGCAGGCCATCCGCAGCGACGAAGACGGCGATCGCACTGATACCGAGAAACAGGCTCAGCGACGACGCCTGCGACCGCGTTGCAGGATCGAAGGCCTCCTCGTTGGTCACACCTCGCTGCTCGTCGACCAACTCGCCCACGGCCTGGACGGCCCAGAACGGCACGCCGAACATGAAGCCGATGAGCCCGCCCACCATCAATTCTTTGATCGCGATCAAAACAAGTTGGGCGTTCTGGTGCGGCCCCAGCGCGCCGATGCTGTCGGCCACGTGCCACATCACAGGAAGGCCCAGGGCGAGCGCAAAGCCCGACCGGATGACGCCGCCGAGCTCCGCCTTGGTGAACACCGGCAACACCAGGGCAATGCCTAAGGTCCGCATGGCAGCGATGCCTAGGCCGAGCAAAGCCATCAACGCGCCGTCAATGAATTGCTGAAAATCCGCCGATGAGAGCAGTGACGTCATCGCGGTCGACTATCCCTCACAAACGCGTGGTGAGCGCAGGAAATTCCGTGAACAGGCGCCGGGCATGATCGATCAGCGGGCCGGCAAGCAGCGGAGAAAGCAGGCCGAGTACGGCGACGACAACGAGCAGCTTGACAGTCTGAGGCAGCGTCTGGTCCTGGACCTGCGTGGCGGCCTGCAGGATCCCGACGATCAGCCCGGCCACCAGCGCCGCCAGCAATGGCGGCAACGTCAGCACGAGAAATAGGCTGAGCGATGTGCTCATGTGCGTCAGAATGCTGGCTTCTTCCATGAGAGCGTCCTCCGCTATTGCGCATAACTCAGGACGAGCCCGTGCATCAGCCGTGACCAGCCATCGATCGCAATGAACAGGAACAGCTTGAACGGAACTGAAATTACCGTCGGCGATACAAGCGACATGCCCATTGCCATCAGGATGGTCGTCACCACGAGATCAATGGTGATGAACGGAAGATAGAGCAGAAAGCCGATCTCGAAGGCACGCTTGAGTTCTGCGAGCAGAAAGGAAGGGGCAAGAATGGAAATGTCATCCTCGCTCGCGCGATTACGCATGTCGGCCGGCCATACGCGCTCGGTGGCGGTAAGAAAGAATTGCCGCTCTTCCGGCCTGGTAAAGCGTTTCAGATAGTCACGCACCGGCTCCTGGGCGCGCTTCACCGCGACGCCCCAATCATCGAATGTCCTGTACTGCAGGGTCGGATCGTTCAGTTGTCCGTAGACCTGCTCGATGATAGGGGAGCTGATATAGACGGTGAGAATCAGCGCGGCGCCATACAGGACGATGTTCGGAGGCACTTGCTGGGCGCCGAGCGCGTTGCGGACGAGGAACAGCACGACCGAGATCTTCAGGAATGAGGTCGTCGTCACGACGACGAAGACCAGCAATCCCAAGCCGAAGGTGATCGCGATAAGCGCAAGTATGCCGGGCTGTATGTCAGCCATGGTCGAACAGGCGAATAAGGCGAACGCCGAGACCATCACCGACACGCACGATCTCGCCGCGGCCGATGCGGCGTCCGTTGGCGACGATGTCGACGGGGTCATCCGGCGAACGTGCGAGCGGAAATACAGAGCCGGGCGTTATCGTGCGGAGTTGTTCCAGTTCGACGGTTTGTCGACCCAACTCGAACGTCAACTGAACTTCGAGGTCGCCGAGATCATCCATCTCGACGACGCCGGATGTGCCTTTGCCATCCACCGCATTGATCTCCCGAATCGACTTGCTGTGCTGAAGCACGGATTGAACACGCGCTCCGTTTTGTTCCAGGCGCGCGATCGTCCGATATCGATGCCCAACCGTGAGAGCAACTTCGCCGCGCTCGAATGGAAATTCGTCCGGTATCAGCACGTCGCCGTGCTGCAGGTCTTGCAGCATGCGCACCGGCAGCCGTACGGCGCCTGCGCCGAGGATCGTGACGATAGGCACGAATGTCTGTGCCAACGGTAATCTTGCCGGCGCAACATACTGGAACAGCTTGACGAAGTCCTCGACGACATGACCATCGAACTCAAGCGTAAGCTCGAGGAGATCACCATCCAGCGTGCCGCGGAAGGCAAGCCTGCGCGACTGCGGACCGGGTCTCGAGAGATCGCCGGCCGCGCGACGGGAAGATGACCGAAGCGCGAGCGGCGTGCCGGTGGACATCTCGATTTTCGTAAACAGGGGAGCCAGCGCAAGCTCCACCAGCAGCGACAGAGCCGGATCGCTCGGCGGATCGCCAGAAAGCTCCGGCTGAATTCGCTCCAGCAGACGGCGCACGGGTGCGAAGGCAAGCGTAGCGATTGCTTGAGCGTCTCCCCAGCTCAGGATCGCTTCGAAACGATCGTCTGCCCTGGCGGCAGGCGCGGACGTGTAGGTGGGCGACAGGTCAAATTCGATCGGCAGGCCTTCGATGGAGCCCCTGAACGGCGCGCGTCGGATGGAACAAGCGTTCAGGACGGCTAAATCCGGCAGTTCGCACAGCATCCGCGGTTGCCACGGTGCGATGCCCGTCTTCTGCGGCTGCTCTCGGTGCGGCGCAAGCGCTCCGTGGGCACTCATCACGGCCATTCACTCCGGCCGCTGGGCCTATTCACGTACCGAATGCTGCTCTGTTCTTCCGTATCCAGTTCGTCGATCAGCTCCATGTGAGAAAGGAAGGCATCCTCAAGCCTGCCCTGCAGCAGGCGCGCTTTTTTGACTTCGCGAAACCGCGCGCGGTACTCAGCCGTGGACCGCAGCAACTCGCTCTCGCAGCGTGTGAGCGCCGCGCGCGCCGTTTCCGCGAGGCGGCTTGCGCCTTCCACCGCTGCTCCCCATCGGGCTAGGTCGTCATGCCGCCGATACAGCATGTCGATCGTAACGCGCGCGGTGGATGCGAGATCGCGGTAGTAACACTGCTCTCCAAGCCTTCGGTCGTCCTCCGCGGAAGCAAGCGCAGCCGCCGCCGCCTCGTTTGCCGAGCGTGCCCCGTCGCGCGCCGCGGCAGCCGCCTGCATGAGGCGGCAAGCCTGCTGCTCGCGCCACGCGCGGTAGCGCGACAGTGCGCGCACATCTGTCATGAGGCGAGGCGTGCCATCCATCGTCTGGTTTCCTCGAAGGTTGTCCGCTCGTCGGCCGGCTGCCTCAGAAAAGATCGAATGTTGTCGATCTTCGCGACGGCCTCGTCGGCCACTTTGTCTGCTCCTTGTTTGTACTCGCCGACCTGGATCAGGAACTCGACTTCCGCGTAGCGGCCGAGCAGGGCGCGCAGTTTGCCGGCGTCTTTGCCATGTTCGCGGGAGACCACCGCCTCCATCAGCCGGCTGCGGCTTGCGAGGATGTCGATGGCTGGAAAGTGGCCCGAACTCGCGAGCGTGCGCGATAGAACAATGTGGCCGTCGAGGATGCCCCGCGTCTCTTCGGCGATCGGATCGCCGGTACCGTCGCCTTCGACCAGAACGGTGTAGAACGCCGTCACCGAGCCGCGCTCGCCCATGCCTGCGCGCTCGATCAATTGCGGCAGGGTCGCGAAGATGGATGGCGGGAAGCCGCGGCGGGTGGGTGGTTCACCTGCGGCCAGGCCAATTTCGCGCGCCGCGCGGGCAAAGCGGGTGATGCTGTCGATCAAGAGCAGGACGCGGCGCCCGCCGTCGCTGAAATGTTCGGCAATCGCAGTTGCGGCATAGGCCGCCTTGAGCCGTTCGATCGGCGACCTGTCCGATGTGGCGACGACGAGGACGGCCCGCTTTAACCCCGCTTCGCCGAGTTGCCGCGTGATGAACTCCCGCACCTCGCGTCCGCGTTCGCCGATCAAGCCGATCACCGCGACATCGGCGTCCGCATTCTTGACGATTTGGGCGAGCAGCCAGGACTTGCCGCTTCCCGGCTCTCCGTAGATGCCGACGCGCTGGCCTTCGCCGCAGCTAAGCAGCCCGTCAATCGCACGCAATCCGACGCTGAATGAACGATCGATCATCTGCCGCGTGAGCGGATTGGGGGCCGGGCCATGTAGGGAACGGACGTTCTCGCGACGGTTGATCGGCGCACCGCCATCGATGGCACGTCCGAGGCTGTCGATGACGCGCCCCAGAAGGGCGTCGCCAACCGGTGTCGTCATGGTCTGGCCGGTCGGTATCACTTCGCTGCGCATCGACAGCCCATGCAATCCGCCGATCGGCGTGAGCAGCACGCCCTTGCTGGTGAAGCCCACGACCTCGGCATTGATCGAGTGCCCGGCCTGGGCGTCCGCTATGGTGCACAATTCGCCGATGCGAACATTGGGCACGACGGCGTGAACGAGCGTGCCGACTGCCTTGGTGACGCGACCCCGGACCGGCCGGGTGTCAATCTGTTTGACCGCGTCATGCAGCCGCGGCAGGTTCGACGCGAAGCGAATGGATAATCGTTCCTCGGTCATGAGGCGTGCTGTCCATTGCTACCGGCGATCTCGATCGCGCTCAGCCGCTGCTGCAGGTCGTTCCGCAGCGCCCGGCTCTGCGCGGCCAGACCGATCTCGATGTTGCCGGCCTGCGTCACGATCTGACAGTCGCCGGGGTCGATGCCGGCATCGGCCTCAACGCGCAGCAAGCGCGCGTCGCAGGAGTCGTCCTCGTCAAGCGACCGGCGCAGCGGCTCGACCATCTCAGGCGCGACGCGCAGGCATATCTCGGACCCCGCCAGCGTCGTCACCGCCTGGTGGACGGCCCGCGTCACGAACTCGACCTCGTCAAACGTGCCGAGAATGTGCTCGACGATGACCATGATCATGGACGGAACAGCACGCTCGATTTCACTGAGATAGCGCGTGGCTTCTCCGGCCAGGTTCGTCGCGAGCTGCGCGGCCTCACGGCTACCCGCCTCGCGACCCTCGAGAAAGCCCCGCCGCCTTTCCTGCTCGTAGGCAGCCTGAGCCAGCTCCTGCATCGATTTCAAATATTGGTGGGCTGCATCGACCGCGCGCGCCGCCTCGCGCCAATGGTTGAACTCCTCAGCTCGCACGACGGGGCCGCATGGCTTCAATTTGGGACGTGCCGGCGGCTCAAGCGGAGGCATTCATCAACTCGTCGAGTTCTGACAGAACAGGATCAATCAGGCCGAGTGCCAGTCTCCGCTGCGCGTCGCTCCATTCGGAAGACTCGGCGCTCTCAGGCGGCAGCCGGACATACAGTTGCTGTCGCATTGGCTGCGGAAAGGACGAAAACCAGACGTCAAGGCACGCATATCCGTCGCGCGTGATTCGTTCGGCCAAAGCGCCGGGCGCAACGGAACGCAGCGCGGGCGCGACGCCCTCGCGACGCAAACCGAAGGCATGGGCGCGCTGCCCGATTTGAGCCACCAGATCGGCGACGTCGCGGCCGCGGATCATCTGCCGGAGCGACCGCGCGTGCCAGGCAGCGCCGGCCAGCGACGACGCCTGCTTCAGATCGACCTGGAAGAGACGTTCGAATGTCGCTCGCCGGTTCGCCAACGCAGTCGCATCGTCTGCAGGCACATCGCCCGGGCCGTCGACCTCCGGCTGGATCAGCAACGGCGCAATTCGGGCATGCAGACGAGGGCAGCCCTGCAGGCGGCCGATAACGGCGACGGAGAGCCGGCTGTCGAGCGCATCCGCCAGTCTTCGCGGATGAGTGGCGAGAACGAGCCGCGCGGCATCAGGCGGAGCCATTTCCTTCCATTCGGAGCGTAGGGTCGATTCGGTTGACATGAAGTCCTTTGCCGGAAGCGCCAACCTCAGGCAGCACGCTGCGCGACCGCCTGATCGGCGCTGCGATCATTCGAGGAGAGACTTTTGATTCTTGGTGAGTCATTGCGGGCGGCGCTGGACACTGGCGACGAACCGCCGCGCGACTGTCGTTCCTGGCGGCGGCCGAGCCAGAAGGCCAACGCCCCGGTCAGGAGCAACGCGACGACGCCCGCGAGAGAAAGGTAGAGCGCTTGAGACGAACCAGCCGGCCGGGCGGCCATCAGTCCGGCTTGCGTTGCTGCGCCGACCGTCGTTGGCGCCGCCACGTCAATCGCAGGACGTTCCACCGGAACGAGCACAACCGACACCTTCTCGTAGGACAGTCCTTCGATGCTGTTCGCTACCAGCATCTTGACGTGCGGCAACAACGATTTCAGCGGTGCGCGCGCATCGTGACGAATGAACACCGACGCAGATGACGGCGTCGCATCCTGACGCAACAGGTCGTTCTTTGGTAGAACAACGTGAATTCTGGCCGAAAGAACGCCGTCGATATCGGAGATCGTGCGCGACAGCTCTTCGCTCAGCGCGTAGATAAAGCGCGCGCGCTCCTCCGTCGGTGACGAGATCAGGCCGCTGCTCTTGAAGACCTCTCCCATGTTGGTGAACGTCCTGCGCGGCAAGCCGTTTGCCTTGAGAAGCTCGATCGCTTGCGGGAGCTGGTTTTCTGCGACACTGATCTGACTGGTGCCGTCCTTGGCGAACGAGCGCTCGGCGGAAATGCCGTATTTGTGCAGAAGCGCAATCATGTTGTTGGCTTCGCGCTCGTCCAGTTTGGAATAAAGCTCCGTCTGGCATCCTGCCAGAGTACAAACCACGACCGCGAGCACGACCAGTTTCACCATTGCACGGACGGCGATCATATGCGTCTCCGCTTGAGGTCGGGAATATCCAAGCCGCGGCTCACGCCGAGGACATCAATTTGTTCATCGAAGTGGTGAAGGCGCCCGTGCCCTTGGTCATCAAGCCAACCTGAATGGATTGCTGATAGACTTGCTCGAAGTTGCGAAGCATGACGTTGAAAGCGTCATCCGGCCTGATCGCACCGTTCAGCGGCGCCGCGGCGGGTCCGCGCGGAAGTCCAGCACCCGCGAGTGCGACCGGCGAAGCATCGGTTGCGGAATGGGCATTCGCCGTGCGCAGCCTCTGATCGCCGCGATAGAGTGTTTCCAGCCGATCCAGCACGTGGTGTCCCAGTCCGTCCTGTGGATTTCTCGGCAATGACGTCAGCGGATACTCTCGCACGGCCGCCACACGCGTGGCGTCGTGCCGGCTTTCCTGTGCGCGTGCCGACGCGTGGGGTGTAGCCGTGTTGCTCACCTCCGACGATGCGTTTGCGACCACGCGGGAAAATGCACCGGCGGCATCGCCAGCCGGCGCGGCGCTTCCGGACAGGGGCGCCGTGGTGGAAACCGCACCATTGATAGCCGCCAGCGGATCGAAGGACATGTTTTCGCCTCGGCTTGATGTTCGAGAAGCTGCTCTTGCATTGCATACGGTGCAGGGAAGGCTATTGAGGCTAGCTGACCGGAAAGTGACGAGATTATCGCCGCTGTTCCGAACCTGGTGTCATCGATTCGACATGTATGTCGGATAACGATCGAAGAGACGGCTTGCAGAACGACGGATATATGACGCCAAGAACGGTGCCCGAGCAGAGTTCCAGCGCCGCGCGCGACAATGGGCGTGGTTTTGTTGCACGCCTCGTTGCAGCGAGCTTTGTTGTCGCGGGCTTGAGCGTCTCGGCGTCGCTGCTGTTGTCTTCGAGAGCGATCGCTGCGCACCTCAAACTGCCCGACGCCACCTACACTTACACGGTTATCAACCAGGATCTGTCGGCGGCGCTTCTGGAGTTCGGCAGCAATCTCAGTATCAAGGTCAATGTGAGCCAGGAGATCCGCGGACGCATTCAAGGCCGGCTCCCTGATCTAGCGCCGCTGGCGTTCCTGAACAGGCTGGCCGCACTCTATAATTTGGAGTGGTACTTCGACGGACAGGTGCTGCATGTCACCTCGGCCCGCGAATCGCAAAGCAGGTTGCTTGTTCCCGGTCCGGTATCCTTTGAACAGCTTGCGTCGACGCTTGCGGCGTTCGACGTCGCCGACGAGCGATATGCGGTGAGGCCGGCTCCTAATACGCAGCTTGTTCTGGTGACGGGACCGCCGCGATTCGTGGCATTGGTCGAGCAGACCCTCAATGGGTTGATCGCCGAGGAGCAAGCGCGCCCAAAGCCCGCCGGCGTGCGAGTGGAATCGTCGCCTCCGCAGGATACGTTCTTGACGGTTTTTCGCGGTTCTCAGACCACGATCCTTCGTAACGGACGATTGGAGGCGACCTTCGGCCCGAACGAACCCTCAGGCACGTCGGCCGGACGCGAGCAGCCTGGTGGACGTGACGGCGATCCCGGTAGCCCCAACCGACGCTAGTCCGCGCTAAGCGGTTGTCCACATCCTCTATTTCTCCTTCGTCAAAAAGCCGACCTCTCGTCAGCTTCCCGAAAGCTGACGCTCATAGCGTGTGCGCCATGAGGTCTGTTGTGAAAAGAAAATCGCAAGACGCCTCATCGGTCGGCTGCGGTGACCTACCGATAGCCCGATCGCATTCAACTCCGCGTATCGCGCCGGCCAAAATCGCCCGTCGCGCCACGAGATGAGCGAAGGAGATTCGTCATGGGTGTACTCGGAGCGATTGGACAGGTCGCTGGAGGCATTGTCGGCGGCCCCGTCGGCAGCATGGTCGGCGGAGCCGTTGGCGGCGCGATCGACGGCAATGGCGGCGGTGGCGCTTCGCAAGCCTTCGAGGCGGAACTGCAGAAGGCCATCGGGATGATGTCGGTGCAGCCGTTCATGGACATCATGGACATGGGCCGGGAAGCGCTCGAGGAAGAAGAGGATTCCTAAGGTTAGAGCGCCGTTCGCGAAGAACTGCGCTCGGTGAGGTGCGATTCAGGCACAAGAGTTCAGGTTGCCGCCTTCGCGCGGCAGCCTGATGGACGTCGCGTTGGGGCTCGACAGCAGTCGGAAGCCATGGCGTGACGAAGACGGCAAAGACATCCAGGACATCAACGACAGGAGATGAACAATGGGCGGAATACTTGGTGGTGTCGGCGTGAACGCGGCGGCGGGTGCCGTCGCTGGCGGCGGTAACGGCGGCGGCGGCGCGGCCGGCGGTGACTTCCAGGCCATGATGGACCAGCTCAAGCAGACGTATCAGGAATCCATGCAGAAGAGCATGGAGCTGCGTCGCCTGCAGGTCGATCAGAACACGCAGAAAAAAGTGGCTGACGAGCGCGTTCAGTAATCATCTGCTTCAACATCGCGGTGCGCGCTCTATTGCGCGCATCGCGCACTCGTCTTTGTCTTTGTCCCGAGCCCGCCTCGGAACCGCCTTGCAGAACGCGGGGCTTCCTGCCACGGAGAATCGGAGCGAGCCATGTCGTTACCGCCCAATTGTCTGACAATGTCAATTGAGTCCGGGCTGTATGCCGGTTCGTCGCATGCCTTCGTGCCGGGGCGTTACACGATTGGCAGCTCGATGGATGCCGACATCGTCCTGATGGATGCGGATGTCGAGCCTCTCCATGCCATGATCGATACCTCCGGAGCCGAGCTCCAGGTCGAGGCGTTGGCGGGCAGGATTTTGGTCGGTCCGCAGAAGTACCTTGCAGCCGGAGCGCGCCAGGCAGTCGCAACGCCTTTGCGAATGAACATTGGCGCCGCGCAGTTGCATTTCAGCCGTGCCAACGATCCGGGCCCGCAATCGCGCGGCAGCCTGTTCGGCGTTTCAATGTCCCGGTCGCGTTTGCTGATGGGGGTAGGACTGGTCAGCATCGTCTCGATCGCATTGATGATGCACTCGCTGGCGGACGCGCCGATTTCGCAGACGGCCGGTGCGATTCACGCGGATCTGCGGCAGACCTGGCTCGCTTCAGCCGCGAACCCGATTGAGATCCCGGTGACCGGGATCGTCAGGCAGGCGGTGCAGCGCGAGCGCGAAGGTGGCCTTAGCATTCCCGATCCCGGATCCGACGCGGTCAAGGCTGCGGCCGATGCCATGCGGGCGGAAGTCGAGCGCATGGGCATCCTGAATGTTTTGGTCGAGCCTGGGGTCGGAATCGTCGCCGCGACCGGGACCATCGATCCGAAGGCCGCAGTGCAATGGCAGACTGTTCAAAGATGGTTCGACGAACGCTTTGAAGGCGACATCACGCTTGTGAACGGCGTCAGCGTTAGGGCGGAAAAGGTGCCGCTGTCGCTGTCCATCGAAGGCGTGTGGCGCGGAGCCCATCCCCACCTTCTCATCAGAGGTCAGAAATACCTCGAGGGCGCAATGCTCGATGGCGGATGGGCGATCGAGCGCATCGAGGCCGAGAAAGTCCTGCTGCGGCGCGAGGGGAAGCTTGTCGCAGTTCGTTACTGATGCGTTCACCTTGACCGGAACGGGGGGCGGACGATGCCAAAGCTGACCAGCCTGCCGCCCGGCGTGCGCCTCGACGCCGCTATCGAACGAACGCTCGCCGCGCCGGGCCTTGACAGCGTCACCCGCAGGCATCTGGACGAGGCGCAAACCATCACTTCGCGGGCCGATCGGCCCGACGCCGCTTCGGGCTTTGCGGGCCGAAATCTGGTGGACGCGCTGATGACATTCGTGATGCCGCGGCTGCGCAATCCGCACGTCCTGCAGGCTGAGCGCCATCGCGCGTTGCTCGAGCAACTGCAGTCGGACCTTGCCGGCAGCGCAGACGAGCGACTCGTTCGCGAGGGGGTGTTGACCATCCGGCGCGAACTCAAGCGGCTGTCGCAATTGCGCCAGAACAGCAACAGCCTGGTCGAAGGTTAGTGTGCCATGCGTGGCGTGATGCGGAAGCCCGACCCGTCCGATGATCCGCCGCAGCACCGTTCAGGCGCGATTGTGGGCTCCGACCAGCGCGATCTGCTCTGCGCGCTCGCCTATGTCTATGCGGCCTGCGGACAGTGCCGCCGCGCGCTTGCGTTGCTGCGCCTCGTCGTGCGGGCGCGGCCGGACGATGTCGAAGCTAACAGGATAATGGCGTACGCGCACCTCGCGAACAAGGACGGGGCGGCCGCGCTTGCCGCGATCGATCGCCTGGACGATCTGGATACCGATCCGGCATCGGAGGCACCGCTTCTGTTGCTGCGAAGCCATGCGCTGCGTCTCGAGGGGCAGATGGCCGACGCACGCCGGCGATTTGATCAGTTTGTGGTTGCCCGGTCGCATGGAGGGCGCGAATGATGGAACGACTGAAGACGCTGGTCGCCCGGGCGCCCGGCAGTCCGGATCTGATGATCGCGCTGGTGCTCATACTCACCGTCGCGATGATGATCCTCCCCATGCCATTGCTGCTGGTCGACCTGCTGATCGGCTTCAATCTCGGATTTGCGGTGCTGCTGCTGATGGTGTCGCTCTATGTGCTGAGCCCTCTCGAATTCTCTACATTGCCGGGCATCATATTGCTGTCGACGGTCTTCCGGCTGGCGCTCACCATCAGCACGACCCGCCTCATTCTCACCCAGGCCAATGCAGGCGACATCGTCCGGACATTCGGCGAATTTGTCATCGCCGGCAGCGTTCTGGTCGGCCTGGTCGTCTTCCTGATCATCACGGTGGTGCAGTTCATCGTCATCGCGAAGGGCGCGGAGCGCGTCGCCGAAGTGGGCGCGCGCTTCATTCTCGATGCGCTGCCGGGAAAGCAGATGGCGATTGACGCCGAATTGCGAAACGGCGACATCGATCAGGTCGAGGCAAGGCGCCGGCGCGGTCGCCTCGAACAGGAAAGCCAGCTCTACGGGGCGATGGACGGTGCCATGAAGTTCGTCAAGGGCGACGCCATCGCCGGACTGGTCGTCATTGTCGTGAACCTGATTGGCGGCATCGCGGTCGGCACGTTGAGCCGCGGCATGCCCTTGGTGCAGGCCGTACGCGAGTACACCTTGCTGACGATCGGCGACGCGCTGATTTCGCAGATTCCCGCGTTGATGCTTTCGATTACCGCGGCGACGGTCGTCACGCGGGTCACGGGCGACAGCCGGCTGGACCTCGGACGCGATATCGCCGGCCAGCTATCCGCAGATCGGCGCGCGCTGCGGCTCGCAGCCATCGTTCTGCTTGCCATGGGCTTGATCCCCGGCTTTCCGACGGCGGTATTCCTGGTGCTTGCGCTTGCGTTCGGCGCCGGAAGTCTGGTCGCAGGAACGAGATCGAATGCGGGCGACGAGGATGGGGGGATCGCCAAGGAAGACATGGCGAGAGCAGGCGACGCGCGCGCGAGCGCCCCGCCGCGCACGCGAGAGATGCGCCAGGCGGCGCCTGCGGAAGCGCCGCCGGTCATCGTTCTACTGGCGGACGATCTGCGTTCCACCGCAGAGATGCAGAATCAGCGATCGAAGCTTGATGCATCACGTGCCAGTTTGGCCGATACGCTGGGCATTCTGATACCGGAGGTTGGCGTCGTTTTCGATTCGACGCTTGGCACGTCACGATTTCGGATCGAGGTGGAAGGCGTACCGGCAGAGGAGGGTTACGTTGATCCGCAGCGGCTACTGCTGTGTGACGATCCCGTGAATTTGCAACTCGCCGGCATCTCGGCGCATACCGATGGCGATGCCAGATCGTCCGATCAGGTCTGGATCGATGCAACACACGAGAGTTCGCTGTCGGCGGCCGGTATCGGCTACCGAGACTGCACGGATGTCATTGCGGCCCGAGCGCAAGAGGTGCTCGCGCGCAATGCCGCACGATTTATCGGCATTCAGGAAACCAGGGCGCTGCTCACGCGGCTGGAAGGCCGGTATGGCGAACTTGTGAAGGAAGTGACGCGTACGACCCCGGTGCAGAGGATCGCCGATGTGCTGCGGCGTTTGGTCGACGAAGGCGTCTCGGTTCGCAATCCCCGCCTGGTACTCGAAGCGCTCGCCGAATGGGGTGAAAAGGAACCGAATGTCGTGCTTTTGACGGAATACGTCCGCGCCGCACTGAAGCGACAAATCTGTCATAAATATGCGAACGCCCACAGGATTGTGCCGGCCTACATGATCGAGCGTGCTGCAGAAGACACGATCCGCAGCGCAGTCCGCGATACCGCGGTCGGTCCTTATCTCGTTATGGAGGACAAGGTTTCGGAAGGGCTCTTGCAAAGGATTCGCCGCATCGGGGCAAATGCGCATTCGGATCGCAATCGGCCGGTGATTTTGACGTCGATGGACATCCGCCGCTTCGTGCGCGGCTTCCTCGTGCGCAACGGTCTGGACATTCCCGTTCTTTCGTATCAAGAGTTGGCAAGCGACTTTACTATTCAACCGGTCGGTACGATCGGACTCGCCGGGACCTTCGGTTCCGATTCGGCTCCGCGATCTGGTTCGTTTCCGCAGGGTGTCGTACCGGCCGTCGGCTGACCGCACGGTTGGATAGCCGCGAGGTGCGTGTTGAGTGAGGGTCCGCAGCCGTCTGGATCGCGCGCAGGATCGAAGTGGTTGCGCTCGCTCGCGCTACCGTTGCTTGCCCTTGGCGTCAGCGCCTGCGCCGGAGCCGGCGCCGGCCCACAACTCGGTACCGTCGCCGGATCATCCGAGCCTCCGGCGAGCAGCGCCAATCTCGACACCGCGGCGCTGACGCGGCTGGCCCAGGCCGCCGAGAGCAGCGGAAATGCGCTAAACGCAGCAAATATCTATCGGCGGATCGCGGAACGTCAGCCGTCCGCAGCACAGCCCAAGATCGATCTCGGCCGCGCGCTCATGCGCAATGGTGACTTCGACGGGGCAGAGGCCGCGTTTCGCGAGGCGCTTGCGGTAGCGCCCAGCAATGTCGATGGTGAGGTCGGCCTCGCTCAGATCATGCTCGGGCGACAGCAGCATGCAGAAGCCCTCGCAGCGTTCGGCGCCATCCTCGAACGGCATCCGCAAAACGTAAAAGCGCTCAATGGCGCCGGAATAGCACTCGATGCAGTCGGTCGGCATCAGGAGGCGCAGCGACACTATGACCGCGCTCTTGCAGTTGCGCCTGACGATCGCGCGGCGCGCAACAATCTCGCGCTTTCGAAGACGCTGGGAACCACAAACGTTCGATAGTGTGTCCGGCTCTGTGGCGTCAGCTTCGCATCAGCTTTGAACGCTAGGTTGCCAGCGACTGCCACGCTCGCCGATGCATGCATGATGCCGTCGAGGCCGGCCGTGGCGAAAGTTGGTCGACGCTCCGCATGTCAACGGAGGCAACATGTCGCCACGAGCCAGTGCTGTCGCTGCCGAGCGACGCCAGACTCCCCGAAACGAAAGCCGATCGGGAGCGCCGGATACGGCGTTTCAGGACGCTATCGACGCGGCACGGGTATCAGAGCAAGCGGCGAGATCGCCCGTCAATGCGGGCGATACATCAGTCCGGAGCGCCAACGATAATTCGGCCGATATCGCCGCGACGGCGGCGCAGGAAGTCTCGCCGCAGCGCCGGCAGCAAATTGCAGATTGGGTCGAGCGGCAGTCGGATCCCAGCGGAGGTTTTCTCGGTATCGGTCAGACTTCGACGACCGAGAAAGTCATCGGCGCGCTGCGTGGACAGTCTGAGCTCGGAGCACTCGACCAGCAACAGCAGCAGTTATTGATGGATCGGATGCTCGATCGCTGGACTGCCGGCCGTGGCGAGGGGCCGGGCGGCGCCGCCCGTCTTTCCCGATCGCTGGGCGACGCGCCTGAACTGCGCGCCGTCGTCGCCGAGCGAACGGCGCTGGAGGCGGCCGAGCTTGCGCGCGATCCCGCGATCGCTGCTGCGCAATCCGGCGAGCAGTGGCAGCGCCGGATGACGGCTGCCTCCTATGCCGTCTCCGCCATCACGGCCGTATCAGGTCCGGCGGGAAGCGTGCCCGCAGATCTCGAGCCGCTACGGAATATGCTGACCGGACTGCGGCCCGAAGACGCGGCGGGCTTTGCCCGTGCGCTCTCGACTGATCCGTCGGCGGGCTTCGCCGGACAGATGACCGCGTCGATGCGCGAGCGCGCATTGTCGGGGCTCAATCAGGGACCTCATTCGCAAGCGGCGAGTGCGTTCGTGCAGAACGCGTTCGCCGGAACATCGGCGATGGACTACAGCACCGTGCCGGCCCTGCGCCGGACGATGGCGCATGCGCTCGCGCGCGAATGGCATCCCAATGACCCCGCACGGCAGCGCGCGGAGGCCAAACGGCTTGGCGGCATTCTCGAAACCCGGGAGGGACGTGAACTGCTGGGCTCGCAGGGCGCCGACAAGGCCCCGCTTGCGGCGCGCATAGATGCGCTCGCGACCATTCGCATGAATCCGGCGATCACCGCCGATACGGTGCGGCAAGCGGACGATCCCTGGACCAATCGTGCGATTGTCGAGCCGCAGGCACAGGCGGCCAGCCAACGCTTTCGGTCCGCGCGGGGCGACGCGCCGCAGCATCTGCGCGGAACGGATCTCGACAATACCGTCGGCTTTGCCATGGGCATGCCGCCGGCGCTGCCGCCCAGCACAAGCTTTGCGCAAGTTCAGGCGGCCGTCTCGCGCGCCGAACTCTCGCTCTATGGCAGTGGCGAACACGCTGCGGCGGTTCGCGCCGTCACCGATCAGATTCGCGCAGTGGCAGGCGGCGACGCCGCGCAGGTAACGGTTCTGCCGGTCACCTATTCGAGCGCGGACACCGGCCCAGTCCAGCTACCGCTCTTTCGCGTCACCGGCGCCGACGGACGCGAGCGCTTCGTCGATAATATCGGGCGCGCGTACGACAACTTCGATGACTGGCGGGAAAACAACCAGCTTCCGCCAGGATCAATGACATATCCGTCCGGCGGACATCTAACCGCCCGTCCTCACGGAACCGTCGCGCTCGAGCACGATAACACACCGAAGACGGTGGATACGTTCGGCGAACACCTCACGCAGGCGGTCGACAAGATCGCGCTGGTCGGCGGTATCGTCGCCGGCGGCGTTCTGATCGTCGGCACCGGGGGTCTCGCAACGCCGATCGTGATTGGAGCCGGAGCGGTTGCCGCTGGCGCCGGCGCTTGGGGCGCATATCGCAGCGGCAGCGAGCTTGCAGACCGCGCCGGTCATGGCCAGTCGATCGATCCCTTCAGCGACGAAACCGCGCGCGGGTTGTGGCTGAATGCCGGAGCGAGTGCGTTGTCGATCGGCGCATTTGGCAGTGCTGCCCGGCTCGCCCAGCTCGGGCGCGCCGGCCGCGCGATCGCGCCGGCTGAAGCATCGATCCATGGCTACGCGCAGGCAGGCGCAGCAATTGTCGACACGGCAGCGATCGCCAACGAGAGCATCTCACTGTCGCGCCACTGGACGGAGATGTCGGGCGAGCAGCGCGCGCAATCGCTGTTGTCCATGGGGGTCTGGGCCGCCGGCGCTGGCGCTGCGATGCGCGCCGGCGGCTTGCGGCCGGGCGACATGTTCAACCCGACTGCCGTGCGCGACGGGCTCTTGCGCAACTTCGCGCCGCAAGTCGCCCCCGATGGCTCGCTGCAGGGCAATGCAGTCCAGATCGACTACGATCCGTCGACGGGCGCAGTCCTGGGCATCAGGCATGGTCCGCAGGCAACAGCGGCCGATATCGACCTGCATGTCGCGACCGCACAACATATCCAGCGAAGCCTCACGCTCGAGGGCCAGCTCCGAACGCTCTTTACCGAGCATGGCGAGCCACGAACCGGCACGGTCGGCTGGGCAGCGCGGATCGATATCAGCAAGGTCCGCGAGCGAATGGAGATACGATCGCGCGAGCTGGCCGATCCCGCAATCACCGCGGAGCGACGGGCTGACATCGTTCGCGAGAACGCGCTCGATCAGCAGCACTTGGATCAATTGGCCGAAGATGTCGGCTCGTTCGTGCGCGACCCGTCCCGCGCGGCGATCGAAGCCCGAAATACGCGCGGCCAGCCCGGTGAGCGCGCGCGCATCGTGCTCGATCCCGGACACAAGGCCGACGGCTGGAACCAGGCGTTGAACGGCGAACTGGCGCCCAACGCCGACTACCTCGTGGGACGCTACACCTATACGACGGATGAGGCCGGACGCGTCGTCGAAGCCAGGGGACGGGTCCATTTGAACGGCCATGACCGCAATACGCACCAGCAGGGCAAGGCGGCGGAGGTCGGCGGCATCAAGGACGCCATCGAGGGCGACCAGGGCGGACACCTGTTCGCGGCGATGTTCGACGGCCCCGGCGAGCAGATCAACTATCACCCGATGACGCGTGAGTTGAACGGGAGCGGCGGCGACTGGTATAACATGGAGCAGGAATGGCGGTCGGCGCTCGAGCAGAACAGGAGGGTCGATGCGCAAATCCGCGCCGAGTTCGATGGTGATTCGAGACGGCCGGTGGCGTTCCGGGTGACGTTCTGGATCGACGGCAAGAAGCATACGCGCTTCTTCGAGAATACGACCGAGTAGGCTGCGCGACGCCGACGGGGGAGCAGATGCCATGGCTGAATTGAATACCGTCGAGGAAATCTACGATTTCGTGGCGAACGCGCTCGTGGCCGCGGTCGACGAACCGTGGCAGGAAATCCGGCTTGAGACCGAGATCTGGAAGACGTCGACCGGATTTACCGGAGACTATACGCGCGACCCCGCGGAGCGAGGCGTTGCCGATCTGGATGTCGATCGTCTCGACTACGCGGTTGCGAAAGCCATCAAGAAGCTGCAGACGATCATGACCTCGAGCGCGCACGAGCCTTGGAACAAGGCGACATTTCGGGTGACGCCGGACGGCGAATTCTTCGCGAACTTCGTCTACGACGCCGACCTGTCGGCGCGCCTGGACGCGGCGGCCGCACGCACACGCCAGCAATGACCACTTGAGTCCTTCGCAGTGGCGGGGGCAATCGCCGGCTCCAGTCGGACGTCGCGTCGGCTAATCTTGAAACGATCGCAATCGAGCTGCCGGTGAGATTTTCGTCGGCACGAGGTTTGCGACGGACTCCGGTGATGGCCGGCGGTGCCGCAAAATCCGCACCCCCGTCAGGTTCTCGAAAGCTTGCATGCCTATGGTGCGGCCATGAGCCGGCGTGCGGTACGTCAGCGGTGCCCACGCTTTTCAAGGTTCATCGATCAAACTGACCCGAAGCCTGCACGGAACGAGCACTACGGCAGGCCGGGCAAGGACCAAGTTCGGTCGCTTCTGCGACTGACCAATCACGGGATGCGAAGGAGCAGCAAGATGATTTCAGATGTCGCACAGAGCATGATGGGCAACGCCGATCGCCTCCGGCAACTTGCGGGCGGCGGTGTACAGCAGAACGAGCAGCAGGACGTGGCGTCGATCTTCTCGAGTATCCTGAAAAGCGCCGGCCAATCCGGCGCTCAATGGAGCGACGGCGAACGCGTTCGACTGATCACCGGGGCACTAAACTTCGTCTCGGCTGGCCAGGATCCGAACGCGCAAGGCAGCGCGCTTGAGACGTTCTCCGGGCTCGTCCGTAGGCTCGCCAGCGATGACGTGCTCGGTGGAGGGAAGAAGCCGGGCGGCCACTGCGGCTGCAACGGCAGCGATGGCGCAGAAGAACCCTCGGGCTCTTCGCCGTCGACGGGCAGTTCCTCCGGCAGCTCATGCGGCGAGCCCTTCAAGGTCAATGGCAACACGGTCGACACCGGCCGCTACTGCATCACCGCCAGCACTGAACACAAGGGTCAGTTGGAAGTCACCGACAAGCAGACCGGCAAGAAGTTCAAGGTCTGGGGCGACCCTCATATCGAGACCGGCGACGGCGACAAGACCGACTTCCATCGCAAGCCCGCGACCTTCGAACTGCCCGACGGCACCAAGATCACGATCGATCCGACCAATGGCGAAGGCAAGACCTACATCGAAAAGGTCGCCATTACGCGCGGCGATCAGGCTGCCGAAATGACCGGCTTCCAAGGTAATCTGAAGACCGAGCTGAAGTCCGGACAAGGGCAGGCGCTCGATCAGCAGTATGAAGACGGCACTGTCATGAAGACGAAGAACGGCGAGATCGATGATCTTGTACTGCCGAACGGCCAGGAAATCACCGGAAACAGTATCAAGGATATTGACGGTTATGCAGGAACTGGGCCGACCCAGGGTACTGGCGGTACCGACGATCAGATCCTGCAGAATCTTAACCGTGTGATCGACGGGCTGAACCTCTCGCCGCAGGAGAAGGACGCGCTCAAGACGGTGGTGTCGCTGCTCGGTCGCGTGATGAACGGCGCCGGCAGCGTTGGCGGTGGCCAGCAGCCGCAGCCAGTTGCGGCTCCGCGGGCCAGTGAGGGCGGTGACGTTGCTCCGGCCCATCAGCAGGACGGAGCCAGCGGCGGTCCGTTCGATCAGATCCTGAGCACGCTCTCGTCGCTGGTCGATCGCCTCAACCTGCCGCAGAACGAAAAGGATGCCCTGAAGACGGTCGTATCGCTGCTTGGGCGCCTGCTCGGCGGAGCCGACGGTGGACAGCAGGACCTTTCACAGGCGGCCTGATTTTCGCCTGACTAACGTGAAGTGTTTGGCCCTGACGGTCGTTCCGTCAGGGCTAACGCCGTTTCTCTCAATGCCGCGCAGGAGAGCGTGATCGTGCTCGACCGCTTGAAGCGTCTATGTTTTGATGTGTGCCTTGCGCTGGCGCTGATTACGCCCGCGACGGCGGAGCCATTGCGCGATGCAAGCACCGGACTGGCGATCGATCCTCCCGAGGGTTACATCGCCCGCGCGCTGGGTCCGACGCCGACCTTTGTGGTGCGGTTCGAGGTGAAGAAGCCATCCGACAGCGATACGGGTTGTCAGGTTGCGTTCACGCCGCTGCCGCAGAACGCCGAGCTCAAGCAAAGCGACATCAACGACATCGTCGAAGCGCAGCGCTGGCTCGATCTTGCGCGGGCAACCATTGCCATCAACTACGATGTGTCCGCGACCGAGCATTTCAACGTCAACGGAATTGGCGGCGTTGCAATGATAGGCGATTTCAAGTCGCGGCCGGGCCTGCCCGCGCGGGCGCAGGACGTTCGAACTCTCTTCATGTTGATCGAGACGCCAAAGGGGCGAACCACCACGGTCTGCGTCGGCGAGAAGCAGAAATTCGGCGCGCGCCGGGCGGAGTTTGAACTGGTGGCGCGCTCGGTCTCGGCGCCGCGCTGACGCTGCCGCCAGCATCTTCCCACGTCAGCTTGTCATCAGCTTCGTCGGCCAGAAATTCTGCTGACCGATCGGCGTCGGCCGTATGTCTATCTCATGCGGGCGCAAATCACCGAATTGAAGCCGTAAGACGTCGCGCGGATCAATGACGCGCATGCGGCAGATGCCGCCATTTCTGATGCCTAATCTTGTTGAGGACCGGAGCTAAATCGATGTCTGGTGCAAGCCCTGCGCGGAGTGTAACGGAGAAGCAGCGAACGGCTCCCGAGCAAGCTGCCGCGGAAGATCGAAGGACGTCCCGGGCAAATGCTAACCAGGTGCAGCCGGGCGTCGCCCGGAACGACCGCGGCACCGCTACCGGGCAAACTGATCCGGAGTTCGATGCCGCCCTGCAGAAGACACAGCGCGAGCGCAGCCGGATCGACGGAAATCCGCAAGCTGTGCGCGGAAACGAGATCCCGCACGAAGTAAAGCCCGGGGACACACTTTACGGGATTTCAAAGGAGTATCGCGCGCCGTTTTCCGATGTTCTGAAGGCCAACAAGCAGCTTCGCGATCCCGATCTCATCAAGCCCGGCGATGTCGCGTTCGTGCCAAATTCTGATCCGCGGGTGGTGCGTGCGCGCGAGCAAGTCGGCGGTGCCCATCGCGCGGAAGAAAACGTGGTGTCGCTGGAACGTTTGGCGCGTGATCCCAACTCCACGCCGTCAGCGCGCAAACTTGCGAACATCGAATTGGAAAGCGCGCGCGGCGAGGTGTCGAAGCAATGGGGCGACATTCAGCGTTCCGTGGAGAACGAGCTGCGTGAAGCAGGGCGCAAGACGGCGCTTCCGGACGTGGCGACAGGTCCCGCGCTGGATGAAATCCGCAGCCGGGTTCCCGACGATCCGAAGTATCAGCAGACGGTGGAGAATGCGCGCGCGGCGGTCGACAGGGAATGGCGGGAGACCGGGACGACGCGGGCCGAACTGAATGGAATGGTCCGCGATGCGCGGGCGGCCGGCCGTTCGCTCGCGTCGCTCGAAGCTATGGCGCACGATCCGAATGCAACGGCGGGCGATCGACGGCTTGCCAGCGCTGAGCTGCAGGAGGCGCGAAACGCCGCAGGCACGGCGTGGGGCAACGTACGAACGGAGGTCGAGGGGCAGCTGCGGCTGATCGGGACCGGTAAGCCTTATCCGGAGGAAGCCGTCCTCCCGCAGATCGACGAGCTCAGGCGAAGCCTCGCCAATGATCCCAAGGTTGGGGATACGATTGACACCGCCTATCGCAACGTGACCGACGAATGGCGTCGCCAAGGCTGGACGCGCGACACGCTCGGCACCATCGTCGACAAGTATGGCGCGGTTGCGCAGGCGCAACGCGACGTCGATGCGGCGCGCAACGCCGGTCCTGCCGAGCAGGCACGACTGGCCGCTCTCGAGCAGGATCTCGAAACGCAGCGGACGGTGTTGCGCGAGGAAATCGAGCGGCAGCTCGACAGCGTGGCCGGGCAGGTGCCGCCTGAGCAGCGTGAAATGGCGATCGTTGCGCGCGCCGCCTTGATCCAGCAGCACGGTCCGGACGACGCCGCATTCAGGGAGATCGTCGACCAGGCGACGTATAACAAGACCGTGCAGCCTGGTGTCGAGGCCGTGCGCAATGCCTACCAGACCGGCGGCGCGAAGGCGGCTGCCGAGGCACTGCGTCAGCAGACCGAAAGCGTCTCGCCGGAGACGGCGGAGCGGATCGTCGCGGCAAGTCGGCCGACGATCGACAGCATTGCCGCCGACATGAAGCGCAGCCTCACCGAAGGCGGGCCGATCGAATATCAGGACGTCGCCGGCGTCTACAAGAATATTGCCACCGCAACGGACTACGCCGCGCGCGGCAATGATGGTGCAGAGGTGACGAGGCAGGTCGCCGATATCATGGTGCGGCACCTGCCGAGCGAGAAATTCCAGCCGCACGCACAGAACAGCCCGACCTATCCGCTGCCCGCCTACCAGGAAGCCGTGATGCAATCGGTTAGCGACGGCACCGGTGCGACGCTGGCGCTGGAGATGGCGACGCAACTCAAGGACACTGGCCGGACCGGCGAGGCCGACAGCCTGCTTAGTGCAACCCGGGTCGGGGTCGAGGTCCTGCATGGCAGGATCAAGGACGATGTAAAGGCGTTCGGCGATGCGACTGCCGAGGTGAGCCGCCTGCGCGCCGACTGGTCGGGCACGATGTCGCCAGAGCAGCTCGATCGCGCCACCATCGAATACGTCGCCAACCGGCCGGATCTGCTGCCGAACTTCGATCGCGCATACAACGCGGTCGATGGGTTGGGTTATAGCGCGGTGCGCACCAGCATGGCGCTGAACAATGCGTTGCCGCGGCTGCAGGGCCTGCCGACGACGGAGCGGCTGACCGAGACGCGCAACGAGTTCGTCGGCAGCAAGGAAGTGCAGTTCGCGATGGGACTGAGCGACAAGGGCAGCAACGAGGTGTTGCGCATTGTGCTTGGACAGGAGGCGGGGACGTTGTCGCCGTCAGCCACGCCGAACTCATCGGTCAGCAGCACCAGAGGCTTTGTCAAGGAGCTTGGCAACGCATTGATGACGTCGCAGCCGTCCTCTTCAAACGCGATCGTCGATCTCGGCGCCGGCACAACCGCCGCCATACCATCGGCGGGAGCGACCGCCTCGAACACCGTCCGCGACATTTTCGGAACCGGCCAGGAGGTCAAGCTCGATCCGAAGAAGGCGTCCGCTTTCCTTGGCAGCATGAATGGCCTTGGCGCTGCCTTCAACGGCTATCAGGCGGCGCTGGCATGGGACAAGTTCGCGAAGGATCCAGGCCATCTGCTCAACATGACCAAGGCGGTCTACTACTCGATCGGCACTGGCAAAGAAACGGCTGAACTGCTTGCCGTCGGCGCGCAGCGCGGCTGGCTCGGTCTCGGTGCCATGCCGGGCGCCGAGCGTCTTTCGACATCCATTCTCGCAAAAGCGAACCGCACCGGGCTTGCGCTCGAGCCAGGCTGGGTCAAGTTCAGTACCTACTTCAAGATCGGAGGCGGATTGATCGACAGCGCCTTCGCCGTCGATGCGGCCGCCCGTGGCGACTGGATTGCCTCCGGCCTCTATACGACGAGCGCCGGCGGCGGCTTCCTGATGGCGGCCGGCTCCGTGGCCTCGAGCGGCGGCTGGCTGGCGACGTGGGGCGGTCCGGTGGGCGCAGGCCTGGTGCTCGCCTCCGCAATCGGTCTCTATTTTTATAACGACGCAAAGGACAAGGCTCGATTCGAGGGGCCGAGCCGCGAATTCCTCGAGGCGGCCGGCTATCGGCCGGAGATCGCCGCGGCGCTGTCCGACTACAGCAACAATGATGGCGGCAGTGCCGGGCCCGCACTTGCGACAACCGCCAGCCAGTTCGGCGTGACGCCCGAGCAGTTGATGGAGCGGCTCAATCGGATGGATCCCGACAAGGTATGCGATCTCGTCGATCAGGCGCATACGGTCGATCAGGACGATTCGGGGCGCTTCCCGCTTACGGCATCCAACGATCGCAACGTGTGGGCGCCTCCCGGCAAAGATCCGGAGTTCGGCGGAAGCTACCTGTATGACCCGCAGGATCATCGTTTCCGGGGCGAGTATCGTGCCGTGCCGGGAAGCTGGTACCCGGCACGAATCGAAGATCCCAATCCAAGAAGCATGACGGCTCTCCGCGACTATGCACGGGTGCTGTTCGGCGAGGCAATTCTTGGCTGAGCACGTTTCGATCATCCCTGTGAGCCACTCCTCGCTGCTTGCCAGGCTTCGCGATAACCACCGCACCCTTAACCGTAGTCATGGCCTCGTCAGGTCGATGTCAGGTCTGCGCGCTATCCAATGTGTGTAGGAAGCGGTGGCCGCAGCCACCAGAGTGCTTCAGCGGCGAACCTTTGTTAGCAACTGGCGGATTGGACAATGGCGAAGGTCATCGACAGGCCACTCGCCGCCCGCTCACAGCGGCCGGCGAAGAAAGAGGAAAGCAGCAGCGACGCTCAGGCCTGGTCAGAGAGCTTGCAGCGCGCGAGCCGGCCTGACGCCGCCCCTCGTGATGCCTCCCGCGCCGACCGTGCGTCTGCGGTCCAAGACGGACGGGCAGGGCCCAATGCCGCCGCCAACGACAACGTCATCGACCACCGCGTCAAGGAAGGCGAGTCGCTCTGGAGCATTTCGCGCCAGTACGATCGTCCCTACCCGGATGTGGTCAAGGCCAATCCACAGTTCCGCGATCCGGACCGGATTCATCCGAGCGAAACCGTGCATGTGCCGCTGGGCTCGCCGCCGCGGCCGAGCGCTCCGCCTCCCACCGGCACGCCGAGCGTGCCGCCTCCCACTGGAACGCCAAGTGCGCCACCCTCGACGGGGGCACCGAGCACGCCGCCCTCAACAGGAACGCCGGCCGCACAGCCCGCGTCGGGTCCGACCGTGCCGTGCGGCATCGATGCGAGCGCCGGCGCAGCCTGTGCAGCAAACACAACCACGCCCTGCGCCTTCGATGTGGGTATAGGCACGGCCTGTGGATTGAACGCATCGCCCTGCGCGGGCAAGCTCAGCGAAGGCACGGCGTGCGGAGCAAAGGGAACCGGCTGTGCCGCCGTTGCAGGGATAGGCACGGTTTGTGCCGCTGACATCGGTGCGTGTGGCGCCGCCGCGGGCGGCGGTGCCGGATGCGCCGCGAAGGCAAGCGCCTGTGCGGCGAACGCCAGGGCCGGTGCGGTCTGCGCCGTCAACTACGCGACCTGCGGCGCCAAGTTTACGGAAGGAAAGGCCTGCGGCGTCGACGGAAGCTATTGTGGCTCGAAGTACAGCGGGCCGAAGCTCTGTGGGGTCGACGGCAATCTCGCCTGCGGCGCCAAGGGTAGCGCTGGCGCGTGCGGGACGGATGGGAACCTCTGCGGGACCGATGGCACTATCCAGGCCTGCGCCGCAGACGGAGATGCCTGCGGAACCAACGTCGGGGCGGACGCTTGCGGCGTCGACGGCAACGCTTGCGCCGCGGACGGCACCGTCGAAGCCTGTGTGGCTGATGGCAACGCCTGCGCCGTCGACGGAGGCGCGGAGGCCTGCGTGGCGGACGGCAACGTGTGCGGCGCGGATGCCACCGTCGAAGCTTGCGGGGCTGACGGCAATGTGTGCGGCGCTGATGCGGGCGCGGAAGCCTGTGCGGCGGACAGCAACGCCTGCGGCGCCGACGCGTCCGTCGAGGCTTGCGCCGCTGACGCCGCCGCCTGCGCAGCCGATGCGGTCGCGGAGGCCTGCGCGGCGGATGCCGATGCCTGCGCCGCCAATGCGTCGGCGGACGCCTGCGCGGCCGATGCCGATGCTTGCGCGGCCAACGCCTCGCTCGATGCCTGTGCGGCCGATGCGGATGCCTGCGCCGCCAAGGCGGGCGCCGACGCCTGCGGCGTCGATACCGGTGTCTGTGCCGCCAATCTCGGTGGCGTCTGCGGCGTCGATGCGCCGGTGCTTGATCCAATTTCGTTCTGCGCGGTGAACGTCATCCCGGTGCTGCCGTCATGCTGATGATCGATATGCGCAACAGCACCGCGCGCATCAGCATGCGCGAGATCGCGGCGGCGGGCCGCCGCTACGCGTCGAATCCGATCGCGCTCGCGAGCTTCATGTCAGGCGTGCGGCTCACGCCGGAGGTGCTGCTGGAGGGTGCGTGGCGTAGCCCGGCCGGAGCGGCGGGAAACTTCGCGTTCTTCCGCCATCTGATGCTCGGATTACTGCCACAGCTCTACGATGTTCGCCATCTGGAGGCGCTGGGCGGCCGCTTCGCTCTGCGTGTCACCGGAATCGGCCGCCATGGAGATTTCACCACCATGGCCGTCAACCGGCGGGTGGTCACGCTGACCGGGCTGCCGCTCGACGAGGCCTCCGGCACTGCCATCACCGATGCCTCGATCCGGGCCGACGCGTTCCTCGCCTTGTGGAACGACATACTTGCCAACCTGGCGGAAACAACACTGGCGCAGATCGCGGCGGCACGATCCGCCCTGTCGCAGACGCGCTAACCAGCACGGGACCGAGCTATGCCAGATTTCGAATGCCAGGTTTCCCAGGACGGCGAGCCGCAGGCCGCCGAGATCGCGTTGCTGGCGCAGAATCCCGCGCGAGCCGATGCGCTGGAGGCGGCCGCCCGGCAGGCGCTGGCGACCGTTCATGGCCGCCAGCGGGAGCCGGGCGCGAGCCGCTACAAAGTCTCGCGCTACGACATTCCGGTCAGGCTTGCCGATGGCGCCGCGCTGCTTTTCAATTCGCGGACACGATCGCTCATCCTGCTGTCCGATGGCGAGGCCGGGATCTATCGCGGGTTGGCCGAACGACCGGCGTTTTCAGGCAGCGAGGTGAGCGACCGCCTGTTGCTCGAAGCGCTCGTCGGCGGCGGCCACGTGGTCGGCGCGATCGTCGACGAGTTTGCCGTCGTCCGCGACAGTTACGAAGCGACACGGAGCGCCAAAGGTAGCCTTACGCTTACGATCGCGCCGACCATGGCCTGCAACTTTGCCTGCGGATATTGTTTCCAGGGCCTGAACAAGCCGACGACGAAGATGAAGCCCGACGTGCAGAATGCCATCGTCGATTTCGTCAAGGCAAAGAAGGATCTCAAATCGCTGAGTGTCGTCTGGTACGGCGGCGAGCCCCTGATGGGCAAGGATTCGATCTTTCGCCTGTCAGACCTGCTGATCTCCTATTGCGACAAGCACAAGATTTCCTACAGCGCCGGAATCGTCTCCAACGCCTGGTTCCTGAACGGCGAAATGGCCGCCCAGCTCTACACGCGTCGCGTCCGCTGGGTGCAGGTGACCATCGATGGCGATCGCGGAACCCACGACAAGATGCGGCCCCTGACGTCAGGGCACGGCACCTTCGATCGCATCCTCGACAATATCGCCGAAGCGCTGGACCAGACTGCAATCTCGATCAATGCGCGCGTCAATGTCGGCCAGACCAACGTCGACAACGTCAATGCGATGCTCGATTGTTTCGTCGAGCGCAATTTCGCCAAGCGCGGCAACTTCAGCGCCTATTTTGCGCCGATTGAGGCTTCAACGCCGGAGAGCGGCAGCGCCTTCGAAGAGCGACTCTCGCGCGCGGAATTCAATCGCAAGGTGCTCGCTCTGGAGGAGCGCGCGCGCCGTCTTGGCTTCGCATCCATTCAGACGCCGTCAAGCGGATTCGCCGGAATGTGCGTGGCGGCCTCGCACGGCGGCTATGTCGTGTCGGGCGAGGGAGATGTGCACAAGTGCTGGGAGACGGCGCACGATCCCAGCAAGCGGACCGGCAGCATCTTCGAGCCGGACAAGCTCCACGATAGCGTCAACGCCAGCCTGTGGTCCCATTGGACGCCGTTCGACAACTCGGTTTGCGCCTCGTGCAAGATATTGCCGATGTGCGGCGGCTTCTGTGCACATCGCTTCATCTACAGCAATCCGGCAGAGGCGGCGCTGCCCTGTCCGAGCTGGAAATGGAATACGGCCGAATACATCTTCAGCCGTGCCAAGGATCTCGGTGTGGTCTCGGCCGAGCAATGGGTCCCTGAGGAAGCAACTGTCGAAGCCAGGCAATCCGGCGAGCGTCATTCGCTGGATACGCTGCAGGCCGCCCAGGCGCGCGTGCTGGAAAAGGTGAGCGTGTTGCACGGACGGCAGATCGACAGCGCGATGCTCTTTGCCGGTGAACCGGCGCTGGAGGCTGCGCCTTCGCACCGGCCGACCGGGGCGGATCAGGTGCTGGAGAGCTCAGAGCCGTGAATGCGATTACGCCGGCTGGCGCCTTCGATCTGACTGCCGACAGGTTCGACACCTTTGTCGCCAACGCCTTTGCCGCCAGCAGGGCGAGCCGCCATGTGCGCGACCGCCTGATCGCGCAGGTCGACGGGAGTCGCCTCGACCACATGCTCTTGCGCGCCCGCAGCGGTGTCATGAATTTGCCTGATGCAGCCAACCGGAAGGCCGCGCTGAACATCATCGATTTCGCGTTTGAGCCGCTTGTCATGCAGAACATGTCGACGGATCAGGTGATGAGATATCTCGGCGCAGTGGAGCACACGCTTCACGTTCGCGAGGCGCGCGGGCTCGATGGCTTCGGGCCACTCTGGGTCGATACGATCCACCATGTCTGCGTCTTCTCTGTGCTGTTTCGGCTTGCGGCATTTCTTGGCAAGAACCGGGGGTTCAGTCAGGTGGTCCTGTTGCATCAGGGTCAGCGGCCCGAGCCGCGGCTGCGCATCATCGCCGACCTGTTGCGCCGGGCGCACGGAATCACTCTGGTATTGCTGCCGCTACAAGGGCGCTGGTTTCCACGCCTCGCACGCCTTACGACGCCAGGCACAGTCATCTACTATCTGACCGATATGCCGCCGGAGGCTTTCGCCCAAGCGGTCAGGAAAGAGAGCGGCCGATCGCGCCTCCTGCTCACCCATGGGCCGCGAGCGGCGCTTCAGGTCGAAACGATCTCCGGCTCGCAGAGCTTTGCCCGTCGGCTCGGAGCGATACGCATTGTGCTCGACTACCCGTCGACGGATAGCGTGCGGATCCGACCAACCGGCGTGGACGAGGCCATCACGCCCCTCTGTCCGCTTGAGGACTGGGTATTCTGGCCTTTGCTTGGCGTAGCACAGCAGCAGGCCGTCGCGCCCGATGATTTCGCACGCAGATGAGGGAGAAATCGTCAATCATGCAGCAACAGACACAAGCCCTCATCGATGAGTGGGCTCATTCATTCAACTCAGGCAAGGTCGCCGATCTGGCCCGCTTCTACACCCCGGACGCCCGGATCGTGCCGCCCGGACGATCGACCGTCGTCGGCGCGGAGGCGATCTGCACGTTCTTCGCCGATATCCGCGCGCAGGGCTTTCGCGACTATGTCGTCGATCTTGGTGACGTGTTCGCGAAGGATGCCGCTTTGGTCGCGTCGGGCCGCTGGACACTTCGGGGACTCGGCGGCGGCGGTCCCTACAAGGGCAACTGGCTGAACATATTCGCGCGCGAACGCACGGGCTGGCTTATCGCCGTTCACATGTGGAACTGATTCAGCTCCGATTGAGAAATGGGGCGAACCTGCACATCAGGAATGCGGGAGATGCCAGGATGACTTTGGTGCGGTGCGCGGATTGTGGCCGGGAGATCAGCGAACAGGCGACGGCCTGTCCCGAATGCGGCAGGCCTTTGCAGGAACGAAGTTCCGCAACAGCGACGAGCGGTGCATGGGCAGGGCGGCCGTACTTCTATGAATACAAGTCACAGATAATTCTGTTCGGTCTGCCGCTCATCCACGTCATGCTCGGCCCGACGTGGCTTGTCGGCTTCAGGCCTGCCCGCGGCATTATTGCGGTGGGCAATATCGCCGTTGGCTTCGCCGCCTTTGGTGGGGTTGCGATGGGCGTGGTTGCGTTCGGCGGCATCAGCCTCGGCATCCTGTGCGTTGGTGGAATGGCGCTGGCGCTGGGCCTCGGGGCCGGCGGAATCGCCACGGGATATTGGGCCGTCGGCGGGATTGCGATTGGCGTCTACGCGCTCGGTGGCCTAGGGATTGGCGCTCACACCCTGCAGAACGATCCCAATTTGCTTCGCATCCTCGGCGCCCCGCCCAGTAGTTCTCGATGACGCGCGATAGGGCGCCAATATCTTTGCGATGCGGCCTAGCCTTTTCCATGATCCGGTGGAGACGCTCGGCGCGTTAGGCATCAATGCGACCGAGGTCGCGGATGTCATCCTGACGCATTTGCACTATGACCATGTCGGTAATTTCGACCGCTTCCCCAACGCGCGCCTCCATCTGCAGGAGCGTGTACTGACGTACGCCACGGGGCGCTTATGCGATATCCGAGGTGGGGGCACCGGCCATGCGACTTGAAGCCGCCAAGACAGAATGGAACCAACGGGTTCGTCAGGCGTCGAATCCCTGCCTCTGGTACTTACACCCCAAAATTCAAGCCGGAGGAAAACCTTACCACCTAGGTTGGCGATCCTGATGCGCGCACCACTTGGCGCCAGGGCCGTTTGCGACCGAAGGAGGAGCAAATGAGCGATCGCACATCCGAGCGGAGGACGCCCACCGCGGCCGAACGGGAAGCTCGAAAGGTCTTCAGAGACGCGGACGCCAAAGTAGCACTTTCCGAGTATCAACGCGCCCAACAGGCGCTCCATGCAAACAGGGAGCGATTGAAGGCAGAGCGACTGGCCCGCGAGGCGGCCTCGGATCAGAAGGCCAAGACTTGATCGGAGACACGCCGGCGCACAAAGTGATGGCGACGCAAGCGTCATCGCTCGATGCCCGCTCCGAGTTGAGCTATGGTCAGAGACCGGACGTAGCTCCGCCGTTTTTTAGTCGCAGCGGCGCTCCTTGCGCTTGATCATGCGGCCATCGTCTCTTTCAACTGTGGTGGTCACGGTACGACAGCGTCGTCCTTGACCGATGGTGACACCGCCTGGGCCGACGCCTACCGTGGTGTCGGAGTCGTACCGTCGGCGTTGGTCCCTGTCGTAATCGCGGTCCCGCCCGACCTGAACGTCGACGCCTTGGGCCTCAACCGGAGTGACAATCGGAGCAGTCGTCAGCACCGCTGCGGCAGCCGCCACCGTAATAGCGATTTTCATCATCTGACAGTTCCTTCCTCTTGTAATTGAAGAGAACGGGCCGGGGCGCGGAGTGTTCCACCGGGGCAGCCGAGCGCGTGTTGGCGATGGCGCGGCGGATGCTGCCACCGCTGTTGCGCTGCACATTCGGGTCAGACCGCGCGGCTATGCGTCGCTGCGGAATGCACAAGGTGAGCATCAAACGCCGAGGCGACGCTGCAAACCAGGAATTCGGCACCGTCGCTGATCGAAAGCCGATCATCGACCATCGTCACAGCGCCGTCCGCGATGAGGCTCTCGATCCGTGACCGGTCGACGATTGCGGATCGAAGGTCGCGGCCATGCAACCGCGATACCCGGGGCAGATCGACGGCAAGACCGCACATGATGCGCTCGATGATATCAGCACGGAAGCGATCTTCATCGGTGAACGCGTATCCCTTCGCAGTGGCTATGAGATAGTCGCGCGTCGGAACGACATTCTGCACGAATCCTTGTGGCATGCGGCCGATGGCGCTGCCGCCGAGACCGATGAGCGTGTCGGCGGAATCGTCGGTATAGCTCTGGAAGTCGCGCCTCACCCTGCCGTCCTGCCTCGCGATGGCGAGACTATCGCCGGGAAGCGCGAAGTGATCGAGGCCGATGCGGACGTAGCCTGCGTCCAGCAAGGCTTCCGCGATCGTTTCGGACTGGAGGTGCCGCTCGATGCTGTCGGGCAAGGAGTCTTCCGCGATCTTGCGCTGATGCTCCTTGAACGAGGGAATATGGGCATAGCCGAACACTGAAAAGCGGCCCGGCCGAAGCTCGACGTTTCGCTCTCCACGGACGCGTGGGTCGATGGCCACCGCGTTCTCGATGTGGATAGGAAGCGCTGCTTGTCCTCGCGCATGGGCTATCCACCGGTGGCGACCATCACAGCATCCTGACCTTCACATCGCGGCGGCGCTGGGTGCGTATCGAGACGGCCAAGTCGTTCGAGGAGCCGATGGGAGTTGCCGTCGAGCGGCGTATCGGCGCGCTCAAGCCGGGCTACTACGCGCGGATCGGCGCGGCGGTGCGCCATGCGCGGCGGCTACGCCATCGTCGGCAACATCGGCCGCTTGGCGGCGGCGCTTCCATCGATCTACCGGCAGCTTGCCCGTTAATGCTCGACCGCCTGTCCGCAGCGGGCTGCCGCAGGCGGTCAAGGCACGGCACGGATCCTCAAGTGACGACGGCCGCGGCGATCAACGCAAGTACAAGCAGCCAAAGATTGAGCTACGGTGAGCGCAAGCCTGATTCAGACGCGCAGCTCATTGCTGACGGGAGGCATGACGGCTGCTGGATGGACCGGCTCTTGGCAGCGCTTTGCCGCCTCTGCTGATCGCACCATTTCTCTGAGTTTCTGAACTTCAGCCATTCGGTTGTGAAGATCGGTCGAGATTTGCAAAAGACGATGTGTCCGTACTTCAACCGGCTGTTTCATTTTCTACCCCTACGCCCGCACACACCTGACAATATCAGGCTATCCTTTACTTCGTCGTGACAGTCTGTATTCAGGTTCACATAAGGCAGAAAATACTCGGAGATTCTCGTCGCCTCCGGACAAGAATGCGCCCGTTGCTCTGTCAAAAAAGCCGCCGGTATCAAAATACTTGTACGGCTGCATCTTCGTCCTAAATTGAACCGATTAAACCCCAGCGGCACCTAAACAGCAGAAGCCGTGCCAGTTGCCGGTGTTCACAGTACAACTACGGAGCCCCGATACTGGATGCCGCTTTGCCACATCTCGCTAGCAAGGATTCGTGCTTGGACGGGCGCGAAAGAGATGACCCAGCCCTATTGAGGACGTCCTTTCCAGACGGCAGGCGAAGGCTAACTGGCTGGCCCGACTAGCGTGTTAACACGACCACGACTGTCGCGATCGCCGGCATGAACGGCGCGCCGCGCTAATGGCGGAGGCCGAATTAGGCGTCAGCGTGAAGCCGAATGGGCGGCTTCAGTGCCCCGGGCGGACTGTGGGGCCGTATGCGACGCAATCGCAGCCGACCGGGCGCCGGAGCGGAGGCATAGTGCGGTCTATGTAGCATTACGCCCCGGCATTAGTAACAGGATGGGTGCGCAGGACGCTGGCCGCTTGCCTCGCTGTACTATTCGTGCTGCCGACCGATTGCTGCGGCCAACCCTAAGTTTGCGAGGCGGCGATCTTCTCAAAGGAAAGAGCAAGCCGGCGACCTCCGCTCGCAAGCGAATTAGCTCTTCATATTGTGCTCTTAGATCATTATTTTGACAAAGTAATTCTATGTCGCGGCTGCGCTTTGGCATAACTCAACCCCTACACAACTAAAAACAAAATGCACCAATAACTAAACAAAATTCTGGCTACAGCGTTGGTTCCACAATCGGAACCAGTTGTGAGTATTTTGGCCGCGATTTTACTTTAAAAAGCGCTCACTACGCTTTTTACCCGACTTTAATCCGAAAGCAAACGTTGGTTTATTATTCAAATAACGGAGAAATAACGGAAGCTGTGCATGAGAAATGATGATGGAGTTAGTCATGAAACGAATCGATCTCGAACGGATGAGTACCGACGACCTTTGGTCGCTGCATGTTGAGGTCAGTCAGTTGTTGCAGCAAAGAATCCAGGCGGAAAAACTGCAGTTAGAAGCGCGTCTGAAGCTGCTGGAAACCCCAATGTCAGGGCGCCGGGCCTACCCTGCGGTACCCCCGAAATATCGCAATCCTGATCAGCCCTCCGAGACCTGGGCCGGACGTGGCAAGCAGCCGCTTTGGCTGGTAGCGCAGTTGCGCTCGGGTAGGCGTATCGAGGATTTCAGAATTAAGAAGGCGGTCAATCGACGATAAGCCGTCGTCCGATAAGGCTAACTCTAAAGCCCAAGGCAAACGCAACGCCTTCTGGGTTGTACCGTTCAACCACGCTTTCGCTACCTCCGCGTTTGCGAACAGCTTGAGATCTACCTTGTTCCCCGACAGCGGCTTGCGACTGTCGACGTAGATCCACACTGTCAGTGGATTATACCCAGTTCGCGTTTGAAGCTGCGACAGATCAAACAACACGGAATTCAGACTGCCGGTTGCTGGCTGCAAAGCCTGCCGGGGCCGCCGATCAGTTGTGCTTGCATGGGCGGCGCATGGACGGTCAGGCGTCGCATAAAAAACTTTGAGGCTCATCCGCTGGCGGGCGTTCGCGCTGCATCGCACACGCACAATCACCAGGCAAGTCGGACCAAGCGGCCAACTGTTCGCACCGCATAAATGCCTTGATATCGGCATCGGCACGTCAAGATTTGAGCTGTCAACTACAATTTAATTACGAGCAGTCAGGTTCGTGAGTGGGGAATTGGGAGCGATCCATGACCACTTTGCAAGCCGTAGCATTTGGAGCCACGCTCGCGTGGATGCCATCTCTTATCATCTTGGCAGTTTCGCTATGGAACGTTCGCGAGCTCGACGGAATGGAATAGTCGGGCAATTGCCGAATACCGGGCATTGGCCCTCTATCGAATCATAGAACTCCTCATTACAATCGATAGTCGTTTCGACTCATGATTGTGGGGGCGCGTCATGAACAGCGAATGGGAATCTATGACGATCGATGAGCTGTTTAAGCTCCGCGAGCTGATGCAAGATGTCCTGAGTTCGAAGCTGAAGGCCAAAAAGGCCGAGCTTGAGCGTAGATTGCAGATTCTCAATCAGCCGTCGAGCGATGTAGGGCCGACGAAGTCTCACAATCCCTAGTCGCTTATTCAGATGCGCAGCTCATTGGATGCGATGAGGCTCAGCCTTTAATTTTCGAAAGCGATGCCGAGCAATTCGCCATCCCGCCAAACCAGGCGGCACCTTCGGTTAGTCTCAAAATTGTCGAAGGTCAGCTCGAAGGTGCTCGGCAGTACCGATAGATTGTGTGTCCGAAGTTTTGCGCCACAGTCCGAGATGTCAATGACCCTGCAGCCGCGCGCGCCGGGCTGCCCCTTGAAGAACAGCAGCGCGCCTCTCCCGATACCTGCCCTGCGAACTGCTCGTCGATCGTTGCGAGGACTCGGCATCATTCTCCATCCTCATTGTACTCGATAAATTTCTTGTATTGCCAATGGCGGCCGTCATGTCGGCGCCACACGCGTCCGTGTACGAGACGGCCGGTGATGGATCGCCTGGGAAATATCACGGTCCAAAGATGCCAGAATTCCGCGCCTGCTGGCTTAAAGCTTTGCGTTTCAGGAGGGTCAATTGCGGTGAACATGGAGCCGTCTCCGCGCAGTTTCGTTAGCGGCCTCATACGCCAACGAAGTCGCCGAGCGGCGGGCGAAACTGACTGTAAGCCGCCCGACGGCTTCGTCACATTGAGCCGGACGGGGGCAATTGTCCGGCGTGGTGTACGCTATACGCACGAAGATCGAGAGCAACAGAATTCGCTCGTTAAGCTTGATATGGGCGGTAAGAATTAAATCGGGAACAGCGGCGAGTGGGGATCCGGATCATTGCGCAGGTTTCGGTCGCCATCGCTTCCGTAATGTTCATTCTGGGCTGACGCAGACCTCTTTTCGAGAACGCTCGCGAATCGCTTCAGTTGCAAACAACACGCGATTCGTATTGTCTGGTTGCGGGATTCAAGACCTGACGCTGCGAGCATTGGGAGCGGCCAACGGGTGGCACCTGCATCGGCGGCGAAATGGATGGCGGTGTCATTTCACAGACCGACAAGGGGCAGGCGGGTGGAATATCGGTGCTCGTTGTGCATCGCGGTAGCAAGCGCCCCTCAACACATTGGCAAACGCATCTGGCCTGAGCGGCGAGCGTGAAAAAAGAGCTCGCGACAATGAGCAAGGTTAGCCGGATTCCTGTCATTGATCCCTCTTCCTTCTTCGCGTCTGTCCATCCTTCGCGCATGCCGGCGGTTCGCCGTACGCAAGACACTAACGCGAGCCAGCAGCGTGGGGTCCGTCTACTTCGACCACCGGCATTGGAGCCTCCATCGAGGCCTGGATCTCCTTCCGGCCCTGCGATCAGGAGGGGTCAACGAGCCGATGCAGGCTCTGAGCAGGCTCTGATCACAAAAGCGACCTCCCCAAAAGTTGAAAGGGCGACTTACATCTTACGTTCTAGTGCGAGCGGATGTTATCGCCGGCTGGTGTACGCTGCTCACCTATTCAATCCGATCCGCTTCGCCGTGTATCCCCGGTTCGCAATCGCCCGCCACCATGGTTGGTGGTCGACGTACCAGCGCACTGTCTTGTAGATTCCGGTTTCGAAATCCTCTTCCGCACGCCATCCCAGCTCTCGCTCGAGCTTGGAGGCATCAATTGCATAGCGGCGATCGTGCCCAGGGCGGTCGGGAACAAAATTTATAAGATTTCGGTGGGAACCGCCCCGGTTAGGGCTGATCTCGTCGAGCAGGTCGCAGATTCGTTCGACCACGTACAGATTGGTGCGCTCGTTACGGCCACCGACGTTGTAGGTCTCGCCTATACTTCCCCGCTCCAGGACCAGACTTAACGCCTTGGCGTGATCCTCGACATAGAGCCAATCGCGGATGTTCTTTCCGTCGCCATAGACGGGTAGGGACTCGCCCGCCAATCCCCTGATGATCATGTGCGGGATTAGTTTTTCGGGGAAATGGTAGGGTCCATAGTTGTTCGAGCAGTTTGTGACCAGCGTCGGAAGTTCGTACGTGTGATGCCACGCGCGTACCAGATGGTCGGAGGATGCCTTGCTGGCGGAGTAAGGAGAGTTCGGCGCGTAGGCCGTTGTCTCCATGAAGAACCCCTCGTTCCCAAGTGAGCCGAACACCTCATCGGTAGAAATGTGCAAGAAGCGGAAACGCTTGCGCTTCTCGCCCGAGAGCGAGCGCCAGTGGCGCAAAGCTTCCTGCAAGATTGTGAAAGTACCGACTACGTTGGTCTGAATGAATTCGCCGGGCCCATCGATCGATCGATCAACATGACTCTCGGCGGCGAGATTCATCACTGCATCTGGCTGATACTTCTCGAACAGGCGACGGAGGCCAAGCCCATCGCAAATGCACTGTTTCTCAAAGAAGTAATTCATGTTTCCGGCCGTGCCGGGTAGCGATTCAAGGTTCGCCGCGTAAGTCAGCTTATCAATATTGACGACCTTTGCGTGGGTGCCTTGCAGCAGATGCCGTACGACTGCGGATCCGATGAACCCTGCGCCTCCCGTAACGAAGATTGTCCAGCCTCTAAACCGCATGATCAGTTTGCCCCTATGTCGCGCATCTACCGTTTGAAGGAAGCGGCTACAGATTTCAGATATTCGCCATAGCTGCTTTTGGCGGTCCTCTCGGCCAAAACCTCAAAAGCTTCGAGCGAGATGTAGCCCTGCCGCAGCGCGATTTCTTCCGGGCATGCAATGCGCAGGCCCTGGCGTTGCTCGAGGACCTGGACGAAGTTGCTGGCCTCTACGAGAGAGGAATGCGTCCCGGTGTCGAGCCACGCAAAGCCACGGCCTAGCGCCTGCACATAGAGATCGCCGCGTTCCATATAAGTCTTGTTGACGTCGGTGATCTCGAGCTCGCCGCGCGCCGATGGCTTGAGCTCGGCAGCAATCTTCAGAACGTCATTGTCGTAAAAATATAGTCCTGTGACGGCCAAATTTGACTTTGGCTGCTTCGGCTTTTCCTCGATAGAGAGCGCGCGGCCGCTGCCATCGAGTTCAATGACGCCATATTGCTCGGGTGTCTTGACGACATAACCGAAGACGGTCGCGCCCTTCCTACGGGCAGTCGCATTCAAGAGCAGCTCCGCCAGGCCGTTGCCGTAGAAGATGTTGTCGCCAAGCACTAGCGCAACAGGATCATTGCCGACGAAATCGCGACCGACGATAAAGGCATCCGCTATCCCTCGCGGAGACGCCTGTGTAAGGTAGGAAAAACGCACCCCGATCTGTGAGCCGTCACCCAAAAGGCGCTCGAATAGCGGCTTGTCCTGGGGGGTAGAGATGATCAGGATGTCCTGGATTCCGCCCAGCATGAGGGTCGAGAGAGGATAGTAGATCATCGGCTTGTCGAAGACCGGAAGCAGTTGTTTCGAAACAACTGTCGTCACCGGATAGAGGCGTGAACCCGTGCCTCCGGCGAGAATAATGCCCTTCATCGGCCCCTCATACATTCAATTAATCATATTAAATATAGCGTATTTAATATAGCATATTAAATGGTGTTGGTTAGATAAATTTGGTATTGGGCTAACGTGAAATGTTGCTCGGTCGGACGAGATGAACGTTATTGCGACAGCGCTTCCCGAAGTCCTAATCCTGGAGCCGAGGCTGTTTGGCGACCAACGCGGTTTCTTCCTGGAAACCTACCAATTGCCGCGTTATGCGGAGCACGGCATTAGCCTTCCTTTTGTGCAGGACAACATGTCCCGCTCCAGCCAAGGAGTGTTGCGTGGGCTACACCTGCAAAACCCCTTCACCCAAGGTAAGCTCGTCACTGCATTGCGCGGCCGGGTTCTGGATGTGGCGGTGGATGTCCGGATGGGGAGCCCGCGTTTCGGACGCCATGTTGCCGTAGAACTAAGCGAGGAGAACCGACGGCAATTGTGGGTTCCCCGTGGCTTCGCACATGGCTTTGTCGTCCTATCTGAGACCGCGGACTTCTTCTACAAATGTGACGATCTTTACAGCCCCAAGGATGAAGTCTCCATCCGCTGGAACGACCCCGCGATCGGCATAAACTGGGGCATTGAGGCTCCCTCGCTTTCAGCCAAAGATGCCGATGCCCCGCTACTGAAAGACGTCAAGAATCTGCCGATGTATGGGCAAACCTGATGCGGATATTGTTGACGGGAGTGAGCGGCCAGGTCGGCGGCGCATTGCGCCCCTTGTTAACTGGCCAAGGCACAATTATAGCGCCTTCGTCTTCCGAATTTGATCTGTCGAAACCGGAAACGTTAACGGACCGGCTTGAGCATTTCAGACCCGATCTCATCATAAATCCGGCCGCCTATACCGCCGTTGATCGCGCAGAGGAGCAGCGCGAGCTTGCGTTCCTCGTTAATGCCAAAGGGCCCGAGGTCATCGCGCAGTGGGCGGCCAAGCACCGCGTGCCGCTCGTTCACTTCTCAACAGACTACGTTTTTGATGGCTCCGGTGCTGCGCCGCGTCGCGAGGACAGCCCCACGGGCCCAATCTCGGTCTATGGCGCGAGCAAGCTTGCAGGGGACATGGCAATCATGGCGGCCGGTGGACCGCATCTGATCGCGCGCACGTCTTGGGTATACGCCGCCAAGGGTACCAATTTCCTCCGTACCATCGCGCGCCTGGCCTGCGAGCGCAAGGAGCTGCGCATCGTCGCAGATCAAATCGGAGCGCCAACCACGGCTCAAGCGATTGGTAATGCGGTTGCCGACATCGTGCTGCCGAACCTCGCGAACCTGAACGATCTGCTCGCGCGGAAAGGTGGCGTGGTCAATCTCGTTTGTGCTGGGGAAACCAGCTGGCACGAATTTGCAAGCGCCATTGTCGAAGGTCTGAAATACCGCGGCGTTAAACTCGAAGTCGAAACCGTTGTTCCAATCGCAACTGCGGATTTTCCGACGAAAGCCAAACGGCCATGCAATTCGCGCCTCGACCTGTCCCGCCTGAGGGACAAGTTCGGTGTAGTCATGCCGAATTGGCGAGATGCATTGGCGCTGGAGCTTGATGGTTTCGTTGCAGATGAGGTTTCAATCCGGCGATGAAACGGCCTGTCAATCCCGGACTGCCTTTTCCCGCTCGGCCCGGCAGTTCGGATACGAACGGCAATTCCAACGCTCTCGGCTAGACTTTCCCGATGCGGTGATTGCTAACGAGTCCGAAAAGATGCCGTAGCGTATAGGCTCGTGGCAATGTCAGTGTTGCGTTCCTTCGGGTATCGGTCTGGTAGTCTGCTCCCAGCTCTCTCCGGTAATTTCGGTAATTTCCGTAGTCAAGAAGCGCAACCGCGAGGAGGGGCCAACGTGCGAGAGGGAAACGGGACTGTAGCAATAACCTCGTAAACTGAAGCCGTGGAATGGACCCCTTGCGAAGGTCAACAGGTACGTCCACTCCAAGCAATTCTGCCAAGGCGACCAGCTGCTTCGCGATGGCGTTTCGTGCCAGGCGGCCCGGAGCAAACGACATCAGGCGGTTCCAGTCTATTCCTTCCGCCGCGTTAGCCAAGTCTCTCAGCTCGATCAGATGTCGCACATCTGCTTCGCCGACCCAGTAATCATTATCCTGAAATTGGTCGTGAATGATTAGCATGAAAGCTTGAAAGGTCGGTGTCGGAAGATAAGCGGCCCCGCGGCCAACCGATACGGGCATGCAATGTTCAAGCAATTTTCCAGAAGAACGATAGAAATATTCTGGACCTGGCGCTGCTTGATGTAGGTCTATCATACCGACGTCGCGCGGTCGCTTTAAGTCAATGTATTGCTTTCTGCTCTCCGGTGGGGTTCGAAAATGGGACTGATAATCGAGGTCGGAGAGCGCGCGCAGGGCCGTCTCCATCTGATCGGGCTCGACCAATATGTCGAGATCAGCCATGATTCGCGTTGCGCGGCGTTGGGGGGCGGCTGTTGCGAGGATTGCTGAGCCCTTTAGCAGCACCGGTATCACATCCCGTTCATTAAGCGCAGCGACCGCCTCTTCCAATTGAGCTCTCAGGAACTCGTTTCGAAGCGCGTTTCGCCGGTAGATCTCTCGAACGAAAGCCTCTACATCCCTGGGAATTGATTGATCAGGTTGATCAACCAGATCGATCAAGAGGGGGGTTGTTAGCGTATTGTTGGCCAGTTCCAACACGGCCATCCAATCCAGGTTGCTGGGCGCGTTGCCTCCGAGACATTGGCAGAGCCTGACCAGAGTGCTGCTAGGAAAAACCATGACAGAGACCTCTCAGCTTACGTCCTGCGTCGGCAGCCTCGGCATAGGTCAGCTCAAACAAGCCGGCCCCACTGATGATTTTCTTCAGCGCTGCAAACCCCGCCAGGGATAGTTTGCCGTTGGCAGCAAAAGATCCATTGATCACTCGCTGCATGGATTCAATTTGTCCGAGAGGCTTCAGTTCTGCCGACGTCCCGTCAACTCTTTTGAGAAAGATAATCCACTCGACCTGAAAGCTTCCCGTGTGCACATCTGCTACAGGTAGATACCGGACGCGTATGCCGTCTGTGCGGTCATGGGCAGTGGCATGACTTAAATCGTCGCGAGCCTTCGAAATCGCCTCCCAAGTGCCCGGCTTGATGGTGGGCGCGAAGAGGAGCCCTTGCGCAAGACCGTTTGGAGAGATCATGACGACGTCATCACCGCAATATCGGTATTCGTCACTGACTAACTGAAGCGCGAGGGTCGACTTGCCGGCGCCTGGCTGCCCGCATAAGAGTAGTCCCTTATCGCCAAAGACGAGCGAAGCAGCATGCAAAGCGAAATCAGGCTGATCCTGTAAGATAATGCGCTCAGTGAGGTCAGCCTTGATCGCGGGAGCCAAACTCGTGATGGGACACCGAGTGATGCTCTTTCTGCAGTTGCGGAAGAGAACCTCGTCACCGAGTTCTACAACTTCGATTGTGATATCTGCTCGGTCGCCTTCCCAGTTTAAGTTGCAAAAGAGCGGCTCAAGAGATTTGATCAATGCTTCATTGGAGGCTTTGATGCTGATTGCTCGCTGCGCTAACCGGGTCTGAAGCGCGCTGGCAAATGGAAGCCTCAATTCCATTTCTACAAGTTCCAAATCCAGCCATTGTTGCAAGGCTTGACTCAGAAGGTTACGCGCCTGCTCGCGGCCTAGACCAAGCTCGCTTAATTCATCAGCAATCCCTTCGAGTTTATTTTGGTCAAGAAGCTTGCACCACGCGAAAGCACTGATCTGATTTAATTCATAGATATGCTGGCTTTTCTCGCTGAACAGGACCGGTCGATCATCAATCAACGCGAACGACGCGTCTGCGGCTGGACGCAGTAGAACCGGGCTGTCAGGCCCGGATTCCATCAGATCTGGTCTGAATATCACGCAGGGCTCCATAAGGCTGCGTCAAAATAATCTTCGCGATGAAGTTGACATTATTTAAGCCGAAAATTTAAATCGAGTAAATTGGAAGTAGAGGGAACTTAACACGGTCGATCGAAACTGGATGGATCCCCAGCCATGAACAAGAACACTGAAGAACCAGTCCTCAACGCGGAGCTAGAGCTCGATGCTGACAGGCGGAAGTTTCTGGCGGCATGCGGCAGATTTGCCGTCGTTACGCCTCCCGCTGTGACGCTGTTACTATCAACTTCACTGAATTCCGATGCGATTGCACGCTCCGGCAGCGGTGAGAAAGGTGGAAGACCGCGTCACCGCCCCGATCTGCCCAACTGGCTTGAGCGGTTTCTTGACTGGTTGTTCTAGGCGCTCCGACGTTCCGCGGCTCGCCAGCGCTTGCGATGATTGTTACACTTTGGGCGGTGATCATCGCCGCCGCTGCGGGCAGCAACTGTTTTCCTGAGTGCGCAATTGCATCTGGTGTCAGCGATTCAAGGGGCGCAGCGCAATTGCTAGTTACGTCTGACCCTTTGTTTCCATGTCCCCGACAGGACTCCAAAAAGTCGGCACGGTTCTTCAGCGAAGTCCGCTGGAAGGAAACGCGTCACCCGCAACGAGGACGACGCCCAACACCATTACCTATTGGGGCTTGCTGCCTCTCCGCCATTTATCGTCTTCACCGCCACCATAGAGCGCGCTTGAGCCGCCACCGCCGCGAGAGCCGCCCGAACCTCCGCCTCCCGAGGCATTCGCTCCTGAACCACTACCGTCACTGCCACCGCCGCCGCCTCCACCGCCACCGAGGGAGGCGTGATCGCCGTCTCCGTGCCTTGCTTGTTCCTCACGCGGGCTCTTGTTATCGGAGACTTTCTTGTCGCCGGGGGGATCGGGATCATTGTCGAAAAAGGAATGTCCCGGCCGGCCGTGATTGCCAGAGTGGCCAGACCGGGCAATCGCCGTTGATGTCAATGAAGTGGACAGAAGTAAAGTCATAGCCGGCGGAGTTACAGCGGCGAACCTGCCGCAAGAAATCAGAAATTTGCGGCGATCTTCGATCTCGATGTCGTTCGGCATGGCGCAATTCCCACTCAATTAATTCAGGGCATATTAAATCATAATCACAAAGCAGACAATTTAAATGTGCGGTACCATTTGCCGCTCGCGGACGGAATAGCGCGCGCAAGTTGCAGGCGGAGGTATTTTTATACCGAAGAAGTTAGGGCGGATACACCGTTTGGTACAAGAACTTCCGGCCCATGGGCCTTCAACAGCGGGTTTAATTGCGGGCATTGAAGCGGTACCGCTGAATTAACGTTCACTGGTAGGGTTAAACGTGAGCGCTGATCGACACGTAATTCGCGATTCGGTAAGGCTCACACTTCCTTAGGGAGTGTGCCCGTGACAGTAGGATCGCGTCCATCATTAGAAAAACTGAGAGCGGCAGCTATTATTACGCACACGCTCGCCGTTCAGATGACCGAATTGCTCAAGTTGCGAGAAGCGGTCCAAAGGGCCGAACAGGCAGCGGAATCCAAGAGGCCCGCGCGAAGTCAGAGCGGAAATCAGCTTTTTTCCAGATCGGTAGCTCGGCGGTCCGATTCAATTTCACCGGAACATTTTCACCAAACGCGCATTCAAAGCGGCACAAAGAAAACAAGAGCTCTCCCTGGCAGATTATTCATGCAATCGCAGTGGCGATGAAAAAGGATCGCGGCCGCTTTCTGGCGGCCGGGCTGTTCTCAAATGATCGCAAATACCCGCCCAAGCTTGTGGAGGCGCGCCAAAGCCAATAAAAATGTTAGGTTTTTGAGTAATTTTATTGGGGTGAGGATGCGTATTGCTGGAGCAACTCTTCTCATCCTCGGTTTCGTACTATGTTTTGCGATAGACGACTGGGAGTTCATCGGCCTGTTTCCTATGGCTATCGGGCTCATACTCCTAGCCATCGCAGAGAGGAAGGCATCAGCTCTCGCTTTGGCGCAAGCCGCATCGCGCGCGCAGATGGAAAAGCAGGCGCCGCGTCCCTCCCAGAAGCAATTGCCGACAGCAGACGTAATTGAGGTGAGCTCCGAGGTGTTGCAATTGCTCGAAAAATTAAATCGAAGCTCGAAGCCTCGATGAATGCACTGTCGAACGGGGGGAGCGTGCGTGTCTGTCCATCTGATAGGGCGAAGTGAGTAAGCGAGATCACGCCTGCGGCTCAATTGATGCTCATCCTTGATGGTCACATCATCGCGGAAATCGCGATCGGCCTATGCGAAGCGGGTCTTGTTTGCTAAGGGGCCGTCGCTAGGCATGGGTCGCTGCGAGGCCATCACGACTTTCAGTCACGACAAACTGCGATGCATGGCGGGGCAGGCGACATCGAGCAGAATAATTTGATCACCGGGAAGTGCCACATGAGGGAGATCGCAAATCGGAGGGGATCAAAGAGCGTGGTGGCAAGGGATTGCGAAATGACGGACAAGCAGTTGCGGTACCGCGAAACTACCGGTGCGATCGTCATTGATACTTTTGGGCGTTACCTGTTTCAATTGCGCGACAATGTTGTCGGCATCACCAACCCGGGTAAGATTGGTCTATTTGGTGGTCACCGCGAGGGCGACGAAACTTTCTTGGAATGCATGGTTCGCGAGCTACACGAGGAGATCGGATATTTTGTCCCAGCGGATCGCTTTGAGCATCTTGGAAGCTTTGAGGGTGAGGACATCGATAGCGAGGGAGGAACGATCCATGGACATCTTTTCGTCGTGCGCGATATTCCAGTGGATGCGCTGGCCATCACCGAAGGATCTCTCCTTATCGTAGAACCGGTGGAGCTTGCCGAGATAGAGCCCAGGCTTGTACCGACTACACGTCTTGCATTGAAAGCTTACCTGAATACTTGACGGAACATTTTTGTGTGTTTTTGAGCGCCTAACCATGGCGACCGGCAGCGACCAACAAAATTGCGGAAAGCGCGAAGCATCCCTCTTCGCGCCACGGTAGCCCGAATTTAGCCGGCTTCATTGTGGCCTTCATGCACCAGTCAGGCAAAACCTTCTCTTTATGAAGTCGAATCTTTTTGACTGATCAGCAGAAGCGGCCTTCGCTTATCGCCATGTTTGATGCCGTAATCGCATTTCTGTTGGTTCTAGGTCTCGGAATTTTCGTGGCCCACGGCATCGACTCATTACGGTCGTAACTCTCAGTCCGTTCCGTCTAACTGAAATCCCGCGCCGCAATCAGGAGCATTTAAATAGCTTGAGTACGAAGCTTCGACTTTCTTTGTAGGGGTATTGGAAATGGAGACATTCTTCAAAGTCGTTGGCTGGACTACTGCCGCAATTCTGGGCGCTGCCGTCTGGAACGTATTTCCTGAATACCGAACAATCATAAGTAGCATTTTAGTCGGGCTATTTATCTGCTACGTGTTCTCTGTGCTTGTGGGGGTAACGGTTAGGCGGCTCATCGGCGATGAATTGCTGGAGCTTCGTCTTCAAACCAATGCAACTGCCGACCGCCTCGAGCTCATAGACCGTAAGGTAACCGCAGTTTTAAGGGATGCACTTGAGCAGCGCCAAGCGCGACCTCAAACATCGCCTTTCCCCCCGATTGTGTCAGCACGCACTCCTGAGGCGGTCCGGTCGCGGGATCCAATTGGCTCAGTTCGCAATTAGATCACGGAAACGGTCAATCAATGAGTGCATCGTGAGCCGCTTGGTCAGCACTGACGCCGGGACGCAAGAGTCTGGACGATGCAAGCAATATGAAGGCGGGTAACGTAAATTGCGGGATTGGCGGAGGGCCGGGCGGGTCCGTTGGATAGGCGCCCTGCAGCCGGCGGCACGGTGGGCCCAGCAGGAAAGTGTAAGAAGTCAAATGCTAGACCATCGCCAGGACGCCGGCGCTTAAACCACCGCTCCGTTTATTATTGACAGCTTACTCGCCGACGATAAGCTCAGGCGGGCGAGTTCTTTTTTAAGCCAAATACATTGATATATCTTTTAATGATACATCGGTTGAGAGCAACGACCCATGATTGAAGAGAGTTTTGTTCGATTACGAACGCATCGCAATAACGTGCATCGCTACCGGCAATTACTGAAGACGATGCTGACGGACGCTGAGCGCCAGTTTATTGAACGTCGTCTTTTGGAAGAAGAGTCGGCCATCGAGTCCTTGGCCACTCTTCAAGAAAGGCCCGGTGTGCGGGGCTGGGAATTGCCTAAGCACTGAGTCCCGTTCTCAATCAATGTTTGAGGTTAATTCGTCAGGTTGGAACGCCGTTTATTGGTGGTTTGAGACAAGCGTACGGCGATAGCTTCGCGTAGACGGCCTATATTGTTGCTGAGCGCTCCAACGCGGCAATCCGATTCAGAGGGAAGGGGCAGTTCATCGTCGGGCGCCTGCCAGCTCTTGCGGCGCAAGACCAGGGAAATTCCCCGGGGCGATCCCGGGGTTCCGCCGCATGGCTGCCGCATTTTCCACGTTTCTAATTGGTTGTTAATCAGGGAAGCTGTTCGGGAGGGGGAATGAAATTTCTGAACCTCTGGCACGAAGCGCGAGCCAATGTCCTCCGCAAGCGATACGAAGACTTGAAGGCGCGGATTGATGCGGCAGATCCTGCTGCAAAATCGGCGTGCTTTGGTGTTGTAAAGTCGAGTTTCGAGTTTCTACGTAGGCGTTACGCGAGCGCCTCCACCGCAGAACGAAAGGAAGTTTTGAAGCACGCTTCAAAAACTATACATCAATTATCGGATGCAGGTGATTGGCCGCGCGCGCTGGGACTAACCATTATCATGTTCAATCTAGAAGCGTGTTACTTGCCGGGCGATGACGCGGCTGTCTTGAAGGAAGCCACCGATGCCTTGTTAAAAGAGGCCTGCGCATATCCTGAACCCCGGCCCTTAAGAGAGGCGGGTTAAAAGATTTTCGAGTTGCGGACGTTGAGTACTGCCGGGTAGGGCCTCGGTGGCCGGTCAGCATCTCCCCTAGGGTGATTTCTGTTGACGCTGCATTCAAATGGCGATCAAGATCGACCATTCGTGATCGCGACGCAAAATTCTCCGCTTTTTAATAGATTGTATCTAAGGGCATAGGAAAATTGGAGCAGCTGGAACGCAAAATCTTCACGCTCGATATCAACGGAACGCCGACGCTTGCTCTTCAGGCGCAAGACATCGAGTTTGCACGCGGTATGTGCGCGGTGCCAGAGTTCCGTTTGGATTTGCAAGAGATCAGCTCGGACGGCGTCCCCGTCTGCCCAGTGGATTCTGTGTTCGGGCTTCGGCCGGCTACAGAGAAAGAAATAGCCGCCTTCGAGCGTGGTGTTGGATTGGCGCCGGCTGCAGACGATTTCACGTTTGTTATGCTGATTAAGGTAGACAGAGTGGAGGTTGTGGCCATCACCTGCCAGGCTAACGACCGTGCTTAGACGTCCTTTCGCTGAGTCGAGCGAATAGCTCGGCGCGGTCTGTGTCGATGCTGCACGTTATCGCCTTCACCCTCGATTACATCTCAACCGTCCGGCGAAGTCGCCGCGATTTCCGCCCTCCCAGGATTATCAATCGCCCCCGCCATGTCGCGGGCTCTCGCGTGGATCGAGAGTCACGGTTTGACGTAGGTCCAGCCCTGCTCCTGCAATTCCATCACACGTACCACGCCCGACTTTACGACCTTTGCTTCTGAGATCAGCGGAATCTCCTTGCCCTCGGCCCGGCCCATGTTTTCGCGGGTATTGCCGCAGGCTTCGAAGGAAATCGAGGGCTGGCTTTCCGAGAGCGCCTTGATCCTTGCTTTGACGGGCGACGTGTCGTCACGCAGCATATGCAGGCCGGGACCGAACGTGACGATGTCGATATTCACCTTCTCGCCGAGGTCCTGATAATACTGAGCTACGTTGCTCGCGTTGTTGAGCGCCAGATTCATCATCGCCGGCTCGTTGCTATTCACCTGGAGAATAAGGCGGTGCGGCTTCGTGGCATCCTGAGTGGGCGTCATTTTGGTAACGGCCGTGAGCTTGGTCGCCTGCGTAGGCTGCTTTTTGTTCACCTGCGCTTCCGACGGCGGTGCGATCAAGAGCAGTGCTGCAATTGCCGCTGTGGCTCCAGCCATTTTTCCAAGTCTTGTCATGTGAGTTCCTCCCTGTCCGATGACCATTAGTTGCGTGGCCTGGCAACGGCATGTGGCCATTTGCATGCCGTCGCTAGCTTCTCGCGGACAGTCTTCAGGCCGCCAAGCAAGAAATGTCCCTCGGCCGCCACACCTGTTCGCGAGGAAAGGCGCACGGCGAATTCCCCCTCATCTGGGAGCGCCTGTAGCATGCGCACCACGTCGCCCCTGGGCGCGGCGCCAACTCCGAATGATGGGCGGGCAGCGGGAAGCTGCACTGGGAGATCGTCATTGACGCGGTAGGAGATCAGGTACTCCTCGGCGCTGCGCGAGACCGCAGGTCCCGTGATCACGAGTTCGGTACGGCCGCCGCGGCAGTGGATCGAGAGCTGCATCGTGGCGCTATCAGAGCCGCCGCGAGACGACGCGGTGGCCACAACGACCGGTGAATAGTCCACGGGCGAGGTGGTCTCGCTGACCAGCCAGTTGTCACTACCTGCCGCGGCCGCGTGCGCGATACTGCGCGGCATGGTTTCCAAGCATTCCGTCCTCACAGCAAGCTCCATATTAGAGCATGCGCGAAGATGCGCCATTACCTCGCTGGCACCTTGCGCGAAAGCCATGCTGTAAGCTGCATCCAACAGCACAGCGAGCGGGAGCGCTGTTCTTTTCATGGCCGTGCCTGTGCGCTGCGCGCCTTGCGATCCAGCCATTCCTGCGCCGCCGAGAAGCGGTCGAGCCCAGGGACGGTCGCAGCGAGATTGATCGACTTCCATTTCGGATCGAATCCCGGGGCCTGCAGCCGGTCGATCCGCGAGAACAGATGATCCACGAAACGAGCAACACGCGGATAACGTTTCGATCGCGGTGACCAGTTGAATGCAACCAAGGCGGTTGGGACCGCAATCGTTGAGATGCGTTCGCCCTGCTTGATTAAGTTGGGATACTCCTTCGCCTCAAGCGTTGCCGGCAGGTAGTAATCCTCGAACTTGCTGTCGAAATTGACGGACAGAAATTTATAGCCTTCGTCCCAGCGTCCGCGCACGAAAGCGTCAACCGGTTTCGAGGTGATGAACAGGACGGCGGCAATCTCGCCCTTGCGCATCTGCTCCAGAGCGACCTGATGTGGAATAAAAGTCTTTTCGACATTGATGCCTAGGCGGCTGAAGATCAGCGGCCCTGAGTAGGCGGCGGCCGTGCCCTGGGTGTTGAAATTCACTTTCTTGCCGGCGAGGTCTTGCAAAGTCTTGATTTCGGGTCGTACGAAGATATGGAGCTCCGACGGGAATAGATTGAGGAGATAGGTTATGCGGCTCCGGATCTGCGGTATCTGAATCTTGTACTCTTCGAGTGCGTCGGAATTGATGATCGCGGTGTCGACGCCACGCAGGTAGAGCAGCGAATTCACATTTTCGGTGGCGCCCCGGGTGACGATCGGCAGAACATGTAGATTCGGGCCGTCATCGACGATTCGGGCCATCTCTGCCGCCAGGCGAATGGGCGCGCCCTCCAGCAAGCCGCCGGCGAGGCCGACAGTCCAGGCGTTGATCTTCTCTCTTTGGTCATGCGCAGAGGCGCGGCTGATGGCCCGCTCGCTCTTGGCGGGCTGCGCGCATACGTCCGCCGAGTGAAGCATCAAGGTAACAGGCGCCATCGCCGCGAGGAGCAACAACGACCATGGTTTCGGCAGCGTGTTCATCTCCGTCTCCACCTGTCCGTCGTGAATGCGGTCCTGATCCCTCACTCACGCAATGCGTCGATCCGGTCCTTTGCCTCCGGAATGCCGCCGCTGTGCGCCTTCGCGTAGAGTTCACGTGCTTTCGCCGACTCGCCACGCGTTCCATAGGTGCCCCATGCGGATAGAATGACCGGATCATATGTCTCTGCGAGCATGAAACTTGCACGGGCGTCGCCGCTCTCGACGGCGCGCTCGAGTACGATTCGCGCTGCACCGATGTTGCCTTGACTGAGCAGCGCACCGGCGCGCGCGATCAATCGTGATGCGTCTGTCTTACTCTGTGTGTCAGAGGCCGTCGGCTGTTTCGTTGCGCCCGCGCCTGCGGTCTGCGCCGTCTGGACAATCGGACTGATCGGATAGCCCTGCGCGCGCCCGAAGGACTCGCGCTGGTCCGCAGGGCGCCGCCGTGCGGGGGTAAGATCGCGTGCCATTGCTCCGATCTTGTCACGCTCCTTCTGTAGCGATTGCCGCAATTCGGCGATGGTGCGCTCCGCCGCTTGCCTTTGTCGTATGGCCGCATCATCCGCCGTTTTCGACCGCGCAGATTGCGCTTTTGTCTCGCGGCGGGTTCCAGCAAGCTCGCCCGCGAGTGTTGCGGCACGCTCCTCAGCCTCGTTGAGCGCACGACGTTGCTGCTCGGCGCTCGCCGTCATCGCCTGTCGCACCGCGTCGACCTCCTGAGCGAGGGCGGCGATCTTCTTTTGCTCCTGCTGCACCGAGTCTTGCAATTTGGCAGTGGCAGCCTCCGCCCTCTGCTTCTGCTGCAAGATTTCATCGATCGCTCTTTGCGATTGCGCGGCCTGCATCTCGATCTCGCGACGCGTTCCAGCAAGTTCGCTCGTGAGCGCTGCGGCACGCGCCTGCGTCTCCTCGAGCGCGCGGCGTTGTTGTTCGGCGGCTGCCGTCATCGCCTGGCGCGCAGCGTCGGACTCCTGGGTAAGCGCGGCAGTCTTCTCTTGCTCCCGCCGTAGGGATTCTCTCAGTTCGGCGATAGTTGTTTCCGCCACCTGTCTTTGTTGCGCGTCCTCACCCTCTGCCACTTGCGACTGCACGACCCGCGCCTCGATCTCGCGACGCGTGTCAGCGAGCTCGCTCACGAGTGCTGCGGCGCGCGCCTGAGTTTCCTCGAGCGCGCGGCGTTGTTGTTCGGCGGCTGCCGCCATCGCCTGGCGCGCAGCGTCGGATTCCTGGGTAAGCGCAGCAGTCTTCTCTTGTTCCCGCCGTAGAGATTCTCTCAACTCGGTGATAGTTGCTTCCGCCGTCTGTCTTTGTTGCGTGTCCTCACCCTCTGTCACTTGCGACTGCACGACCCGTGTCTCGATCTCGCGACGGGTTTCAGCGAGTTCGCTCACGAGTGTCGCAGCGCGCGCCTGAGTTTCCTCGAGCGCGCCGCGTTGTTGCTCGGCGGCTGCTGTCAATGCCTGGCGCGCAGCCCCGATCTCCTGGGTGAGAGCGGCAGTTCTCCGTTGTTCCTGCTGCAAGGATTCTCGCAATTCGGCGGCGCTAGCATCCGCCGTCTGCTTCTGCTGCACGGCTTCATCAATAGCCTTTTGCGACCGTGCGGTCTGCGTTTCGATATCGCGCTGCGCTCCGGCAAGCTCGCTCCAGAGCGTTGCGGCACGCGCCTGTGCCTCGTCAAGCGCGCGGCGTTGTTGTTCGGCGGTTGCCTTCATCGCCTGCCGCGCTGCGTCGACCTCCTGGGTGAGAGCGACAGTTTTCCGTTGCTCCTGCTGCAGAGATTTTCGCAATTCGGCAGCGCTAGCATCTGCCGTCTGCTTCTGATGCACAGCTTCATCAATGAGCTTTCGCGACTGTGCGGCTTGCGTTTCGATATCGCGCTGCGCTCCGACAAGCTCGCTCCACAGCGTTGCGGCACGCACCTGTGCCTCGTCGAGCGCGCGGCGTTGTTGTTCGGCGGTTGCCTTCATCGCCTGCGCAGCGTCGACCTCCTGGGTGAGAGTGGCAGTTTTCCGTTGCTCCTGCCGCAGCGTTTCTCGCAGTTCGGCATTGACGGCCTCCGCCGCCTGCGTCCGCAGTATGGCGTCATCGACGGCCTTTTGTGACTGTGCGGCCTGCGTTTCGATCTCGCGCCGCATTCCGGCAAGCTCACTCGCAAGTGTCGCGGCGCGCGCCTGTGCGCCTTCGAGCGCGTGGCGTTGCTGTTCTGCCTCTACCGTCATCGCCTGACGTGTTATACCGATCTCCTCGGTGAGCGCGGCGGCCTTTTTTTGCTCCTGCCGCAAGGATTCTTGTAATTGGGAAGCGGCGGACTCTGCCGTCTGCTTCTGCTGCCGAGCTTCATCGACGGCCTTCTGCAATTGCATGGCTTGCGTTTCGATCTCGCGGCGAGCTTCCAAAAGCTCGTCTGCGAGTGCGTTGGCGCCGGCCTGTTCCTGTTGAAGGGTTCGCCGCAGTTCCTCCACCATGATGTCCGCTTGGCGGAGTCGCGCAGTTTCGTCGTGCGGCTTGCTCGACAACTCCACCTTGCTATCGAGATCGGCAATGTCTGGCAGATCAAAGTATCGCGCCGCAAAAGCGACCAGCTCCGTGCGGAAATGCACTCCGAGCAACGCAGCCATAACCAGACTTGCAGCGATAAAGGAAGCGATAAACCATCGGCGCACACGATCGTTCCAAAGGGGGCCGCTCGACTGATCGTCTTCCTGATACTGAGGCTCGGCTATTGGAGACCAATGTGTCGGCGTGATCCTGATTGGTCTGCCGTTCTTCCAGACCCATTCTTTTGTCTCAGATGACCAATGCGCGACATCGTAAGCCGATTGATCATCCTCGACCCAAATTTCCTTTCCGTCCCTCGGAGCAGTTTCAATGGGCTGGCGCAAATGTGACGCCTTTTTAAACAGGTCTACGGGGTCACTTCACAATTCACTTCGCAAGTACGTCCTAAGGTCAATGCGCATTTATATTATTAAATCAAAATTAAATCAAATTAATAATGATGGTCCTTTACCTACCGTCCAGTCGCTCTCATCGCGTGTGGCGTTTTCAACGGTCACTCACAGGCTGAGTTTTCAAGGATCATCCACAGGATGAAAAGACAATACCAGGCGGCGGCGCATCGCTCCCGGAGGGCGTCCTGCAGAATTTTCTTTCGTGGGCAAGTTAATAGAACGCGACAGCGATGCGTTTCTCTTTGCGCCAAACGACCGCGCAGCGCCGCGGGTCACCGTCGGGGATGACGGTCAGCGCAAACTCATCAGGGACTTGCTCATCTGCAGCGACATCAAGTGCGGCGCCGTAAGCAGAAATACTACGAATTGTGCAAATGGTTTTCGAGCGGCCGAAGCTGATTGAGCCCAGCCTTGCAGAGTGCTTCTCAACCATCATTTCCTCCACGCAATCAGTTCGAGGCGCGCAAAATCCTCCTCGCTATTTCCGATGGCGACAGATGCGCGCATACGGCTAAACGCGATCCATGATCGAATTAGACTGGATGCCCTCCGGCCTTACCTTCAATGGCGACTATGGAATGAGCCTTTGCCTCAAGTCGGCGTGCCTCCTTCCAACCCCATTTTAATCAAGAGTTATTGTTTTTAATTGCAATTAAATAGTATTAGGCATTTATTGGCGACCCGTCAACTCGGGCGGACATGCCCAGAAACCTGCAAGCAGCGGAAAGATAGGTGTCGCCGGTCGCATCGAGTCGATTGTGTTGAGGGTGCCCCAATGCAGATTGCTGGAGGGTGAATTATGGCGCGAGGCTTTGCGCTCAGATTGGTGGCCTTTCAGGTTCATTCCGGCGAGCACAACTCGTTTCACGGTTTGATCTCGTTCGGGTGGTTTCGGAGTTTGCTGATCGGAGATCGGCATCGGTGCGGCATCAAAACAGTTCCAATCGGGCAGCGATGGGCTGCCCCATGCGCGGGCGATTGCTTGGATGATCAACTTGGGAGCCTCGACCCTGCCCATAGACCGGCATCATTCGCACGAAAGCGATCTTGCGCCGAACGGTCGCATTTCGTGATAACTTGGCGGTGACGACTCAGCATCTATCTCGACCCAGCCATTCTGGAGAAGCTCGAAGATGTTTCAGCGATTTCTAAAGGCGCGCGCCGCCGTCAATTTCAAGGCGCGATCGGCCAGCCGGGATACCGAAACTGACCGTGCCCGGGCTACTTCTATTTTTCGGTCGATAGAAGATGCGCTGGAGGGCGCGAGAGCTGAGCAGGCCGGTCTGAAGGCACGTATCGATGACGCGTTAGCGCGATCGGCAGTAACCTTGGGCAATGATTCCGATGAGTATCTGACGCGCGATCCGGAGGATAACCATTATCAGAATCTGCTCGGCAGCGAGATAGCGGAAGGGCAGAGGCGGTTAAATGAGCTGGAAGCGACTATCAGGCATATCCAGTTCTTGAAGACGGCGCTCATCACAAGGTTCCCTGACTTCGACCTTGGACACAACACCTCCCACGCAAAAGATGGTGGAGTGACCTAGAAATGGTCCGATGAGAACGACGCGGTCGGGGATGCGCCGCCTTCAAATGTGACGTAAGCACCCGGCCCAGAAACAGGGTACAATCAGCAGCCAGTACAATAGATCGGCCACGCCCTACCGGATCGAGAGCTGCCGGTAAGTCGCCGTCGCGGATCGCATAAGCAGTCTCGTCGGGTAATCAAATTAGGCGCCAAGTTGTGATAACGAGGCATGGCGCGCTGATTTGCAGATCCGCGCGGCTTGTACCCATACTAGATTCTATTAAATCGGCTGCAACGAAACTTGCGTGTGTTACGCTTGATGTCTGTCTTGGCGGAACAATCAACATGGCTTCCGGCTACGCGAACCAAAAGTCACCTGCGCTGAGATTCACGACGCCGGCGACGGTGAGGTCGTTATCTCCATCAAAGTGAACGATGGTGTTTCCACCGATCGCTTCAATACTCAAATCGCCAATGTCATGGATGCCATCTGCTGCCAAAGCTGTAAGGTCGATCTTGTCTTGCCCCTTTTCGAAATGGGCCGTGTCATGCCCGTTCTCAGCGGCAAAGACGAACGTATCCGCGCCGGATCCGCCAAACATAGCGTCGTTTCCGATGCCGCTTGTGAGCGTGTCGTTGCCATCGCCCCCATCGAGAACGTTTCCTGACCCACCAAAGACGGTGAGTTGATCATTGCCCGCGCCGCCACTGAGGAAGCTTGATCCTATTGAGCCTGACACAACGGTTGCCGTCAGGACATCGTTTCCGGCGCCGCCATCCAGACGATTCTCGGCAATAGAATCGTCTGTAACCACAGGATCAGGGGTTGCCGAAAGGAATGCGGTAAGCTGGTCATCTCCGGAACCGCCATTCAGGATATTCGCGACATTGTAGAGATCCAGCCCGAGATCCGGCCCGCCGTGAGCTACAGCGTCGAGATGTGCCGTGAGGCTGTCTCTTCCATCGCCGCCCTCGAGTTGATTGAGTGCGCGAACAAATCCGCCAAGCGCGGTGGAGTTCGCAGTCAGGTTGTCATTGCCTTTCCCGCCATCGAGGTAATTCGTGACATCCGTGACGGTGTTCTCCCCGTCGGTGGAATGAGTCGCATCGAGGGTGTCGTTGCCATCATCGCCCCAAAGCTGGTTGATACCAACCGGCCTGCCGTTATTGGAGTCTGTCAGGTTGAAGGCATGCAGCACGTCGTTGCCCCGACCACCGTGAAGCTCATTTGTAACCGACTCGGTGAAATTGGATCGCCCCTCAGCAGACGCGTCCAGGACATCGTTGCCGTTGCCACCGAACAATACGTTGCTGGCTGTGCCGCGGAGCGCAGAGAATTCCGTTTCGGCATCAGCTGTGATGTGGTCGTTGCCCCAGCCGCCGTCGACGGTGTTCATCGCGATACTGGTTCCGATAACATTACGGCCATCAGCAACGGCATGAATGGTATCGTTGCCGCTTCCGCCGATCACGTCGGTTCTGACGGTCACAATTCCAAAGGCAGGAAGCGTCACATTTGCCGTGGCATTGATAGTGTCGTTTCCGCTGCCGCCATCGACTAGCACATCTGCGATTGGCTCCGTGCTCTGAGGCGTGCTCCCGCCCTGAAGGGTGACGGTCGCATCGAGGTCGTCGTCGCCTGTTCCGCCGAACTGAATGGCAATGCCGTGCACAGGCGCATCGCTTTGGAGTGGGACAACAACGGTAGAGGTCAGCGTGTCGTTGCCGCTACCTCCGATCAATGCTGTGCGGTTGAATGCACTGCTTAGAAGGTCATTGCCTGCAAGGCCCAAGACCACATCGCCTTCAGCTTGTGCAGCTAGGGCATCGTCGTCTCGGGTGCCAATGATCAAACTGTTGATGGGATAAACTAGGGAGAGCCAATCAAAGGCAGAATCCGCAGAAGACTCAGTTCCCATTAATTGCTGAACGGCCCGGCTTTTTGTTGGATTGGCATTCGTCATCTTTTCCTCCATGGCACCCAGATAACGACATCAACCAACCAGCGCTGAAATCGAATTAAAAATGCGCTGAAACATACGAGGTCAATTTAATTTGGTTGGCGATGAGATAATTAAATTAAAAGTTGCATCGTGTCTAATCACATTTAATTTGTGAATGTGAGGGCAGCCGGGCGGCAATGAGCGCGGACGCGATTACGATTGAGGGGGGCATGCCATCGTGTTTCGCCCTGAAGTACTTCTCTTTCTCGGTGGGAACCCTTGATTCTCGGCGGGAACCCTTGCTAGGCGGAAATGACATCTCAGGCTCGATGGACTGTCGTGCCAGGAACATGGACGACGCTCCAGCGCTATGCGTCTCGCAACGCCAGCTCCAGCTTCGCCAGTCTGCGGTCCGCCAGGGCATGATCGGTGACAAAATCAGAGGCTGCTTTTCCAACAGACAATCGACCCGAGCGCGCCTGTATGTCATTGAACATTGCCACTCGCTGATCGGTCCTGCTGAAATTGAAGAACAGCCGACGATCTCGTTGCCAAACTCAGGGCTCTCAGAAGATCGCGCACAGCATCCGTCGTGCTGCGTCGCATTGCATGGCGCGCAAGTTCCCAAGCTTCGACAAGCTTTGAGGACAAGCCGGCGGACGATATGCAGGTGACGAGCGTGAGGGATGAACCCCGACGAACATGGCAGCGAAACTGAAGAAGAATCTGAAGCTGGAAGCTAAGTCGACGAGCTGCTGCACTAAATTCCGGCGCGGGAACTTTGACGGGACAATTGAAAAATCACCTTGGGTGGGCCGACATGTCGTCCCAAAAAAGCCTCCGCCGACGGCGACCTCGTCCGTCGGAATGTATGGTTGGCGACGACGGGACCACGCAACACGGTAACGTTGGTCGGTACAACGGTTGCTCAATAGAAAACCGCTGCGTGCTCGGACGCGGCGCTTAAGGAAACATGATGGCCACCTACGACAACATCCCTCTGAACTGGAACGACCCGTCGTTTAGCGACAATACCAATTCCGGCTTTGTCAATATGGCCAATCCGGGGACGCTTTCGAATACGAGTATTACCAAAGCCGGGGGAGCGTCTGTCGCAGTCGGGGTCCGCTACACCGGAAGTGGCTCGTTCACCCTCGACGACGTCCGCATGCAAGGCACGGAAGGCGTGGACATTTTTTCAGGCGGAGATGTATACGTCAATAATTCGTACATCGACACAACGGGAGCAGCCGGCGATCACGCGGACGGTATTCAGATCTATGCTCCCGGCACCAAGGGAAATTTGACCGTTACAAATACGACAATTGTGTCCCACAACCAAAATGCAACCGCTGGGGTGTTCGTTGCAGACGATCGTTTGGGCGGAGATTACACGTTCAATAATGTGGTATTCGACGGCGGCCCGTTTGGTCTGCGAATTAACGCGGATGCGGGAGCCGGTCACACTTACAACGTCGCCCTCAAAGATGTCTATTTCATTCAAGACTCTTTTGGGTCTGCTCCGTTTCTCATTTACGTTCCGCCCGGATATGAGGGCGCCACATTAAACATCACTCAGTGGGACAATGTGCGCTGGGCAACAATCGTGGACGGTCAGCTCGTCCCGGGCAATCTCATTCCACCCCCTCAGCCGGTGACAGGCGGCGGAACGAGCACGCCTCCGAGCTCGCCAAGCACGCCTCCGGGCGCACCCAGCATTTCCTCCTGGTCGCCCGATTCGGGCAAGACCGGTGACGGGATCACCAATGCGAACAAGATCGACGTGAAGGGCACCGCCGCCGCCAACGCTACGATCACGGTGTATGACAACGGCAACCAGATCGGCACGACGACCGCCAGTTCGACCGGGAGCTGGGACTACATCACTGGCGTCCTGACCAACGCCAAGCATGTGCTGACGGCGACCGCGACCACCTCGAGCGGCCAGACCAGTGCCGCATCCGGTGCGGTGACCGTGACGGTGGATACGCTGGCGCCGACTGCCCCGGCCCTGAGCAGCAACGCCATCGTCAATGCCAATCAGGTCAAGCTGTCTGGGACAGCCGAGGCCAACAGCACGGTCACGGTCTACGACGGCACCACGGCGGTCGGAACCGGGACAACGAACTCGACCGGGGCCTGGAGCGTCACGACGAACGCCTTGTCGACCGGCACGCATGCGCTGACGGCCAAGGCCGCCGACGCGGCCGGCAATGTCAGTGCGGCGTCGCAGTCGGTCAGCAGCGCGATCAATGGGTCGTCGCAAACGCCAACGTCGCCAACGCCAACGCTGGGTGAGCTAGTCGAGTCGGCTGGTTCGACAAGTCTCGTTGAGAGCGGCGGCAAATATTACCTCAACAGCAGCACCGGATCCGGCCCCACGTTGAAGTATCGCGGTGCGGATTTTGTGGATGGGACAGATGGCACCTGGGCGCCGATTGGAGCGGAGAAGACGGCGACGGGCTATCAGGTTGCCTGGAAGGAGGCGAGCACCGGTCAGTACACGGCCTGGAACACCGACAGCAACGGCAACTACGTTTCCCATGTCAGCGCCCTGACCGGCTCCGTGTCGGGCGGCCAGGTGTCGGGTACGAACTATGGCCTAAAAACGCTCGAGACGAGCTTCCATCAGGATCTCAATGGTGACGGACAGATCGGTGCTTCCAGTCCAACTGCGCCGACTTCGTCCGTCGCTTTGACCACCATGTACCAGAACTGGAGCGATATCGTCACGATCAAAGGCGTCGCCGATGCCAACAGTCAGATCAAGCTGTACGACGGCAACGCATCGCTGGGAACGGTGAATACAGCTGCCGACGGCAGCTGGTCCTTCAAGACATCGTCCGCCGTATCCGACACGGTGCATACGTATACTGCCAAGCAGATCGATAGCTCCGGTCAGGTTGTTGGCACTTCGGGCAATGCGATCCTCGGCTCGACAGGGAGCAATACGCTGACGAGTACCTCCGGCGATGACCTTTTCGTTGGGAATGGAGGCGCTGACACCTTCGTATTTGCGCCGAACTTCGGGAACGACGTCGTCAAGGATTTCGGTACGTACGGACGGTCCCACGACGTGGTTCAGTTCAGCAAGAGCGTCTTCGACAGTTTCGCGAGCGTTCTCGCCCATGCAGCGCAGGTAGGCCAAGATGTTGTCATTTCGGCTGATGCGGACAACTCGGTGACGTTAAAGAACACCAAGCTGGGCGCCATCAGTAGTCACGACTTCCACTTCTCGTAGTAGTTCAGCCTGAAAGCTTTCGGATGCGCTCAGCCAAATTTATGAGCGCATCCGAAGTATCGGCATAAGCGTTGGTCGTGCGAAGGATCGCCAGAGAGCAAACGCTGGCTCGCGAACCGCTAGCAGGGATTGATGATCACCGATGAGCTAGCTAGTGACGGCAACGTAACGCGTTGTTTGTATTGAACCCCTCGAACGTTGGCGCCACGGCCAGCAGGTATCAACCTGCCCAGCCGCTAGCCGCCTAATACCTGACTGAAATGACCGCACCCGCTCGATAGCGCCAGCAAGGTCCGTAATGCGCAGGTCCAGGATACCAGCCGGACCCGAAAAACGGCACGGTTAGGGGGGTCGCACCCCGGACGCCTTCTACCAGCTCGCACCGAGCATGGCGAGGTCCGACTGAACGCGGCGGCCTTGCGTTCCAGCGGTGCGCGCTAAGATCCGCTCCTGCCACCGAAATCGGCTGGACGACCCTATCTGCTGCTTCTATGGAGCTCGTGGAAATAGCGAGGAATGCGGTCAACGAGACCGACAAAATGAGAATTCGAGGCGCAGTCGACATTACGGTCCCTCTTGTTGATGTGTCCCGAGACTATCCTCAAGCTCCAGCTTGCCCCAGCCCGATCAACAGGGAAAGGTCCCGCCCCGGTATCCCCAACTCTCACAGGATTCCATCCTGAGGCTCGAACTGCCGTGAACCGTTCCCGCTAGGTCCCCTGCCAAGTGCTTTGGTGGGAGCTGATCAGCCACCGTAGCATCCGACCAGATTATCGTCCGGCTTCTGTCGGCGCCCCCTCATTACAAGGCATAAACTTCACGGAAACATTGAACCTACTTCCCGCCACCGTCGTCTAATCTTCTCGGGAATTCTAGCTTTCCTGATACACGGGCGGCTTCTATGGGTGACGATCTTACAAGCAAAGCCTACAATAGAACTCTTCAGGATTCGCTCAAAACAATAAAACAGGCTCACAAGCAGCTTCACGTTGTGACCAAGGCTAACGCAACACCGGCAGCCCTCACATCATGCGTGGAACTTTACGGGATATTGCTTGGGGAAGTCACAGGTATTCGCAGCAACTTAGTGACTTACCTCGAGTGCACGCGTGCAGCGGGCCAAAATTCCTATGCAATGGAATGCGTTAACCGCGACCCGCTTCAAGAGGTCTCGTCGTTGTGACTATCGTCGTCTGCAAGGTTAACGCTTTTGTCTATTACAAAATCTTCCAACTTCCGTCCGGCGCTTAAGGCGGCGACCAGCCATCTCGGCTGCTTTCCGCGCCCAGACCACACTTGCGAGGGCTGAGAGGGGTTCCGGTATTTTGGCTGAACTTTTGGATATTTGCGTCGCGGACGGTTGGCAGGCGTGCCCTCAACGTCGCGCATCTGCTCTACGCGGCTCAATTGCGCCAGCCGCCTCTCCAACTGAAGTTTTTCTGTGGTGATTTTTTCTGACAGGAGTTTGGTGAGCTGCTCATGCAAGAGCCAAAGCTCGTCAAAATCCATAGCCTCCAAGTCTGTCCTGCGCATCGCGGGTCCGTTAAGGCTAACAGATTGCGGTTTTGACGGAAGCATCCAATCCTCGAAATATCGCTGGCGATGACGCCAAATACGTGCGAAGTTTGAATCGATAGATTTAGGCTTTTAAACATTATTTGATTGTAAATTAAATAATTTAATTCAGTTAAAAGCAAGGGCGTATTTGGGGTTTTGAGCAGGGTAGGGTCGTTTGCTGTAGAGTTTTTGCGTAGGTGCCCAAATGGATTTTCAAATGGATTCTATCGGTTCCTCCCTTTCTCGCCTTCAAGATGCGGTTGGCCGCTGCATGGTACCGTCCGCCGCATCGAGTGATGTTGGCCAACTTAGACACCAGATTGAACTTAGGCAGCGTGTCCTGAAGGATATCGAAGTCATCAGATGCCGGCTGTCGCTTTTCTTTCGCCACAGAGGCGAGGGGCCGCGCAGGAAAGCGCAGCATCGGCGGGGTCGATCGAGCCTTGGCGCACGCCAGGACCACGGCTGGCGAACTCCTCGTCCTTGACTGCAGCTTTTTGATCGGTGCAGTTCAAAGGGCCGCCCAGGCGGAGGATTTCGTGCGGCTAGATTTCTGTGTAAAGCAATCGCGAAGAGCGCCAGAATAATCCATTTCCCGTGGAACCCTTGTAATCCCCCTTGATTGTTATTCGTGGGTGTGACATCGCATTATGTTCTAAGGGGAAATCAAGAGCGACGGCATGGCTTCGAAGAAAATCGATTTAGAGTCCTGGTCTCTGGATGAGCTTTGGGCGCTTCACGGAGAGATCAGCGGGATTTTGTCAGCGCGGATCAGGGCCGAAAAAGGCGAACTTGAGAAGCGCTTGGCGGTGCTTAGTCGCGGCACAATTGTCGGTGATGATTCGGGAAATTTGCAACCGGACCGCAAGCCTCGCCGCAAGTATCCCCGGGTATTGCCAAAGTATCGGAATCCTCAAACCTCCGAAACCTGGTCGGGTCGCGGCAAGCGGCCGAGGTGGCTGGTTGCGGCAGTCAAGTCGGGACGCAAGATCGAAGATTTCCGGATTGGCGAGGCTGGCACGAAGGCTCGTCAGCGAGCGTGAGCTGATCGACGGGGTATTTTATTATTAACCACAAAATTAATGGGTTGGAGGCGCGGCTGGCGAACTGAGATAACTTGCCGTCAGGCATTATCGATGCGCGGCAGAGGCAAGCGGTGACCAATCGGGATTGGACAGAAATCGAGAATGAGCTGAATGGGCTGGTGCCCGGCCTTCCACAAGGCGAAAAGAGGACGTCGCGCACTCAAAGCGTTCGCCAAACGATCCAAACGGACGAACAGGCGCTTCTGGCGCACATAGCTGACGCTCTAGTCCAAGAGAAACAATACTGACGTGTAATTCCCGGGCTTGAGTTGGCGCTACGCCGGCTATGTTGACTTACAAGGTGCTGTCTCACTGAGAGCGCCTTGAATCAGTTCGGATCAATCTGCTCGCTGTCAGGCCAATTCTAGCGCCTAGTAGGCGTTGCGACCGCGCAGCACCTCAATCGGTGTCCGGACCAGGATAGCCAGATCCAATCGAGCGCTCCAGTTGTCGATGTACCAAAGGTCGTACTCAACCCGCCGTTCAATGGAGGCGGCGGTGGGTGTGGGTCCTCGACACCCGTGTATCTGCGCCCAACCCGTCAACCCGGGCTTCACGCGTCGCCGGAAGGCATAATTGCGGACAACCTTGTCAAACTGGCCGTCTTGAGAGATGGCGTGCGGCCGCGGCCCGACAAGTGACATGCTTCCGTAGAGCACATTGATGAGCTGCGGTAGCTCATCGATGCTGGTCCGACGCAGCCATTTTCCAACGCGAGTCACACGACTATCGACCGGCCGCGCCTGGATGACCGATGGCCCGTCCTCCAGCACGCGCATGGTGCGGAACTTGTAGATTGAGAAACTCCGACCGTTGAAGCCACAGCGTTGCTGCCTGAAAAGGACCGGACCAGACGAGTCCAGCTTGATCGCTAATACAACTACAGCAAGCAGCGGCGACAGAACAACCAGGGCAAGTCCGGCGCCGACCAAATCCGTAAACCGCTTGATGGCTCGCTCAAAGAATGTAAGTGGCCCTCGCTGGATTTCCACGCATACCGTGCTGCCAAGGTCCCGCGTGGGTCGCCTGAACATCTCCGAAAGCGCGCCGACGGGTACAAAGGAGACAGGAGTCGGCAGAACCCGCAGTTCGGCGATAAATGCACGCAATTCCGACCACTGGTTCGGGTCTGCCTCAACGATGATTTCCTCGACGTTTGAGCCGCGAGCGTTTTCAATTACGCGGGCGCTAAGCCGCTTGCGGTGATCAGAACCGAAACGAGGCGAAGGCAACCTGAAATGCTTGGTCACACAAAATCCGAGCATGTTCAGCGTTGGCAAAAGTCCCACGTCACTAGACTGTGGTTGATCCGAGATCAGAATGATATTGCCGCCGGCGAATTTCCTTTTGCTGAGGCCTCTCATGAGCAAGCTCTTGATGAGAGCTCGTCCGACAACGAGTGATGCAAGACTGGTAAGCGCAAAGGCCATTCCGGCGCCGCGAGGATATTCGTCACCGACATTGAGCAAGCCGGCGACAGCGGCGAGAACGATAAATGCGAAAAGCAAGGCGCCGCAAACGGCGCGAGCCTGACTGCGCAGGACCAGCAGTTCACGTGGATTGTACATACCCTGCACCCTTAGCAACGATACGAACATCACTGATACTATGATGGCCGAGCCGATGGCGTTTGCGAATCCGGTCGCGCCCCAGCTAGTGCAGAGCCGATACAAGAAGACTGAAACGATGCTTGCGAGGACGATGGTACCGAGATCGGTACAAATCGCGACCAACTCGATGGACCCATATCGGATTGGCCATTTTCGCTGTGCGCCCGAGGGAGGGCTGTACAGTTCGAGGGCAATCTCCTCGTGGAGGCCGGCTGCAACCTGTCGGTTAATAAAGTTCATGCCAGAACCAGACTGTTCGAGGCTTTCTGTAATAAGTTTAATCTATTATTAACGCTTTAAATAAATCAAGCAAAAACCGCGTCGAATTAAATGAGTCGGGTTATTTTTTGGGGCGCTGATTATAGCGGGACCGGTTTCTCCGGGGAATGATCGATGCAGCAAATCGTAGTGGGGCGTCGCGTCGCCCGCCGCTGATGATGATCCTCGTGGGATCGATCTGCCCAAATACTGGTCGCCCTTCGGTCAGCGTCGGTTGCCCGCGGGGCAAGTCGTTATGCAGCGTGGCTGAGCGATGTTGCGCCGCTATGGCGCGAGTAGGACAACCAAACGAAGAGCAGTTCCTTGGCGGAAGCCGCCGGCACGGTCACTTGCGACCCCGCACCGATACTCAGATCTATTGGCCGCATCAGGCCGCGTGTTCCGGTTGTTCAGCCGGGACTCAACGATTATGGGGTCGTGGTGGTAATCGGCGGCGGCGTTGTGATGATCGTCGTCGTTCCGGTGCCGGAAGCAGCAGCTTTGAGAGCAAAGAAGTTGGTTGCGTAGATGATCGGGTCGTTCACGGTCGCCATGATGGTTCTCAGGAAGACCAAGAATTTTGTGGTCTCCACGCTAACCGAGTTAGATGTGTAGATGACGTCCTTGTTCCGCATCTGGAATGACTGGGCAAGGAAATAGCCCGAGGGATCTCGGAGGTTCACGTGAAATATGATGGGAATGATCTCGCCCTGAAACGGTGTGACGTCGATACCTATCTCTTTAGCAATCGCTCGCGTTTCACCGCGGTATAAATACACCGACGCTGGATCGGCTTGAGAGTCATTCAGTCCGCCTTGTTTTCCGATTGCCTCGGCCAATGACAGGCGCCAGGCGTCGAACTTGAATAGGCCTTGGGTCCCGCCGGCGCCAAACCCGACGAAGGTCTGCGGCATATTGAATAGGTAGATGACATCGTTGGGGAGTACATAAATGTCATTGGCGGGCTCATACATGAGCGCGCCAAACGGCACGCTCGCACGATGTCCCATCCGTTTGAGTGAGACCCAGGTGTCGTAGCCTTGCGCAGATGGGCCGCCCGCACGTGCGATCGCATCGAGGACGCGTTCACCAGAGGGACTGGCTGGAAAACGTCCGGCGGCTCGCACGTCCCCTAGGACGGTGATCAAAGAAGTGTTTTGCGTCGCGAGGTTGACGACGACTTGCGGTTCAAGGGCGCGAGCCTTGAGTTTGTCCGTGATCTCCTGGCTAATCTCGAAGGGCGTGCGGCCCTTGGCCCGAATAGAACCCGCGTATGGAACCGAGATATTGCCTTGTTCGTCGACCGCTTGGTTGGGAATAGTGACAAAGTTGCCAGCGCGAACGCCCGCTTCGGACGTGAAAAGACCGCCGGCTGCGGCCTCAAAAATAGTGACACTGACAATGTCGCCGATCCCGAAGCGAAATGCTTTCGGCGGCGTTTGAGCGGCAAACGCCGTGGACAGCCTGGGTATATGGTTTCCAAGAATGTTGACGACTTCCGGGGTCAGCTTGACCAGCGCGTAGGGGAGGGCGGCCGGCTCGCTGCCTTCCTTGGCTCTCTGGACGTCAGCGCCCAACGGGCCGCTACCCGGCGTGATGATACATCCGGCACAGAACAGGGTCATAATGCCGACCGCGATTCTCGCCCCGATTTGCAGCGTCCGGATCAGAGCCGTTCCCCCAACTATCAAACTGAGACCAATGGCGGCACGTTGGCACTGCCCGGCGAATCGAGCCAGCCTGTTCGTCTATCTAACTGAAAAGCAGTCCCCGTGTGTTGCGGGCCTGCAACAGTTGCGGGCCGGCGCGAACAACTAATTATCGCCGAGATTGAATAACAAATCCCTGCTTAGCCGGAATTGGATAGGCCGTAGCGGGCGCAGTGGTCGTCGCTGTAGTAGTCGCGCAGATAGCTGTCGTAGCGAGCCATTGCTTTGATGTCGGTTTTGTTGAGGACGGTGCCGATCAGGCTGTCGTGGATGGTAGGTGCGGTGTGGAGGGCGTGCTTGACGACGTCGATCTTCGTCTGTCCCCATTCGACGACGAGGATAAAGTGGTCGACGAGCTGTGTTGTCGCGCGAACGTCGACCAGGGGAGTCAGGGGCGGAAGATCGACGATGACGTAGTCATAACTCGCCCGCAACCGGTCGAAGAGCTTGTGCATCGCATCGGTCGAAAGAAGTTCGCTGCTATGCAGTACATCGCTCCGCCGAACGGCCGGCAAGAAGGCCAGGTTCGTCGTCGGGTCCCGCCAAACGGTCTCTTCTATCGATTGACTGCCATTGGTGACCTCGATTATGCCGGCGGCTGCATGTGGTGCGAGACTGGAAGACAGCGAGGGATTCCTCAGGTCGCAGTCGACGATGATGACGCTCTTTCCACCGTGCCCAACGAGCTGCGCCAGGGAAGCTGCAATCGTTGTCTTGCCCTCATTGGGCAGAGCTGAGGTGAAGCCAATGACCTGGTTTGAGGTCTTGGTTGCGTTCAGGTCGATTGCCAGCTTGATCGAACGTATCGCTTCGGCGAACCTCGATAGCGGCCTGTCGATGACGGCGCGGTGGATAGCCGAATCCCTCGCAATAGTTCGCTGCCCCATATCCCCATCGGTCGGACGCGATTTGGCTCTGCGCATTGGCGATTGCGGCAAGACGAGCCCTGGCACCAACGCGAGGCATGGCAGCCCCAGTTCAGCTTCAATCTGCGCGGAGGTGCGAAAGACGCGATCCATTAGCTCTCGGAACAAGCCTAACATGACCCCGAAACCGATGCCGCCAATCAAGCCCATCGCCATGACCATCTTGCTTTTCGGCTTGTTCTTGCTCTGCGGCGGCGACGCAGGCTGGATCACCCTCGTCTCGGTGATGGGAAAAGTCTCCTGTTGCTTGGAGCCCACGTAGCGCTGCTGGAAAATGTCAGATAGGCTGCGCAATCCCTTTGCACGACTGTCCAGCTCCCTTATGGCCAATTCAGCTGCACCCGTTGCGCGCGATTGCTGCACGGCTTGGGTCAGCTGTTTCTCAATATCTTGCTGTCGCTGCTTGGCAACCTCTAGGTCGTTTCGACTGGTTTCGGCAACTCTTCTGACTTCCTCAAGAATCGATGAACGCAAATTCTGCATGCGATCCCGGATGGTGAGTACGGCCTGATGGTTACGTCCAAATCTGGCCGCGTACTCATTTTCGCGTCTCATCAGCTCGAGATACTGCTGTCGGAGGTTGTTTATAATCGGATTGCTCAAGACATCGGAGCCCGCTGCCTCCAGAGTGCCAATCGAAGACAAATTGGCTGGGTTGCTGCGCAGTATACTTTCGTACTGGTTTAACCTGGCCGAATTTTCGGTCACCTGAGCCCGAGCGGCGCTCAATCGATTATTGAGATCGCTGACCTGCTGGTCGTCGATCGACTTTCCGTCCGACGAAACGATGTTGTTCCGAGACTTGTATCGATTAACTTCTTGTTCAGCATTGCTTGCTTGGTCGCCAAGATCGCGCAACCTGTCCTGCAGCCAGGTTGTTGCAGTTCGATTGGCTTCGAATTTCGCATTAAGTTGTTCCGTGATGTATGTCTTTGCAACTGCATTTGCGATTTCCGCGGCCCGTTCGGGGTTGCTCGAAGTGAAGCTGATCTCAAGAATGCTGCTCATGCCGACCCGACTTGCTGAGAGCCGGTCCTGGAATGCAGTGATAGCGGCATCGGACAATCTCGCCGGAGTGTCTGCTTTAGATTGCTCCAGGGTCGAGTTCCATGTTCGTGGCCCACGCCACAACAACGAGGACAGCGAGGGGCCGAGACCGCTGATATCCGGGTCGTTGACAAGGTTAAGCTGAGTGATGACTGATGTCGCGATTGCGCTCGATCTGACCAGCTGAATCTGTGTCTCGACCTGCGTGCGGTCGAAGGTTGGGTCTGCAAGTATCGACTGCTGCTGTACGAACTCTGGCTTGGGGTTTGCCAAGAGGACCTGCACGTGTGCGGTATAGGTCGGTGGAGTGATCCGCAGATAGATTATGCAGGACGTTATTGCGAACACCGCTGTGATGATGATCACAAGGTATTGGCGTCGCAGTAGCCCCAGCGCGAAATTGACAATCTCGGCCATGCCGCCGGATCCGGCATTATCGCTATACCTCGCATCGATCTGAGGACCGCGGGTTTTTTCGGCTTGTAACATGTTGGTTTGAAGCATTTCGGTGCTCGCTGCGCCGCCTGTGATCTCGCCGCCCGGCGGCCGCACCGGTAATTGTGTGGGGCCGGACGCCGGTGGAAGCCTCCGGCCGAGGATTTGAGGCATTTAAATATAACAGGAAAGAAATCTGGTGTCCAAATTAAATGATGATAGTTAATGTGACGCTTCCAATACGCCGTGGCTCAAAGGCATGGACCAAAGAGGTGAGGCAGATTGAATTTCGGGCGGCGTGACCATCTGCCGCGGATCGGAAGTACCATCCATGAACATGGCCGGCACTGCTTGGACAAGCTAAGCTCCGCTGCAACATGCCCGGCACGGTTGCGGGATAGCCGTTGCTCGGGGGAATATGACGGTTCAATCGCGCGAGCGATTAGGGGTTTTGCGAGAATTCGATTTTTTCCGGGAATGTGGTTGTTTTGACCGGGCGAGCAGCCTCTCGAGTTCTTCTCGCAGGCGGAGAATTTCCTCGTAACGAACCGTCAGATCATCCTTCATGTGCGGCCTATCGCGCTTTGGCATGTGCTGCAACTTAGCGAGAGCCCAATCGCCTGCAACAAAACTCCTTGATTAAGCTTGATAGGCGCTCAGGATGTTAATTTTGGAACCGCCGCTCGCCGCTATTCCTTATCTTGCGGCTGCAGATGGTAAATGGATCCATCGTTCAGAATGGCACTCCGCCGCCGCCGCTCATTGAAATCAGCCCAATCGCGTCCCTATAAAGGATACTTCATTTAATTTTTAGAATCGAATTGACGGCTCTATTAAATACAGATTAATGTAATTATTATTCCGTCGGGTTGCCATGCTGCTGATGCAAAATGCTTTCCGATCCGCCTTTACGATTTAGCCTCGGACACAGGCACCTATCTGCGGCGGTTCGAGGCTGTTTGCGACCGACGCTTCAATTCGATCAGCTACGGCGCTGACCCAATCATCAGGCCAGAATTGGCAGCATAGGAGTCACCACAATGGACACGGAACTCTTTACGGACGGGATTAGCGAAATCACCGTGGGCGGCTCGATCGTACGTGTTGACCTGTTCAGCCTTTCACCAACGGAACGGGACGCCAGCAACGCTCCGAAGCGGGTATTCCGTCAAAGACTGATCTTCTCGGTGGAGTCGTTCGCGAACTCGGTCGAGGTGATGCAGAAGGCGCTTCAGGGCCTGGTCGATGCTGGCGCAGTTCGGCGCACCGACCCGTCACATGCTGGTTCACCTACGGGGCAGCCTACTCCGAATAGCCCACGGTCTCCGAATGTCTCAAGCAATTTCCGCTGAAACCGATAGTGCTGGCGCGTTGGAAGTGGCGTCGAAGGACACGTGTCCGCAGACCGCGCTAGACTGCCTTGCCAGGGTGGCCACCCACCACGGCATCGATCTGCCGGCCGAGCGCCTGCGGCATGGCTATGCGGTCGACGGCACTCCGACGTCGGTGGACCTCTTGCTTCGGATGGCGAAGGAGGCGGGCCTGCGCGCGCAGGCCACCCAGCTTGATTGGGGCGTTCTCTTCCGGATGGGGCAGGCATACCCGGTTATGCTCCGCCTCTCGAACGGTAATTGGGTCGTCGTTCTTCGCGCTGCGGAGATGTCTGATGGCACCGCGGCGGTTGTTGTTTTTGACCCGCTTGCCGAGCGTCAGAATGAGCCGCTCGTCGTTGGCCAAGAGCAATTTTGCGCGCGATGGCGGGGGGACGCCATTCTGATAAAACGCGAAAACATATTGTCGGACGGCCGGAAGAAATTCGGGCTTCGCTGGTTCGTCCCCGACCTGCTGCGTCAGTGGCGGCTGTTCACCGATGTCGCCATTTGTGCCCTGCTGCTTTACGCGCTTGGTCTCGCGCTCCCCATCTTCTTTCAGTTAGTCATCGACAAAGTCCTGGTGCATGAGAGCTTTACCACGCTTTACGTACTGGCGGCCGGCGCCGCCGCTGCGCTGGCTTTCGATGCGATATTCGGTTTCCTGCGGCGCTACCTGCTGCTCTATGCGACGAACAAGGTCGACATCCGCATAGCGACCAAGACATTCGGCCATCTGCTCGGCCTGCCTGTAACTTTCTTCGAGCACATTTCGGCCGGCGTTCTCGTGAAGCATATGCAGCAGGCGGGGCGAATTCGTGAATTCCTGACGGGGCGGCTCTTCCTGACAACTCTCGACGCGTTGTCGCTATTGGTGTTCATCCCGGTACTGGCGCTCTACAGCTTGAAGCTGACCTCTGTCGTTCTGGCCTTCACCGCTCTCAGCGGTCTCGTTGTTGCCTTGTTGATGGGGCCATTCCGCCGACGACTTTATGACTTGTACCAAGCGGAGGGTGCGCGGCAGGCGCTGCTGGTCGAGACCGTACACGGCATGCGCACCGTGAAGTCACTGGCCATGGAGCCATTGCAGGGCAAGACTTGGGACGACCGCTGTGCACAAGCGGTGTCCATGCGTTTCGGAGTCGAGAAGATTTCGGCGACCGCCCAGGCGGTCACCGGATTTCTCGAGAAGATGATGACGCTTGGGATCATTGGCCTGGGTGCGCTCGACGTCTTTAGCGGCGAATTGACCATCGGCGCACTGGTAGCCTTCAATATGCTGGCGGGACGGGTTTCTGGGCCGCTGGTTCAAATGGTCACCATGGTTCATGAATATCAGGAAGTCGCCCTGGCCGTTAAAATGCTAGGCGAGGTGATGAACCAAAAGCCGGAAAGGGACGGCAACCGCGACGGATTGCGGCCGGATCTGACCGGGAAAATCGAGTTCGAAAACGTCTCCTTTCGGTACGGCGCCGAAGGTGCGCCGGCGTTGAATGACGTGTCGTTCTCGATTGCGCCCGGCTCCGTATTCGGAATAGTCGGCCGAAGCGGCTCGGGCAAGACAACGCTCACGCGCCTGATTGCTGGAATGTATCCGGTGCAGCAGGGCTTGCTGCGGATCGACGGCTACGATTCCCGGGAGCTCGAGCTCGAGCATCTGCGCCGGAATCTCGGCGTAGTTCTGCAGGACAGTTTTCTGTTTCGAGGTACGGTTCGAGACAACATCGCCTGCGTGAAGCGCGATGCGACGTTTGCCGAAGTAGTAAGGGCCGCGCAGCTCGCCGGCGCCGACGAGTTCATCGAGCGCTTGCCGCGTGGCTTCGATACGATGATTGAAGAGAACGGTTCAAACCTGTCGGGCGGTCAGAAGCAACGTCTCGCGATCGCGCGGGCACTCATCACCGACCCCCGTATTCTCATTCTCGATGAGGCGACCAGTGCACTCGATTCCGAGAGCGAGATGATCATCCGCCGCAATTTGCGACGGATCGCCGAGGGACGAACCGTTATTATCGTTTCGCATCGGCTGTCGATGCTCGCGGACGCCAACGAAATCCTGGTGATCGACCGTGGTCAGATCGTTGACGTGGATCGTCACGATCATTTGCTTTCGAAGTGCACGATCTACCGACATCTCTGGAACCAACAGACGAAGCAAATCGCATGAGGACGGAGAAACCGCGAGCCGTTGCGAAAGCGGATCAGTTGGCGCAGCCCCGAAAGGTTGAGCGGCGCAGGGGAAAGCTGTTCAGGGCCTCCCGACAACCGCGCGTGATTGCCGAATTCCAGTCCGATGCGATCGAGGTAGAGCAACGATCGCCGCCGCGGTTCGCTCGCCTCACGCTCTATTGTATCCTTGCACTGATTGTAGCTGCGGTTACCTGGGCCACGGTGTCACAGGTCGACATGATTGTAACGGCCCAGGGCAAGCTGGTTACCATGCGCCCGAACCTCGTGGTGCAGCCGCTTGAGACCTCGGTTATCCGCGAGATCCATGTCAAGGCTGGTGATCGGGTAAACCGCGGCGACCTGCTGGCGACGCTCGATCCGACCTTCTCGCAGGCGGATCACGACCAGTTGCGAAACAGGGTTGCTGCTTTCGATGCATCGATTGCTCGTCTGAAAGCTGAGTTGGCTGGATCCGATTATGTCGTGGCCGATTTCGGCGATGCCGATTCTGTCCTGCAGCACAAGATGTTCCTCCAAAGGAAGTCGGCGCGCGAAGCGCAGATGCAGAATTTCGATGCGCAGATCGCTTCTGCTCAGGCCAATTTGAAGACAGCGCAGAACGAAGAAGCGGTCCTGGTGCAGCGGCTTGATAACATGCGGTCGATCGAGTCAATGCGCAGCACGTTGATGGACAAGGAAGTCGGATCGAAGTTGAATTTCCTGCTTTCCCGCGATGCCCGACTCGACGTCGAAAGCAATCTGGCTCGTGTTCGCGGCAATATCGCCGATTACACCCACCGGGTCGACAAAGCACGAGCCGATCAGAAAGTGTTCGCCGAGGATTTTCGCCGCACGGCGTACCAGGACCTGGTCGAGGCGCTGACCAAGCGAGACAGCGCATCGGAAGAGCTAAAGAAGGTCGAACTGCGCAGACAACTAATCGTATTGAGGGCCCCGGCAGACGCCATCGTGCTCGAGATCGCCAGCCGTACGATCGGTTCGGTCGTGCGCGAGGCGGAAACGCTTTTCGTGCTCGTCCCGCGGGATGTACCGCTTCAGGCGGAGGTCAACGTTGAGGGCAGGGATGTCGGGCAGGTATCAATCGGCCAGCCGGTGCGGATCAAGTTCGAGCCTTTCCCGTTCCAGAAATACGGGACGGGAACAGGGACGGTCCGCGTCATCAGCCAAGATTCATTTGTGCCAGATCCTAAAGCCGAAGCTGCGCGCCGCACGACAGTTCCCTATTACCGCGTACTGATCGATTTGTCCGACGTGCAACTTCGGCTGCCCTCCGCCCGTACGCAGCTCATCCCCGGCATGGCCGTTACGGCGGAAATGAAGGTCGGGCAACGTAGCGTGATCTCTTACTTCCTCTATCCATTGCTGCGTGGATTGGACGAAAGCATCCGCGAATATTGAACGCAATCATAGCATGGCAGTCATTGCATGAAGACAAGTTCAAATGTTGGCCTTCGACTGGCGGTGGGTGCTGCCGCGAGTGAGCCGTCACGAAATTCGATCTTGGTGAACTATGCGCTGAGAGGCCTTCGGCAATGCTGGCTGCCTGAGCGCGGTCGCTGGTCGCAAATCTACCATCTCGACGGGCCCCACTGCGGCGCCGCGAGCCGGAGCAAGGCAGGGAAAGTAAGGGAATCGAGGATAGCTCATGCAAGATAGCCGCATTGGTATAGGCGTCGTTGGATACGGCTATTGGGGGCCGAATCTTGTACGCAACTTCGTCAGTAACCGATCCGCTCGCCTCGTCGGCGTCGCCGACTTTGATCCGGAGAAGCGCGCGGCGAGCGAGCGCCTCTATCCGGGGGTGGCCACCACTGGCTGCTACGAGGACCTGCTCAAGGATCCGAGCATCGATGCAATCGCCATCGCTACGCCAGTGCGAACACACTACGAATTGGCACTTTCGGCTCTCAGGGCCGGCAAGCATGTTCTGGTGGAGAAGCCGCTAGCGCCAAGCGCGGATTTGGTGCGCCGCCTGATCGATGAGGCTGATCGCCGCGGGCTGACGCTGATGGTCGACCACACCTTTCTCTATACGCCGGCGGTTCAGAAGATACGCGAGCTCGTGCAAAAGGACGAACTCGGCGATATCTATTATTACGACAGTACGCGCTCAAGCCTTGGCCTGTTTCAAAGCGATGTGAACGTCATTTGGGATCTGGCGGTCCATGATCTATCCATCATTCAATATATTCTGAATGAGGATCCTGTGGCTGTCTCGGCGACCGGGTCGTGCCATGTGACCGGCACACCGGAAAACATGGCCCATATCACGCTGTTTTTCGATAGCAAGTGTGTGGCTCATGTGAGCGTTAACTGGCTCTCCCCCATCAAGGTCCGTCAAACCTTCGTGGGCGGCAGCAAGAAGATGATTGTTTATGACGATCTTGAGCCGAGCGAGAAGGTCAAGGTCTATGACAAGGGCATTACGCTCAGCGGGCCGTCCGAAAATTCCCATCAATTTCGGATCGGATATCGTGCCGGTGACATGTGGGCGCCTCATATCTCCGCGAAGGAGGCACTGCAGACCGAGATCGAGCATTTTATCGACTGCGTGCGTAAAGGATCGCCGCCAATCTCCGGCGGCATGTCGGGCTTGCGTGTGGTCGAAATTCTCGAGGCGGCGTCACGGTCGATAGCCGATCAGGGCCGTCCCGTTCCGCTGACGGGAAGGAGAAGCCCCGTAAGGCCGATCAGAGCCATGGCCTGATACATGAGCGACCTCGATCAGCCCGATCCGTCGAGCAGCGTGGCGGGTTCGCAACGTTCCGTGCACCGTTCGATCTTCTTTTCTGCGATCGAACGATACGGCAATCTTGTGCTGTTCTTGGTCACTACTGTCGTGCTGGCACGTCTGTTGACGCCCGCTGAGTTCGGTATCTATGCGGTCGTCAATGCTGTGACGGCAGTCGTTGCCGCATCCTTCCAGGAGTTCGGAGGTGTCAATTACCTGATTCAGAAGCGCGAGTTGTCGCGTGCCAATGTGCAGACTGCTTTTACGGTCACGTTTGGCATTTCGGCACTTATCGGGCTGGCGCTGTTCGCACTTTCGGACGTTCTGGCGCAGCTGTTCGAGCAGGAAAGTTTGCGGAAAGGGATCGCTGTCTCGGCGCTGAGCTTCCTGCTTGTACCATTCTCTGGAACGATTACCGGTCTGTTTCGCCGTGATATGGAGTTTGGAAAGCTCGCCATTTGCAATCTTGCATCCGGCGTCGTGGGCGCCACGGTCTCCATCGTACTTGCAATGATGAGCTTCGGCTTTATGGCGCCGGTCTGGGGCGGCGTTGCGGGCAACGTGGTCTTGACTATCATGTTGCTGAGGCAGCATCGCGATTTCGGCGCGTTCATGCCTTCAGTTGCACAGTTCCGCGATGTCGTGGGCTTCGGCCTGTATTCCAGCGGCGTAAGCGTCATCAACGTGCTGTACAACCTGTCGCCGCAGCTCTTCTTGGCGAAGATTCTCGACTTTGCCTCCGTCGGTTTGTATAGCCGTGCCACGAACATAACTCAGGTTTTCGACAGGCTCGTTGTGCAGGTCTTGAATCCCATCATCATGCCCGCACTTGTCTCGAGGAGCAAAGATACATCGAGTTTGAGGAGCGCTTATCTTGAGGCGATTGAGCTGCTTTCGGTTGTACAATGGCCCTTTCTGCTCTTCGTCGCGATCATGGCACATCCGATCATTCTGATCCTGCTTGGTCAGAACTGGCTAGAAATCGTGCCTCTGGTTCGCTTTCTCTGCGTCGCGAATTTGGCTCTGTTCGCCGCCTGTTTGAGCTATCCTACACTGGTGGCTACCGGCAGCGTGCGCGACGCGCTAACTTCGTCGTTGATCTCCCTGCCGCCCTCGTTTCTCGTCATTCTGTGCGCGGCTTTCTTTGGGGCCCAGGCCGTGGCCGCATCAGCATTGTTGACCCTGCCGTTCCAGGCTGCGGTGGCTTTGTATTTCATCGGTCGACGGCTTACTTTTCAACCGAAACAGCTCTCTCGTGCTTTGCTGAAAAGCGCCGTTGTGACGGCTATCACCGCTTCAGGGGTGATGGTCTGCGCGGCGCTCATTGAAGCGAGGATCGTACCATCCTTCGTTGGCCTGGTCGCTGCGGGCGGTGTCGCCGCCCTCTGCTGGTGGCTCGGGCTGATGCTCACCGGACATCCGTTGCTGCATCACCTTCATCGAGCGGCAAGTGGTCTGATCGTGATTGCGCCGTGGCTTAGGCCGCGGCGTCTGTGAGACTGTTGCAATGTTGTTGAAGAGCTTGGAGATTGCAGATGCCCATAGCGAAGGACGTGCAGCTCGGTCGCGACGTCCGAATATTCCATCCCGATCTCGTCAATCTCTACGGCTGCTCGGTCGGAGACGACACAAGGATAGGAACTTTCGTCGAAATCCAGATTGGCGCGAAAATCGGCGCGCGCTGTAAGATATCTTCGCACAGTTTCATCTGTGAAGGCGTGACCATCGAGGACGAGGTTTTCATCGGGCATGGCGTGATGTTCACCAATGACAAATACCCGAGGGCAACCACTGCGGACGGCAAGCTGCAGGGGCCGGCCGACTGGAAGGTCGAGCGAACCCACATCGGCCGCGGGGCATCCATCGGCTCCAACGCTACCATTCTTTGCGGTGTCACGATCGGCGCCGGGGCTATCGTGGGTGCCGGCGCGGTGGTGACGAGGGACGTTGCACCGCAGGCGATTGTTGCCGGGGTGCCCGCGCAGGTTCGAGAATCGCGCCACGTCGCGGTGGAGACTGCTCACCATTAATCAAGGATTAAATTCAGCTCAAATTTAGTTGCATACTATTTTCATTGCGCTGCTTACGTGATTTAATTGTGTTGAAAATAATCGTTTAATGTATTTAATGGGTCCCGGGCGAGTGGCCCGGAGAGGACAAATCACTTGATACCTTTTCTGGATCTGAAGGCTCAATATCGCCAGATCAAGCCACAGGTTGATGCCGCGGTTGCGCGGGTCATCGACAGCGCCCAATTTGTTCTGGGACCGGAAGTAGCGGCCTTTGAGGATCGCTTTGCAGCGTATTGCAATGTTGATCACTGCCGAGCCGTCAATAGCGGCACGTCGGCGTTGCACCTTGCGCTGCTCGCGGCCAACGTCGGGCCGGGCGATGAGGTGATCACCGTATCGATGACGTTCGTCGCCACGACCGCAGCAATCCTGTACAGCGGTGCCACGCCGGTCTTCGTCGACGTCGATCCTGACTCCTGGACAATGAACCCGGCCTTGATAGAGGCCGCGATCACGCCGCGAACCAAGGCAATCCTGCCTGTGCATTTGCACGGGCTAATGGCGAACATGGATCCGATCATGGAGATCGCTCGCCGCCATGGACTCGTCGTCATCGAGGACGCGGCGCAGGCCCACGGTGCGGAGTACAAGGGCCGGCGCGCCGGATCCATCGGCGATCTCGGCTGCTTCAGCTTCTATCCGGGCAAGAATTTGGGCGCGTACGGCGAGGGCGGAGCGGTGGTTACCAACAGCCCGGACCTCGCACGACGAATTTCGCTGCTCCGGGATTGGGGCCAGGAATCCAAATACAATCATGTTGTCGCCGGCTACAATTTCCGCATGGACGGCATTCAGGGCGCCGTGCTTAACGTCAAGATGGACCACCTCGAATCCTGGACCGAGGGGCGCCGGACGGTGGCAACGCAATATGATTCCCTGCTGGAGAAGCTTCCTTTCGAACGCCCCCAAGCGCCGACCCACAGCCGGCATGTCTACCACGTGTATGCGGTGAGGCTTCCCCGGCGTGACGAGACGTTGAAGCTGCTGCAGGAAGGCGGAATTGGTGTGGGCATTCACTATCCGGTCCCAGTTCATTTGCAGAAAGCCTACGCGAGTCTTGACTATCGCGCAGGCGATTTTCCCGTCACTGAGCGGCTGGCGAACGAATTCCTTTCGCTACCGATCTATCCGGAGTTGCGGCCGGACCAGGTGGGAGAGGTCGTGGCTCAGCTGCAGAAGGCGGTACTCGTTGAGGCTGTCTAAGGCATCTCGGTCAAAGCACATGTCGTGCACGTCTGCTTGCTGAGGCCCAACAACAGGAGAGCATCTTGGCTGATCTGAAGGGTAGGCGCATTCTGGTTACGGGTGGGGCCGGCTTTATCGGTTCGCATATCATCGATCTGCTGTGCGACGAAGGCTGCGCCGAAATCGTTGCGCTCGATAATATGGTGAGAGGGCGACCGGAAAATCTTCGGCGCGCCATCTCGCGCGGTCCCGTGCGCCTGGTCCATGGCGATATACGCGACGGCAAACTCATGGCGGCACTGGTGCAGGCGGCCGACGTCGTCTTTCATCAAGCAGCGCTTCGTATTACCCACTGTGCGGCCGAGCCGCGGCTGGCCATGGAAGTCATGGTCGACTCGACGTTCGATCTGCTAGAACTATGCGTCAAGTACAACATCGAGAAGGTCATCGCCGCATCCTCGGCATCGGTGTACGGCATGGCCGAGGAGTTTCCTACGACCGAACGGCAGAATCCTTACGACAATCGCACCCTCTACGGCGCCGCCAAGGCCTTCAACGAAGGGCTGCTTCGTTCCTACAACGACATGCACGGGCTCGATTACGTCGCCTTCCGGTATTTCAACGTCTACGGCGACCGGATGGACATCCACGGGCGCTACACCGAGGTGCTGATCCGCTGGATGGAGCGGCTGGAAGCCGGCCTGCCGCCCGTCATTTTTGGCGACGGTCAGCAGACGATGGACTTCGTACATGTTCGTGATATCGCGCGTGCCAATATTCTCGCAGCCAGGGCGAAGGTGACGGACGAAGTGTTCAACGTGGGTACCGGCACGGAGACGAGCCTTGTGCAGCTTGCAACGGCGCTCGCATCGGCAATGGGCCGCCATGGCATGCTCCCGGAGTTTGCGCCGGAGCGCTCGGTCAATCCGGTGCCGCGTCGGCTGGCGTCGACCGGGAAGGCAGAGCGTCTGCTGGGATTCCGCGCCACCACGACGCTTGAGCAGGGATTGGCAGATCTCGTGAAATGGTGGCGCGCCGAACGCGAGCTCACGGCTGGCCGTCTGCGACAGGCGGCTGCGTCGTGATTTCGATCGCAATGTCGCTCCTTGCAGATCAAGAGGCCGAGGCGGCACGCGCGGGGCCGTGCCATCTGGCTATATCTCGCGGGGTCCGCAAATGGCAGCCTTTGAGTACGGGTTAGCCGCTCTAATCGGCATGGCAGATGCCTGCGCCGCACCCCCCGCAAGGGAAACACCTGTGAGGCTGAAGCACCGCGACAAGACTGACAAGGCCTACGGCAGCCTCAAAGAGGTGTGCACATCTGATCCATTCCGACCCAGCTCGCCATGATTTCGATCGTCGTCCCAGCCCACAACGAGAGTTCTGTGATTGCACGGGCGTTGAGCCAATGGGTCGGCAACCCTGCTTCGGACGACATCCGCGTGGTCGTCGTTTGTAACGGGTGTACAGACGAAACCGCAAACGTCGCCCGGCGTTTCGGTCCAACCGTCCATGTTGTCGAAACGGACACCGCAGGGAAGACCAACGCTCTGAACCTTGGCGATCAAATCGCAGACGTGTTTCCGCGGATGTATGTTGACGCCGACGTTGTTATTGCCGTTGATGCCATTCTGTCTTTGGCAAGTCGCCTCGAGCAAGGCGACGTCTTGGCGGTGGCTCCTATGGCCGATATCAATCTGGAGGGCTGTTCCTGGTTCGTCCGCAAGTATTTCGGCATTCGGTCACGCCTGCCGTCTTCGCGCGAGGGAATCGGCGGTTCCGGCGTCTACGCCTTGTCCGAGGCGGGGCGGAGGCGGTTCGGCCAATTTCCGGACGTCATTGCTGATGACACCTATGTCCGGCTTCAGTTCAGACGAGAGGAGCGGGAGACACTGCCCTGCGTGAGGTCTAGGGTATTCGCCCCACGCACTCTGTCGCAGCTGATTGCGGTCAGAACTCGTGCCTATAGGGGAACACTAGAGCTCACCCAGCGCTTTCCCGAGCTGCGGGCAAACAACGGAGAGGCAAATAATCGGGCGCTCATCGCACTGTTCAAAGAACCTCACTTATGGCCCGGCTTATTGATTTATTGTGGTGTCAATATTGTTGCTCGGTGGAGGGCAGCCACAGATTCCCTTGGGGAAGCTCGCCTCTGGCAACGCGACGAGACTTCTCGCGCGGCACTATCGGATTCGATCAAATGAGGGTCGTAATTTGCTTAGAGCCCCTTTAGGAAACAGGATCGGACATCACGGCATAAAAATAACTTGATTTTAATAGCCCATCAGCTAATTAAACGTGGACTATTGAAATTAAATGCAGCGCAAGTTATTTCCCCGAACGGGATCAACTCAACAAGCTGGACCAACTCCAGGTCTTACGAGACCGAGCGGCCCAGCGCGCAAGCAGGAGGCGCTCGCTTCGTGATCCCGATTGCCATTCCGCTTCTTGAGAGGGAGGAGGCCGACGCGGCTCGCGAGGCCGTGTTATCTGGCTGGGTCTCGCAGGGGCCGCAGGTTGCTGCATTCGAGCGAGAATTCGCTACTTTGGTTGGTGCGCCTCATGCATGCGCGGTTTCGAATTGCACGACCGCATTGCACGTCGCCTTGATAGCGGCAAACATCGGGCCGGGTGACGAGGTGATCACCGTCAGTCACTCCTTCATCGCGACGGCCAACTGCATCCGATACTGCGGGGCAATCCCGGTCTTCGTCGATATCGATCCGGCGACATACAACATCGACCCCGCATTAGCGGCCGATGCGATTACGCCGCGTACGCGTGCCATCGTTCTAGTTCATCAAATGGGCATGCCCTGCGATCTTGGTTCGCTCGTGTCGTTGGCGAAGCGGCATGGCTTGATACTGATTGAAGACGCCGCCTGTGCTGCGGGTAGCGAGATCAGGTTCAATGGTCACTGGGAGCGGATCGGAAAGCCTCACGGAGATATCGCCTGCTTCTCCTTCCATCCACGCAAGGTGATTACGACCGGAGAGGGTGGCATGCTGACCACTTCCAATCCGGAGTTTGACCGCAAGTTTCGGCTGCTCCGGCAGCACGGGATGAGTGTACCGGATACCGTCCGGCACGGATCATCGCAGGTGATTTTTGAAGACTATCTGATGGTCGGCTTCAATTACCGGATGACCGACATTCAGGCCGCGGTTGGACGCAAGCAACTCGAGCGGCTGCCAGAACTCCTCTCGCGGCGGCGTACGCTCGCGTCTCGATATGCCCAACTGCTCGGCAATCTCAGGAACCTCAGGTTGCCAAACGAGCCGGATTGGGCGCGATCGAACTGGCAAAGCTACTGCGTGGGATTACCGGAGCGGGTAGATCAGAGAGCTGTCATGCAGAGTCTGCTCGATCAAGGTATCGCGACACGGCGAGGGATTATGTGCGCACACCGCGAGCTAGTCTACTCGAACGGCGGGCCGCACCAAGATCTTCGTCAATCGGAACATGCGCAGGATCATTCGATATTGCTGCCGATCTATGCGCAAATGGACGAACATGATCAGTCGCGTGTGGCTGACGCGTTGAGGGCACACCTGTAAGTCCGACAATTGTGGCGATGCGAGAACTCGCGAGATATGTACGATATGTTGCCAAGGCCCAATCTGCTGTTTTTTCAGTTCCATGTAAGCGCGTCACCAATCCCCCAACGACTCGGGCTTGACGTCTTTCGGAATGGACAGGGATGAGGTCTTCGATCTGGATTTGCGCGTAGCCGTTGATGACGGCCGTGAGGGTTTCGGCGAAGTTGGCAACGGGTTTGACGTCGTTGAGCCTGGAAGTGGCGACGATAGATGAGAGCTGCGCCCGATGGCATGCAACGCGTGCTTGCCGAGTACATCGCTTGCCTAGACTACGGATGCTGTCTGAACAATGCGAACTGATTTCCATGCTTATCCCCCGCCGGCGGAGATACTGAAGGTGATGCATGAGTCAGCCTCAGCGACGGGAGAATAGTAGATGAAACGACTTAGACACCGCAGCTTGGAGTGGCAGGCCCTATGAAAATCGTTGTCTTTGCTCTTCATATGGAAGTGGGCGGAAGTCAAACAAATGCGATTGAACTAGCCGCGGCGCTCCGTGATCTCCATGGGCACGATGTCGTGCTCTTTGCAGCGCCTGGGCCCATGGTCGAGCTCGCAAAGGCTAAAGGTCTTCGCTTCATACCGGCACCGCACAATAAGAACTTCCTTCCCACACTTCATATGATGCGAACACTGCGCGACGTAGTACGGCGCGAGCGTCCAGATCTGGTTCATGTTTGGGATTGGTGGCAGTGCATTGATGCTTTTTACACGTTGCACCTGGAACGAGTTCCGATGCTCGTATCATATACGCTTTCGGACGTATTACACAGGCTTCTGCCCAAGACCCCGCTCACCATGTTTGGGACGCCAGAGCTCGTGGACCGGGCAAAAGCGGCGGGCCGGCGACGGGCGGAACTCCTCGTCCCCCCCGTGGATGTAGATTTGAACAAGCCGGGCGTTGTGGATCCAAGACCATTTCGGGATCGCTACAACATTGAGACAAATGACTTGGTGCTGGTGACTGTCTCGCGGCTCGTAACACAGTTGAAAGGGGAAAGTCTGCGCCGAACCATTGATGCTGTCCGTGTATTGGGTCGTGATCTTCCTCTGCGGCTCATAATCGTCGGTGACGGTGAGGCGAGAGAGGAACTGGAACGACTTGCCGCCGAAACCAACGCGGAAATAGGCCGACACGCGGTGATCTTTACTGGCGAGCTTCTCGATCCTCGTGCAGCATATGCTGCGGCCGACATCGTTGTGGGGATGGGCGGATCAGCATTGCGTGGAATGGCATTCGGTAAGCCGGTTATCATTGTGGGGGAGCAGAACTTTTCTTCACCGCTCACGCCCGAGACTGCGAATTCATTCTACTACTATGGTATTTACGGGATCGGCGACGGTAGCCAGAGCAATACGCGCCTGATAAATCATATCCGTGCTTTGGCGGAGAGCAGAGACAGGCTACCGGCATTAGGCGTGTTCTCGCGTCAGTTTGTCGTAGAACACTTCGCCATAGAGAAAATCTGTGCACAGCTTGAGAAGTATTGCCAAGACGCAGTTGCCCAGCGGCAACGCGTTTTGGCCGTTGTTGCGGACGGATTGAGAACCGCGGCCTTACTCCATTTTGGAAAGTACGCGCCGAACGGAATCCGTCATCTGGTCAAACGCCATGAAGCAAAAACAGCGGCTTCGCTTCTCGCGCAGACGCGGCCGGTTCAAGAGGGAGTTGGGAGATCACCGAAAGGATGATCCACGCCGTTCCAGGTAAGGATCGTATCCATCCGTAGGGGTCCCGGGGGATGGACATAAGTCGAGTCGCTTCACGGAAGAACAGATCGTCGGGATATTGCGGGAGAGCAGGAAGGCGGGGCGAAGATGGCCGACGTGTGTCGCAAACACGGGATCAGCAGCGCGGCTTTGCACAAATGGAATGCCAAGTATGGCGGGCCGGAAAGTGTCCGATGCCAGGCGAGCTGATCTCGTGAATATGAACAGCGCGTTAAGTGGAGTTTCTGCCTGACGGTGGTCTGAACCCTCGATGACTGTGTCCTTGCTCCAGGCGAGCATGGCGTTGCAGGTGAACCGTGCCATGATCGGATACACGCTCATTTCCTGACTCGCCGCGTCGTTCGACCATCGTCGTCAGAGACTCCACCTATCGATGCGGAGATTCTGTTCAGACAACCGATACCAGCTCAGCCGGCAGTGCCGGCGAACTCGCGTAAAATCGTGGGGCCCTGTGGAGCCGCTACTGTGGTCTGGACGTGTTTTCGAACCGCACCAGCCTGTAGATTATCCTGCCTGAAGTAGTTCACGGTCGGCTTGAGGCCATCGGCCAATTTTATCTGAGGCTCCCATCCGAGCTTTGCTTTTGCCAATGAAATATCTGGTTGGCGCTGTCTAGGGTCGTCCTGAGGCAATGCCATATTGACCAGTTTTGACGAAGATTCAGTCTCTTTCAGAATGAGTTCGGCAAGCTCCCGCATGGTGAATTCGACTGGATTGCCTAGGTTAACCGGCCCGGTGAAAGAAGGCGGAGTTTCCATCAAACGCACGAGGCCGTCGATAAGGTCGCTGACAAAACAGAATGAGCGGGTTTGGTTGCCATCGCCGAACAGAGTGATCGGCTCGCCAGCCAACGCCTGAATGATGAAATTTGAGACTACGCGGCCGTCGGCGCGGTGCATGCGAGGTCCGTAGGTGTTGAAGATGCGTGCTACCTTGATTTCAACGCCGGCCTGGCGATGGTAGTCAAAGAACAGGGTTTCGGCGCACCGTTTGCCTTCATCGTAACAGGAACGGGGTCCAATTGGATTGACATGACCCCAGTAGTGCTCGGTCTGCGGATGAACCGCGGGGTCACCGTAGACTTCGCTCGTAGATGCCTGCAGTATGCGGCATTTCAAGCGTTTGGCGAGGCCGAGCATGTTGATTGCGCCATGCACCGACGTTTTGGTCGTCTGCACCGGATCGTGCTGATACTGAATGGGGGAAGCGGGACAGGCAAGGTTATAAATTTCATCCACTTCAACGTAAAGCGGAAAGGTCACGTCGTGGCGTAGAAATTCGAAGCGAGGATTCGTAAGAAGGTGCTCGATGTTGCGCTTCGTGCCCGTGAATAGGTTATCAGCGCAAAGGACTTCATGTCCGTCTGACAACAGCCGGTCGATCAGATGCGAACCGAGAAAGCCCGCCCCTCCTGTCACTAGAACGCGTTTTCGGCTAGCATAGGTTCGTGCCATTTTGGTCTCCTATCGCCCGCATGCAAGAACCCCCGGCCCTGCAAGGGGTGAAAGCAAATTTGCGATTGAAATTAAGCTTAAAGCGCCTTTATTTAAATAATAACCAACCTTAATTTATCTTGCAAACGGCATTAAAGGCAAATGAATTAATAGCAGCCGAAGAATCTGGAGCACGTAATGGAGAGCGCCCAGTTCTATGAAATCCGGAAAGTTTGCCCCAGCCGTGCGTTGGCCGACTGGGCGGTGGAGCGGCGGCAGCTGGCGCGGAGCCCCTGGATAGCGCCAAATCCCCGGTCAGGGTGGCAGGTGAAGGCGAACTCGGATGGCGCGTTCCATCGGTCGGCGCTTCTTTCCACCTTGCCGCAATTAAAAATGCCAATTTAATCAAACTGGCCATCGGATTTAAGATTTAAGTGGATAACAATTGAAATTTAATATCTATTTATTATGTTTGAAGGGCGATGAGCTTTCCGGCTTGGTCGAGGACTTCGATGAAGGGTCGTCTTGCGTGAAAATGCCGTTTGCGACGACGCTGAGTTCGTATTGTGGACGCAGATGGAAGTGGTAAGCAGGCGGATTTTCATGTGCTTGCGAACGGCATCTCTGACGGAATCCGAAAAAGGACAATCACCTCGCTATCCGGAGGTTCGGTTTCAATCCGGATCTGGATGTTCGAAGGCTGCTGGCACGTCCTCAAACGCGTTGCCACCTCGAGAAATCCCGTGCGGCAAGGGGATGCCACCTCCTCTTCTCGTTGATTACGTTTCGTGCAATGACATCGGCGAACAATCTCCGGCAGTGTCGATTGTTGGATCGAGTAGACCTAATCTCCCTTCACATGATGAAGGTTAGCGGGCATGCAAACCCCTCTCGTAAGTATCGTTATCAACAACTACAACTATGCTGGTTTCTTGAAGGAAGCCATCGACAGCGCGCTGAATCAAACCTATCCGCGTACAGAAGTCATAGTGGTAGATGACGGCTCTAAGGATGAGTCGCGGCAGATCATTACTGACTACGGCGACAGAATCATCGCGGTCCTTAAGGAAAATGGCGGCCAAGCATCGGCGCTGAACGCCGGCGTATTGGCGTGCCGTGGCGATGTTTTATGCTTTCTAGATTCTGATGATTACTTTTATCCGAACAAGGTTGCGCAAGTGATTGAATTTTTTTGTGCGCATGGGGTTAGTTCAAACCCGATACTTCTGCATCATAGCGTGGCAGTGAAAAATCTGGCAGGCGATGATGTTGATGCATCTTTTCTAGCGCGTCGATTGCACCAATCTCCAATGAATCTTTACGACTCCGCCAAGCGTTATCATTTTCTTGAGTACCTCGCTGGGCCAACGACCGGGATCTCAATCAACCGAATGCTAGCCGATAGGCTTTTCCCGATCCCAGAAAAGGGCGTGCGTGTTTCGGCCGATGACTTCATCGTATACGGTTCTTTTCTTATCGGGGACGCGTACTCTATGGATAAACATCTGAGCACGTACCGGCTTCACGGTAGCAACAATTGGTATCACTCCGATAGGGCAAAAACGCCAGAATTCCGTCACGTTTTAGACAAGTATTTGAATACTAAGCTCATCGAAAATGGCAAGCAGCCGGTGATCTCGTTCTATGACTCGATGTTTGCTTGGTCCGAATTTGTAGCCAAGCGGCAATGGACTAAATTAGCGGCACACATGCTCAAGCTTTCTTGGAAGCAGCGCGACCTTCACACCGCGAGCCATATCTGGCAAACGGCGATTATGATTCTTCGCGTATGCAAAAGATCGCTGATCCAAAGCATGCGTGCTGCAGGAGGAGATAGAAGTCCGAGTAAGTCTTGAGCGAGGTCTTCAGAGGTCTATAGCCGAATTCTAGCATGAATCGGGTCACTCATACGCGTTGCAATTATCTATTGCGGGCGCCGTAGCGCTTTGATCGCTTCGCTGCGATCGTGACCAAATCGACCGCACGAGTCGGCACACTTCTTTACGAAGTCGAGCGCATCATTGCTGAAGCGTGATGACCTGCACCGCGGCTTAATCCGGTTTGAAGTTCGCTCTGGCCCAAAACAAGGACCAGAGCATGAAGCATAAGCGCTGCTCAGCGGCTACCTTCCGGATGACGGCGTGATCTGCGGTTCGTTATAAACCGGTAGGCTTAGAATGTAACGGTCGTTCCGCTCCCACCTTCTCGCGGCACATGGGATAGGCGAGCTTCACGATCTCTATGAAGGGATCGGCTTGTGTCTATGCTTGTTGACCGTAACCAGCATGAGGCCCCGCTTATGAGTTGCAGCTCTGGATGATAAGTAAGCATCCGGTGAAGACCGCGTAGCGATCACTTCAGGCTGCCCGATCGACGTGCCTGTCTCGGTCGCGCCAATTCCACGGAAGCAGTTCGTCGAGCCTTTGCATGGGATGCGCAGCGATACTCGCCAGAACGTCGGGTGAGCCAGGCTTGCGGATCAACGTCATTCATTTTGGCGGTGACGATCAGGCTGTACATCACCGCGGCACCGTCCGCACCGGATCGGAGCCACAGAACAGCCACGACTTTCGACCCAGAGCGATCCCGCGAAGGGCTCCTTCGGCGGCGTTATTCGACAAGCAGATACGTCCGTCGTCGAGGAAGCGGGTGAACACCTTCCAGCGCTTGAGCATATAGTCCATCGTCTTGGCGACGTCGTTTCCGCGCGGGAGCTTGGCACGTTGCTCACGCATCAAGGCTTCCAGATTAGCGACCAGCGGCGAGCTCAGCTCCTGACGGACGGCCTGGCGCCGTTCGGGCGGCTCGCCGTTGATGCCTCGCTCGATCTCGAACAAGGCGTCGATCCGGCGGACTGCTTCCAGCGCCAGAGGCGAGACCACCGCTGGCTTTTTGCCCTGCACCTTGCGGCGCGCATTCTCCGCCAGATGACGAAGAACGGCCGTCTGGCATGGACCCAGCACGCGGCTTCCAAGATCGGACCTGCTGTTCGAGAAGTTCGGCCAGCATCAGCCGCTGAACCGGCAGGCCGAACGCTATGACCGGCCCAACCGCGGGCGATGACGTGGAATGGCGCCGGGCCTGGATGATCTTCTCGCAATCACGGCAGCTGAACTTCTCCCGGACCTGCTGGATCACCTTCCAGGATTTCGGGATCACCGTACGCATCCGGTGGCGGCCACCTTGCCGAATGAGGAGCGGTGTCGAGAACTGTCCTTATGGACAGTGATAGGCGCAGTGCGCAAGTCGAACGGCTTGAAGTGGTGGATACCGGCCGGCGCCGCCGCTGGTCCGAGGGCGAGAAGCTCAAGATAGTCCTGGAGAGCTTACAGGCGCCGCGCCAGGTTGCGGCGACGGCGCGGCGATGCTGAAGGCCGCGGTCGCGGCGCTGTCCGATATGTCGAACAATGCCGCCGAGCGCGAGCTACGGGCTGTCGCCGTCGGCAGAAGAAACTGGACCTTCGCCGGCTCCGATGAGGGCGGCCGACGTGCGGCGGCGATCTACAACCTCATCGCCACCGCAAAGCTCAACGACATCGATCCACAGGCTTGGCTCGCCGACGTGCTGGCTCGCCTGCCGGATCATCCCGCCAGGCGCATCCACGAACTCCTGCCTTGGAACTGGCGCCCTCAGAGCGTCGCTCACGCCGCCTGTGCGCAATCGGCTATCCGCCCAAAGCGACCTGACCAGGGGCCGTCGCCGGATGCGTACGGATCACCTCCAGCGTCTCAATAATGTCCTCGCCGAGCTTGGACAACCGCGCACCGCCGCAACAGGCGCACGACGTCGGCCCATTGCATCTCACGGAATTTTTGCGCAACCGCGTTCGGGGAGTGGAGAGACCAGGCGGTTTTCCGTCGACACCGGACCGTCGTATCGGATGGGCGCCGCGCTAACCTATGACGGATGCTGTTCCCTTCAAGCGCCGCGCTCAAGTTCCATCGAGCGTTGGTGCATGCTCTGCTCCTCGTTGCCCGGGGCTCGCCTTGCGAGCGTACATCCGCACCATATCCCCGGCATTAAGGTAAATGTAGTACTTTTCCAGACCGAGCGACGCCGCGAGAGCCGCAAGCCGATCCTGGATTTTTCTGTTTTTCGCCATGACGCCAATGTTGAACAACAGCCGACCCAGCGACATCGTCCGTCCTACCAGCTGGGTTTTAACGATTTCGAATCCGTGCTGCTGCAACAAGGCGGAAAGAGTCTTTTGAGTGTAAAAGAAAATGTGTCCGTCGCAGCTGACACTGCGTTCTCGCCGCCCAAGGATCTTGAAGGTCCAGGAATCGTAAGTCGGCGTCTCGACCACAAAAATTCCGCCGGGCTTGAGAATGCGATGTACTTGAACGACCGCGCGCGCTGGGTCATCCAAATGTTCGATCACATGCAGCATGATCGCCGCGTCGATGGACTCGGGTTTAAGCGAAGCGGTGTCCAACGTGCCGTGATGGACATCAAGTCCGAAGACACGTCGGGCGTAGCCCACAGCACAGCCGTCGGGCTCGATCCCTGAAACCGTCCACCCGCGCGAACGCAAGTAATCCAACAGCACCCCCGAATAGGCCCCGATTTCGCAGAGCGCGCCTTTTCGAGGTAGAATCTCCTCCAGGCGGCGTGCCATAACTCGATAGTCCGGCATCTTATCCGCTGTATGTTTGACCTGACGGCTCTGATCCGTCAGGGTCGCTGGCGCGTCGTTCAGATATTGCGACAAATTGTTTCTGTTCATGGGGAACGCGTACATCAACCCACAATCTCCACATCGGACGATTTGATTGACCTGCGCGCTTCCGGCCTCAAAAACGACGCCGTATTCCAGCGATCCGCAATTATTGCACTTAGCCACCGGTACAGCGTTGATGGCCCGTCTCTCTTTGGTTAACATGGCAAGGGACCTCCAAAGAAAATGTTAGATGCCCGACGACGCTTTTGAGCAAGGCGCCGTTCCGAGCGGCACGCGCAGGTCACGACATCGCAGTCAAATGCCCCCGGTAATCGAATCACACTTGGTTTCTGCCGCTCGTGCGGCTCTATCGCGCAATACCGCAGTTTCGGCGAGGTTCGCTCGCATCCCGGCAAAAACAGCGATAAGGATCCAACAGATGCCCCAAAAGTGAACCATGAACCCCAGAAAAACGATGATTGTTATGACAATTCCGAGCGCCACTGATAGCCGTCCCTCTTCGGGAGTAAGGTGAGGCGATTTGTCGATCGAGCCAAGCCCGCATGCGCTCGCAATTGTCAAGAGGATCAACGCGCTTCCGGGAATTCCATACGACATTGCGGTGGCAAGCCAAAAGGCATCCACGCTCGAACTCACAAGCCCGCCATGCGCCTGCCAGTTCCACTCGCCTTGCAAACCAATTCCGACGATCGGCGAACCGAGTACCACAGGGCCCGCCGTGTTCCAGATCGCTTGACGGGCCCAGGCCGCTTCCGGACTTACTCCGCTAAGCCGCACAAGTGTTGCGACAGGGCTGCCAGAGAAAGTAAAAACAGCAAGGAGAAGGGCGGTCACAGACAATCCGACCAGCTTCCAGCGAGCTGCAAAGCGAGGGCTTGCACCATAGAAAGTCGCCAGCGCAAATCCGATCAGGTACCCCAGCAATGGGCTCCGCGCCTGAGAAAACCACACACCGATGAGCGCAATGCTTGCAATACCCCAGCCGAATACCTGGGACCTAAACGCAGTGAAGGCCATGGTCCCAAACCAGGCACAAACAGCGCCGAACAATATCGAATGCTCCAGCGGCCCCATGGCGCGAACGACCCCGTCCCGATAGACCGTCTCCGACATCAGCGCCAATGCACCTTCATAACTGGGTTTTACATAACCGGTAATACCTTTGACGAACTCATAGGTGAATAGCTTATTATTCAGAGGGTCGAGAAGCGCGATACCGACAATCAGAATCATCAGCTTGCAGGCGAAGCGTGCGAGTCGCACCGAACTATCGACCGGACCGAGAAGATACCGGAAAGTCAAGTATGCACCAGTGAATTCAATTGTCGCCATGCCAGCTTGTTTAAGACCGTCAAAACCATCCGTGACGGTGGCAACCAACACCATCCAAACGCCCGCAAGCGGAGCCAAGATATCCGATGGGACGCAGACTGTAGCCCGCGCGCTTGCGCGCCGAGACAGCTGCGATATCGCGGCGATGGACGAAAGAAGAATCATAACTCGGGCAACCGAGAGCCGAAATTCACCGAGGAAGAAAGACAGGCCTTCGGGCAAAAAAATCGCGACCAATAATAGTTTCAGATATAGTTCGGTCCCGGAGAGCGAGCCGCCTGCCGCATGCCCGACTAAACTATGCTGCCGATCCTGCAGATAGGCACGTTGAAAACGCGAATCCAATTCTAGGCTTTTGCGGCTCAACGCGAATACCTCTAATGTCTGAGACGTTCCGCAAACAAGCGGCGCTCAAAATTGAGGCGCCGCAGAAAGCGACCATTCCGTCCCAAGAAGCGCTTCATTTAGCCGTCTCCAAAGGACTCGGCAGGAAGGCACGACGTAGGCGGCGCACTATGCTGGGTGAAATCAACGCGTAAACCAGCGCCTTGTAATAGTACGGATCCGCGGGGTGCAAACATGCACATTGCCAACCCGTCCTCAAGGCCGACAAGCGACGGTTTGACCGACGCCAATCCAACACGCTCCTTATGAAATGGGCGGCGATGTTGTTGTCCAGTAAACTGTTATGAGACAGCCTGTAGCCCCAGCTGGTATCCTCGCATTCCTGCTCAAACCGCAAACCGCGCCGCTCGCACGCTCGCCTGAAAGCCTCAAGCTCAAACTGCTTGCGCCGCATTGGCGCACGTCGGCTAAGTGAATTGGGAAGAATGCGGTACGCGTAAAGGCACTCACCCAATACGATCATCGGATGCACTTCCCCAACTCTCCATATGTAATCGCAGGTCTCAGCAACCTTCAATGACGGCTCGAACCGCATATGGCCAACCAATGACATTCGAAACATTCCTGTGGGATCAAGGGCAGGCATTCGAAAGGCTCTAATCTCGGACTGGCAATCGTCCTCGCTTTTCGGCGCAAACACGGGGGCCATGAACCTCCCGTTAATGATGAGCTCGTTACCGCAGAATACCGCAGCCAAATGCGGATTGTTGAGCAGCGCACGAACCTGTCTTTCAATTCGCGTTGGATAGCTGATGTCATCCGCGTCTTGAATTGCGAAAAACTCGCCGCGGATCCGATCGAGCGCTCGATTGACAGCAACAGGCTTGCCTGAGTTCGCTTGATGGATTACGCGAACACGCTTATCTACCAGCAAATCTTGAACTGAGCTGAAACAGCCGTCCGTACTGCCATCGTCGATAATGAGAATGTCCAAATTTTTGTATGTCTGATCTATTATGCTCAACAGCGAAGGCCGAAGATATCTGCCTGCATTGTAGACGCACATCACGACAGTGACCAAGGGGCCTTCAGCCACCCCGTCAGCCTTGGGCGGATGTGCTTGGGGCATCATGACGGGCTCCTGGTCAGTCGAGTCCGGTGTTTCGTCTTCAACATGCTAGCGCCTCCTGCAGGATTCTCCCCCGGTTGGTTCGGCAGACCTTTGCACGATGCCTCGGCACGTAAGCCAAGAATCGTCCCAGTATCATCCCAGATCCGGATTGAAGCCGAACCTCCGGATAGCGAAGTGATTGTCCTCTTTCGGATTCCGTCAGACATGCCGTCTGCAAGCACATGAAATTCCGCCTGCTTACCGCTTCCATCTGTGTCCACAATAGAACTCAGCGTCGCCGCAAACGGCATTTTGATACCGCCCATCACCGCAAGACGACCCTTCATTGAAGTCCTGACCAAGCCGTAAAGCTCCTCGCCGCTGCGAACATAAATAAATAGACTTTTAATTTCAATTGTTATCTACTTAAATCCAGCTCGGACGAGTTTGGTTAAATTGGCATTTCATGTAATTTAATTTCGGAAAAGTGAAAGAGGCGCCGACCGATAGAACACGCCGTCCGAGTTCGCCTTCACCTGCCATCTGGACCGGGATTTGGCGCTGTCTGGGGGAGGGGCTCCGCCTCAGCTGCCATCGCTCCACCGCCCAATCGGCCGATGCAACAGCCGGGGCAAACTCCGGATTTCATAGAACCGGGAGGCGAGGTCGTCATCCGCCTGACGGGAACCTGACTTTCGAGGTCGCCGGCGAGGATGGGCTTTCCGTCCTGGAGAGGCGGAACAGCATGCGAACGGCTAACGATGGCGGCGCAGGATAGCCGCGCTAGAAAGATTTTGCGAGATCAAACCTGAGCGCTGCTCCTTGGAAATTCAGTCGAATAACCGAAAGTGAACATCATTTAATTTGGACAGCGGGATCTTTATTCAATATATTTATTATAAGTGCACAAACCTCGGCCAGAGCATCAGCACGCGTTGAACACCACGTGCTGGTGCAGGCCGGGCCGGCGAGATCAACAGGTGGGGCGCACCTTATGCTTCAGATGAATATGCTGCAAAGTCAGAGGACTCGTGATCCGATCAACGGGGCTGGGCAGAGCGACCAAGCCGAAGGCGGCAGTATCGACGGACCCATCAATTTCACCGCTCCTATCACAGCGACAACGCCCTACGGCATCTCCGATGCTGGCTGCTGAGCCCGATTCAATCCCCTGCTGTGGCTAGGAACTCGAGATGATTTGTAAAGCTTGCTTATCAGACGGCGAACATCGCCGCCACGTGTTTATTGAGATGATGTTTGGCACAAGAGAGCGGTTTGAATACCAAGAATGTATTGATTGTGGGACGATCCAGCGTCTGTCGGATGTAGCCGATGAGAGTCGTCTTTACCCCGTTGGGTATTACTCGTTCGCCAAGCCTCTGCGAAATTCGCGAGTTGCTGCAATCAGGGACGCGCATGCACTCGGCACCAAAAGCATATTGGGAGCCGTGGCGTCCTTTGTGAGGTACGACCCGATCGTGGCGGTCATCGGATATTTTGGAATTGATCCTAGCTTTCGGGTGCTGGACGTAGGCTGCGGGTCTGGGAAGCTTCTTCATAGAATGTCTGCGGCGGGGTTCAAGAACCTTACCGGAGTAGACCCCTACATTTCCGAGTCAACATCAGGTGCCGTGACGATCCACAAATCGGATCTTCAGAGCATGTCCGGCGAGTTTGATTTCATCATGTTCAATCACTCGTTGGAACACGTCTCTGACCCGGACCAAAGTCTTGGCAACGCGAAAAGGCTGCTTGCGCCTGGCGGTCGCATTCTGGTCCGCATCCCAACTTCGTCCTCGCATGCGTGGGTGGAGTACGGCCCGAATTGGGTGCAACTGGATGCGCCGCGCCACATTGTGATTCCCTCTCGCAAGGGAATGAGCGCATTGGCGGAGCGCTGCGACTTGTCTGTCAGGCATTCAATTGATGATTCTACTGCGTTTCAGTTCTGGGGAAGCGAAATGTACAGGAAGTCTAAGCCGCTCACATCATCCGGGCCACACAATGTGTTTAGCCGCCACGAGTTGAGAAGCTTTGCCAAACGGGCAGAACGGTTAAATACCCAACAACAGGGAGATCAGGTAGCTTTCCTGTTGACCGCTGCTTAGGGCTGGATAGCCCCGAGTCGGCGGGACGGCCCACGCACGTCCTCGGATCGAGCTCACAGTGCGCCGAAACCCTATTCTTTGATTGCCATCGCCAGGCCGGCGTTGAGATCAAAAGTGGCACGTATCTTCAACACCTACGGACCTCGCACGCACCGCGCCGACGGGCGCGTAGTCTCAAATTTCCATTCAGGCGTTGGCTGGCGAGCCGATCACTCTGTTCGGCGATGGCAACCGTTTTGTCAGCGACCTTATGGACGGCCTCGTGCGTTTGATGGGAACTACGCCTTCTTTCACCGGGCCGGTCAATCTAGGCAGTCCAGTCGAATTTCACCATGCGGGAGCTTGCCGAACTCATTCTGAAGGCGACTGAATCTTCGTCAAAATTGGTCAATATGGCATTGCCTCAGGACGACCCTAGACAGCGCCAACCAGATATTTCATTGGCGAAAGTTCGGCAAACTGCCGCTGTGGGCGCGGCCCGAGTCGACACGTCGCGCGCGCGTTTCAGCCGCCACTCGGATGACCGCGCCGCGTGACGGTCATGGAAAGTTGATATTGCTTTGGTTGGAACTTGCGATACCACCTTCCACAACGGTGTGCCCGGCGATAGGGGCAGTGGATGTGCAACATGCCGGTTCGGCACAGCGCGCGACGATGATGGGCAACAAGCCTTTAATAGGGAGCACATTATCTGCTGGACAGTTTTGCCAAGCCTGACTAGCGCGAAGGTCGTCCATGTGTTTTGATGGTCTGCGGAATGAGGTTAAACGATCGACCGACTTGCTAAGCGGGGAGCCATGAAGAGGCGGCAATTCCTTTGCATGACAGGTGCCATGACCTTGCCATTTGCGGCTCGGGCCCAATCGGGATCAGTTGTCAACTATTCCGGGACGGTTACCCTGGCGGCGAAGGATGCCGCCGTTCCTCCCGATCCCATGCCGTCCGATCCGCCAAGCGTGGGCACGATTCCGATGAGCTTCGATGATCCGATGTTCACCAACATGACGGAAACGACGTCGTCATTTAACTTGCAGACGGGTCAGAGTGCGAGCCACAAATCGATCAGGGGACCGGCGTCGGGAGATGCCGCCTCCACCGGTTGGGGCAACAACAACTGGGATTACTGCCGTTGTGACAGCCGGGAGGGATTCCACGTCTGCGGTCCCGGTTACTTCAACGTAACGAATTGCTGGATCCAGGCATTCGGACAGGGTGCCGATCATGCTGACGGTATTCAAGCCTATTCGCCCGGCAGCCGGGGAACGATCAAGGTACGTAACACCAGCATAAGAGTGAACAACACATCAGCCACCGCGGGGATGTTCGTTGCCGATAACTGGACCGGGACCATCGATATTCAGGATTGCATGTTCTGGGGTGGACCTTACGGTCTGCGGCTGCATCCAGATGCAGGCGGCGACAACGACGTTTACCTCAAGAACGTGTACTTTGTCGGCCCATTTGCGTATGGGCCAATCTATTTCAGCGACTATGGGGGCCACGTCAACCGCATCAGAAAGTGGGAGAATGTGCGCAAGGCGACGATTGAGAACGGCGTGTTGAAGCCGGGCTCGCCGATCAAGCCGCCGAAACCCGTCAAGCCATAAGGACGTACGAGTTTGCGGTGGGGTCACAAGCCGAAGTCCGTGCGCTGCCACATCCTGGTCCGCTCTAACCCCCTGAAAGCGGACCTTAAGGTGACCCGAACAGATGCGGCATGCCCCTCTGGCTTGCCCCTAGCCTTGAGCACTCAGGCCCGCCGTTGCCTAGCGGCACAGCGCCTACGCGACCCGAGATGCGGTAGCCTCGGGATATCGCCTCGACCGAAAAACTCCTCCGAGCTTCTCCTGTCGAGGTTTTGATATCGGACGCCCCGACGACCAAGCCCAAATAGTCGCGCCGCGCCTACCCGCCGCGCGCCATGCGCTCCGATCGGGCGGCGGCCTATCTCGACATGAGCGAAACGGCCTCTTTGCGGTTGGTCGAGGAGGGGGCTGATGCCTGAACCCGTCCGGATCAAGGGCGTCGTGACGTGGGACCGATTTCCAACTCGATCCGGCCTACGCGAACTTCAAGGTCGACCAGCAATGCAACAGCAGCCACGAGATATTGGGCATCAAATCGTGACAACACTGACCAAGCGAAAGTACCTCTACCGTAAGCCCGGCTACGTCTACTTCCGCGACCCCCGAACCTCCAAACTCACACCGCTGCCGCTCGACGAAACATCGGACGAATTTGCAATGCAATACGACGCGCTCCCGGCGGCGCTCAAAGCGACGTCTGAAATGGACCTCTTTTTTGGGGCCAACGGCTAAGTTAAAGATCCGCCGCGAACCATGACGAAGACGAGACGGAAGATTGACGCCGCCCTGAACCCGTGGAGGCGGTGCGGGAACAGGCGACTGTGGCCGACCTTGCCCAGCAGTACGGGGTTCATCCAAGCCAAATCTACAGCTGGAAGAAGCAACTGCTGGAGAGCGCAGCGCACGCCGTCGACGGCGGGGTTGGGAGGGACGCTGAAGCCGATCGAGATCGAACAAAAGTTGGAAACCGCCTTTGGGATGTCATTGATTTTGTTGGATATTACGAAATAGAATTCAGTTTTTTCCGAGATTAAAATTTAAAGTTCGTTAATATGGAGAATTGTGGAATTAAATAGTTTTATTGATATTTAAAATCTGGTTATATATGTTTTCGGCGATGAGGACTCAGGTTTCTCATCCTGCGACTTGCCAGCGATGAAGGGCGATACCGGTACTCTGGAGGCTGAAGGCGTTGGCGGGTTATCTGTATTTGCGCGTTCCCGGCCCCCTGCTTGTTGGCTACCAGCAAGAACGAGGTGATTTTTCATTTCTCCACCCAGAACGTCGGAAGTCGTTGCTTCCCAGGCTTGATCTCTTTTCGGGACCATCTGCTGGTTGCGCCGTCTACAAGGGAACAAAATGAATCATTGTCGCATCTCCGGCAGCCAAGTAGCGCGGCGGATCGCATTCGCCACGATCGGCGATGGGAGCAACGTCCGGTTCTGGTCCGGCACTCCTTTCCACATGTCCAAATCGCTCGCGGACCAGGGCAACGATGTTATCCATATCGGTCCGTTGAGCGCACCGATCCTGCCTCTATACAAAGCGTATTCCAGACTTCGCCGTACCTTTCTCAGGCAGAACCTCTCCCCATTCCAGGCGGCGCCTGTCGTTGCACAATACTCAGCGGACGCAGCACGCAAGATCCGCGCCGTATCGCCCGACGTCGTATTCGCACCCGCCGGATCCACCTTCGCCTGGAGGGTGCCCGATGGCGTTCCCCTCGTCTATGCATCCGATGCGACCTTTCGGCTTATTGCGAACTATCATCCCAATTATCGAAACTTGTCACGTGCAGCTCGGGAGACCTCCGAACGCCTGGAACGCGATACAATCGCGCGCGCGGACCTAATCCTCTATCCGTCGAAATGGGCAGCTGAATCTGCCGTTAGGGATTACGGTGCCGATCCTGCGCGGGTGCATGTTGTTCCTTGGGGCGCCAACCTCAGGGAGGCGCCCGGTCGTGACTCTGTGCTCGGACGCCGGAAGCCTGGTCCGTGTCGGATGCTCCTGATCGGCGTCAACTGGAAGGAGAAGGGCGCGGACATCGCTATCGAGACCCTTGCTGAACTGAACAACAGGGGGGTGAAGGCTGAACTCGTGATCTGCGGATGTACTCCGACGGAGCCTGTCGCCCAGGATGGCCTGACGATAATCCCTTACCTCGACAAGAATGATCCTGCACAGCGCAGCCGGCTCGAACAACTCTATCGCGACGCGGATTTCTTTCTGTTGCCGACCCGGGCGGACTGCTTCCCTATCGTGTTGTGCGAAGCGGCAGCCCACGGTGTGCCGAGCGTTGCGCGTGCCACCGGTGGTGTGCCCTATGCTGTTCGCGAGGGGGAGACCGGCGTCCTGGTGCCGCCGAACGCGACGAAGGCGGACTACGCTGACGTCATCGCCGAGATTTTTGCGAACCCCGACCGGCTGGCACGCTTGAAACAATCGAGCCGCGACACTTTCGAGGCCCAGTTGAACTGGCAGGCCTGGGGCCGGCGTGTCTCTGAGCTGATACAAACTCTATGATAGCGCTGAACTATCACGAACTGGTGGAAGCCACGCCTTCGAATGCGTGGTGCCTGACGCATGCAGCGTTCGATGCGCATCTCGCGCTTTGCGGGGAGAGGCTGGTCTCGCCTCAAAGCTTTCTGGAGCATTGCGCCGATCGGAAAGCCAGCCGGACCGATGCGGTCCTGCTCACCTTCGATGATGGATTTCTTTCGGACTACACGCATGTCTATGCTCGTTACGTGACGACCGGTCGGATTCCGGGTTTCATGTCCTTTATCCCAGTTGATTTTGTGGGCTCGCCGGGACGTATGAGCTGGGAAATGATTGAGGAACTTGGCAGGGCCGGCGTTGCGATCGGCTCACATGGTATGGCCCATGTCGATTTGACCAAAGTCTCGGATGTCGAACTCTATCGCGAGCTTACGGTGTCGAAGTCGATGCTGGAGAATCGCCTCGGGCAACAAGTTACTCTTTTCGCCTTCCCATATGGGCGCTTTTCCCGACGGGTTTGGGAGGCGGCTCTGAAAGTGGGCTACACGCACCTCTTTACAATCCATCTTGGGTACCATCGCGGGTTCGAATCCTTTCTCTATTCCCGTCTTTGCCTGACGAACAACATGGATGCGAAGTACATGCGCCAGCACTTGATTGATCCGGATGCGATGCGCGGCTTTGCCTGGAGGATCAGCACAAAACTGGGGCTGTATCGCCAACTGATGCGCTTGCGGTATCGATAACGTCGTGGCCTATGGCGAGAAGAGCCCCGAGCGCCTTGCACAGCGCAACGGCTGCCGCGACCGGATCTGGGAGACCCGTGCCGGGTCGGTCGAACTTCGTATCCCAAAGCTGTGCAGGGGCTCCTATTTTCCGGGCTCAAGCCTACCGATGTTGCCAAGATCTGGATGCCGCAACGGAGATAGCGGTGCAGTTTGAGTGTCTTGGCAGGTCATTAGCGGAATATATTGCGGGCTACACTATAAGCAGTACGCCCCACCCCAGTCTTAAGCCAGAGGTGCAAGCCAGCTTGCGTAAGTGCAACCTGGTGTTTAGACTCACAGCCATATTTACTTTTCAAATAAATCCGTCCACTGGGAGAGAATAAATTGGGACTATAAATAAGTTGCGTTCCTATTACACTGAATTTGGTTTTGGTGGAGTAGCAAGCATTGCGAGCTACCGCCTCACGGGCCGCCCTCGGCGCGTTCGAGTACAGATGCCTGGGGTGAAATTCCCCCTGACAATCAGGATGCAGACCTCAGACCACAGGGTGTTCAGCGACATCTTCCAGCGGCATGAATACCTGTTCAATCCGCCACAGACTCCATCGACCATTGTCGATGCCGGCGCCAACGTCGGCTTCGCCTCGATCTACTTTGCCAATCGATGGCCCAATGCTCGGATCGTGGCAATCGAACCGGACCCCGCGAACTTCGAGGTCCTAGTTGAGAACGGCAAGCCGTATCAGAACATCACTCCGGTTCAGGCCGCCGTCTGGAAGGTGAACGCAAAGCTGGATCTGTTCGACCCCGGAAAGGGCGCATGGGGCTTGCAGACCAAGGTCTCGGCCGATGGGCGCGTGGATGGACTGACGCTTCCGGAGATCATGCGGCGCTATGACATGCCGCAAATCGATGTTCTCAAAATGGACATCGAAGGGGCGGAAAGAGAAGTCTTCGAGGGCTGCGCCGATTGGATTGACCGCATCGGTTCGCTGACCGTAGAGATTCACGATCACTCGAGTCCCGGCGCTTATGCGTCCGTGATGCGGGCCAAGAATCAATTCAAAGAGATATACGATAACGGAGCTAACACTTGGTATATGCTGCGAGAGAAGACGCCGCGTCCGGTATTGCCGCGCGCCTGCAGTGGGCGGATATTGGGCTGAAAATGCAAAGAAGCCCGAGCAGCGCGACGAGAAATCCGCCTAAATCTCCTGCGACCTAGCGCAGTCACCTAACCCGGATATCTCACAGCCCGGTTTGGAATCGTCCGATTTGAGGTCGGAAGGCGCTTGGTGTGGGACGCGGCTTGAGTTGTGGCGTGCCGCGGCGAAGAGGCGTTTTTCAATGCCTATCGATTGCCAGCTCTAATTCCCACCGGTATGCGTGTTGCACGATTGTTGATAGCTCATCATAGCGGGGGATCCAACCGAATGATCTAAGCTGATCACTGTTTGCGACTACCGATGCCAAATCCCCAGTTCGACGCGGGGCGAACCTAACCTTAAAATCAATTCCGGTTACTGCCTTGACGACATCAACAACCTCTCTAACCGAATAGCCTCGACCATATCCGCAATTGACAGTGAAGCTCTCACTCCCTTCTCGCAAACGATTAAGGGCCAGGACATGGGCGTTCGCTAAGTCTGCAACATGGATGTAGTCTCTGACAGCAAATCCGTCGGGTGTAGGGTAGTCATTTCCAAAGATTTCCATGCAAGGTCTTTTCCCAAGAGCTGTTTCAATCGCCACCTTAATGAGATGGGTAGCATTCTTCGTTGATTGACCATTTCGGCCCTTCGGATCAGCGCCAGCCACGTTGAAGTAGCGCAGAATTGCATAACGAACGTTGTGCGCGGCTCCCGTATCCTCGATCATGCACTCGGCCATGTACTTTGACCGGCCATACGGTGATTGGGGACCGACGTTCTGTTCTTCCGAAACAAGAGATTCCGAGCTTTCGTAAACCGCAGCGGTCGAAGAAAAAATGAAATCACTGACGTTTTCGCTTACCGCTGCCGCGAGAAGCGTCCGCGTCTTCACAGCATTCGTCAAGTAATAGCTGAGCGGGTCTTGAAATGAATCCGGAACGACAGTCTTTGCCGCAAAATGCAGAATGGAAGTTATCTTGTTTGTCCTGATCACTCGACAAACCAGGTCAAAGTCGCCGACGTCGCCTACAATAAGTTTAGCGGTGCTTGGGACGGACCAGCGGAAGCCGGTAGAAAGGTCGTCGAGAACAATAACCTGATGTCCCGCATCGAGAAGGGCGAGAACTGTGTGACCCCCAATGTACCCAGCCCCACCTGTGACCAGGCACGTTAACTTAGGTTGCGGATTAAGAGGCCTCGTTCTTGGTTCTTCCATACGGGATCCTTTTTCCAGGTTGAGTTGGCCTGTAGGACAAATTGCGGCCTGCTAGGCGCTGTGCCCCCGCTCTATGTTGTCTCATGATGAGAGACCTATAAGCGCTCATCCGACGTGATCGAAAATCTGTTCAACATTGCCAGTTTAAGAAACCTGAAATGCGCGATAGCTTCCTTGAGTTCTCCTAATCGATTTTTCCCGCTCTGGATCTTGCCAAGGAAACTTTGATAACGACTGTCCAGTGGCTCTTGTTGCGTGTATTCGTCAGTGCCGGTGCCAATCGTGACCGCTGCGCGCGACAAAGCATCCTTTACCTTGCGTCTTAACCCCGATCGCTCGTCTTCCCCTGCGCGCAATGCCGTCGATAGCCTCCATGACAAGGCAAATACGAGCTTTGTCCCGTTCTGCGTTTCGCACCGCGGAACGGACCCAAAATCCTCGCGGACCAAGGGAGCCTCTAAGAAAATTGGGCAAAGCAGGCGGAACATCCGCACGTCTCTTATAATGGAGAATACGCCTAAAATATAATGGAGAATACGCTTAAATCGAGCAAGGTAAATCCTAAACCGGTGTCGCAGCTTTTAATGTCGGTCGTACTGGATTGCGTAATGGCGCCTCCACCCTGAAAGGTGCGGCGCCGGCGGACCCTTGCTGCGGTCCGCCATGCCCTCTACGGCCGTGGGATATGGTAGTTTGTGAAAACTACGGGTGGCGGAAGATCGTGCTGACTATATCGGAAGCGATGGATTCAAGTTCGTAGCCTCGCGGACTTTCTGGTCGAGAAAGGGTAGGCGATACTTCCCCTTACCCAGTGGCCATTTTGATCTTATTCAAGGACAGGGCGCCTTCGACGAATGGGCTGCTGGTGGCCAGGGGTAGAAAAATATTGATACCCAGCTTATTGTTGAGTTAATGGTATTTATTTGGTTTTATTTGAGAAATGGACGAACATTTCTTGACACGCCGCCTCACGCTTTCCACCATCGGCTTGCCCTAGAGGTTGTCTCACGCGGTTCGGGCTAGCCCTCGATGCTGTACTACGTACCACGACGCTCGACGAGTCGCGTGCCGCGTGCGGGAAGCTTTTGTGGATGATCGCGATTGCCCACATGCGACGCCACGCAATCAACCTTTGGTGCTGGATACGCGCGCGAATGCTCGGCGGGCGGGTGAACGGCCGGCAATACTATCGCCTGAACTCTTCCGACCTTGCGCCCTGTGATGGATTGAGCGCGCCTTGGCCGCTTATGCAGGTGAGTTGGACCCCCTGGGTATTCGATGGTCGAGCAGCGGCTTAAGCTTGCCGGTACCCGCGATGGTGTGCCTTGGATCGCTGGCTTGAACGCGTTGGCACGAAAGCACGTTGCCGAGTTTTTTGAAGCGAACTTCGAGGGCTGAACTTCTGACTTGTGCGGGCTGACGTCAAAGCGAATCGGCGTGCATTCCGCAGTTGGATTGGCCGCCTATGGTGGCGCTATTGGCGTCGTTTCCCGCTGCTCTTGACGCGGGGGTGATGCACCTGTTGTACTTTGCATGGGCGACGGTCGCTCGTCAGCCTCGACAGCAAACGAGTAGGTGTCTGGCTATGTCGACCGCTAGCGTCAAACTTGCCGTCATAATCGTCTCATACTGCAATGCCGATGATGTCGATCGTTGCTTGAGGTCGCTCGCTCGTTCGGACTGGGGTAACTTTGAGGTCTTCATTTGCGAAAATGGCGGGGAAGCAGCCTATGGGAGATTGCTGGCTGCGCTCGTAGGACCAGATCGAACGCTGCAACGAACTTCCGATGAAGCGGACGCTCTTGATCAGCCACAGGAGCGACTGGCCTCAGTGACGAAATGCCGATTTCAGAATCGCGCGAATGTCGTCCGAGTTGGGCTCGCGACCGAGAACCTCGGTTACGGAGGCGGCGTCAACGCGTGGCTTAAGCCATTGCTCGGCGTCCCTGGCTGGGGTTCAGTGCTTGTCCTCAATCCCGATACCGAAGTGGAGAGCCGCGGTCTGTCTGAATTAATTGCCAAGTCTGCTGAGGGATTCGGCATGGTTGGCGGAAGCCTGGTCTTCGACGACACCCCCGATAAGATCATCAACTACGGATTGCACTGGTCCCGAATGACAGGCCGTGTCATCGCCGTAGGAAGGAATGCGCCACTTGGCAGTGCACCCTCCGTCGACGACCTTGGTAGGCTCGATGCGGTAAGCGGCGCGTGTGTTCTGGCAACGCGAGCGTTCGTCGAAGACGTCGGTCTGATGGCCGAGGATTATTTTCTTTATATGGAAGATCTGGATTGGGGGCGCCGGCGGGGAAAGCACCGCATTGGCTTTGCGAGCAAAGCTATCATTCGTCATGTTGGGGGAACGACCATCGGCTCGGCCACTGCTCCCGAGAAGCGCTCACACCTCTCGATCTATCTGTCTGCGCGCAACAGCATTGTGTATGCTCGGCGCTTTGCGGGATGGCGCTGGATCTGCCATTTCGGAGTCGGGCTGTTGTTTGCAGCGCGATATGTTCTCAAAAGCTCCGTGTCGGCCGGGAGAGTCGCTTTCGTCGGTTTGCTGGACGGCGCCAAAGGCAAGACAGGGCGGCCGGATACATTCTTCGGGACGCAACAGCGCGGTTGATCGGCGAACCCGGTCGCGGTCGAAGGGGCACACGCGACAATTTGGACTTGTCCGAATGGTGGAGGCCTTCGCCGCACTTCGATTGCCCCTGCAATATCGCCAGCGGCAATTTATTAAAAATCGAATCGACGATGATTTTGGCTGGACGGAATAATCGTCTGAATAATGCTGCCCCGGCCAACTGAACAACGCAGACGAGGTGCCTGACCGCCGGATCGTCCGTTTTCGGCGGCATGGTTCCCTTTTGTCTGGACAATGATTGTCTGGACAATGATATTGTCATGTGGGGTTGATTCGGATGGGGCAGGGGATCCGGCGCACGGCTCAACGTTGCGGTGGCACGAAACGAGCCCAGCTCGAAAATTAAAACCGAGACTGCAGATTTAAAACGCGTTGATCTTATTAAACGCCTTGATGCGAAATTTACTCTGCGCAAGGACCTGCGGGAGGTCGGCGTCTTTTTCACGATCAAATTAACTGCACCGAAATTGCGGCTTCTTACTCTAAGGCCATGGTTGCGGTGCTGAGAACGCCGGATTTATCTTCTTTGTGGCTTTTCTAGCACACACTGAGCCTCTAGCCGAGGCAGCTTGGATTCACCTCGGGTGGGCCGTCATGTCGTCCCAAAAAAGCCTCTACTGACGACCATGACCACTACGGGTGCTACAGAGCCGCATGTGGAGTCTCGCCAAGATGGGCACGTGCCAGGGACAAATCAGAAGCTATCAGGAGAAATAGATGGCTACCATACCTCTGAGCTGGAATGACCCGTTGTTTAGCGACAATACCAATTCCGGCTTTGTCAATATGGTCAATCCGGGGACGCTTTCGAATACGAGTATTACCAAAGCCGGGGGAGCGTCTGTCGCAGTCGGGGTCCGCTACACCGGAAGTGGCTCGTTCACCCTCAACGACGTCCGCATGCAGGGCACGGAAGGCGTGGACATTTTTTCAGGCGGAGATGTATACATCAATAATTCGTACATCGACACAACGGGAGCAGCCGGCGATCACGCGGACGGTATTCAGGTCTATGCTCCCGGCACCAAGGGGAATTTGACCGTTACAAATACGACAATTGTGTCCCACAACCAAAATGCAACCGCTGGGGTGTTCGTTGCAGACGATCGTTTGGGCGGAGATTACACGTTCAATAATGTGGTATTCGACGGCGGCCCGTTTGGTCTGCGAATTAACGCGGATGCGGGAGCCGGTTACACTTACAACGTCGCCCTCAAAGATGTCTATTTCATTCAAGGCTCTTTTGGGTCTGCTCCGTTTCTCATTTACGTTCCGCCCGGATATGAGGGCGCCACATTAAACATCACTCAGTGGGACAATGTGCGCTGGGCAACAATTGTGGATGGTCAGCTCGTCCCGGGCAATCTCATTCCACCCCCTCAGCCGGTGACAGGCGGCGGAACGGGCACGCCTCCGAGCTCGCCAAGCACGCCTCCGGGCGCACCCAGCATTTCCTCCTGGTCGCCCGATTCGGGCAAGACCGGTGACGGGATCACCAATGCGAACAAGATCGACGTGAAGGGCACCGCCGCCGCCAACGCTACGATCACGGTGTATGACAACGGCAACCAGATTGGCACGACAAAGGCCGACGCGAACGGCAGCTGGGACTACATCACTGGCGTCCTGAACAACGCCAAGCATGTGCTGACGGCGACTGCGACCAATTCGAGCGGCCAGACCAGTGCCAAGTCCGGTGCGGTGACCGTGACGGTGGATACGCTGGCGCCGACTGCCCCGACCCTGAGCAGCAACGCCATCGTCAATACCAATCAGGTCAAGCTGTCCGGGACCGCCGAGGCCAACAGCACGGTTACGGTCTACGACGGCACCACGGTCGTCGGAACGGGGACAACAAACTCGACCGGAGCCTGGAGCGTCACGACGAACGCCTTGTCGACCGGCACGCACGCGCTGACGGCCAAGGCTGCGGACGCGGCCGGCAATGTGAGCGCCGCCTCGCAGTCGGTCAGCAGCGTGATTGGTGGGACGTCGCCAACGCCAACTCCGGGTGAGCTAGTCGAGTCGGCTGGTTCGACAAGTCTCGTTGAGAACGGCGGCAAATATTACCTCAACAGCAGCAGCGGATCCGGCCCCACGTTGAAGTATCGCGGTGCGGATTTTGTGGACGGACAAGATGGCACCTGGACGCCGATCGGTGCGGAGAAGACGGCGACGGGCTATCAGGTGGCCTGGAAGGAGGCGAGCACCGGTCAGTACACGGCCTGGAACACCGACAACAACGGCAACTACGTTTCCCATGTCAGCGCCCTGACCGGCTCCGTGTCGGGCGGCCAGGTGTCGGGTACGAACTCTGCCCTTAAGTCGCTCGAAACGAGCTTCCAGCAGGATCTGAATGGCGATGGGACTACGGGCGTCGTAACCAATGCAATCGAGTCCGCTGGGTCAACCAGCCTCATTCAGATTGGTGAAAACTATAAATTCAGCAGTGGTGGCGATTCGGGTCCCACGTTGAGGATGAATGGCACGGCCGTGGTCGAGGGTCAGTTTGGCGGCTGGGCGCCAATCGGAGCGGAGCAAACGGCCACGGGGTATCAAGTTGCCTGGAAGTTCGCAGACAAGGATCAATACGTTGTCTGGAATACTGATAACAGCGGCAACCACGTTTCAGACGTGACAGGCATGTCGGGGTCGGCGTTGCAATCCTTCGAAGCTAGCTTCCAGCAGGATCTGAATGGCGATGGGACCACAGGCACCGTAACCAATACAATTGAGTCCGTTGGGTTAACTAGCCTCATTCAGATCGGCGAGAATTATAGATTCAGCAGTGGCGGCGGGTCGAGTTCCACGTTGAAGATGAACGGCACGGCCGTGGTCGAGGGTCAGTTTGGCGGTTGGGCGCCAATCGGGGCGGAGCAGACGGCCACAGGGTATCAAATTGCCTGGAAGTTCGCAGACAAGGATCAATACGTTGTCTGGAATACTGATAGCAGCGGCAACCACGTTTCAGACGTGACAGGCATGTCGGCGTCGGCGTTGCAATCCTTCGAAGCTAGCTTCCAGCAGGATCTGAATGGCGATGGGACCACAGGCATCGTAACCAATACAATCGAGTCCGTTGGGTTAACTAGCCTCATTCAGATCGGCGAGAATTATATATTCAGCAGTGGCGGCGGGTCGGGTCCCACGTTGAAGATGAACGGCACGGCCGTAGTCGAGGGTCAGTTTGGCGGTTGGGCGCCAATCGGGGCTGAGCAGACGGCAACGGGGTATCAAATTGCCTGGAAGTTCGCAGACAAGGATCAATACGTTGTCTGGAATACTGATAGCAGCGGCAACCACGTTTCAGACGTGACAGGCATGTCGGCGTCGGCGTTGAAGTCCTTCGAAACGAGCTTCAAGCAGGACCTCAATGGCGACGGGGTCATTGGTTCTTCCAGTGCGAGTTTGTCTGTTGGTTTGACCACCATGTACAAGAACTGGAACGACATCGTCACCATCAAGGGCTTCGCCGATGCCAACAGTCAGGTCAAGCTGTACGATGGCAACACGTCGATTGGAAAAGTTACTGCGGCAGCCGATGGTACCTGGTCCTTCCAGACATCGTCGGCCGTGTCCGACACGTTACACACCTATACTGCCAAGCAGATCGATAGCGCTGGCCACGTCGTTGGTACTTCAGGCAGCGCGATTCTTGGCTCGACGGGCAGCAACACGCTGAAGAGCACCTCAGGTAATGATATCCTGGTTGGCGGCGGCCAGTCCGATACTTTCGCGTTTGCCGCAAATTTCGGCCGCGACATCATCAAGGATTTCGCGGCCAGTGGAAGCGCGCAGGACACGATCCAGTTCAGCAAGACGGTGTTCGACAGCTTTGCGAGCGTTCTCTCGCACGCGAGCCAGGTTGGTCAGGATATCGTCATTTCTAGTGGAAGCGATACACTCACACTGAAGAATACCAAGCTGAGTGCGCTGAGTAGTCAGGACTTCCACTTCGCCTGAGCAAGGTTCGTAAAAGGGAGTTGGTATAAATCTGCCTTGGGGATATCACCTCAATAAGGGCATGGTTCAAGGGGCAAGTACCATGACTGGTTTCGCACGGCGGGTGGAAAACCTCCCGTCTGAGAAGTTAGACGAAATAGACGTATCGAATTGGGCGGTATTTGTCGCCGCCTTGGGGATCCTGGCGAAACGTGCGCGCTCGCGCTTGCGCATTTCAGAGTTGATTGGATCGGCAGAGCGTTTGGTCGAAGCGATTCGACAGCGCCTATTCCCGCGATGGCGCTCGACGCGGGACTACGATGAACCGCGATCTGAGATGAAGGCCTTCTTGGGGTCTTGCCGGCGGATTTTTTGGGGCCTGGCAATGTTCAGTGGCCTGAGCAATCTTTTGATGCTCACGGGCTCATTCTTCATGCTCCAGGTCTATGACCGGGTGCTACCCGGACGGAGCATACCGACATTGGTAGCGCTCTTGCTCCTTGCCACAGTGCTCTACGTCTTTCAGGGTGGCCTGGATCTGGTCCGAAATCGAATAAGCGCGCGCATTGGCCGCTACTTCGACGAAACGCTGGGGGCGCGAGTCTTCGATTCGATGGTTCGTCTTCCGCTGAAGACCCGGGGCGACGGCGACGGCATGCAGCCTCTTCGGGATCTTGATCAGGTCCGAAGCTTTCTTTCGGGAGGCGGACCAACTGCGCTGTTTGACCTGCCCTGGATGCCCGTTTATCTCGGCATCTGCTTCCTTTTTCATTTCTGGATCGGCGTGACCGCCCTGATCGGTGGGCTATTGCTGGTCTCCATAACAGTATTGACAGAAACGCGAACGCGCGGCCCGGCAAAGGCATCTGCGCAGTTGGCGGTTTCACGTAGTGCGCTTGCTGCGGAGGGGCGACGAAACGCCGAAGTTCTGCAGGCCATGGGCATGAGGCGGCAGGCTGCGCAGCGTTGGCAGGCCACGAATACCAAGTACCTTGCCGCACACGAGACAACGAGCGATGTGGCGAGCGGACTCGGTGGGCTGTCCAAGGTGTTTCGTTCATTTCTCCAGTCGCTTGTCCTTGCCGTTGGCGCGGTCCTTGTCATCAATCAGGAATCTACGGCCGGCATCATCATTGCTGGATCGATCCTGACGGCGAGGGCACTTGCCCCGGTAGAGACGGCGATCGCCAACTGGAAAGGATTCGTCGCCGCGCGTCAGTCCGGACAACGGCTGGATCAGCTGCTTGAACTTCTGCCCAAGGAGAAGGAGCCGCTCGCGCTGCCGGCGCCGGCCGAAACGTTCGTGGTGGAGCAGCTTTATGTCGCGGCGCCGGATTCAGACAAGCTGATCCTTAATGACGTTTCGTTCCATCTGCGAAAGGGCGAGGCCGTCGGAATCATCGGGCCGAGCGGTGCCGGCAAGTCGACGTTGGCCCGTGCGCTTGTTGGTGTCTGGCCACGGCTTCGTGGCAAGATCAAGCTCGACAACGCTGCGCTGGATCAATGGTCCTCGGAAGCATTGGGTAAACATATCGGCTATCTGCCGCAGGATATCGAACTGTTCGAGGGCAGCATCGCCGTTAATATTGCGCGATTCGATCTAGAAGCCACCCCGGACGCCGTCCTGGAAGCGGCGCGAATTGCAGGCGTGCATGATCTCATCCTTTCATTCCCGGAAGGCTACAGTACCCAGGTTGGTGAGGGCGGAATGTCCTTGTCCGCTGGCCAGCGACAGCGGATCGGGCTTGCGCGTGCCTTCTACGGCAACCCCTTCCTGGTCGTGCTTGATGAGCCGACCTCAAATCTCGATGCAGAGGGGGAGGCAGCGCTGACCGAGGCAATCGTCAACGTGCGTAACCGCGGGGGCATTGTCGTAGTGGTTGCCCATCGTCCAAAAGCGCTTGAAGCCGTCGATCACGTATTGGTAGTGGGCGATGGAAGAGTGCAGTCGTTTGGTCCGAAAGAGGAGGTTCTCAGGACCGTGCTGCGGACACCCGTCCCGCTCAAGGTGGTGGCGGATAGCCAGGGAGGCGGCAGATGGACAGTGCGGTAACCCCGGCGCTGCACTCGATTCAGCGATACATGGTCATCGGGATCATCATGACGACTTTCGTGACGTTTGGAATCGGCGGCTGGGCAGCAACTTCGCAGTTGTCAGGCGCCGTGATCGGACAAGGCGTCGTCGTTGTCGATTCGAGCGTGAAGAAAGTTCAGCACGGCACCGGCGGTATTGTCGGCGAACTGCGGGTGCGGGACGGAGACAAGGTTAGTGCGGGTGACATACTAATTCGTCTCGATGAAACACAGACACTGGCTAACGCGACGATCGTCACCAAGAGCCTCGACGAACTGCTCGCTCGCCAGGCTCGCCTCGAAGCGGAACGGGACAGCGTCGACGAGATCGCATTTCCGAAGGCGCTGCTGGAAAGGATGAAAGACAGCCGTTCCGAAGCCGGGCGCGCCATCGCTGCCGAACGGGCGTTATTTGACCTTCGCGGCCAGGCCCGGAACGGGCAGAAGTCGCAGCTCAAGGAGCGACGAGCGCAGCTACAGGACGAAATCAAGGGCTATACAGGACAAGCCGAGGCCAAGCAGAAGGAAGTCAATTTCATCCTTGGGGAACTGGAGGGAGTTCGCGGCCTCTGGCAGAAGAATCTCGTGCCGATTGCTCGCCTCAACGCGCTGGAGCGCGACAGCGCTCGTCTGGAGGGCGAGCGTAGTCAACTGGCCGGGATGATCGCGCAGGCAAAGGGCAAAATCGCCGAGGTCGAACTTCAGATCATTCAAATCGATCAGGATCTGCGAACCGAGGTTGGCAAGGACTTGATAGAAACCCGCTCAAAGCTGTCCGAACTTGCTGAGCGCAAGATCGCTGCCGTGGACCAACTCAATCGCATCGACATTCGAGCACCCCAGTCCGGCCGAGTTCATCAGCTTGCGGTCCATACTGTCGGAGGCGTGATCGCCCCGGGCGAGCAGATCATGCTCATCGTGCCGGATGCCGACGCCCTCGCAGTTGAGGTCAAGATTGCTCCCCGAGAAATTGATCAGGTCTATGTTGGTCAATCGGCGACGCTTCGGTTTGCGGCCTTCGATCAGAAGACGACTCCCGAAATAGACGGGGAAGTCGCCGTGGTCTCCGCGGACCTCACACAGGAGCAGCGAACGGGCGCGAGCTATTATACAGCTCGCGTGCTGCTCAAGCCCGAGGAACTGGCAAAGCTCGGTTCGTCCAAGCTGATGCCAGGCATGCCGGTCGAGGTCTTTATCAAGACGCAGTCGAGAACCGCACTGTCCTACCTGATCAAGCCCTTGCGGGATCAAGCGCAGCACGCGCTAAAGGAGCGCTGATGAGCCTCGGGTGCGTGAGCACTCGGGGCGGTATATCGGCGAGCACCGGGCTTGCGACGAGCCCCTTGCAAATGCGCTTGACGCCCGAGGGAGTGAGTTAGCGGAAACGAGCCACAAGGCCGGACAGGTTTCGCACCTTGGTTCGGAGGCTTGACCGTGAGCTTCTGAGCTACTGGAGATTGGACGAGCTGATCCTGGCGACACGGACCCACGTCCTCGCCAATCGCGGCAAATCCCTTGCGTGTGCGCGGACCGCCCATTTCAGGGATAGAACAACCAAGAGCATATCGGCTTAATCTGGCATGTACGTTGCCGAGAGAGCTCCGGCCCCACGCGCCTTGAGAGCGCCATTATTCCTGAGCATCACTTCCTCAGTGGCCTGAGAGCAGCTTTTCCATCGCTGTCAGCCACTCCGACTTGCCGCTGTATGCGTTTCGGAAGAGCCGGCATGTGCTGCTGGGTGTCGTGCGGCGTTTGCAGCGCCTCGCCGTTGGCGAACGCGATCCGCTCGTCGAATTTCAGGGACCAGGACAATGACCACTCTCTATGCGATTCCGCGATTACTCGAGGAATTGGGCCGCCATATTTTGGGGGTCGGGAAGTGATCGGCGTCGGCGAACCTGCGCCTTGGTTCTTGGCAGCGAAGGATGCCGGTGAGATAGTTCACTTCGATGAACTTGGCGGCCGCTATCTTGTGCTGTTCTTCTTCGGCCATGCGACCCCACCCGTTGTCGAAGCGTTGGCCCAGATTGAACACTGCCCGCTTTTCGACGGAGATCGCGCGCTCTGTGTCGCGGTAGGCAACCGCCCCGAGGATTTTAGCGAAGGCGCTTTGCCGCAAAGTCGTGCGGGGCATCTCTATCTGTTGGATGGGCAGGGCCATGGCACGCTGCGTTACGGGCTAACCTCGCCGGTGCGACCGGTAGCGTTCGTCCTCAGCCCGGCAATGCAGGTCATTGACGTCGTAGCGCTGAACGATCCCAGCCTCTTTGCCGCCCATATCCGCTCGACGCTGACATCGCTATTGACGAACAACGACGGGGAAAGCAATGCGCCGGTCCTGATCGTGCCGCTGGTTTTCGACCGTCCGTTGTGCGAGCGCCTGATCAATCTCTACGACGAAACGGGTGGGCGCGAAATCGGTGCCATCGAGCGCAAGGGCGAGGCGCTCAAGCGCTTCAATCCGGAATTCCGCAAGCGGTTGGACTATTACATCGCGGATGAGCCGGCGGTCATCCGTTGCAGAGAGTTGCTGGCGACCCGCCTGTTGCCATTGGTTTTCCGAGCCTTTCAATTCGAAACCACGCGCATCGAGCGTTGGCTCGTTGGCTGCTATGATGCGAGGACCGGTGGCTATTTTCGGCCACACCGAGACAATACCGCAGCAATCAATGCGCATCGTCGTTTCGCGCTGACCATTAACCTCAATGACGGTTACGGCGGCGGCGATCTAGTCTTCCCCGAATATGGCCGCAAGATTTATCGCGCAGCGATTGGTGAGGCCATCGTATTTTCGTGTTCCTTGCTGCACGAGGTCACGCCGGTCACGCTCAATCGTCGCTATGCTTTTCTGTCGTTCTTGTACGATGAGGCGGGGGAGAAAATGCGTATTGAATCGTCAGCAAATCTTGACCGTATCCGGCTTGCTTGAGAAAAGCGAGACCGTCCTCGAGCGCACCAATCCGGCGGAGCAGGTCGAGAAGGGACAAGCCAAGTGTAGCGGCGCATTGATAGGCCGCGGCAGGGACCCCCGGTCGGCCGTTGTGCGCTTCATACCCGCGCTGCCTGCGCGCGCTTCTTTCGAAGCCTTGCGACGACGCTTCCAGAGCGTGTGATGTCGATCGATAAAGAGGGCGGGCGTCAGTTCGTCATCTGGGCGATCGAGCAAATCGCACCTTTTCGAAGGCGCTGCTCGACCGGATCAAGGAGAATAATTCCGAGGCGAGCCGAGCGATCTTGGCGAGCAGCGCGATGAAATCCAACACGGTCGACGCTACACTATTCCACCGGCCTCGTGGATCGACGTAACCGGTGCAACCCCATTTTTCGTACGGCTATCGAAGTCCTCAATGTGTTGCTTTATCTCCCTGATGTGCTGTTTGCTCGAAGCACCGAAAACGATCGATTGGATTTTTTTCTGTCGACAAACGTACTCGATGGCTTCGCGCGGCGAAATCGCACCGGAAGCTAAAACAGACATTGCCACGGGCCTGAATCTGCGCGAGGCAATTTCCTCTTCGTAAAGCTTGATGCCTCCGCACATTCGAAAACCAATCTTGTTTATGTTGGCGCACACGATTGGATTCGGTATCCCTAGTTCCTCAAGAACATCAAGGAGATGCGGCAAGTTCATTGTTATGAAGCCTGGTTCCGCGTTGTAGCGCTCGCGCACGTGGTCGGCAAAAATGCGAAACGCGTCCTTGACCCCCATCCCAAGCAATAGGTCGGTAACCACGTTCTGGAGAAAGATAACCGGCGTTCTCAGCCCGCTGAACATTTTCATCTCAGCATCAATCAAGAGCCGCGCCATGCCCTCCACGTCTCTCGTCGCCACCGATACGCCACCCCGCACCAGCGCAGAAAGGGCGCCTTCCGTGGGCAGAAAGCGCTTCAATGCATCGATCATTCCGTGCTCTGTCACGGCATTCGCGTACTTGTGGGCGTATGGCATGCAGGGATAAAACTCGAGCTTCGAATATCGCTCCGGGTGCAAACGGACGTGCGCGCAGATCTCACCGACTCGATCATGCGTGGTACACATGAAGACGTGGATACCGCTGTCATAGGCGGCGTCCAACAAATCAATGATTTCCCGGAGATCCCCGAAGCGCATGGCCTGTGCCCGCGCTTTTTCTTCGGACATGTGATTGATACCGAAGAACTGATTGTCGCCAAATAGTATTCGCTCCATCGGATCCTCCGCCCTCGGAAGGGCATTCCTAGGTCAGTGCAGCCTTCACCGAGGACAGGAAGCCTCCTGAGCGGCTCCGGCTCTGATCTGGGATCGTGAGGCTAGAATCCACTCGGCGCTTCGCGTCTCCGGCATTTTGCAACATCGCGGAAACCACACGATCCGTTTGCGCCGCAGATGCGAAGGACGAGATATTCTCCCGGCGACCGTCCACGATGCATCGGAAGAAGTGGTCGAGCTGCGCAGAGTACTCCTCGCCCCGCAGGTAATACCAAACATCATTATGAAAATCGGTTGTGTAACGAACGTCCCAACCTTCTTTTGCCACAACAGCGCTCCCTGCCGCGGCTCGAAGAAATGTCTTCACTTCCTGACGGTCGACGATCATACGGCCATTCGTGCCCCAGAGTGTGACCTGCGTTGACATTCTGCGAAGGCTGTCATCGCTCCAATTGGCGGCAATCATGCCCGTCATGCCATCGGCAAAATGCATCGTCGCGTAGACTTCGTCGTCCACATCCCGGGAAAAGACTCTGTTGAGCACAGTTCCGCTCACGGCGTTGGGCGTGCCAACGAGATAATTCACGATATCGATTGCATGGCACGCGTAGTCATAGAGGCAGCCCCCGCCCTCGCTGCCCTTCGTCCGCCACGTCGCCCCTTTGGGCCGCAACACCACCGGGCCATAGGCTTCGACCCTGACGTGATGAAGTCGGCCAAGCGCCTGCGCATCGAGTAGACGCTTGGCTTCGTTAAACGATCCGACGAATCGGTAGTGATATCCGACTTGATTGACGACACCCTTCCGGTCGGCCAGCTCAGCCAACTCAAGTCCCTCGGCCGCATCGAGACAAAATGGCTTTTCGCAGAACACGTGCAGATTTCTGCGGAGAGCCTCACGGACTATTTCGCTATGAAATCGGGAAGGCGTCGCAATGATAACCGCATCGAGCGACTTCTGGTCGAGCAATTGTCGATAATCGGAAAAGACCTCGATGCCTGTATATTTGTGCAGGACGCTGCACAAGTAGCTGGCGGTGTCGCAAACTCCGATCAGCTTAGCCGCAGGATGCGTGTTGACAATTGCAAGATGGGAGAGGCCCATTTTGCCCAGCCCGATCAGCCCAACGTTAACCATGGAGGTCTCCTCAATACAGAGAGCGGCTCTCAATTGACCAAAAAATGTCGCACCCGCATCAGAAACGGCTCCGGCGCAAAATCCGCGAAATTCGCGCCGGCAGCAGATGCGCTTTTCAGCGCCCTATCGATCGCAGAATCGAGTTCGTCATCCGACATGGCAGCAAAAACGCCTGGCCTGTCGCGAAGCCACTTGATGGTGTGGAGCTGATGGTCAGTCGTGTGCTCCCGATTCGCTGCGAGCCGCGGCAGCATCACGATCGGCTTGTGCATTTCAGCGGCGACGAAGTAGCTCCCCATTCCGGCATGGGCGACCACAACCGCCGCATCGCGGACTGCTTCCTGAAACTTGCTCGGCGAAAGCATTCGTGTGCAGCGCATGTGGCTTGGCCGATAAGTGCCACCGCCAATCTGGGCCAGAACCTCACAATCGGCGTGCGCCAGCGCCCATTTATCCATGCAAAGGATCAGGCGATCGAAGGCCATCATCGAGCCAACAGTCACAAAGATCATAGGACTGCTCCCCAACAATCGGGGCCGCTTGTCCGCTGTAAATGTGGCCACTGGGTCAGCCACACATCGCTGAAACGTTTCGCCCGCGCTCCCGATCCGGATATTTGTTCACAATTGGCGATGCTATCGATCCACATCGTTCTGGATCGCAACAGGCATTTCGCAAGCGCCAGGGCGATCATGCCAGGAGCCGACCCCGTCGTGACGACTACATGCGGACGCTCACGCAGGAGGATAAATGTCAGCTGAGCGACCAAAATCGCCAACCCAATTCGGTCCCAGCGTGTCACGTCGCGGATGGCATAGAAGCGATGACCCGGAACCTCCTCGGCATACGCTGAATGAACACTTGCAAATGCAACCTCCAATCCTGCGAATGCGGGTCGTAGCCGGCGCATTTGAATCCAGTGGCCCCCTCCAGACGCTACGACTAGTACTTTGTTGGACACGATGGCACTCCAGCCTGGACATCGAACCGCACGATCACTACCGATTTTCCGCACGCACATGTCGGCTCGCCTCCCGAACTGCACGGATTGGAAAATCCTCCGAAAACATGTGCAACGCGACGTGAGCAGAAATCGATGCTTCGGGCAGTCAATTAATTGGACGCTACGTTAAAACAACTTGGAGTTATATTAAAACCGAGAATAAAGTCAATTTAAATGTTTTTGATTAAATAAGTTGATCTGAGCGAGACTAGTTCGACCGGGACGCCCAGCCGAGCCGTTTTGCGGACAGATCGTAAGCAGCCTTGTGACCGCAGTTGCAGCAAGATGGATGATCTGCAGATGCGGATTGGTCCGGGGCGGCTTCGCCGGTGCGTCGGCAGCTCACGCTTGGTTAGGAAACCAGAGCTAGTGGCCTTCAGCATAGGGTCCACTTCACAGCGCTGTCGTACCGGGTCAAGCCATTGCTGGATCGGGCCGGGCGCGCCTTTAGGGAGCGCTGAGATCCGCGAACTAGGGGGAATGGGGTAATGGGGACAGTTCCTCGATCATAACGCGGGTGGCCCACCCGCTCGCTAAGGCTCGATCATCGATGTTGAGGCTTTTGTCCTGCCGAACCGCGTTGGTCCGGCCGGCCGATGATCTGGCCTGAGATCAGGCTCATTGCGCGTCGCTCAGAGATAGCCGAACCAAAAGTAGTGCGGAATCATGCTCTACTAAATCCTCGGTGTCGGAGGCGCGACGCTTTGCGCGGCATCCCAATTTTATTTATATTAATTTATAATACAAGCTTGGCCAATGGTGCAAACAATTATTGTTTAAATGTCGGATTTTATTGATTTTGAGGAGCTTCAACCTAAATGACGGATTAGTTGAGGGGAGAGGTTGTGTGGGACGGGCGGGCCCTTCTGCTTCGCGCAGCCGTGCCATCCGGTCAAGCCATTTGCAGAATACCTCGTGAGACTGTTCACGTGCTGCAATTGTATTCTGACGCGATTGGTCGTGAGATAAACGTAAGCATCCGCCCAAGGCCGCGGGAGACTCTGATCCGAACTCCAGGCCGGCCGTGCAATGATGTGTGGACGGCGTATTTTCCGCGATTGACGGCCGGTTCATTGCGCACGTTCCACCAGAATCCCCAAGGCGGCGATAAACACCGCCCATCTCGAGACCTCGATGTGGTCAAAACTCTCAGGCGAGGGGATTTCCCCTCGCCGCCCGAAATCAGTCAACCGAGGATTAGACCCAGCATGACTGTATTGGCAACAGCATCTCCCAATGGGCTATGGAATATATCGTAGCGCCGTTGGCTTAAGCCCATGAAACTCATGCCTGTTGATGTGTTTATCAAAACCCAATCAAGAACCGCGCTTTCCTACCTTATCAAGCCCTTGCGGGATCAAGCGCAGCGCGCGCTAAAGGAGCGCTGAACGCTCCGCCCAGCTGCCCCCTCGTCGGATAACTGGGTAACAGCAGTGTTCTCGATGACGACGCAGGTAAGCCGTCCTGTTGCGTAGGCTCCCGTGTCGATATTGATCCGGTTCAGCCGCAGATCGGGCTCGTCCACCGGTGTATGGCCGTGCACCACCAATCGTTCGAACGGCTGTTCCCAGTTGAGAAAATCGTCACGGATCCAGAGCAGATCATCCTCGGTCTGCTCGTGGATTGGAACGCCGGGGCGAACGCCGGCATGGACAAAGAGAAAATCGCCACAGCTAAACGTCAAGTCGAGCGATTGCAGAAAATCGAGATGCTCTCGCGGAACAACTTCCGCGAACTCGGTCGCCAGCGTGGTCTGTTCGTCTCGATCAGGATTGATGCTCGGTCTGAGACCATAAGAGAGCAGGGTTTCGAGACCGCCGTACTGTCGCCACTCATCCAAGCTGCGTGGATCGGTGATGAAACGCGGCAGGAATGTTTCATGGTTTCCGCGAAGGAAGATTGCTTCGTGAGACTGTTGCCATCGTAGCAGCAGATCGAGCACATTTCGCGAGTCGGGTCCTCGGTCGATATAGTCACCGACAAAGACGGCAATTGGGCGGGGGACCGGACGCTCTTTGCAATCGGCATCGATGGCCGCTAACAGGCTTTCCAGAAGATCGGAGCGGCCGTGTATGTCGCCCACTGCATATATTCGGATACCCTCGGGGAGTGCCGCGCGCGTTCGGCTACCCTGGCCAAGCGCGCTGGCCGAGACGTCAGCCTTCGACATGGATTGCGCGCGTCGCGAACCCCAAGCTCGGCCCGTCGGCGCCGAGACGTGGGCGGCCGCAAGGCGGTGAATGTAAGAGCGCCATAACGCCCACCTGCGAATTCGTGTCGGTTCGGAACTACGGGGTAGAGGCGGTCTTGACCTTCCGTTTAGGAGACCGGCCACCACGTCCTTTTGCTGTCGTGCCGTTTGCTCGCACCCGAGTTCGCCGCCGGAATCAGGCGTCATGTGATCGCTTTTGTCGTTTGCAAAGTAGCGTCCACTAAGCACATCCATTCGCCTATGATGGAGCGTCATTGCTGCGATTGAAACGAGTAGAACCACTTCCAAGCCAATAATGACAAGGAGCTCTTCGACCATAAATAAGCGAGCTTTTAATTTAAATGCCGATATAATATATTTAACTGTAACCTGCCGAGAAAGCGCTTACAATATAATATCTCAATTAAGTTGGAAAGGTATTTAACGTGGTTCGCTTTGTTCGACCGGGTCACTTGGGATGGCAAGGCTCCTGGAGTCCGGTCAGGTAGTGTGCAAGGTACCGCGTAACACGATCCATATGCTGCGCCTGTATTCCGACGCGATAGGTCGCGAGATACATGTTGACCGGCAAAGGATCGCCGAGAAGCTCGCCCCGTTGGCTGCGAAGTTGTTGCAATCCACGAACGTCGAAGCCGTAGAACTATTTTCCTTGGGAAGTCCGGGATTTGAAAAGCATCTCTAAGAAGGCTACCGCGCGTTCGAAAACGTTGGCCGGCTTAAGGACATGCAGGAAGCGGATTCTTCTGACAGGTTCACCAGGGCCATGAAGCCGAGCGCAACGCTGCAACTTCGCCATTCCCATGACATGTCAGAACGCGTAGTTTCAGGTCGAGATCGCATTCATGCGTAGGCGGAGAGCGCAGAAGCCCAATGGACTCAAAGATTGATCATCGAATCACCGAAGAGCAGGCTGACGAATGGTTGGCGCTCTGCCGGCGCTTTTTTCAACTTCTTGCAGCTCGCAAGAAGCGACAGTTCAATCGAAGAGTGCCTATCGGGGATTTGCTTTCCGAGCGCCATGACAACGCTGCCGCTTATGGGTTCGGAGAGGGCACGACGATGTATGATAATGTGCTCGTTCTGAGCGACGTCATGGTTGGTCGAAATACTTGGATCGGCCCGGGCTGCATTCTGGATGGATCGGGTGGGGGTCTCGAGATCGGCGATTGGTGCTCCATTTCCGCGGGTGTTCAGATCTACACGCACAACACTGTGAATCGCTCGACATCGCTTGGAGCGAAGCCGATCGACTACTTGCCAACAAAAATCGGTCACGGGGTCTACATCGGCCCAAATGCCGTCATTCAGATGGGGGTCACGGTAGGAGACAGAGCGGTGATCGGCGCAAACTCGCTGGTCAATCGGGATATTCCCCCAGGGGCTAAGGCTTTCGGCTCTCCCGCACGACTTTACGGCATTGAAGCATCCCAGCCGAAATCCGAACGGCCGGACGAGTGAACTAACTCTTCAATGTTTGGCAGCAATCTGTCGATCTGACTTGCCGTTCCGCAGCGAGGCATCATCGGAGCCGCGCGATCGAGGACCAAGTCCAAGTCGCCGAGGCTCCGGTGAAGCAAGCAAATTCTCCTGGTCAGGCCACAAGTTGCGGACGGAACAAAACGTCGACGCCATAACTCGTGGAGTTGTAGCTGTTCGTCGGAAAAAGGGCGCCTGACCCATAAGCATATACGCCGTTGCCTCCGCTCGTAGCGGATGATGGTGCAGTCAGCGGTCCGTTGCTAACCGCTGAGGTAAACAGGCCGGGATCGGCGGCGTAGTTTCCTGACGTGTGATAGGACGCAACATAAGTCGTGCCTGCATTGATCGTCACCGGAGTGGCGAAGTTCACCTGCTGCCAGCCGCTCGCCGTCTCGTTGGTGAAGGTGGCAGTGGCGAGCAGGGTACCGGTGCTGGTCCAGAGATGTGCGACATGAGTGCCGGTATTCGATGGGCCCTTGTAGAAGCGCAGCCCTATGACGTCGCCGTTGCTGGACGCCTGGAATTTTAGCCCGAGCTCGACTGAGTTCGGATCGTTAACTGATACTAGGCTTGGCGTTGGATTGGAGCTGAACAGGCTTACGATGCTCGCTGATGCCGGGTTGACCGTCAGACTGGCCGACGCATTCGCCGAACCACCCCGGCCATCGGAAATGGCATAAGTGAACGAGGCCGGTCCCGTATAGCCGGAGGCGGGTGTGAAAGTAACGGCGTTTGTCTGGGCGTTGAAACTTGCGGTGCCGTTGACGGCATTGCTTACGCCCGTGATCGTCAGGTTATCGCCGTCTGGATCGGTGTCGTTGGCGAGCAGCGCAGACGCTGCGATCGTAATCGTGGAGTCTTGGGTGACGCTGAATCCGGAGTCGTTCGCTGCGACCGGCCCTTGGTTGGCACCGCCGCTCGCGGGGCTGAAGAGCACATCCACCCAGTAGTTAGTGGCATTGAAGGTGCTTGTCGGGAACAAGTTGGCATTACCATAGGTGTAGACGCCATTGTTGCCGGCGGACGCTGTGAGCGGGCCATTAACGCGCGCGCTGGTGAAGTAGTTACCGGTGTGTGCGTAGTGGCCATTGCTGTGGTAGCTCGCCACGTAGGTGGTCCCGGCAGCGATCGATACCGGGTTGCTGAATGTTACTGTCTGCCAGCCGCTCGTCGTTTCATTGGTGAAGGTCGCGGTCGCAAGCAGGGTGCCTGTGCTGCTCCACAATGAGCCGGTGTGCGTGCCAGTGTCATTTGCTCCTTTGTAGTACTTGATGCCGGTAATGGAGCCGGCGGCGGAGGATGTGAACCGCACGCCGAGGTTGACCTGGCCCGTATCGGAGTCCGAGAGAACTGCCGGCGTATCGGAGGCCGAAAACAAACTCACCGAAGGCGTGTTCACCGTCAAATTTGCCGTTGCCGTCGCAGTGCCACCACGCCCATCTGAAATGGCATAGTTGAAGGATGCGGCGCCGGTGTAGCCGGTAGTCGGCGTGAAGGTGACGACATTGGTCTGGGCGTTGAAGCTGACGGTGCCGTTGACGGCGTTACTCACGCCCGTGATGGTCAGCGGATCACCATTCGGATCAGTATCGTTGGCAAGCAGGGCCGAAGCAGCGATGGTCAGAGCCGTATTCTGTGTGGCGCTGTACCCGCTGTCGTTGTTCGCTACCGGCGGCTGGTTGGGTGCCGCATTGACCGTCAGACTGACCGTTGCAGTGGCCGTGCCGCCCTGTCCGTCGGCAATAGCGTAGCTGAAGGACGCGGGTCCGGTATAGCCGGGTCCGGGCGTGAACGTCACCACATTGGTCTGGCTGTTGAAGCTGACCGTACCGTTGACGGCGGCGCTAGCGCCCGTGACCGTCAGCGTACCGCCGTCCGGATCGGTATCGTTGACAAGCAGCGCCGCAGCCGAAATTGTCAGCGCCGTGTTTTGCGTGGTGGTGTAACCGCTGTCGTTATTGGCGACCGGCGGCTGGTTGGCGCCGCTGGACGGTGTGAACACGACATCGACCCAATAGTTGGCGGCGTTGTAGGTGTTGTTCGGAAAGATGCCGGTGGTGCTGGTACCACCGTAGGAATAAACCCCGTTGCCGCCGGCAGTGGTCGTGGATGGTGCGGTCAAGGGACCGCTTGTGACGGCCGTCGTGAAATAGTTGTTGGTCGCCACATAAGCGCCGGTAGTGTGATAGGAAGCGACATAGGTGGTGTTGGCAGCGATAAAAACTGCCGACGGCAGGGTAACAGTCTGCCAGCCGCTGGCTGTCGTGCTTGTAAAGGTTGCGCTGGCGAGATGGGTTCCTGTCGCGCTCCAGAGATTGAGGACATCGGGGCCAGTATCGTTGGCGCTGCGATAGAATTTTAGAGCCGTAATCTGGCCCGCCACCGAGGACGTGAACTTCATCCCGACTTCGAGTTGGGCTCCGTCATTAAGGTTGGTCTGTGCGGGTGTATTTGACGCATTGAACAGGCTGTAGGGACCTGCTCCTGGCAATGCTACCGTGAGGCTGACACTGGCCATGGCCGTACCGCCGCGCCCATCCGAGACGGTATAGCTGAAGCTCGCCGGACCGCTATAGCCGGCATTGGGTGTGAACGTGATGGTGTTGTTCTGCGGATTGGGCTGGGTGTTGAGAACGACGGTGCCGTTTGTTGCTGCGCTCACCGACGTGACGCTCAGGGCATCCCCATCGGGATCGCTATCGTTGGCGGTCAGTGACGCGGCCGTGATCGTCATTGGCGTATTTTGCGTCACAGTCGGCCCGGTGTCGTTCGTGGCCACCGGCTGGCTGTTGGTGGTGGAAGGATTGAACATCACGTCAACCCAGTAATTCTCCCCCGAAAACGTGCTCGTCGGGAACGCTCTGGTGCTACTGTAAGTATAGACGCCATTGCCATTGGCCGGAGCAGTTAGTGGACCACTGACCACATTGCTCGTGAAGTAGTTAGGGCTGACGGAGTAGTGGCCCACATTCGTGTGGTAGGAAGCGACATAAGTGGTGTTCGGCGTCAGTGTGACCGGGTTGGAAAAGGTCACACTCTGCCAGCCAGATGCAGTTTCGTTTGTGAAGGTGGCGGTCGCCAGCAAGGTACCTGTGCTGGTCCAAAGTTGGCCGGTGTGGATGCCCGTATCCTGGCTACTCTTGTAGAAGCGGATTCCGCTTACGGTACCCGACACCGAGGTTTGAAACTTCACACCCAGTTCGACCGCGCTTGCATCCGTAGCGTTGACGATAGCAGGAGTTGCCGAGCCGGGGAAAAGCGTAATGTAAGACGGCTCGGTGACGACGACCGTGCGACCTCCTGAAGGCGTTTCCAGATTGATGGAATCGTCGACCGCGCGGCTCTTGATGGTATAGGTGCCGGCAACCTGCGGCGACCAAGTATAGGTCCAGTTCTCGTCACCGATTGCATTATACCAAGTCAATCCACCGTCAGTTGACACCTCCACGCCGCCGATCACGCCACCGCCAACGTCCGAGGCCGTGCCGGAGATCGTGACCACACTTTGCGCGCTGAAGCTTGCTATCGGATTGATCGTGGAGGTCGGGGCGCTGGTGTCCGTTGAGGCGGTAGCGGCAACCAGCCCCGACTGAAGCGTCCCCGGCTGAATGCCCATGTCGGCCAGAAGGTTGACCATCGCCTGTTGCACGCGTGGGTCGCTGGGAGTTGGTACCAGGTCGTGGTTGTCGCTCAGGCCCCACGACCAGTAGACCGTGCCGGCCCCGAATACCAATGCACCACTCGGCGCGCGATAGAGCGTTAGGTTATGGGTCGAGACGCCGGCCCCTGTTGTGTTACCGTAGTCAAGTAGATAGGTATTAACTGGAAGCGTCGTCGAGGATAGCCGGACCAGTCCGGCCGGATCGAATCCGTTGTCGACCGCTTCATCCCACTCATAGCCGAGATAATTATCGGTCAGCGTCGCAGTCTGTCCAGGCTGAAGATTTGCAACGCTGGTATTTCGCCAGAAGCGCAGGTTGGCGTCGTCGTAGGGAATTGTGATTGCCTGCAAGGCGGCGGCATTATTGGCGCCGACATCATCAACCTGGAACATCTGTCCGATCAAAGCATTTTCAGGAATTCCGCCGCCGACCGCCGGAGGGCTGAGGCGCGGGTCACGGAACGTCCCGGTCCACTCATCGCTTGGGTCGATCGACGCTGACGGTGACCATGTTTCCTTGTACGAGATCAAGGTGCGGTAGGCTGTGGCGTCGCTACTGATGCTGTTGCCCCAGCGCGTGCGCCAATACATCTCGTTGCCGCTCCAGAATGACAGATTCACGCCGGCATCGCGGGCCGCCTGAACATTGGCGCGTTGCTGCCCCGACCAGTATTCATCGTGACCAACGTCGAGATACATTTTGTGGTTGAGAAGCAGATTGCCGTAACGGTCTACGTCGACTCCTGCCATGTAGGAGACATCGTAGCCGTTCTGCTCAAGCCAGTAGATCGCCGAGTACTCGGCGCCAAACAGATAGTCTTGCGGACCAGAGGCCGCACCAACACTGCCCCTGGTGGCAATGGGACGGTTGTAACTCACCGCATATGCCCGTCCTGCACCTTGCCCCGTCGCAGGGCCGTTGCCGCCATAGAAATTTGCTCCGCCCCACCCATTATAGGCCTGCCAGGTCGTGTCCGAGGTTTGAAAGATGATGTCGCTGGTGCTGCTGTCATCCCTCACGATGAAGGGGATATGATTGGCGCCTTCAATGCCGTCCTGGCGCACGAGTTTCGCGATATAGACGCCGGACACTGCATCCGCCGGGATGTCCCAGGATGCGGAAACAGACCAATTGCCGGCATCGACCAGGCCGGTGGTCGCGTCGCGCAGCGGCGCAGGCTGATTTTGGACGCCCGTGTGCTGGATGGTGGTGACCAATCGAGCACCCATGCCGCCGTAGTAGCCGAGGCGATAGATCTCGATCCGGTAGTTTGATGAGTCCGTGTTGATCTTGAAGTCAATTCTGTTGCCATTATCGACGCTGATGTCGGTAGCAAAACCTTCGATATTCGAACTGCCAGCGCCGTCGATATCCCACACGCTCTGTGGGGTTCCCTGCTTCTGATTCTCAAGAACGATTGGGTTTGTGGACGTTGCGGCGGCCGCGAGATTGGTCGATGCCGTCGTGGTCGTACTGGAAGCCGTTGCAGTCGTAACCGAACCAGACAGAACACCGATTTCGCCGGTCCCAGTGCTGGTACCAGTCTGGGTGCCTCCTACCAATGTCCAATCTTTGATTGGAGCAACATTCTGTAAAGACATCTCCGCGCTGACTGAGGCTCCCATGATCCCGGCTTGGCCGGTCAACAGGAAATCCGCTCCGCCTGACACTCGGCTATCATTCACCTGGCCGCTCAGATGCACATGTGCCGCATTGGCCGCCATCTGGTCGAGCACCCGCGTTGGAGCAAGGAAGTAGCCGCAGCCACAAATGGCGGCAACCGCCGGAGGGGGCGAAGATGACCCAATGATTGTCGGCGCCAAGGCCACAGAAGGGGCGCTGCCTAGGAGCACAACGGGATCTGGCATTGCTGGCTCGGCTGGAGCAGGGCCGGGTGCTCGGACTTTCGCCGTCAAACCTGCAAAGCGTGCCTCGGCGATTTGAGTGAAAGTCGAGGCGGCGACACCTAAGCCGCTCATGCCCAGACCTTCCCACCCTTTCCGCGCGGCGAGCAGCGACTCGCTTTCAATGTCCAAATCGGATGCGCGCGCATTTCCTCGCAGGAGACTGCGCGGCCAGGTCTGCAGTCCGAGAGCAATACGGCCCAAACCGGAACCTTCGTATAAGGACCTCATGATATCCTCGCGCGAGAAAGGGGAATACGTATGAGAGGCTGCAGCCGCCGTGATGACTGGGCGGATACAGGAGCGACAGCTTCAATGGATGGCCCACTCGTGGATCGCTGGACCGCGACGCTGCGCTGGGTAGTGACCTTAAGCGAGCACGCATGCTGGTTCGACAAGTCACAGCGTTCGATCTGCCGCTCGGCCACGTTCGCGTCACTATCCGCAATAGTTGGTAAGACCATAGCCGCACCGGCAGCGTTTAATTTCCATTGAATTTAAATGTAATATTAATTCATTAAAGATATTTAATATCAAATTTTTCGCCGTGTCGAGCGGCAAAATTTTGGTGATGATCAAATGTCGATCTAAGTCGACCCAATCGGCAAATAGCTTTGGTTTTCCAGCAGATTGGTCCGGAAAGGACGTTGGCCTGCTATAACCATTCTGATTGTTCTTGTTGAGGTTATCAACCTGAGATCTGTAATGCTGGAGCTCGCCCCAATTTGCCTCTCCAGCGCGGAGGCTCCGACAACGCTCCGGAGACGCTTTGCCGAGGTCATTTTTGCGTCGGGTCTGCTCGCAACGGTTTCCTTCCGCAACTAAGCAAAGGCCTTTGGGAAAGGGGATGATGGTTGAGCAAGACTGCGTCCTGCGAGCCAAGTTGAAGGTCGCAGTGTGATCCCAGGCGCCCCCTCGAGACCTAGGCGTTTAGACGGTGACGATAGGGATTGCAGCCGTCGCCATTGTGGTGGAGGTGCCAGTCAAGCCGGCCATCTTCGCCGCGGGCGTCGCGCGCGCCGGCAAGCATCGAGCTCCAGCTAACGAAGGGACACGCCGATAGTGTTGGTGTGATCAGGATAATGCCACGGTGGAAATGGGTCGCTCAGATTACGCCATCTCTGCGGATCGAACCCGTTCTCCGAATGGAGAAGGCAGGCATCCAGCGAAGCTCGGATTTGCGCTTCGTCCATGTCTGAACCGATGAACACGAGTTCCTGACGGCGGTCACCCCAAGCGTCATCCCATCGGCTGTTGAGTTGTTCTTGAAATTGAGGGTTGCTTGGCCAACTCGGCTTCGGAATTGTCGCCCACCAATAGCCCATGGGCTCGCACCGACGCTGCATTCCGGCAACGGAGAGAAGACCCACCCAATCCGGACGCGTGGCGAGCCAGAAGTGCCCTTTGGCGCGTATCACACCCGGCCATGGCTTGTTGAGAAACGACAACAGCTTAACGGGATCGAAGGGACGTCTTTCCCTGTAAACGAAGCTGGATATGCCGTACTCCTCGGTCTCCGGCACATGGGAATCGGGGCTGTATAGCTCTTTATACCAGAGCGGATGAGTCGCAGCCTTCGCTTCGTTGAAAAGGCCGGTGTCAAGAATCGCCTTGAGAGGAATTTCTCCGAAGTCAGTCTCGAATTGGCAGGCCTCGGGATTAAGTGCGGTAATAACCTTGCGGATTTCCGCGCGCGTCGCCTCTGTCGCTTCTGACACTTTGTTGATTACCACCACATCAGCAAACTCGATCTGCTCAACCAAAAGATCGACAAGCGTTCGCTGGTCGTACGTATCGCGCGACTCGCCGCGGTCGCGCAGCAGATCGCGGCTGCTGTAGTTGGCGAGCAGGCTCAGGGCGTCCACGACAGTGACCATCGTGTCGAGTCTCGCAACATCGGAAAGGGAGACACCCGCCTCGTCGCGAAACGAGAACGTTGCCGCAATGGGAAGAGGTTCAGCGATCCCAGTTCCTTCGATCAGAAGATAATCGAAGCGCCGTTGTTCGGCCAATCGCCTGACCTCCGACAGGAGGTCGCCGCGCAATGTGCAGCATATGCAACCATTGCTGAGTTCAACGAGCGACTCGGTCGTGTGCGAAAGGTTGGCACCACCGTTGCGGACCAGGTCTGCGTCTATGTTCAACTGACTCATGTCATTGACGATGACTGCAACGCGTAGGCCTTCGCGATTCATCAGTACGCGATTAAGCAATGTCGTTTTGCCCGCGCCCAGAAATCCACTGAGCACCGTGACTGGCAGCCGTTTTATCTCGCTCGGTCTGTCGTTCATAAATCTTCCTGGCCTAAGACCTGCGGGCGGAACATAGCGGCGCGCAGGCATACGTTTCCTACTGCGTTCGCAGTTTGCCCGCGATTAAATACCGGCATTCATTTAATATGGCCCCGTGGATTATGTAAAGTTTAGTCGGGCCCAAGAAATAAAATGACACGTAGATGCTTGGCGTCCTGCTGTGAGTCGGATTGGGTCATCAATGGCTTTTTGAAAAATCGCGAGCGGCCAGATGTGCAGACTCGCATACGTGCGCATCGAGAGGCAGAACGCGAACTGCTGATCCCGGCTGCGGAAACATCGAATGTCGCGGTGTTTTGGTTCGTTAGCTCAGTTTTAGGCGACTATGCATGTTTCGATGCATATGAGCGCAGCGCAAAGCAGAAAGGCAAGGTTGCCTCCGTCCTCTCTAACTGTTGCCAAGATTGCTGGTCAGCAGAGCAGATCAGTAGAGCAGAGGAGCATCGAGGACTGGCTGTGACCATCAAGAATATCGTTATCCCCTTAGAAGTTGAATATCTCCAGGAGGCTGCAAAACAGCGCGGCGTCTCGCGCACGCGACTTGTGCGGGCTGTGATGGAGAAGGTGGTTAAGGAAGAACTGGTCGCGGATATTTTGGGGGATAGCGGAGTGCCGGCCGAGGCGGCCCCGATCAGGTATCGACGCTTTCGAGCTACTCAGTAGATCCTATCCTTTTCATGGGATATGAAGCCGTGCGCTTTTAGCAAACTGGCTTAGGTTCTCAGCGATTGCGATCACAGCCTAATAGGCAATTCGGCGGCCACCTCATGCGCACTCGGTGATCTAGCTCGAACCGTGATTGCGCGACACTCTCCTTGTCGAGCCGCAGATAAAAGTCGGAGCAGCACGAACGATCGATCGGCAACGCCCCTTATTGCGCTCGTGATGAAATCTGGACCTTGCGCAACTCTCTAGGCAAGAGTGACAAGAGACACCGTGCATCGCGAGCAGGAAATGGGATGGCTGGCCTATATCGCAATTGTGAGAAGCTACACTTACAGTGCTTCTTTCGGCCTTCCCGGATATTCAAGAACAGGCCTTTTCTCGAGGGCGGCAAAGGAGGGCAGTTGCCTCACGACGTGCGGAAAAAGAAACTGGGGCCGCCTTCTTCCGGGTTGGGCTCGGGGGCTGGTCCCCGGAAGCCACGCTGGCTCAAAAAGCGGCTAATAGGCGCTCGATAACCGCGCAGCTTCGTTAGCGGTATTGGTCATCCTTGCCGTTCGGGCTGCCGTCGCGGCCGCCGTTGCCGTAGCCGTTGTTGCCCGAACGTGCGATTGCGTCGGATGTCAAAGAAGTGGACAGCAACAAGGTAATCGCTGGAGGAGTTACGGCTGCAAACCTGCCTGCCGAAATGAGAAATTTCCGGCCGTCATTGAGCTCTTCTTGCGCGCGGGTATCTATGACGGCCTCCGATCGGTTATTGGATAAGAATTATCTCAGTTAAATTTCGCCAAGTAGCAATATTTAATTCATTTTCATCGCTATCTGTTGACGCGACCCTGCGTCTGCCCGGCAGGCGCGCATGTGGAGATAAAATTGGGGACGTCCCTGAGCCCCCGGCGAATGGCGGCCTGACAGCGGCGCGGCGCTGCGAGTAAACTTCGGGTCCAGATCGGACGGCCGAATATCATCGCCCCAATGGGTGGGCAGTTATGACGACAGAGTGGCGCATCTGTAGTTGCCAAAACGTGCGGCTGGCGAGGGGCGGACTGCCATATTTCCCCGAGAATGGTCTTCTGCCCTGCGGAATCATGATTGCGGACGCAAAAGGCAATCGCTCACGACCTCGCTTATTTCGGGTAGCATCAGCTTAGAGAGCGTGACACCTGATCCATCTGAAAAGGCCTTCATGAGCGCCGAAATCAAGCCCTATCGCATCTCGATCGGCGACGATGTCCTCAATGACGTCAAATCGCGGCTGCGCAACACCCGCTGGCCGGAGGCGAGCTGGTCGACGACTGGAGCCAGGGCACGCCGCTGAAATGGATCAAGGACATCCTGCCGTTACTGGGTTGAAGAGTACGATTGGCGTGAGCGCGAGGCGCGCCTCAATCGCTTTGCGCAGTTCACCACCGAGATCGACGGGCTCGACATTCATTTCCTGCACGTACGATCGCCGCATCCGGACGCAATGCCGCTGCTCATCACGTACGGCTGGCCGGGCTCGGTGGTCGAGTTTAACAAGGTGATCGAACCGTTGAGCGATCCGGCCGCGCATGGCGGCAACGCTGCCGATGCGTTTCACGTCGTTTGCCCGTCGCTGCCCGGCTTCGGATTTTCAGAGAAGCCGAAAATGACCGGCTGGGGCGTCGACCGTATTGCATCGAGCTGGGCCGTGCTGATGAATCGCCTCGGCTATGCGAGATACGGGGCGCAGGGTGGCGATTGGGATCAGCGATTAGCACCGCGCTCGGCGCGCAAGACCCAGAACATTGCGCCGGCATCCACATCACCCTCGCGATGGGCGCGCGGCCTAACGTGGAGGGGCAGCCGACGCCCGAAGAAGCGCGAGCGCTCGAGGGCATCAAACACTACGCTGACTGGGATTCCGGCTATTCCAAACAGCAATCGACCCGGCCGCAAACTCTAGCTTACGCCCTGACGGATTCGCCGAGCGGGCAGGCGGCGTGGATCCTGGAAAAGTTCTGGGCGTGGACCGATTGCGAGGGGCATCCCGAAAATATCCTCGGCCGCGACGAGTTGCTCGACAATGTCATGCTCTATTGGGTGACCGCTACCGCCGCTTCTTCGGCGCGCTTGTACTGGGAAAGCTTTGGCGCGAAGCGCCGCGCGGCTTACAGGGTAACCGTGCCGACCGGTATTGCCGTCTTTCCCAAGGAGATCGTCACGCCGGTACGAAAGTGGATGGAAGCGAGCTACACGAATATCCAGCACTGGAGCGAAATGCCGAAGGGCGGTCACTTCGCGGCTTTCGAGCAGCCGGAGCTGTTCGTACGGGAGATGCGCGATTTCTTCCGAACGTTGCGAAAGGCCTCGGCATAGGCGTTATCAGGCACGTGCCATGAGGTGACTGCCATGACCGAAAGACGCTACCGGCTGATCGGCTCGACCGCGTCGCCCTACGCCATCAAGCTGCGCGCTGCTGCGCTATCGGCGAATCAGGATGATGGACAAGCACTGTTCGCTATGTCTGCGATCTCACGTCCGGTGATGACTGCCGAGCGCCGCTGCAATCGATTCCGGATTCCGGATGCGCTCGATCAGCATGTCGATGCGATCGCCGCCCCAGAACAATTCGCCATTGAAGACCATGGTCGGCACGCCGAACACACCGAGCGCTTCAGCCTCCTCGATGATGCGGGCGTGTTCTGCTCGCGCCGGGCCGTGCACATAAGCTTCGAATTCTTCTGCCGACCCGCCGAGCGAGGCGATCACGCCGGAAATATCGGAGAGCTCGTCGATCTCGAGATCATGACTCCAGAACCGGCGGAACACCGTGTCATGATAGGAGCGGAACAAGCCGTGGCGCTGGGCGAACAGCATGCCGGCGCTGGCATAGAAGGCGTCATAGATGCGCCGCGGACCCTTCATGATAAGGCCCTGCGCATTGGCGTAGCGGCGCGCGTCCATATAGGCGTAGCGCACCTTGCGCCAAAAATGCGGTGTGCGCTCCTCCACCGTACCCATGAATTCCGGGATGCGCAGCGTGTAGGGCAGCCATTCGAGTTCGACGCCGTAAATCTCCTCGAGCTCGAACAGCCGCTTGTTGGCGACGAACGCGTAAGGGCTCTTGTAGTCGGTGTAGATGCGGACGCGCGATCTATCCATGGCGTTGCCCTGTCCCATCGGATCAGTATCTCCGATCCGAATAGAGCATGGAACCATGCGACGCGGTTTTTGACATTTCAAATGAATGAGCCCCGCCAAAACGAATGGGCCCCGGTGCATAAGAGCATCGCGGGGCCCTACATCTTCGTTATAGGCGAAGGATTTCTGGTAGACACCAGTATGTTCTCAGGATCCGGCTTGCGCGTGGCCTTTGCGCTCCAGTCCCGCGGATAGTTTTGAATTGTTGAAGGTGCATTGAGGCTGGCAGCTGTTTATGACCTCAACCGCACCTGGACCTTGCGCTGAGCAAGGTCACCGGTCTGATCCGGTGGCGTCATGCTCCTCTCCAAGAGTTGGCCAACGGACGATACGTCCGCTTCCGCTGCGTGTCGTCTCGATCATCTAACCGAAACGCCAATGCCTGCGGAGCGGGGAGCCCAATGCTCCGCGAGTCCTACAGGTGCAGCGTGCTAAATGCTGCGGCAGATGAAGGCAGGTGTCAAGTAACACATCCTCCGGGTTCCCGCGGGCACTGGATGTCAGGCCTTGGTGTGGCGGTAATCGTGTAAATCAGGATCGTGGGTCATCGCCCAGTAGTCCACGAAACGCCATGGCATCGCCGAAAAAACTCTACCTTGCTTGTTGCGGTAATAGGTCGTCATCCCGGGATGCGTCCAGATCAACTGCTCGTGCTCTTCATCCACTTTCTCAATGTACGCATCGTACGCTTCCGGATGAACGTCGATCGCAGCGATGCCTTGCTCGATCATCTCGACGAGGCAGGCCGAGATGTAGCGGCTCTGGCACTCCGACTGGAAGATCACGCTGCCGCCATGTGCGGGACCTGAATTGGGGCCGAGCATCACGAAAAGATTTGGAAAGTCCGGCACGGTGAGCCCGAGATAAGCGGTAGGATTGTCGTTGGCCCAGGCTGCCTTCAGATTTTTTCCATCGCGCCCTGTGATGTTGAGGCGAGCCGCCATTTCGGTGACCTTGAAGCCGGTGGAAATGACGATGATGTCTGCGGGCCGCAACTTGCCGTCGGAGGCGACGATGCCGTCGCGCGCGAAATGGTCGATCCTGTCGGTGACCAGTTCGACATTCGGCCTTGTCAGCGTCTTGAACCAGTTATTGTCGAGCAGGATGCGCTTGCCATAAGGCGGATAGGTCGGCACGCATTTCTCGATCAGATCGGGGCGGTCCTTCAACTCCGAGAGGATGAAATTGGTGAGCTCCTCGCGATGCCGGTCATTGCCTTTGTTGACGGCGCGCTCGGGATGCGGCCAGTCGGGGTCCTTGCGTAGGAACGGCAGCAGGCCGTCGCCATATCGCCAGAACATATTGAAGCGATACCACTGCACATAAAACGGAAGGTGCGCGAGCAGCCATCGCGCGCCCTCGGTGATGGGATCGGAATAGCCCGCCACCGGGCGTGCCCATTGCGCGGTACGCTGATAAACGGTGACCGATGCCACACGGTCGGCGATCGACGGCACCAGTTGCATGGCAGTAGCGCCGGTGCCGATGACGGCGACACGCTTGCCGTCGAGCTTGATGTCGTCGGACCATAGGGCGGAGTGCAGCATCACCCCCTTGAAATCTTCCTCGCCCTTGAAGTGCGCAGGGTGGGGGTCGTTGAGCTGACCGATCGCACTGACCAGCGTGGTCGATTCGAAGATCTCTTCGCCATTGGCGGTCCTCAACGTCGATATCCAGCGTCGCTTGCGCTCGTCCCAGCGCGACGATATCAGCTCCGTGTTGAGCCGGAGATGCTTTCGGATGTCGTATTCGAGCGCAACCTTCCTGAGGTAGTCGAGCAATTCCTGGCGCTGGGCGAAATAGCGCGTCCACGGATTACGCGGGCCGAATGAATACGAGTACGAGTGATTGGGCGTGTCGACGCCGCAGCCGGGATAGCGATTGACATACCAGGTGCCGCCGAGTTCGTCGTTCTTCTCGACGATGGTGTAGGGGATGCCGAGGCGGCCAAGGGCGACGCCGAGCGCAATGGCGCAGACACCGGCGCCGACGATCAGCACATGCTGCTGCGCCAACTTTTCATCCGATGGCGGTTTGGTCCAGCGCGCCTCCCGGGGGATGAAGCCCATTTCTTCGCGCATTAGCGGCGCATATTCAGGTGCCACGTCTTCGCCCAGCGTCGCCCGCATCATCTTCAGCATCAATTCATTGCCGGGATCGGTGATGACGGGCTTCGGTTCACCGCTTGCGAACAGCTTCAAGACGGCCGCGCGGATCTCGTCCTGGATTTCCGGAGGCAGACCGGCGTGCGGATCCGGAATCAGGCGGACGTCGCGCTTCGGCCTGTAAGGCGGTTCCAGCCAGCACGCATCGCCGGTCATGTGCACCAGCACCATCAGTAGGACGCGGATATCGCCCTCGGCGATGGCCGATGACAGATCGAGTTTCTTGCGCGGCAGCTCGACATTCATGCTGGAGTCCTCGTTTACGCGCCTGGTGCTTCCGGCAAGCCGCCATAGGCGGCCCAAGTGGTGCCGGCGATATAGCCGGCATCGACGGGAAGGTTGATTCCGGTGACGCCGCTGCTCAGCGGCGACAGCAGCCAAGCGATGGCCTGCGCCACCTCGATCGGCTCGACCAGCCGGTTCATCGCGGTCGGGCTTTCGAGCCATTTCTTGTTCAATGCGCCCGAAGCGATGCCGGCTTCCAGCGCCGCGGTGCGGGTGAAGCCGGGCGAGACCGCGTTGACACGGACGCCACTGCGTCCCCATTCGGCCGCCAGCGTCTGCGTGATCTGGATGACACCGGCCTTTGCGGCCGTGTAGGCGTGGATCGGGCCTGAGGTCATGCCGGCAACGGAGGCAACGTTGACGATCGCGCCGCGCCGGCGCTCGGCCATCTTCACGCCGACGCAGCGGGCCACCAGAAACGTACCGCGCAGATCGATATTGACCTCGCGGTCCCATTGTTCCATCCGCACGCGTTCGATTTTGTGCATCTTGCCGAACACGCCGGCGGCGTTGACCAGCCCGATGATTGGGCCGTGCGCGGTCTCGATATCGGCGATGCCGCTGACAACGGCGCTTTCGCTCGCGACATCGAAGGGCGCGGGCCACAGGATGGTTTGTGTGTCCGCGAGCGGTTCGGGCGCAATATCGACAATAACGACCTTTTGGCCCTGTGCGGCGAGAAGCGTTGCGGTCGCGGCGCCAATGCCGCGGCAGCCGCCGGTGACGAGAACGATGCCTTCAGCGGTCATGGCTGTTGCCCCTTATCCGGAGTGAACAGCCCGCGCGTGACCAGCTTTCGGTAGGCGGAGATCACATGGTCGGGCGCGGCCGTTACCGCGCCGCCGGTGTATGAGTATCGCCGGCTCAGGTAGCCGCGCGCGCCCATGAACATGTGAACGATGGCTTCGAACTCCTCGTCGCTGAAATCAACGATGGCGCCGGCCGTGCGGGCGCGCTTGAGAATGCGTACATAGGCGGTCGCGATATTATCGAGATGCTTCTGGTAGCCGGCCGGTGCGAAATACTCGGCCTCGTTGAGGATGCGCAGGAACTCCGGCACCTCGCGGATGAACTCGAAGAAGGCGCTGAAGCGCTCGATCTCCTGCCTCGCGGCATCTGCGGTGCCTGTGCGCTCGCGGATGAAGTGAACCATGTCGATGCCGATCTTCGGCAGCAATTGATCGAGCAGTTCCTGGCGGTTTTCGAAATGATTGTAGAACGTGCCTTGGGCCACGCCGGCCGCCTCGGTGATGCGGGCGACGGAGGCTTCGGCGTAACCGTACTTGCCGACGATCTTGGTGGCGGCGTCGAATAATCTGCGCTTGGTCCAGGCGTTGCGCTCGACGCGGTTCAACTTCGTGACCTTACCCGATGCGGCTTGCGATGATCGCGTCATGCGTGAGTTTCCAGTTCGGTGCGCAGTACGCGCTTGAGCACCTTGCCCGAAGGATTGCGCGGCAGATGATCGCGGACGATGAGTTGTTTCGGTACCTTGAAGCTGGCGAGGCGCGTGCGGCAATGTTCGATGAGATCAGGCAATTCCAGCGTTGCGCCATCCGTGAGCACCACGACCGCAACCGGCTTCTCGCCCCAGTGCTCGTCCAGCATGCCGATCACGGCGACTTCGCGCACCTGCGGCAGCTCGTAGATGACGCGCTCCACCTCGGAGGAGGCGATGTTCTCGCCGCCGGAGATGATGATGTCCTTCTTGCGGTCGGTCAGGTAGAGGAAGCCGTCTTCGTCGAGATAGCCGATGTCGCCGGTGCGAAACCAGTCACCGAAGAACGCGGCCGCGGTTTTCTCGGGATCGTTCCAATAGCCCTGCGTGACCTTGGGGCCGCGGAGGCAGATCTCGCCGTTCTGGCCTGATGGCAGCCGGTTGCCGACGTCATCGCGAATTTCGATTTCGACATGGGCAATAGCGCGGCCGGTAGAACCGATCTTTTCGATCTCGCGGCCGGCTTCCATGAAAGTGTCGCCGCCGCAGGTCTCCGTCAGCCCATAGGCGTCGATGTAGCGGGCATTTTTGAAGTAGCCGGAGAAGGCGCTGATGCGTGCTTCCGGGGTTTTCTCGCCGCCGCCGATCGCCCATCGCAGGCTGGAGACATCGTAGCGGTCGCGGGTCGGGCAGGTGAGGATCGCGGTCGTCATGACCGGCGCAAACCAGGCGGCGTTGAGCTTCTCGGCTTCGATGGCGGCGAGGGCCTGCTCGGGCTCGAAGTTGCGGTGGATGGAAAGCAGGCCGCCATGCCAGAGCACCGCAATACCCGGCAGGTCGAGTGCGCCGACATGATAGAGCGGACCGACCACCAGCAGTCGCGTCTTCGCGCTTAATCCCAGAGCCAGCGTCTGATCGGCCGACTTCCAGTACATGTTCTCGTAAGTGAGCATCACGCCTTTGGGGCGGTCGGTGGTGCCTGACGTGTACATCAGCCGCATCAGGTCGCGCGGCTGCCGGACCTGCATTGGGGCAGGCGCGATATCGGGCGCAAGCCGTGTGACCGTGGATTGCGCTGACGGATCGAGCAGCACCACCGGTGCGCCGCCGGCGGCAAACCTTGCGAGTTCTTCGTCCGCAATCAGGATGCGCGCACCGGAATTGGCGACGATGTAACCGACTTCATCTGTGGACAGGCGATAGTTGATCGGCAGAAACACCGCGCCGATGTGGCTGGTCGCAAATGCCAGTTCGAGAAAAGCCGTGCTGTTTTGCATCAGCACCGCGACGATGTCGCCGGGGCCGATCCCGCGCGCGGCGAGCCAGCCGCCAACCCGCCGGATGCGGTCATCGAACGCGGCGTAGGAGACATCCTCGCCGCGGTATTTCAGCGCACAGCGTTCTGGCGTCCGCCGGGCGTGAAAAGCGATGAAGCTCGAAAGGTTGATCATTTGCCGCTCGAAACGCCGCTTTCGGTCTGGCCTTCCTGATATATGAATTCTGACTCGTAATTCATATTTGGCTTGACGTCACCCCCCTCGCTCTGAAATCCTCTGCTCATACGGAGGCGTCACGATCTCCGGCAGGGATTGGGAACGCCAACCCCACAGGGAGGAAGCAATGACGAGAACCCGCAAACCGGGCGTAAGCCGACGTGCGACGTTGGCGATGATGGGCGCCGGTGCCGTATCATTCGCGACGCCCTGGGTGGCGCGCGCGCAAGCCAAGACCATCAAGGTCGGCATGCCGACCATTCTCTCCGGCCGCGTGGCGCAGCTTGGCACCTCATCGCGCAACGGCGTGATGCTGGAAGTCGAGAAGGTCAATGCTGCCGGCGGTCTCGCTGGACGCCAGATCGAGATGGTGATCCGCGATTCAAAGGGGCAGCCACAGGAAGCCGCCCGCGTCGCGCGCGAACTCGTCAACACCGACGGATGCGAAATCCTGATCGACGCGGAAGCGTCGTCGGGCGCGTTCGCCGTGCACGAGGTGGCGCGCGATCTGGGCGTGCTCTGTCTTCACACCAATTCGGAAACTTCCGCGCTGACCGCCGATCCCAAGCAGCACATTCCGAACGCCTTCCGTACCGCGCGCCAGGGTGTGCACGATTCGATCGTCGGCGGCAGCTACGCTGCGACGATCGCCAAGGCCAAGGGGCTGAAGAAATGGGCGACCTGTTCGCCCGATTACGCCTATGGCCGCGACACCACCGGCGAATACGTGACGTATCTAAAGCGCTTCGCGCCCGACATCGAGATCATCAGCGAGTCCTGGCCAAAGCTATTCCAGCCTGATTACACCGAGGTCGTGACAAAGATCCTGCAGGCCAAGCCGCAGGCGCTGTATTCCTGCCTGTGGGGCGGCGACCTCACGTCCTACATCGACCAGGCCAACATTTACGCGCTGTTCAGCCAGATGGAAGTGTTCGCAGTCAACATGGCCGACTACACCGCGCTGACTGTGGTGAAGAACCTACCGAAGGGCATTCACTCCGGTAACCGTTACATCAAGACATATCCTGCAACCCCGGAGAACGCCGCGTGGGGCGACGCCTATAAGGCAAAATACAACGAATATCCTACTAACTGGTCCTGGGAGAATGCGACCGCGATCATGCTGCTCGCGGAGGCGTCCAAGAAGGCGAATTCGGCCGACGGCAAGAAGATTGCGGAGGCGCTCCGCGGCCTGAAGATCAAGTCGCCGTTCGGCGCCGACGGCACCGTCACGATGCGCGCCGAGGACCAGACGCTGGTCGGCTATGCGATCGGCTGGGGAACCACGATCCCGCAGGAGCCCTACGTGCCGCAAGTTCAAGCGGGCGACTGGAAGACGATCTTCGAACTCGAAGCCGAGTGGAAGAAGAGCAAGGGCTACGCCTGATTGACCGCGACGGCGGAGGTGGCGCAAGCTGCCGCCCGCTCGCCGCCGAATGATCTTCGCGTGCTGTTCCGGCGCGCTGGAATGGATGTGTTCCCTTGGACCTCGACGCGCTTACCGGCTGTCTCGCCAGCTCCGCCTGTCTGGTGACGCAAACCACCAGCGGCTTCATCATCGGCATGTTGCTGTTTCTCGTCGCTGTCGGGCTGACGCTGATCTTCGGCGTACTCAAGGTCGTCAACTTCAGCCACGGCGCCTTCTATATGTTCGGCGCCTATTTCGCGATGACGGCCTATCAGTTCTCCGGCAGTTTTGCGCTGGCGATGCTGTGTGGTGCGGCCGGTACCGCCATCCTCGGTCTGATCTTCGAACGCGTCTTCATGAGCCGGGTCTACGGCGCTGACGTGTTGATGCAGCTTCTCGTCTGCTATGCCTTCGTGCTGATCTTTGATGACGTGGTGCGGATGATCTGGGGCCCTGAATTCAAATCGATGGGCATGCCGGCGGCGTTCCAGGTGGTGCCGCTGTTCATCGCCGGCGGGGTGGTGCCACCATATTATCTGCTCTTGATAGGTGTTGCGCTCACGGCCGCCATGATCCTCGGGCTCGGCCTTGCCCGCACCAGGATCGGCAAGGTAATCCGGGCGGCCGCCCATAACCCTGGCATGGTATCCGCGCTCGGCATCAACACCGGGCTCATTTATGGCGGCGTGTTCGCGCTTGGCGGCATGCTGGCGGGACTTGCCGGCGCACTTGCGGCGCCGGTGCGTTCGCTGACGCCGGGCATGGGATTCTCGGTCTTGATCGAATCCTTCATCGTCACCGTGATCGGTGGCATGGGCTCGATCCTCGGCGCGTTGATCGGTGCGCTCTTGATCGGCATGATCCGCTCGTTCGGTTCGCTCGGCTTTCCGCTGTTTACCGAAGGGCTGATGTATCTGTTCATGGTGATCGTGCTGGTGTCGCGGCCGACCGGCCTGTTCGGCAAGGAGGTCGCATGACCGAATTGCAGGCCGAGCAGGGCGCGCAGGCGCTCGAGGTCCCCCGTGAAGCAAAGACGCGGCGCAATCGGGATGCCCTGATCGCGCTTGCGGTCTTTGTCGTGCTGGCGCTGTTGCCGACGGTCTTCAGCAGCAAATTGCTGCTCGACTTCGTGATCCGCTGCGCCGCCTACGGGCTGTTCGCGACGTCGCTCAACCTTCTGGTCGGTTACACCGGCCTGATTTCGTTTGGTCACGGCATGTTCTTCGGCCTCGGCGCCTACGGCTTCGGGTTGATGATGCAGAAGACCGGTGTCCCCGTCCCGGCGGCTTTCGTTGCAACGCTGGCGATCACGCTTGTCGTCGCTCTCGTCATTGGTGCCATCTGCGTCCGGCTGAAGGAAATCTATTTCGCCTTCGTCACACTGGCGTTCCAGATGCTGATCCACTCGACAATCCTGTCCTGGGTCTCGCTGACCGGCGGCGATCAGGGATTGCGCGGCGGCATTCCGCGACCGCCATTTTTGGGCATTGATCTGTCGAACCAATTGCATCTCTATGTCGCGAGCTGCGCATTGCTGGTGATTGGGCTGTTCTTGATGCATCAGATCGCGCAGTCGCCGTTCGGCTACACGCTGCGCATGATCCGCGACAACGCAACGCGTGCGAGCTTCATCGGCATCGATGTCTGGCGTGCCAAACTGACGATCTTTGTGCTCGCGGCGCTGTTCGCCTCGACCGGCGGGATCATCATGGCGCTATTCGTCTCCGGGGCCTATCCGGAATTCGCCTATTGGACCATTTCGGGCGAGGGCATTTTCATCAACATGCTTGGCGGCGTGACCACATTCCTCGGGCCGATGGTCGGCACCGTGCTGCTCCTGATCCTCAACGACACCGTCACCCGCCTGACCGATTATCACGGCCTCGTGCTGGGGATCGTGATCCTGTTCTTTGCGATCGGCCTGCGGAAGGGCCTGATGGATTTCGTCGTCGAATGGTACGCGCAACGCCGTAACGGTGCCGGGGAGCGCGGCTAGCCATGCTGGAGATCCGCTCCCTTTCCAAGTCATTCGGCGGCGTCAAGGCGACAGATAATGTGACGCTGGATTTCACAGATGGTTCGCTCACCGCCGTGATCGGCCCCAACGGAGCCGGCAAGAGCACGTTCTTCAACCTGATCACCGGCGCGCTGACGCCCGACGCCGGCCAGATATTGCTCAACGGTCTCGACTTGGCCGGGCGCACGCCACCTGAGATCGTTCGCCACGGCATCGGCCGCGCGTTCCAGGTCGCGAGCATCTTCCCATCGCTGACGGTGCAGGAGACGATGCTGGCGGCGGTGTGTGCCGATCAGCGCAAAGCCAGCGTCCTGCACCGGCGCTTCCCGCTGGCGGAGACTCGCGACCGCGCCGAGAATGCGATGGAATTGCTGGGACTGGCCAGCAAGCGAAATCGGACTGCGGCGACGCTATCGCATGGCGACCAGAAGCTGCTCGATATCGCACTCGCGCTGGTACTCGATCCGAAGGTGCTGCTGCTCGACGAGCCAACCGCCGGCATGGGTACCGAAGAACGCTGGCGGATGATCGAGAAGGTGAGGGATCTCTGGGAGACGCAGAAGATCACGGTGGTGTTCATCGAGCACGACATGGATATCGTGTTCAAGATCGCGCCCGAGATCGTCGTGCTCTGCTACGGCCGCATTCTTGCAACCGGCAAACCGGATGCGATCCGCCGGAATGAGGCGGTGATCGAGGCCTATCTCGGCACCGAACACCATGCGGGGATCACTGTATGAGTGCGCAGCCGGTCGTGCAGGTCGAGGACCTCGACGTCTATTACGGCACCAGCCAGATATTGTTCGGCGTCGGGCTGTCGGTGCGGCAGGGCGAGACGATGGCCCTGCTCGGCCGCAACGGCGCCGGAAAATCGACCACCATGAAGGCCATCATGGGGCTCGCGCCGGCCCGCCGCGGCACGGTCACCTTGCAAGGCAGGGTTGTCTCCGGGCTGAAGCCGCATCACATCGCGCGCGCCGGCCTCGGCTTCGTGCCGGAGGATCGCCAGATCTTTCCCGAACATACGGTCGAGGACAATCTGGTGATCGGGGCCAAGAAGGGACCCAATGGCGAGGACGATTGGCCGATCCGGCGCATCCATGACGTGTTTCCACTGCTGGAGCCGCTGCGGCATCGGATCGCGGGAAGGCTGTCCGGCGGCGAACAGCAGATGCTGGCGATCGCGCGCACGCTGATGGGCAATCCCGCATTGCTGCTGCTGGACGAGCCGAGCGAGGGGCTGGCGCCGATCATCGTGCAGCGGATCGGCGAACTCTTGCGACAGCTCCGCGGCACCGGAGCCACCGTGCTGATCGCCGAGCAGAACATGCATTTTTGCCTTGGCCTTGCGAGCCACGCGACGGTTATCGACAAGGGCCAGATCGTCTACACATCTGGAATCGAAGAGCTGAAAGCCAACGACAATATTCGGCAGCGCTATCTCGCGCTGTAGCTTTCGGCCTAGCACTATCGACGATCTGGTCGAGGCCGGCGCGGTGCGCCAGGCCAAGGGAGGCACGGCATGAGTACCGATCTGGTTCGTTATTCCGTATCTAGCAATATTGCCGAGATCATGCTGGATCGCCCGCCGGTCAATGCGCTCAGCATGGACCTGATCGATGCGCTGCTGGCAGCGTTGGCGAAGGCCAGGGACGACGAGGCGGTGCGCGCCGTCATTATCGGCAGTGCGCACAAGGTGTTTTGCGCCGGGCTCGATCTGGACATTGTTCGCGGCAAGCCCGGAATCGAGATCAAGAAGTTTCTCGAACGGCTGTATTTTGCGCTCAACGATATCCAATATCGCATGGGTAAGCCGACGATTGCTGCAGTCGACGGCGCGGTTCGCGCCGGCGGCATGACGATCGCGATCACCTGCGATATGATCATCGCCGGCGAAGGCTGTACCTTCGGCTATCCCGAAATCGATGTCGGCCTGATCCCGGCGATCCATTTCGTGCAACTGCCGCGGCTGGTTGGCAAGCATCAGGCTTTTGGGCCGCTGTTTCTCGGCGAGCCTTTCGATGCCGCAACTGCCTTTCGCATGGGGTTGCTGAGTGAGGTCGTTCCGAAGGGAACCGCGCTGGATCGGGCGCGGGAGATCGCGCGCAAGCTTGCTGCCAAATCACCCATCGTCATGAAGATCGGGCGCGATGCTTTCATGCGGGCGGTCGACGCCGATTTCCGTCGTTCGGTCGAAAATGCCGCCGAGAGCTTTGCACTCGTTGCAACGACGGAGGACTGTCAGGAAGGCTTGAATGCGTTCGTCGAGAAGCGAACGCCGAACTACAGGGGGCGCTGATGGCTGGATTGTATTTCGAGGAGTTCGAGGTCGGCCGCGAATTCCATCATGAGTTCAGCCGCACGGTGACCGAGATGGACAACACGCTGTTCAGTCTCCTGACCATGAACCCGCAGCCGCTGCATATTGACGCGCATTTCGCCGAGAATACCGAATTCGGCCAGCGGCTGTTCAACAGCCTCTATACGCTCGGGATCATGATCGGCATGAGTGTCTACGATACGACACTCGGCACCACGATCGGCAATCTCGGCATGACCGATGTGAAATTTCCGAAACCGGTATTCCATGGCGATACGCTCAGGGCGCACACCAAGATCATTTCCAAGCGCGAGAGCAAGTCGCGGCCGAACCAGGGCATTGTCGAGTTTGAGCACACCATGACCAATCAGCGTGGCGAGGTGGTGGCGAGCTGCCGCCGGACCGGCCTGATGCATTGTAAACCGAAGGCGTAAACCGATGCGATCGTTCCTGTTCGTTCCCGGCGACAGCCTGCGCAAGTTCGAGAGCGCCAAAAAGACCGCGGCTGACGCGCTGATCCTCGACCTCGAGGACTCGATTGCGCCGGATGAGAAAGTCGGCGCGCGGCGGATCGTGCGCGAGATGCTTGCCGCCCGGAAACCGGACCAGAAGATGTATGTCCGCGTCAACGCGCTCGATACCGACTTGACGCTTGGCGACCTCGCCGCGGTCATGCCGGGCCGACCTGATGGCATCGTGCTGCCGAAATGCGCCGGCGCTGCCGACGTGAACCGTCTTTCGCTGTATCTCGATGCCTTCGAGGCCGCCGCCGAGATTGAACAGGAATCGACGAGGATCGTCACCGTAGCGACGGAGACGGCGAGGGCGGTGCTCAAGCTGCTCGATTTCGAGAACATGAGCCCGCGGCTGTGGGGCATGATGTGGGGCGCCGAGGATCTCGCCGCGTCGCTCGGCGCGTCGCGTAACCGGACCGCCGGCCGCTTTCATGGTCCGTTCCTGCTGGCGCGCGATCTCTGCCTGATCAGCGCGGCCGCAGCCGGCGTCGTCGCCATCGATACCATCGCCACCGACATCAACGATCTCGACGCGCTCAGGGAGGAATCCATTGCCGCCCGACAGGACGGGTTCCTTGCCAAGGCGGTGATCCATCCCAAGCACGTCGATGTCGTCAATGCCGCCTTCATGCCGACGGATGAGGAAATCGCCTGGTCGGAGAAGGTCGTCAAAGCGTTCAACGACAATCCGACGTCAGGTGTCGTGAAGATTGACGGCAAGATGATTGACAAGCCGCATCTGCGCGCCGCGGAGAAGATTTTGGCGCTGCGAGGACGATAGCGCGCTCATCTGCACCATCCTTAACAAAGTGTTGCCATCGCGCCCTCAGCGCATATCGGCATCCTGTTTTCGGACCTAGTCGCATTGGGCGAATTGGTGTTTTTTACAACCTCGCCCGATTCGAAAATTGCTGCCTTCGAGATTGCCGTGACACCGCCCCCCGCCGCAGCCGCCAGGCTGGACAGCGTTCCATTACCTTTGCCATCGAAGGAAACCGCCACCGTCCGCAAGGCGCCCGCGCGCGCCGATCGGCCGTTCAAGGGCATCGCGCTGGTGCTGGCCTCGACAATCTTTCTCGGCGCCTCCGACGTGACGGCGAAATATCTGTCCGCGACCCTGCCTTCGATCGAGATCGCCTGGATCCGTTTCCTGGTGTTCGCGATGATCATGACGCCGGCAATGCTGCCGGGTTCCCCGCTCTATGCGCTGCAGACCAAACGCCGCGGCCTGCATCTGTTGCGCGGCGCGGCGCTGTTGGGCTCGTCGCTGTTCTTCATCTCCGGCCTGCGGTTTCTTCCCATTGCGGAGGCCTCCGCCACCGGCTTCGTTGCGCCGCTGTTCGTCACCGCGCTGTCGATCATCTTCCTCGGCGAGAAGGTCGGCCTGCGCCGCTGGATCGCGACCGGCGTTGGCCTCGTCGGCGTGCTGATCATTCTGCGTCCCGGCACCGGCGCGTTTCACCCCGCGGCGTTCTTTCCGCTGGTTTCGGCGCTGGCCTGGGCCTGCACGCTGATCATGACGCGAATGATGAGCGGCACTGAGCGCGCCATCACCACAATGACCTATTCGTCAATCGCGGGCCTGCTCATTCTCTCCGCGCTGGTCCCGTTCGTCTGGGTGACGCCGACCTGGCACGATATCGCCTTCGGCATCCTGATCGGCGTCGCATCGACCGCGGGGCAGTGGATCGTGGTGCTGGCGTTCCGCTATGCCGACGCCTCCGTGCTGGCGCCGTTTTCCTACACGCAATTGCTGTGGGTCAGCGTGCTCGGCTTCCTGATCTTCGGCGAAGTCCCGGATGCCTACACGATCACCGGCGCCGCCTTCATCGTCGCTAGCGGCCTCTACACCGCCCATCGCGAACGGGTCCGCCGGTCGCAGCTCCTGACGGTCTCGGGCGAGTCGTCGCCCAACGCCTGATCCTGCCTTTCGCAGGGCGTCCAAAACGTGGCACGGGTGCCACAGCGACGCCGCAAAACGCTCGGTTGTGGCGCAAATCTGGCCGATTCAACCCCGCATCCGTAATTCTACGGCGGAACCCGTGCTACTGGGTTCCGATGGCGCCAGTAGAGCGCCTGATAATGGGGTTCGGGCGTTGCTTTTTCAGTTGCCATCGTCGGCGCACGGCCGACGCCGCCGGGATGCGGCTGCGTGGGCAGTCGCGATGTCGGCGTTTCTCTTCGGTGCGTGCCTGTCGGCGGCGCCCGCCAACGCGGCGTGTGCGCCCGATCCGGCGACGAGCGGTCAGACCGTCACCTGCAGCGGTAACACTCCGGCTGGCTTTCAGGCTGGCGGCGGCGTCGACAATCTCACGGTCAACGTGCTGGAGGGGGCGACCGTCAGCCACGGCGGCGGTGGCTCGGCCATCGGCGTCAATGACTTCAATACCATTACCAATAGCGGAACGATCACCGGCGGGACATTGAGCACCGGCATCTTCGCCGGCGTGAACAACACGATTGTCAACGCCGCCTCCGGCGTCATTACCATGGCCGACCTAAGTCAGGGAATCTTCGTCGCCGGCAACAGCACGGTGACGAACGCAGGCCAAATCACGATCACCGCGCCCGGGCCGGCGGACGGCATCCTGGCGATCAACGACGACAACACCGTCAGCAACATCGCCGGCGCAACCATTACCATATTCGGCCAAGCCTCCGGCATCTCGATGCAGGGCAATCGCGCCATCGTCAACAATGCCGGCACGATCAACGCGGGTCCCCTCAGCACCGGAATCGATGTGTTCGGCGACGATGCCCTGATCACGAGCAGCGGCGTGATCAACGTTGCCAACGGCACCGTCGGGATCCTGGCGCAGGGCGACCGCGCACTGATCACCCATTTCGGCACCATCAATGGCAGTACCGACAGCGCTGGCGTCGCCTATAACGGCTCGTCCGCCACGATCAGCAACAGCGGCCGTATCCTTCTTGGCGACGATACAGTCGGCATCGTCGACGATACGGTCGGCATCGTCGTGCTCGGCGATTCCAACACCATCACCAACAGCGGCACCATCACCGTCGGAAATGGCTTCGCCGCCGTAGGAATCGACGTCAGCAGTTTCGGCGGCAGCAACTCCGTCATCAACACCGGAACGATCAACGTCGGCGCGGACGCGACGGGTATTTTGCTCCAGGGCACCGGCACGGTTTTCAACTCTGGCACGATCAATGCCGCGGCTGGATTCGCGGCGATCGAACTCTGCGGCTGCGGCAACAGCACCCTGACGCTCGGGCCCGGCAGCGTTATCAACGGCCTCGTGATCGGCAACGGAACAGATATGTTGCAGCTTGGCGGTACCGGTAAGGATACTTTCAACCTCAGCCTGATCGGCGCGGGCCAGCAATATGACGGCTTCTCGATCTTCAACAAGGTCGATAGCTCGAACTGGACCGTCACCGGAACCGGCGCGCAGAACTGGAACGTGCTCGGCGGTACGCTCTCGGTCAACGGCGTCATCAATGGCCTTGTGACCGTGAATGCCGGCGGCACGCTCGGCGGCACCGGCACCATCGACAATGTCGTCGTCAATGGCGGCGCGCTGGCGCCGGGCAACTCGATCGGCACTCTCAATGTGGCCGGCAGCCTGACATTCTCAGCGGCGTCGAGCTACATGGTCGAAATCTCGGGCGCGAGCAGCGACCTGACCAGGGTCACCGGCGTGGCGACGCTTGGTGGTGCGACCGTCGTGGTCGTTCCGAGCGGCACGGTGACGAAGCAATACACGATCCTGACCGCGACCGGCGGCGTAGCCGACACGTTCAATCCGGTTGTGTCAGGCGTTTCGCCGAACCTGAATCCGAGCCTCAGCTATGACGCCAACAACGTCTATCTGAATTTCGCGCTGAACTACGGCGGCGGCCTCAACGTCAACCAGCAGAACGTCGCCAACGCGCTGACCAATTTCTTCCATACCACCGGCGGCATCCCGGCCGGTTTCGCCTCGCTCTCGCCGGCCGGCCTGACGCAGGTCTCCGGTGAACTGGCGACCGGATCGCAGCAGGCGACCTTCGATGCCATGAACCTGTTCCTGTCGCTGATCTCGGATCCGTTCGTGGCGGGCCGCAACGGCGGGCTCGGTGGCAACACCGGTGCAATCCCGTTCGCCGAGGAGAGCGCGCTCGGCTATGCCGCGAAGAAGCCCCGCGCCGCGCGCGACGCCTTTGCCAAATTCCCGACCAAGGCGGACATCGCGCGCAACGATCTGTTCGATCAGCGCTGGAGCGTCTGGGGCTCCGTCTTCGGCGGCGGCAGCAACACGTCAGGTAATGCCGCGCTCGGCTCGAACGACGCGACCGCGCGTGTTTTTGGCTTTGCTGTCGGTGCCGATTATCGCCTCTCGCGCGATACGCTGGCAGGCTTTGCGCTCGCCGGCGGCACCAATTTCAGCGTCTCGGGTTTCGGCTCGGGGCGCTCGGACCTGTTCCAGGCCGGCGCCTTCGTGCGGCACAATATGGGTCAGGCTTACGTCACCGCTGCTGCCGCCTATGGCTGGCAGGATGTAACCACGGAGCGCACCGTCACGGTGGCCGGCTTCGAGCGCCTGCGCGCCGAGTTCAACGCCAGCGCTTATTCCGGCCGCATCGAGGGCGGTTACCGCTATACGACGCCGTGGATGGGCATCACGCCCTATGCCGCCGGCCAGTTCACCACCTACAGCCTGCCGGCCTATGCCGAGCAGGTGCTGGCGGGCACCGGCGCCTTTGCGTTGAACTATGCGGCCAAGGACGTCACGGCCTCGCGCAGCGAACTCGGCGTTCGCACCGAGAAGTCCTTTGCCGTGCAAAATGGTGTCCTCACCTTGCGCGGCCGCGCCGCCTGGGCGCACGATTTCAATACCGATCGCAACGTCACGGCGCTTTTCCAGACACTGCCGGGCGCGGCCTTCGTCGTCAACGGGCCGGCGCAGGCGCATGATTCCGCGCTCGTCACGGGCGCGGCCGAGATGAAATGGCTGAACGGCTGGTCGGCTGCCGCGATCTTCGAAGGCCAGTTGTCCGACGTCACCAGTTCCTACGCCGGCAAGGGCGTTATGCGCTATTCGTGGTGATCCCATCATAGCGTTTTCAGGCGAAAGCCTGTTCCGCACTTGATGCGGGGTGGCCGCCGGTTCGCGAGAAGAAAACGCGTCAAGCAAAAATCCGGCACATCGGTTCTGATGCAATCAGAACCGATGATGCGCTAAGGTAAGTAAAAATCACCGGGAGGATCTTTCGTGCGCGCAGCCATTTTCCGCAACGGGGAAATTGTCGTCGACGAGATGCCGGAGCCGAAACCCGATGCCGGGCAGGTGCTGGTGAAGTCGCTGGCCTGCGGCATCTGCGGCTCCGACCTGCATGCGCGCAAGCACGCGCACCACATGGTGGAGCTCGCCAAGCATTTTCCGGGCCGCAAGCCGATGGATCTTTCGCGCGACGTCGTGTTCGGCCATGAATTCTGCTGCGAGGTGCTGGACTACGGTCCTGGCACCACGGGCAAGTTCAAGGCGGGCACCAGGGTTTGCTCGCTGCCAGCGCTGCTGACCCCGGAAGGCCCGAAGGGCATCGGCTATTCCAACGACAATGTCGGCGCCTATGCCGAGCGCCTGCTGCTCAGCGAAGCCCTGCTGCTCGAAGTTCCGAACGGCCTCGCCGCCGAGCACGCCGCGCTCACCGAACCGCTCGCGGTCGGCGTTCATGCCGTGGCAAAAGCCGACATCAGGGGAGGCGAGGTACCCTTGGTGATCGGCTGCGGCCCGGTTGGGCTCGCCGTCATCGCAGCGCTGAAGATCAGGGGATTGCACTCGATCGTGGCCGCAGATTACTCGCCGGCACGCCGCGCGCTTGCCGAAAAGCTCGGCGCCGACGTCGTCGTCGATCCCGCACGCTCGCAGCCCTACGCGACCTGGGCCGAGCACGCCCAGATGTCGCCGGAGGAAAAGGCTGCGCGCCCGCCGCTGCAGGCGCTGTTGCCGGCGCTGAAACCCGCGCTGATCTTCGAATGCGTCGGCGTGCCCGGCCTGATCCAGCAGGTGTTCGAGGGCGCGCCGCGCGATGCCCGCATCGTCGTGGTCGGCGTCTGCATGGAGACCGACCGCTCCGAGCCGATGCTCGGCATCCTAAAGGAGCTCAACGTTCAGTACGTACTCGGCTACACGCCCGAGGAATTCGCCTATTCGCTCCGTCTGATCGCGGAAGGGCAGGTGGACGCCGCCTCGATGGTGACCGCCACCGTCGGCATCGACGGCATCGCCAAGGCCTTTGCCGATCTCGCCAACCCGGAAGTGCACACCAAGATCATCGTCGAGCCGTGGCGGTGATCGTTACCGTAGGTGGGTAAAGGCGCGTTTGCGCCGTGCCCACCATGCATCCGCGTTTTCATTTTGATGGTGGGCACGCGGAGCCTGTCATCGGGCGCGCATTCGCGCGACCCGGTGGCTTTGGCCACCCTACGGCGCTGCCCGATGCCTCGGATATTCAAGCTGCATCGCGACGAAGTCGGTCGTCTGCGTCCCGTAGCGCGCCGCAATTCCCTGTAACGCATCGTCCAGCGCTTCGGCTGGCTTGCGATCTGCGACAGACGGCAGTAATCGCGCCGCGGGCCAGTTCGCCGCGACCTGGTCGGGAAGTATCCGCAAGCCGCCGCGACTGTGCTGCGCGCCGGCAGAGCTGGCGAACGTCACCGCCTGTGAGCGATAGGTCCGCGACCATGCATCGGTGACGAGCGCCAGCGACACTTCGTCGACGCCTCCCTTGAGTTCGATGCCGAGTTGCTCGTGCGCCCAGAACGCGACCGTGTTGCGGATGGCCGTCAACGCAAACGGGCGCGTGAACTTGAATGCGTCGCTCTCATGGCGCGCGTCCCAATCGGCCAGTCCGATATCCCGGCCGACGGCGCGCGCCTTGTCGGGGCCGGCAATCGCCTCGATCAGCGTGAGCGACATCGGCATCGACGCCGTGATGCCGGTCGTCGTCGCTACGCCGTCATCGACCACCAGCCGGCGGTCCTCGACATAGCGCATGGTGGGATGCTTGCCGCGCAATTCCTTGATGGAATACCAGTGGGTGGTCGCACGCTTGCCATGCAGCAGCCCGGCATCGCCGACCACTTTGGCGCCGACGCAAACGCCGATGATGATCGCCTTCTTGGCCGCTTGACTCCTGATCCATTGCAGCGCCGCCGGATCGTCGTCGCGGCTCATGGCGGGGACGATGACATAGTCGGCGCCGTCGGGATGCTGCGCATCGAACTCCGCTGTTGTCGCGTGCGGTTCGACCTTGAGCGTCGGATAGAGCGTCACCGGACCCGGTTTCGTCGCCAGCGCGACGACATCGGCGACGTCGGCGCGCTTGAGGATGCCATAGGGCATAAGAATGGTCTCGGTGGCGTCGTTGATCCCGATGATCGCGATCAGCGGGCGCTGCCGCTTCGGCGGCTTCAGCGCCGCGACCGTCGCATCGCGCTCGTCTTGCGTAATCGCCGGCGGGGCCGCGGCCGAGGACGCCGGTGGCAATGAGAAAATCCAGGCTCCGCCGACCCCGGCAACAAGCGCGACTGCGCCGAGCGCGCTCCACAATACACGTCGCGAATTCATCGGTTTGCCGGCACGCGCCTCACCCATATCGACCAACCGCAGTCTACAGCCGTAGTGATCTGCCTGAAATGACGTAAATCCGGCGAAAACCGCCATGCGCGGAGAGATGCGAACCGACAATTTCGTGTCCCGGACGCGGAGCAGCGCGTCCCGGCGATGCGAAGCATCGTCCGGTACGCTGCACCGCAGAGCCGGGACCCATTGTGCCCGTGAGATGGACCCCGGCTCTGCAGCGCACCGCCGGAGTCGCGCGAAGCGCGATCCCGGACGCGCTGCGCAGCGTCCGGGGAACGCAAGCTGAGAGATCGCTGCCGGGATCATCCCGGTTTGCGGGAATATCCATCCGGCCCGGCGGCCATTGTCTCATGCCGTGCGACGCCGCAGCTTTGCGGGTGAACGTCGCGGCCTCTGGACAAGGAGGACTTCATGCCGTCGGACAGACGTATGTTCTTGGGCGCGGGCCTCGGCGTCACCGCCGCGCTCGCTTCGCACGCCAGCGCCTTGGCAGCATCGGCACAGACGGTGTCGGCAGACGACCCGCATCTGCCTGCTAATGTCCGCCTTGAGCCGGAGGTTCGCGCCGCCGCAGCCCATGATTTTGGCCGCCTCATTCACAAGCAACCGCGCGGCGTGCTCAGGCCCGCAGCGAGCGCCGACATTGCGGGCCTGATGCGTTGCGCGAAAGGCCACGGCGTCAAGGTGGCGGCGCGCGGGCAGGGCCACTCGATCTTTGGCCGCTCGCTGTCCGAGGACGGCGTCGTCGTCGATATGAGCGCAATGAACGCAATTCGCGAGATCCAGCACGATCGCGTCGTGGTCGACGCCGGAGCGACGTGGAAAGATCTGCTCGACGCGACCCTGGCGCAGGGACTCACGCCGCCAGTGCTGACCAACTATCTCGGCCTATCGGTCGGGGGAACGATCGCGGTGGGCGGCATCGGAGCGACGTCATCCCGGCATGGTGTGCAAACCGACAACGTCATCGCGCTGGACGTGGTAACAGGCGACGGCAATGAACTGAGTTGCTCGGCGGACTCCAACACGGATCTCTTCGACAGCGTCCGCGCCGGCCTCGGCCAATGCGGCATCGTCACCCGGGCAACGCTGCTCCTGGCGCGCGCTCCCGAGCGCATCAGGCGCTTTCAGCTCTTCTACCGCGATTTGTCATCGCTGACGGCGGACCAGCGGCGCGTGCTGACGGAAGGGCGCTTCGACCAGTTGCAGGGGGCCATTCTTCCCGATGGCAGCGGCGGTTGGCAGTACCAGCTCGACGGCGCGATACCCTATAGCAGCGGGTCGGCTCCCGATGACAAGGCGGTACTTTCCGGATTGACGGATGAGCGCGGCGCCGCCGTCATCGCCGACCTGAGCTATCGCGAGGACGCCCTGGCGTTTGGAAGATTCGAAAATCTGCTGCGCGCCAAAGGCCAGTGGTCCAATCCGCAGCCTTGGCTTTTGACGTTCCTGCGCGGCAGCAACGCCGAACGGGCCGCTGGCGATATTCTGGCTGGCCTGAAGGGCGATGCTGTTGGTCCGTTCGGGCGGATAACTCTCTACCCTTTGCTCACGCGGGCATTTCATACGCCGCTGGTTCGCCTGCCGAAGGAAGACATGGTCTTCGTCTTCAATCTCATTCGCATCCCCGCATCGAGCGATGCGGCGGTGGCGGAGCGGATGGTTGCGGAAAATCGTACGCTCTACGATCGCATTCGCGAAGCCGGCGGCGTTCAGTATCCGGTCGGTGCCTTCGCCATGTCGCCTGGCGATTGGGAGGTTCACTTCGGATCAAGCTGGCCGCAGTTTCGCGAAGCCAAGCGGCGCTACGATCCACAACATCTGCTGGCGCCCGGATATAATGTATTCTGACGTGCTGCTGAACTAAAGCAGATCGGTCTTCAGGCTGCTCGCCAGAAAATCCGAGAAACGCCGGACGCGCTCCAGCGGCGCCCGTGTCGGCGGCCAGACCAACTGGATCTGCATTCCCTCGGTTTCGAATTCAGGCAGAACGATCGTGAGCGCGCCCTGCGCGACGAGATCGCTGATCTGCCACAGCGGCAGCCGGGCAAGGCCGGTGCCTTCGCGCGCGGCAGCGCGGATCGAAGCGGCGCTGTTCGAACGAAGGCGGCCGTGCACCCTGATCGACTGCAGCCGGCCGTCGATTCGAAACGGCCATTTGTCGATCACCTCGGCGCCGGCCCGCAAGATGCAGGCGTGCTGCTCGAGATCGACGGGGTGCTGCGGCCGGCCATGTTCGGCGAAATAAGACGGCGCGCCGACGACGACCACGCGCAGCGTATGCAATCGGCGGGCGATCAGGGATTCATCGGCGGAGTCGCCGATCCGCACGGCAATATCGAGGCCATCAGCAACGAGATCGACCTGCTCGTCGGAGGCGCGAAGCTCGACGTCCACGTTGGGATAGAGTTGTAGAAAACGGCTGACGATCGGCGCCACATAGGACGACGCAAACAGAATGGGCGCTCCGATTTTCAACAGGCCCAGAATTTCGCCGCGCAGGTTGGCTGCTTCGGCCCGCGCCTCGATGATTTCTGCAACCGCCGGCTTGATACGTTCGTAAAATACCCGCCCCGCCTCGGTTGGCTCCGACCGCCGCGTGGTGCGTTTCACGAGCTCGACGCCAAGCGCACGTTCCAGCGCCATCAGCGACCGGTTGAGGGATTGCAACGGGCGCCGAAGATGACGAGAGGCCGCCGCCTGGCTGCCCTTCTCGATGACCGCCAGGAAGGCTTCGAGATCGTCCAACCGTTCCAATTCGATATGCCGCGTCTGATATACCGCCCCTTGGGAAGGTGGATCGAACATCCAGCGAATGCAAGGTCGGCAGGGGCGACAGGCAAATCACTTCTGATTTTCGGAAATCGTGTCAAGCCCGGGATTCAAAAATATTTCGCTTCACGCGAGAAGCAAATCAGCCGCATATTTCCGCCCGTCTCACCCGATCGAGGGGCGCTCGCGAACGTCACGAACGTGCGGTGAGATGCGATGGACGCGGAAAGCGCGATAGACGTTGCGCGCAGGAAGCGTACGGCGAAGTCGTGTGGTTCGGGCGCCGCGGTGCTGGCGTTAAGTCGGCGGGAAGTGTCCCGTCGGCGACGGAGCCAAAAGAGCCGTTCTCCGGGAAGAGCACGAAGTAAGCCGTAAAGCTATTGCGCAGGGAAGGCCGGGATGCTCCCGCTGTACCTGTATGCTCGTGTGCGCTTTTGCTTTGCGCAATTGCACACGAGACCGCGGGTGCAGCCAGCACCCGGTCTTCCCTGCGCCCTCTATCTTCAGAGGGGCAAAACAAGATGCAAACCTCGGGCGATCAGCGCCGCGAGATCGTGAATGTGTGTCGATCGTAGGATGGGTGGAGCGAAGCGAAACCCATCACCTTCTGCGCCCTGCATTGATGGGTATCGCTTCGCTCCACCCATCCTACGGATCTGCGCTCGCAATAACGGGATGAGAGCTGTGCTACACCGGCAGCGCGATCGAATATTTCACCTGGCTCAGCGCAAAACTCGACTCGATGGATGCGATGCCGTCGAGCCGCGTCAGCTTGGTCTTCAGGAACGCTTCATAGGAGGAGAGGTCGGCCGCCACGACGCGCAGGAGGTAATCGCGATTGCCGGTCATCAGATAGCACTCCAGCACCTCGTCCCATTTCGAGATCGCTTTGGCAAAGCGGTTGAGGTCTTCCTCCTTCTGCCGCGCCAGCTTGATCGAGATGAAGACGCTGACATGCAAGCCCAACGATTTCTGGTCGACGGTCGCGATGTAGCGGGTGATGACGCCGCGCTCTTCCAGAAGCTTGACGCGGCGGTGGCAGGGCGACACGGACAGGCCGACCTTGTCGGCGAGCTCCTGCATGGTCACGCGGCTGTCGGACTGCAGCAGGGCAAGAATCTTGCGGTCGATGGCGTCGAGGGAGGGCATTGGGATGAACTCAGGGTTTGGAGGCGGATTGTGGGAAGCTATCCCAATATCGGGCGGTATGTCGCAGGAAATTGAGAAGTTTGGTAGCCCACCGCCCGCTAAAATCGGCGCATACTGAATGCCTCCGGAGCATGGCCATGCCGATCGAGCCCGCACGCCTGGAAATGCTGACCGCGCTGGCGCGCAAGGTGTTGTGGTTGTCGTCATGGACCATCCATCACGCCAATCACGTCAGGCCTAACGTCGATGGCTTGAAGGTCGGTGGCCATCAGGCGTCATCCGCCTCGCTCGCCAACATCATGTCGGCGCTGTATTTCTCCGTGCTACGGCCGCAGGACCGCGTCGCGGTGAAGCCGCATGCGAGCCCGGTGTTTCACGCCATCCAGTATCTGTTCGGCCACCAGACCCGCGACAAGCTGGAAAATTTCCGCGGCTTCAAGGGCGCGCAATCCTATCCGTCGCGCACCAAGGATGCCGATGACGTCGATTTCTCCACCGGCTCGGTCGGCCTCGGCGTCGCGCAAACCCTGTTCTCCTCGCTGGTGCAGGATTACGTCGCTGCCCACGGCTGGATGAAGGAGCGCCCCGAAGGGCGAATGATTGCGCTCGTCGGCGACGCCGAGATGGACGAGGGCAATATTTTCGAGGCACTGCTCGAGGGCTGGAAGCATGCGCTGCGCAACACCTGGTGGGTGGTCGATTACAACCGCCAGAGCCTCGATGCGGTCGTCCGCGAAGGGCTGTGGGCGAAGTTTGAGACGATGTTTCGCAATTTCGGCTGGGAGGTCGTGATCGTGAAATACGGCCGCCTGATGCAGGCGGCGTTCGCCGAGCCCGGCGGCGAGGCCTTGCGGCGCTGGATCGATAATTGCCCGAACCAGATGTACGCCGCGCTATGCTTCCAGGGCGGCGCGGCGTTCCGCAAGCACTTGCAGGACGACATCGGCGATCAGGGGCAGGTCTCGCAACTGATCGACCGCCGCAGCGACGACGAATTGCTGGCGCTGATGTCCAATCTCGGCGGACACGACATGGCCAGCATGATCGAGGCGTTTGAATCGATCGATCACGATCGGCCCGTCTGCTTCATCGCCTACACCATCAAGGGCGTCGGCCTGCCGATGCAGGGCCACAAGGACAACCACGCCGGCCTGATGACGGTGGCGCAGATGGAGAAGTGGCGCGCCGCGCAGAACATCCGCCCGGGCCATGAATGGGACAAGTTCGAAGGCCTGTCGCAGCCGCCGGCCGAACTCGAAGCATTTTTGGCGGCAGCGCCCTTCAACCAGGAAGGCCGCCGCCGGCTGACCGCGCCAGTGATCGAAGTGCCCGAGCGGCTTACCTTCAAGCCGGCGGCGCAGATGTCGACGCAGCAGGGTTTTGGGCTGGTGCTCAATGAGCTCGCGCGCGGCGATACCGAACTGGCCGCGCGCATCGTAACTGCATCGCCTGATGTCACCGTCTCGACCAATCTCGGCGCCTGGGTCAACCGCCGCGGGCTGTTCGCCAAAGCCGAAAACCACGACCTGTTCCGGCAGGAGAAGATTCCGTCCGCCTACACCTGGGAGTTCTCGCCGAAGGGGCAGCACCTCGAGCTCGGCATCGCCGAGATGAACCTGTTCATCATGCTGTCGGCGCTCGGCCTGTCGCATCAGATCAACGGCGAGCGGCTGCTGCCGGTCGGCACGTTGTACGATCCCTTCATCGAGCGCGGCCTCGATGCGCTGAACTACGCCTGTTACCAGGACGCGCGCTTCATGGTGGTGGCGACGCCATCCGGCATCACGCTGGCGCCGGAAGGCGGCGCGCATCAGTCGATCGCCACGCCCTTGATCGGCATGGCGCAGGACGGGCTGGCTTCGTTCGAGCCGGCGTTCGTCGATGAACTTGCCGTGATCATGGGCTGGGGCTTTCGCCACATGCAGCGCGAAGACGGTGAGGGCGGTTCGGTCTATCTGCGGCTGTCGACCCGCACGATCGACCAGCCGCAGCGCATCATGACGCCGGCCCTGCAGAGCGATATCACTGCGGGCGCTTACTGGCTGCGTGAGCCAGGCGCCAATTGCGATATCGTGATCGCCTATACCGGCGCGGTCGCGCCCGAGGCGATCGAGGCGGTGGGCTTGATCGGCGAAAGCCACCGCGATGTCGGTTTACTGGCGATAACCTCCGCGGACCGGCTGCATGCGGGTTGGTCCGCCGCGCGGAACTTGCGCCGTGACCGCCGTGGCATCCAGCATCTCAGCCATATCGAAAAGCTGCTGGCGCCGCTGTCGCGCGATTGCGGCCTCGTCACCGTGATCGACGGCCATCCGGCGGCGCTCGGCTGGCTCGGCAGCGTCCGCGGCCATCGCGCTGAAGCGCTCGGCGTCGAGCAGTTCGGCCAGACCGGCACGATCGGCGACCTCTACCGCCACTACGGCATCGACGCCAACGCCATCATCGACGCCGCCGAAAGCCTCACCGTAGGAGCACCGGTGCGGCATCGGAAAATGGCGGTTTAGCCGTCGTTTATAACCGTCGTCCCTGCGAACGCAGGGACCCATAATTACAGGGAGTAGTTGTCTAGGAAGGCGTCTGCCAGCGCACCCAAAGAGAGGCCGCGGCGTATGGGTCCCTGCGTTCGCAGGGACGACGGTGAGGGGCGCACCTTGCCACCCTCACACCGCTGTCCTTATATCCAGCGCCTGCCGCATCGCGGCATCCCGCATATGGCGGGTTCAACTGCCCTGGCTTTCGTGCAAGGATGCCTGCCGAACGCTTCCGTTCCTCCCTCCATTGCTCCGAGATTAAAGAGGTTTCCGATGGTCAATCGCATGCAATTCTACATCGATGGCGCCTGGGTCGATCCTGTCGTCAAGAAGTCCACGCCCGTCGTCAATCCGGCGACCGAAGAAGCGATGTATGAAGTTGCGCTCGGCTCCAAGGCCGACCTCGACAAGGCCGTTGCCGCCGCCAAGCGCGCCTTCGTGACCTATTCGCAGACCAGCCGCGAAGAGCGCATCGCGCTGTTGGAAAAGATCATCGAGATTTACAAGGGCCGCATGAAGGAGATCGGCGCCGCCGTGTCCGACGAGATGGGCGCGCCGCTGCCGATGGCCGAACGCCTGCAGGCCGGCGCCGGCCTCGGCCACATCGCCTCCACGCTCGAGGTGCTGAAGAACTATCACTTCGAGGAGACGCTCGGTTCGGCCGTCGTCGTGCGTGAGCCGGTCGGCGTCGTCGGCATGATCACGCCCTGGAACTGGCCCTTGAACCAGATCGCCTGCAAGGTCGCGCCCGCGCTCGCCGCCGGCTGCACCATGATCCTGAAACCTTCGGAATTCACGCCGACCTCGGCCTTGATCTTCGCCGAAATCCTGCATGAAGCGGGCGTGCCGAAGGGCGTGTTCAACCTGCTCAACGGCCTCGGCCCCGAAGTCGGCGCCGCGATGGCCGAGCATCCGGACATCGACATGATCTCATTCACGGGCTCGACCCGAGCCGGCGTCGACGTCGCCAAGCGTGCTGCGCCGACCGTGAAGCGCGTCAGCCAGGAACTCGGCGGCAAGTCGCCGAACGTCATCCTCGAAGGCGCCGACCTCACCAAGGCCGTCACCGGCGGCGTGATGCACATGTTCAACAACTCCGGACAGTCGTGCAACGCGCCATCGCGGATGATCGTGCCGCTGTCGAAGATGAAGGAAGTCGCCGCCATCGCCAAGGGCGTCGCCGACAAGACCAAGGCAGGCGATCCGCGCGCCGAAGGCACCACCATCGGCCCCGTCGTCAATCGCGGCCAGTGGGACAAGATCCAGGCGCTGATCAAGAAGGGCATCGACGAAGGCGCAACGCTGGTGGCCGGCGGTCCGGGGCTGCCCGAGGGCGTCAACAAGGGCTTCTATGTCCGCCCGACCATCTTCGCCGACGTCACCAACGAGATGACGATCGCGCGCGAGGAAATCTTCGGACCCGTGCTGACGATCATCGGCGCCAAGGATGAAGCCGATGCGGTGCGTATCGCCAACGACACGCCCTATGGTCTCGCCGGTTATGTCACGGGCGATACGGTGGAAAGCGCGCGTCGCGTCGCTCGCCAGATCCGCGCCGGCAACGTCAACCTGCAGGGCGTGCCGAACGACCGCACCGCGCCGTTCGGCGGCTACAAGCAGTCCGGCAACGGCCGCGAATGGGGCAAGTACGGCCTCGAAGAATATCTCGAGGTGAAGGCGGTCGCCGGCTACAACGCGGCGTAATTAATGCGGCGCTGGCGCCGATCGTGAAAGATGCCGGCTGCGGAACCGCGGCCGGCATTTTTTTGGCCAGAATCGTCGTCAGGGTGAAGCCAAGTCAATGCGCGCCGATACAGCGACGATCCAACAAGAAAAGTGTGGAGGATGCCCGTGAAGAAAATTGCCGTTGCACTCGTCGCGCTGATGCCGCTGAGTGCCGCCGCGGAGGCGCAGACGCCGAAGGACCTGATCGCGGCCCTCAAGGTAAAGTGGAACACGCCGACCGAGCCGTTCAAGATGATCGGCAACGTCTATTATGTCGGAACCGACGGCCTCGCGTCCTATCTGATCACATCGCCGCAAGGTCATATCCTGGTCGATACGGTAATGCCGGAATCAACGGCGCAGATCAAAGCGAACATCGAGAAACTCGGATTCAAGATCACCGACGTCAAATACCTGCTCAATACCCACGCGCACATCGATCACACCGGCGGCCTCGCCGAAATGAAGCAGTCCAGCGGCGGCCAGATGGTCGCCGGCGAAGCCGACAAATCGCTGCTCGAAGGCGGCTACTATCCGGGCGCGCAAGACGATACCGCACTGGCGTTCCCGCCCGTGAAGGTCGATCGCACGGTTCGCGAAGGCGACACGGTCGCCGTGGGTGACGTCACGTTGACCGCCCGCGAAACGCCCGGCCATTCGCCGGGCTGCACGAGCTGGGCATTCTCGGTAAAGGACGGCGATGCCACGCGCTCGGTCCTCATCTTCTGCAGCGGCACGGTGGCGCTGAACCGCCTCGTCACCAACCCGACCTATTCCGGAATCGTTACCGATTACCGGAAGACGTTCGCGCGGGCAAAGGACATCAAGCCGGATGTGCTGCTCGCGCCACATCCGGAAATGTACAAGATGGCGGAAAAGCGCGCCAAGCTCGCCGAAGGTGGACCCAATCCGTTCGTCAGCCCCGGCGAGTTCAACGCCTATGCGGCGACGCTGGAGAAGGCGTTCGAAGACGCGCTTGCCAAGCAGACCGCCGCCGCGCAGGAGAAGAAGGGGTAAACCTATCCCCCCGGCGCGCCCTGCGTGTTGACATAGAGCGCGTAGATCGACTGGCTCGCGGCCATGAACAGGCGGTTGCGCTTCAAGCCGCCGAAGCAAAGGTTGGCGCAGCGTTCGGGTAGCGCAATGCGGCCGATCATGACGCCGTCGGGCGCGAATACGACCACGCCGTCGACTTCGGGATCGCCCATGCCCCAGCCGCACCACAGATTGCCGTCGATGTCTATTCGAAAACCGTCCGGCGTGCCTGAGCCGGCATCGACAAACACGCGCTTATCGGAAAGCTTGTCGCCGGAAGGCGAGACGTCATAAGCAAGGATCTTGCGGTTGGGTACGCCGCGGGACTCGATGATGTAGAGGATTTTTTCATCCGGCGAGAAAGCGAGCCCATTCGGTCCCAGCACGCCCTCGGCGACGATGGTGGCCTTGCCGGTCGCGGCGTCAAGCCGATAGACATTGGCGTCGATCTCGGGCTCGGCCTTGTAGCCCTCGTAATTGCCGAGCAGGCCGAACACCGGATCGGTGAACCAGATCGAACCGTCGGACTTCACGACGACATCATTCGGAGAGTTCAGCCGCTTGCCGTCGAAGGAATCGATCAGCACCGTGATCGATCCGTCATATTCAGTGCGCGTCACCCGCCGCCCGCCGTGCTCGCAGGTGACCAGGCGTCCCTGCCGGTCGCGGGTATTGCCGTTGGCGAAATTCGACGGCTTGCGGAAGATGCTGACCGCGCCGGTCTCCTCCTCCCACTTGATGATGCGCTGGTTCGGAATGTCGCTGCACAGCAGATACCGCCCGTCTCCGAACCACACCGGCCCTTCGGCCCAGCGCAACCCTGTGGTCAGCCGCTCCACGGCCGACAGCTTGAGCCAGTATTTTTCGAACCGCGGATCGAGCGCGCGGATGGCCGGATCGGGATAAGAGGTGGCCGGGCGCCAGCCTGCTGAATGCGATGCTGCATCGGACATTTGCTGTTCTCGTTGATGCGTTCCCAGAGCGTTTGGGTTAGCTATCATTACCTGCTAATGACCGCAAATCGATCGCGAGACTAAGAGGAACAAATGCCACGCATATTGATGACCGGCGCCGCCGGCGGGATCGGCACATCCTTGCGCAAGCTGTTGCCGCCGATCTATCCGGACCTGTTGCTGAGCGACTTGAAGCCGCCGGCCGATCTCGGCAAGGACGAGAAGTTCACGCCGGCCGATCTCGCCGACATGGCGCAGGTCGAGGCGATCTGTGAAGGCATCGACGGCATCCTGCATTTCGGCGGCTACTCGGTGGAAGGTCCCTGGGATTCGATCCTGCAATCCAACATTATCGGCGGCTACAATCTGTTCGAAGCGGCACGGAAAAAAGGCGTCAAGCGGGTGGTGTTCGCCTCGTCGAACCACGCGGTCGGTTTCTATCCGCGCCATCACCGGATCGGCACCGACGTCACCGCACGGCCTGACAGCCGCTATGGCGTCAGCAAGGTGTTCGGCGAGGCCGTGGGCGCGCTCTATGCCGACAAGCACGGGCTTGGCGTCACCTGTATCCGGATCGGCAATTTCGGCGAGATGCCGCTCGATCACCGCCGCCTGTCAATCTGGCTGAAGCCGGAGGACCTCGTGCAGCTCTGCCGCATCGGGCTCGATCATCCCGACATTCACTTCGAAATCTTCTACGGCGCCTCCTACAACGAGCGCGCCTGGTGGGACAACCATCGCGCCTACGAGCTCGGCTATCGGCCGACCGGCCGGGCCGAGGATTTCCGCGAGCACGCGATGGCCGAGCAAGCGAAGCTGAAGCCGGATCCGGTCGGCGATTACTACCAGGGCGGCACGTTCTGCAGCATGGAGTTCGACGGCGACGAGAGCCGGATCGTGGACTGGAGCAAGCGCTAGCGCTTGCCTTCATCCTCGGCGATGCGCCCGAGATAATCCGACTTGCTGAACTGCATATGATCGACGCAGAGCTGCGCTAGCGCCCAGCTATCGCGGCCCTTCAAGAGTTCAATCATGAGTTCATGCTGCCGACGCGACAGCGCCAGTCCCTCCCTGTCGGCGAGATTCTTGGCGCGCATCGGCAGCGTCAGGTTCATGTAATCCTGCAGCGAGCGCACCAGATACGGATTGCCGCAGGCGGAAAACAGCGCGACGTGAAACGCGTCGTTGGCCTCGTGAATGCCGCGCAAATCCTGCGCGTCGGCCCTGGCGCAATATTGCCGCTGCAGCTCGTTCAACTGCTCGATCAGGCTGGCCGGGGCGGGCAGCGCAATCATCAGCGCCGCCTGCCGCGTCAGCATTTCCCGGACCTCGTAGATCTGGCGCACCTCCTCGGCCGAATAGAACCGCACGGTGGCGCCGATGTTTTTCTCGCGCAGCACGATGCCTTGGCGTTCGAGTTGGAATAGCGCCTGGCGGACGAAATGCCGGCTGGCTCCGTAGCGCTGCATCAGCGTGTCCTCGACCAGCCGCGAGCCCGGCGCGAAGCGGCCGAAGATGATGTCCTCTTCCAGCCGGCGGATGACTTCCGCCTGTTCCTCCTCGCGCGTCGGCGCGGAAGTTTCGGTCAACAATTCCTGCGGCTTCATCGCAAGGCCTCCCGGCCCGACGGCCGATAGCAATCCTCGACGCGGGCTTGATCTGATATGCTCGCCCAGGCGATGAGATGATGGCGGCTCACCATGCGGCACCGACGATGCCAATGCGCAACGGTTGCTTCATGAGCGCGTTTCCAGTTTGGACGGAAAGTCAGCACGCAAGCACATTATTGTCAATAATACGCCGCATTGATGGGCGGTTTGTCCGCTCACGACGCCAAATGATCAAACATTGACAATAATCCGCCGGGCTCCTTAAGTGCCTATCCACGACGACAGGAAGAAGAAAATGGCCGACGGACTTCGCAAGGGACTGACCAGTTATGGCGATGCTGGCTTCTCGCTATTCCTGCGCAAGGCCTTCATCAAGGCCATGGGCTACTCGGATGATGCGCTGAACAGGCCGATCGTCGGCATCACCAATACCTACAGCGACTACAATCCCTGTCACGGTAATGTTCCGCAGATCATCGAAGCGGTGAAGCGCGGCGTGATGCTGTCGGGTGCGATGCCGATGGTGTTCCCGACGATTTCGATCGCCGAGAGCTTTGCCTATCCGACCTCGATGTACCTGCGCAATCTGATGGCGATGGACACCGAGGAGATGATCCGCGCGCAGCCGATGGACGCCGTGGTCGTGATCGGGGGATGCGACAAGACGTTACCGGCGCAGATCATGGCCGCAGTCTCAGCCGATCTGCCGACCGTCGTCATTCCGGTGGGCCCGATGGTGGTCGGACATCACAGGGGCGAGGTGCTCGGCGCCTGTACCGATTGCCGGCGGCTCTGGGCAAAATATCGCGCGGGCGAGATCGATGACAACGAGATCGAAGCCGTTAACGGCCGGCTGGCGCCTTCGGTCGGCACCTGCATGGTGATGGGCACCGCCAGCACCATGGCGTGCATCACCGAGGCACTCGGGCTGTCGCTGCCGATGAGCGCGACGATCCCGGCGCCGCATGCCGAACGTTTTCGCTCGGCCGAGGCCAGCGGCAGGGTGGCGGCTGAGATGGCGAAAGCCAAGGGACCGAGGCCGAGCGAGATTCTGACGCCGGCATCGTTCCGCAACGCGCAGGTCGTGATGCAGGCGATCGGGGGCTCGACCAATGGCCTGATCCATCTCACCGCGATCGCCCATCGCTCGCCGCACAAGATCGACCTCGAGATATTCGACAGGCTTGGCCGCGAGGTGCCGGTGCTCGTCGATCTGAAACCGTCGGGCGAGCATTACATGGAGCATTTCCATCATGCCGGCGGCGTGCCGAAGTTGATGGCGCAACTGGGCGATCTCATTGATCTCGACGCCAAGACCATCACGGGCCAGAGGCTGCGCGAGGTCGTTGCTCGTGCGGAAGATGTGCCAGGACAGGACGCGATCCGTCCGCGCGACAATCCAATCAAGGCCGAAGGCGCAATGGCGGTATTGCATGGCAACCTCGCGCCGCGTGGCGCCGTCATTAAGCAGTCGGCGGCGAGCCCAAAACTGCTGCAGCACACCGGGCGCGCCGTGGTATTCGAATCGGTCGAGGACATGACGCTGCGGGTCGACGACCCCGATCTCGACGTCAACGCTGATGACGTGCTGGTGCTGCGCAACGCCGGACCCAAAGGCGCGCCGGGCATGCCGGAAGCGGGCTATCTGCCGATCCCGAAGAAGCTTGCGCGTGGCGGCGCCAAGGACATGGTGCGGATATCGGACGCGCGGATGAGCGGAACGGCGTTCGGCACCATCGTGCTGCACATCACGCCGGAAGCGGCCGTGGGCGGGCCGCTGGCGCTGGTGAAGAATGGCGACATGATCCGGCTCGACGTCGCCAACCGTAGCATCGACCTGCTCGTCGACGAGGCGGAGCTGGAAAAGCGTCGCGCGGCGCTGCCACCGGCCGTGACGCCCGATTGGGCCAAGCGCGGCTACGCGCATCTGTTCAACGAGACGATCCTGCAGGCCGACGAGGGCTGCGATTTCGACTTCATGCGCGGGCAGGGCAGGGAGTAGCTGTCCACGCACATCTGCCCGAACTGACGTCGTCCCTGCGAACGCAGGGACCCATACCGCGTTGCTCTCGCGGTTAGTGCGAGATGACTGACGCCTTCGAAAATAACGACCGCCGGTGGTTATGGGTCCCTGCGTTCGCAGGGACGACGAAGGACTAGCAAGCGTCGCCGACGCTCTCATTTCGATTTGCTGGTGAACTTCCTCACCGCAACGCGAAATTCATCCGTTTGCATGGCGTCGATGATCTTCGCCTCCTCGGCATCGAGTTGCTGCTTCGTCGGCGTAACCGCGGCCTGATAGACTAGCGACTTGGTGCCACTGATCGCTGCCGGCGGGTTCTGCGCAAGCCGCTCGGCGAGTTTGCGCGTTTCAGCCTTCAACTCTGCCGCCGGAACGACGCCGGCGATCAGGCCCCACTCATAGGCCTGCTGCGCGGTAAAACTGTCTTCGGCCAGAAAGATCTGCAGCGCGCGGCGGGTGCCGACGGTACCGACCATGCCGACCGTGCTGCCGCCATCCGGCGAGACGCCGATCTTGGCATAGGCCGGCGTGAAGCGGGCGTCATCGGCTGCGATGCACAGATCCGTGACGAAGGCGAGCCCCATGCCGGCGCCGGCGGCGGAGCCGTGGACGCTCGACAGCACGATCTTGGGCATCCGCCGCACCGCTTCGATGAAGGCGTGGTAGTGCTTCAACAGTTCGCCGACCACGGGCGCAATTGTATCGTTGGCGGCGGCGGCGCCGATGGTCTGCAGGTCGCCGCCGGCCGAGAAGGCGCGGCCTTCGCCCTCGATCACCAGCACCCTTATGTCGTCATTGCCTTCGACCTCCGCGCCGAGTTGCTCGAGCTTTTGCGCAATCGACAGATTGATCGAGTTGAAGGCCGCGGGGCGATTGAGCGTGATCGTGGCAATCGGGCCCTCGATCCTGAGCAGGGCAGGGGCGGCGGTATCATCGGAAGTCGACATGGCAAGGCCTCAGGGGCGTGCGGATGGGCCGGACATTTAAATAGAGAAGGCAAGAGGTGACAATCCCCCGCCAAGCCCGCAAGATGCGGCAAGGGCCGCCGTCAGGCCGCCGACGCCCTTGCGTCTCGTCGTTCCATGAGGTCAGATGGCCCCGTCATCGTTCGGGACGGACACGAGCGCCGCTCCCAGGGGACGAGGCAGGCAAGCCAAAATCACTGGAGAGGAAACGACATGGGTCATTCCCGTGCGCTCGAACGTAGGATGTCCCTATGACGGCAGGAGCGGTTGTCATCATCGGCGCGGGCCACGCCGGCTATCAAATTGCGGCCTCGCTGCGCCAGCACGGCTTTTCGGAACGCATCGTGTTGTTGAACGATGAAGGCCATCTGCCCTACCAGCGGCCGCCACTATCAAAAGCCTATCTGAAAGGAACCGGCGGGCCCGACAGCCTGATGTTCCGGCCGGAAAAATTCTATCTTGACCAGAAGATCGACCTGATCTCCGATCGCGCGGTGTCGATTGACCGTGCCGCGCGCAAGGTGGCGCTCGCCTCCGGCTCTTCGCTCGATTACGCGCATCTGGTGCTGGCGACCGGCGCGCGCAACCGCCTGCTCGACATTCCCAACGCCAATCTCGACAGCGTGCGTTACTTGCGCACGCTCGACGAAAGCCGGTCGCTGCGCGACTACATCACTGAAGGCCAGCGCGTCGTCGTCATCGGCGCCGGATTCATCGGGCTGGAGTTCGCGGCGACGGCGCGGGCCAAGGGCCTCGAAGTCGACGTCGTTGAACTCGGCACACGTGTAATGGCGCGCGCGGTGACGGCGGAGATCTCGGAATTCTTCCAGGCGCGCCATACCGCGGCGGGCATTCGTATTCATCTGGGCGTGCAAGTCACCAGCATCGAGAGCGACGGCCACAAGGTCACGGGCGTCAGCCTCAGCGATGGCCGGCACATGAAAGCCGACCTGATTGTGGTCGGCGTTGGCGTGTTGCCGAATGTGGAACTGGCGGCGGACGCCGGCCTCCCGGTCGCGTCGGGCATCATCGTCGATGAGCATCTGCTGACCGCCGATCCCAATATCTCGGCGATCGGCGATTGCGCGCTGTTTGCGAGCCCACGTTTCGGCGGCTCACTGCGGCTGGAGTCGGTGCAGAACGCTACCGACCACGCGCGCTGCGTCGCGGCCCGGCTGACCGGCGATGCCAAGCCGTATGACGGCTTGCCATGGTTCTGGAGTGATCAGGGGCCCGACAAGCTCCAAATTGCGGGACTAACCACCGGCTACGACCGCGTGGTGGTGCGCGGCGATCGAGCCCAAGCGGCATTCTCGGCTTTTTGCTACAGGGGCGGGCAACTCATCGGCATCGAGTCCGTCAATCGCGCGGGCGATCACATGTTCGGACGGCGTCTGCTTGCCGCCCATGGCTCGATCACGCCCGAGCAGGCTGCCGACGCGAGCTTCGACCTGAAGGGTGCGTTGACTTAGCCAGCAAGGCGAGAGCTAAAGGTGCAAGACGCTCGCTACCTCCGCTGCCGTCGGCATCGACGGCGCGGCGCCCATTCGCTGCACGCAGATCGATGCGGCGGCATTGGCGTATTCGAGCGCGTCGCGGATTGCCTTGCCATTGGCAAGCTGCGCGGCGAGGGCGCCGACGAAGCAATCGCCGGCGCCGGTGGTGTCCACGGCCTTTACGGCCCGTCCCGAAATCAGCGAGGGTTCGCCGCCGACAAGCGCGAGCACGCCGCGCTTGCCGAGTGTAACGCAGATGATTTTCTCGGAGCCCGTCGGCAGGCGCCGCGCCGCTTCGGCGAAACGGGTGGGGTCGTCGGTGTCGTGAAGTTCGGTCTGCGCGAGAAGCCCGAGCTCGGTTTCGTTGAGAACAAGGATATCAACGAGATCGAGCAACTCGTGGCCGCAGACGGTCGCCGGCGCCGGATTGAGGATGGTGGTCGCGCCGGCCGCGCGTGCCCGTTTGAAGAAGGCGATGATCGTGGCTTGCGGAATTTCGAACTGACTTACGGCAACGTCGCTTTTGGCAAGCACGGGGGCTGTGACATCCCCGGCACTGACCAGCGCGTTGGCGCCGGGTATGACCACGATGGTGTTGTCGGCGTCGGCGATGGTGATCACGGCCGTTCCGGTATGGACATCCGCGGTGTCCTGGACCAGAGCGAGGTCGACGCCTTGGGCGGTGAGAAACTGCCGCAATTGCTGGCCGAACGCATCCGCGCCCAGCCGGCCGATCAGCGTTGACGGTGCGCCGAGCTTTGCGGCGGCCACGGCCTGGTTGGCGCCCTTGCCGCCTGGAAAATAATGCACCGCTTGGCCTGCGACGGTCTCGCCGACCTTCGGATGTCGGTCGGCCGTCGCCACCACATCCATGTTGATGCTGCCGGCGACGAACACGCGCCCCATGCGTACTGACCCCCGTTCGCTTCCTCAGGCGCTGACCTGAAACTCCCGCGTGATCGCCTCGATGTCGGCGAGCGTCGGCAGGCCGGCCTCGTTGCCGAGACGCTGGACCTTGAAGGTTGAGGCAGCGCGCGCAAGCTCGAAATGCTCCTGCCAGCTTTTAGCGGGATTGGCGAGATAGGAATAGACATAGGCGCCGTGGAAGACGTCGCCTGCGCCGTTGGTATCGATGACGCGTTCGGGTGTAACCGGAAGTGCGGGAAGGCGGCGGACGGCGCCGGTCTCGTCATACCAGAGCAGGCCCTTCTCGCCCATGGTGACGCCGCCGATCCGGCATCCGCGGCTCTTCAGATAATCCAGCATGGCCTCCGGCGTCTTGTCCATCTGTTCGCACAGCCGTTCGGCCACGATCGCGACATCGATGAATTCCAGCAGCTCATGGGTGTTGGTCCGCAGGCCGCCGCCGTCGAGCGATGTCAGAATGCCGTCCTCGCGGCAGAGTTTGGCATAGTGGATTGCAGCGTCCGGCTGATGGCCGTCGACATGCAGCGCGCGGCAACCCTTCAAGTTCAACATCGGGAAGGGATGAATGTGCTCGTCGTCGCGGCAGCGTACGATGGCGCGTTTGCCGTCCTTCGGCATGATGAACGACAGCGACGAGGAGTTGACCTTGCGTGGATGGATCGAGATTCCATACTTCGCGGCCATGTCCTGAAACATGCGGCCGAGCCAGTCGTTGGCCATGGTCGCAATCAGGTCCGGCACGATCCCGAGCTTGGCGCAGCAGAACGCCGCCGTCACGGCGTTGCCGCCAAACGATACCGCATAGGCCGAGGCCACATGTTTTTCGTCGCCGGTCGGCACGTGGTCGGTGATGAAGGTAACGTCTATATAGGTCTGTCCGATGAAGAGGGCCTGCATGCGTTTTCCGTCATATCCTGCAGAGTGTTGAGCGAAGGTGGTCCCGGCGCGGCGCACACATTAGCACTGGTTATCGGATGCATTCGCTGAAATTATTCGCAACCGTGCCGTCTTTGCTGCTTGAGATGCGAGTATAGAGGAGACTGCGACCGTCCTTAAGGGGGGCTTGGGCATACCGTCGTATAACGGCTGACGGCTGCCCGGGTTTCCCGGCGGCGCGACAAAAGTGGAGGAAATGATGACGGTTTATTCCGGTCCCGTGTTCGACATGGCGGTTAATCAGTTTGGCGTCATCGCCAACCATCTCGAAATCCCGATGGACGAGCGCGACCGGATCCTGATGCCGAAGCGGGCGGTCACTGTCTCTTGCCCGATCCACCGCGACGACGGCACGGTCGCAGTATTCGAAGGCTATCGTGTCCAGCACCACCTCACCCTCGGTCCGACCAAAGGCGGCACGCGGTTTGCACCCTCTGTCGACATCGGCGAGGTCGCGGCGCTCGCGATCTGGATGAGCTGGAAATGCGCGCTTGTCGGGCTGCCCTATGGCGGCGCCAAGGGCGGCGTCAATGTCGACCTCTCCACCATTTCCAAGCGCGAATTGGAAGGGCTGTCGCGCCGCTATATGCAGGAGATGATCCCGTTCGTCGGTCCGCATACCGATGTGATGGCGCCCGACATGGGCACCAATGAGCAGGTGATGGCCTGGTTCATGGACACCTATTCGATGTACCAAGGCCAAACCGTGACCGAGATCGTGACCGGCAAGCCGGTCTCATCCGGCGGTACGCTCGGCCGGCGCGAAGCAACCGGGCGCGGCGTCGCCTATCTCGCCAAGCGGGTGCTCAAGGAGCTATCGATCAATCCGGGCAGCGCGACCGCCGTGATCCAGGGCTTTGGCAATGTCGGCTCCTACGCCGCGCTGGAACTACAACAATATGGCCTGAAGATCATCGCGGTCAGCGATCACACCGGCGCGCTGCATGATCCAAAGGGGCTGGATATTCCTGCATTGATGCGACATGCGGGCGCGCATGGAAGTATCGCCGGGTTCTCCAACGAACTGACTTTCGATCCCGAGCAAATCCTCACGCTGCCTTGCGACGTGCTGGTGCCGGCGGCGATGGAGCGGGTGATCGATGCCAAGGTCGCCGAGAATCTCAAGTGCCGCGTGCTGGCCGAGGGCGCCAACGGTCCGACTACGCCGGAAGCCGATCTGGTGCTGGAAAAGCGCCAGGGCGAAGTATTCCTAATCCCGGACATTCTCTGCAATTCCGGCGGCGTCGTGGTCAGCTATTTCGAGTGGGTTCAGGACCTGCAGCAATTGTTCTGGGAGGAAGAGGAAGTGACGCGGCGCGAATACGCGATCCTCGATCGCGCCTTCGACCAGATGCTGCAGCGGGCCAAGGCCGACAAGATCCCGCACCGCACGGCGGCGATGGCGATCGGCGTCGAGAAGGTGCGCGCCGCTAAAAACGTGCGGGGACTGTTTCCGTGATCACCGGCCTCGATCACGTCGTCGTTCTCACCGGCGACATCAACGCAGCCTCCGCCGCTTACCAGACCTTGTTTGCCCGCGCACCGGCCTGGCAGAACAGCGGGGATGGCGCCGACCGCGTCCTGTTCACGCTCGACAACACCACGCTGGAATTGATGGGGCCGAGCGGCGACGGCGCCAACGCCGACCGCATTCGCAGCGTTCTTGCCGCGCAAGGCGAGGGGCTCGCAAGCATCTGCTTCCGAACCAGCGACATCGCCAAAATGCACCGCAGGCTCGACCGGCTGACGCTCAAGCCGGACGTGATCGCAGACGTCGAAAGCCGCGACGCGATCTCGGGTGCTGTGCTGTCGTGGAAGCGCACACGCGCGGCGACAGATGCCACGCGCGGCGTCCGTATGTTTTTCCTCGAGCGCGACAAGGAGCGCCCGCTGTCGGTGCGAACTACGCCCGGATCGATCACGGCGCTGGACCATGTCGTGGTCTCGACGTCGGACCCGGAACGGGCCGCAGCGCTCTACGGTGCGCGGCTCGGCCTCGACATGGCGCTCGACCGCTCGCACCCCGATTGGGGCCGGCTGATGTTCTTCCGCTGCGGCGACCTCATCGTCGAGGTCACGCACCGGCCGGGCAAGGAGACGGATACGTCGCAAGACAAACTCCAAGACAAACTGCAAGACAAACTGCAAGACAAACTCCAAGACAAACTTCAAGACAGACTTCGTGGCCTGTGCTGGCGCGTCACCGACATCGACGCCACCCATGCGCGGCTTTTCCAGGCCGGCGTCGACGTCTCGGAAGTCCGCACCGGCCGCAAGCCGGGAACGCGGGTGATGACGGTGCGGAACGGCACATGCGGTGTGCCCACGCTGCTGGTGCAGCCGTCAGCGGGGAAGCCCGACTGAAGCTTACCCTCCCCTGGAGGGTCCCTGGAGGGGGAGGGTCGACGGGAAGCGGCGGGGTGGGGTGACGGTCCATCCGCTCGATCAGTGCCCGAGTGGAGAGATCACCCCACCCCGTCTCACGTTTCGCTGCGCTCAACGTGAGCCGACCCTCCCCCTCCAGGGAGGGTGAAGGAAACGCGGCGCGATTCATTCTCAAACGCTTCCCTGCATGCTACAGCTTGCTCGATGCGACCAACAGGCGATTGATTTGGCAAAGGCAAAACGCGTTCAGAAATGGCAGCGCGACCCCGAGGGGATGCGGCTTCGCATTCTCGAGGCCGCCAAGCAGGAATTCGCCACCCATGGCCTGGCCGGCGCGCGCGTCGATCGCATCGCGGCCAACGCCGGCGCCAACAAGCGCATGCTGTACTACCATGTCGGCAACAAGGAAGACCTCTACCTCGCGGTGCTGGAAGGCGCCTACGAGAAGATCCGTTCCGAAGAGCGTGGCCTTGATCTCGAACATCTCGATCCGCCCGAGGCGATCGAACGGTTGATCGATTTCACCTGGAACTATTTCCTCCGCAACCCGGAATTTTTGGCGCTGCTCAACACTGAAAATCTCGCAAAAGCGCGCCACCTGAAGCGCTCGACCAAGGTCAAGTCGATGCACTCGCCGTTCGTCGAGATGATCCGCACCGTGGTGACGCGCGGCGTCGAAAGCGGCGACTTCCGCGTCGCCGTCGATCCCGTCCAGCTCTATATCTCGATCGCCGCGCTGTGCTTCTTCTATCTCTCCAACAGCGCGACGCTTTCCGTAATCTTCGGCCGCGACCTCCTGAAGAAGGAGGCGAGGGACGAGCGTCTGGCGCATATGGTGGCGCTGGTACTGGCGGCGCTGACGGGGAAATCGACCGCGGATTTCGCCAAGCCTGCGACACCGGGCGTACGGCCGCCAGCGCATCAGCCGGTCTAACCGTCGTTCCTGCGGAACGCAGGAACCCATAACCACCGATCTTGATTGTTGTCGTATCCGAACGGCGGCCCCAGCATTCGCAAAACAGACGCCTGTGGTTTGGGCCCCTGCATTCGCATGCGTTCGCAGGGGCGACGGCGTTCTGGGGTTCATACGCCAGGTACGTTCGCGGGACGACGGCGATAGTCCAAATTGCCGCACGAAAACTCGCTTGCCAGTATTTATCCAACAGGTTAATTTCCCGCCCATAAGACGATGATCAGGGAGCGGAACGTGGCCGAGCTGAAGCGCGAGAGTGGCGTGTCGAAAGCGCTGAACGCGGCGTGGGTGCGGCCGTTTTTGTTCCTGCTGTTCATCGTGGTGATGTGGGACGTCACCATTCGCCTGTTCCAGATTCCGGCCTACCAGATCCCGGCGCCGGGCGATGTCGTGGCGGTGCTGCGGACGGATTGGCCGGAACTGCTGCGGCAGGCCTGGCCCACCACTTACGCCACCATCTGCGGCTTCCTGTTGTCGGCCGTGTTTGGCATTCCCGTCGCCATGCTGATCGCGGGATCGAAGACGGTGGAGAGCTATGTCTATCCGCTGCTGGTATTCTCCCAATCGGTGCCGAAGATTGCGATCGCGCCGCTGTTCGTGGTGTGGTTTGGCTTCGGCATCATCCCAAAGGTGATCTCGGCGTTTCTGCTCGGGTTTTTCCCGGTGGTGGTCTCCGCCGTGCAGGGGTTTAAATCGGTCGATCCCGACATGGTCGATCTCGCGCGCGCGATGCAGGGCAGCCGCTTCCAGGTGTTTCGCGCCGTCAACCTGCCGCACGCGATGCCCGCGATCTTCTCCGGCCTGAAAGTCTCGGTGACGCTTGCCGTGGTCGGCGCTGTCGTCGGCGAGTTCGTCGGCTCCAATTCCGGCATCGGCTATGTGATGCAGCGCTCGATCGGCACCTTCGACCTGCCGACCATGTTTGCTGCGCTGGTGATCCTGGCGCTGCTCGGCGTCGTGCTGTTCTGGGTCGTCGATCGGATCGAACGTCTCGTGATCCCCTGGCATGTCAGCCAGCGCGAGGACATCATTTTTGCTTCCTAAGCCAAACCAACAGGCGGCCTATCCAAGGGCTGCATCACCAAACGGGAGGATGACCATGATACGAGTGATAACGGCGATCTCCGCCGCCCTGATCTGGACCGCGCTTTCGGTGCTTCCGGCATCGGCCGCCGACAAGGTCGTGCTGATGCTGAACTGGTACGTCTATGGCGAGCACGCGCCGTTCTATTACGGCAAGGCCAAGGGCATTTATGCCGCCGAAGGCATCGATCTCGAAATTCAGGAAGGCCGCGGCTCGGCGGCGACCACGCAGGCCGTTGCGGCCAAGACCGCCAATTTCGGCTATGTCGACGTGCCCACCATGATGCGCGCGGCCGTGAAGGGTGCCCCGATCGTGGCCACCGGCGTGCTGCTTCAGACCAGCCCGATGTCGGCGATGGGCTTTGTCGAAAAGAACATCAAGAAGCCCGAGGACATCAAGGGCAAGACGGTGGCGATCACGCCCGCTGACTCGATGACGCAGATCTGGCCGCTGTTTTTGAAGAAGACCGGCCTGAAGGAAAGCGACTTCCAGACGGTCGCCGGCGACGGCCAGACCAAGCTGAACGCCGTCATCAACGGCCAGGCCGATCTGCTGCTCGGCTATGTCATGGACCAGTCGATGAAGATCAAGGACGCGACGGGTAAGGACGTCAACGCGATCAAGTTCGCCGACTACGGCATCAACATGGTCTGCTCGGGCGTCGTCGCCAACACCGACTTCGTCAAGGCCAATGCCGATCTCGTCAAGCGCTTCATGTCGGCGACGACGAAGGCGGTCGAAGCCGCCGAGAAGGATCCGAAGGGTGCGGCGCAGTCGATCCTCGATGCCAACCCGAAGGGCGGCAAGATCGAGACGCTGACAAAGGGTTTTGAGCTGACGATCCCGCTCTACCGGACGGCTGAAACCAAGAACAAGCGGCCGTTCCAGGTGACCGACCAGAACATGACCGACACGGTCAATCTGATGGTCGAATATGGCGGGTTGGATGCCAAGGCCAAGGACAATCCAAAGGCGTTTTATACCAACGACTACCTGCCGCAGGGCGGTTCGTGAGCCACTGATGACGCACTCACCGTCGTCCCTGCGAAAGCAGGGACCCATAACCGGCCCTGGTTATTGCAGAAGGTCTCTGCCGGAGTGCCCGAACGATAAGCCGCGGCGTATGGGTCCCTGCGTTCGCAGGGACGACGGAAAGATGGACTTTGCTGAATGAATCCTGCGACCAAACCAACCGAGATCGACCAACCAGCCGCGCATCTGCGCCTGGTGTCGGATCGCGCCGGCGGCGCGGCGTCCGGGATCACGCTATCAGGCGTCTCAAAAACTTATCGTTCGCGCGACGGTGACGTGCCGTCGTTGCGGCCGCTGGATTTCCACATCAACGAGGGCGAGTTCTTTGTCGTGGTCGGCCCGTCCGGCTGCGGCAAGTCCACGCTGTTGAAGATGATCTCCGGGCTGCTCGCGCCATCGACGGGGGAGATTTTGGTCGAAGGCGAGCAGGTTACAAAACCGCACGGCAATGTCGGCATCGTGTTCCAGAACGCGCTGCTGCTGCCCTGGCGCAACATCCTCTCCAACGTGATGTTGCCGATCGACATGAAGAAACTGCCGCGCGACGAATATCTGCCGCGGGCGAAAGCGCTGTTGAAGCTGGTCGGCCTCGAAGGGTTCGAGAAGAAGCTGCCCTGGCAATTGTCCGGCGGCATGCAGCAACGCGCCTCGATCTGCCGCGCGCTGGTGCATGATCCCAAGATCATGCTGATGGACGAGCCGTTCGGCGCGCTCGATGCCATGACGCGCGAGAAGATGAATGTCGAGCTGATGCGCATCCAGCGCGAAACCGGCAAGACCGTGCTGCTGATCACGCATTCGATTCCGGAGGCCGTGTTCCTGGCCGATCGCGTGCTTGTCATGACCGAGCGGCCCGGCGCGATCGCCGCGATCTACGACGTACCGCTGCCGCGCCCGCGCTCGCTCGACGCGATGGCCGATCCCGCCTTCACCGAACTGGTCCAGCGGATTCGCAAGCACTTTTTCACGCAAAGCGCGCTGGACTGAAAGCTGGCTCGATGCCGTTACGCTTGGCCGTACGAGACATCTCCTTTTTCGAACGTCCGGTCACCTTTGCCCGGCCGTTCCGGTTCGGCGCGGTCGTCATCAACGCAACGCCGCAGGCTTTCGTGTGGGTCGAGATCGAGGTCGAAGGCGGGGGAACGGCAACTGGCGCCAGTGCCGAATTTCTGGTGCCAAAATGGTTCGACAAGCGGCCGCATCTAGCGCCAGAGCAGACAGTCGAGGAGCTGCGGCGCTCGCTTCTGATCGCGCGCGGCATCTATCTGGCGCATTCCGGCTTCGAGACTGCGTTCGGCCTGCATGCGGCCTGCATCGGCGCGCAGATCGAAGCCTGCGCGCGAGAAGACATTCCACCGTTGGCGGCAGCCTACGGGCCGGCCGAAATCGACAAGGCGATTCTCGACGCGCTGCTGCGTTGCACGGGAACCAGCTTCTTCGACGGCATGGCCGACAACATCGCAGGCGTGGATGCACGCCTGTCGCACGATCTCGGCGATGATGACGTGTCGCGCTTTCTCGCAGGCCGAAAACGGTTGGAGCGCGTCGCGATCCGGCACACGGTCGGCATGGACGACAAGATCGAAGGCGAGGGCGGCGTTGCCGACATCAGAGAAAACGCCGGCGCGCGCTACTTCAAGCTCAAGCTAAACGGCGACCCCGCGCACGACGCCGATCGGCTGATCCGGATCGGCAATGAACTGGCGACGCTGTCGTACGATTACCGCGTCACGCTCGACGCTAATGAACAGTACGCCGACCTCATTGCATTAAATGCGCTTGTCGAGCGGCTCGACCGCGATGCCGCGCTGCGGCCGATCGCGCAAAAGCTCCTCTACATCGAACAGCCGATGCCGCGCGACATTACGCGGCAATCGCAGCTCGGCGCACTGGCGCGGCGCGATTTCATCGTCGACGAGGCCGACGATTCCTACGACGCCTTCCCGGTGGCGCGAGCGCTCGGCTATCGCGGCATCTCCTCGAAATCCTGCAAGGGCATCTATAAGTCGGTGATCAACGCCACGCGCGCTGCTAAATGGAGTGCCGCCGGCGAGAAATGCTTCATCGCCGGCGAGGACCTGACCTGCCAGGCGGGTCTCGCCGTGCAGCAGGATCTCGCGCTCGGTGCGCTGATCGGCGTCACCCATGCCGAGCGCAACGGCCACCACTATGTGGATGGTTTTGGCGACACGCCGACCGGTGAGGCGCAGGCGTTTCTCGCGGGCCATCCCGATCTCTACGTCCGCGACGGCAATAAAATCCGTCTCGCGATCCATGACGGCGATCTCCTGACGGGATCGCTGACCACACCTGGCTTCGCCACGGCCACGCATCCGGACTGGTCCGCGATGTCGCCGCTCGCGCAGCCCTCGTCAAAAATTCCCTCGGAGAAAGCAGTATGACGACCAAACGCCTCGGCCTGATCATGAACGGCGTGACCGGCCGCATGGGGCTCAACCAGCATTTGGTCCGCTCCATCATCGCGATCCGCGACCAGGGCGGCGTGCTGCTATCGAACGGCGACCGCATGCTGCCCGACCCGATCCTGATCGGCCGCGATGCGGACAAGGTGGAACGGCTCGCCAAGCGCTTCAACGTGGAGCGCTGGTCGACCGATCTCGACAAGGCGCTGGCCGCGAAGGACGACACCATCTTCTTCGACGCCGCGACCACGCAGGCGCGCCCGTCACTGCTGACCAAGGCGATCGAGGCCGGCAAACACGTCTATTGCGAAAAGCCGATTGCGACCAACCTGGAGGAGGCGGTCGCGGTGCTGAAGCTCGCCAAGGCCAAGGGCATCAAGCACGGCACGGTGCAGGACAAGCTGTTCCTGCCGGGGTTGAAGAAGCTCGCCTTCCTGCGCGATTCCGGCTTCTTCGGCCGGATGCTGTCGGTGCGCGGCGAGTTCGGCTATTGGGTATTCGAGGGTGGCTGGCAGGAAGCGCAGCGGCCGTCGTGGAATTACCGCAGCGAGGACGGCGGCGGCATCATTCTCGACATGGTCTGCCACTGGCGCTACGTGCTCGACAATCTCTTCGGCGAGGTCGAGAGCATCTCCTGCCTCGGCACGACCGATATCCCCGAGCGTTTCGACGAAAAGGGCAAGAAGTACACGGCAACCGCCGATGATTCCGCCTATGCGACGTTCCGCCTCAAGGGCGGCGTGATCGCGCATATCAACATGAGCTGGGTGACGCGCGTCTACCGCGACGATCTCGTGACCTTCCAGGTCGACGGTACCCACGGCTCGGCGGTGGCGGGCCTGACCGATTGCGTGATCCAGGCGCGCCAGGCGACGCCGCGGCCGGTGTGGAATCCGGACGAGAAGCGCACCCACGATTTCTATGCCGACTGGCAGAAGGTTCCCGACAACGTTGTCTACGACAACGGCTTCAAGGAACAGTGGGAAATGTTCATCCGGCACGTCTGCGAGGACGCGCCCTACAAATACACGCTGCTGGAAGGCGCCAAGGGCGTGCAGCTTGCCGAGTGCGCGCTGCAGAGCTGGCGCGAGCGGCGCTGGATCGACGTTGCCCCGATCAAGGTGTGAGGAGGCTTAAGCATGAACAAGCCAGTCCTGCCGATGTCGTCGCTGTCGCTGAAGCTGCCGACGGCGGATCGCAAAATTGAGGATTATCGCCTGGCGGCATCGCGGACGTTTCCGGCGAAGCTTGAAGGCACGCTCAACCGCGTGGCGTTTTCTGCTGCCCATGTCGTGGCGGATCCACTCGCCGACAACGACCCGTGGCTGACATCCGCCATCGACTGGGACCGCACGATCGCGTTCCGCGAGCATGTCTGGGATCTCGGCCTTGGCGTTGCCGAGGCGATGGACACTGCACAGCGCGGCATGGGGCTGGATTGGCCAACCTCGCTGGAACTGATCCAGCGCTCGGTGAACGCTGCGAGAGCGAAGGGCAATGCGCTGGTGTTTTCCGGCGCCGGCACCGATCATCTTGCGGTGGAAGACGCAAAATCGATCGACGACGTGATCCGCGCCTATGAGGAACAGATCGCGGCCGTCGAAAAGGCCGGTGGCCGCATCATCTTGATGGCCTCGCGCGCATTGGCAAAGCTTGGCCGCAGCGCCGACGACTATGCAAAGGTCTACAGCCGGGTCCTGTCACAGGTTCGCGAGCCCGTGATCATCCACTGGCTGGGCGACATGTTCGACCCGGCGCTAGCGGGCTACTGGGGCACCGCCGATCTCGACAAGGCGATGGATACGGCGGTTGCGATCATCAACGCCAACGCCGCCAACGTCGATGGCGTAAAAGTCTCGCTGCTCGACAAGCAGCGCGAGATCGACATGCGCCGTCGCCTTGATCCCAAGGTGAAGATGTATACCGGCGACGATTTCAACTACGCCGAACTGATCGCGGGCGACGAGCAAGGCTTTTCGCATGCGCTGCTCGGCATCTTCGATGCCATCGCGCCGGCGGCGTCCTACGCGCTGTCACGGCTGGCTGCCGGCGACCAGGCCGGCTTCCATGACGTGTTGGGACCGACGGTGCCGTTGTCGCGGCATATCTTCAAGGCGCCGACGCGGTTCTACAAGACCGGCATCGTGTTCATGGCCTATCTCAACGGCCATCAGGATCATTTCACCATGGTCGGCGGGCAGGAAAGCACGCGCTCGACGCTGCATCTGGCCGAACTGTTTCGCCTTGCCGATAAAGCTGGGCTGCTCTCCAACCCCGAACTGGCGACGCGGCGCATGAAGACGGTGCTGGCAATGCGCGGCATCGAACCGTGATGCGCGATTTCTCGAGCGATCATCGCTGGCTGTCGCTGAACACGGCGACCGTCCGCAAGCAGGGCGACCTCGTTGCCATCATCGACGCCTGTGCGCGCCACGGCATCCGCGCCATCGATCCCTGGCGCGACCAGGTGGCGGCCATCAGCCTCGAGCGCGCAGTGCGGGCCGTGCGCGACGCCGGGCTTGAATTGTCCGGCTATTGCCGCGGCGGCATGTTTACGGCGGATGCTGCGCGCCGCGTCGAGGCGCGCGACGACAACCGCCGTGCCGTGGACGAAGCCAAGGCGCTGGGCGCGCCCTGTATCGTGCTGGTCGTCGGCGGCCTGCCGCAATATTCGCGGCCGGGAAGCGCGGCCTCGAAGGACATTGCGGCTGCGCGTACGCAGGTCCATGACGCGATTGCGGAAATGCTGGAGTATGCGAGAGAGGCCAACATGCCGCTCGCGATCGAGCCTTTGCATCCGGCCTATGCCGCCGACCGTGCCTGCGTGAACACAACGAAGCAGGCGCTGGACATCTGCGATCAACTCGATCCGCAGCGCACCGGCGCGCTGGGCGTTGCGCTCGACGTCTATCACATCTGGTGGGACCCGGAACTGATGCCGCAAATTGCGCGCGCGGGAAAAGATCGTCTGCTGGCGTTTCATGTCTGTGATTGGCTGGTGCCGACAAAAGACATCCTCAACGACCGCGGCATGATGGGCGACGGCGTCATCGACATCACATCTGTGCGATCAGCGGTCGAGGCGCACGGCTTTGCCGGCTATTCCGAGATCGAAATCTTCTCCAACGAGTGGTGGACAAGGCCGATGGATGAGGTCCTGCAGACCTGCATCGCGCGACATCGGACGGTGGTCTAGCAGCCGTCACTCGAAGACGCTTGTTCCGCTGTCTCAATGACGGACAATGTTGTCCCGTATGTGAACTGACGCGCGTTCTGGTTGTGATAGCGTCACGTGAAGGGACGGCGCGCGGTTCCAGATTTAACCTTTTCCGCGGGTATTTAGATTAACAAAGGGTTACCGTTGCGCGTCGATGAACTCCGGCGCTAGCTAGTCGCACGGAGAAAGTCTCCTCGAGCGATGAGCGACAACATGAAAGTCCTTTACGCAATTGCAACACTGGCCCTGCTGTCGACATCGGCGCAGGCCTGGCAGGTCGTGGAACGCTGCACCTACAGCAAGTTCTACGGCAGGGTGTGCACGACGTCCTATCTGGACGATCCGGTGCGCAGCGAGGCGCAGAATCAGGAAGACGCAAAGGCAAGGCGCGCCAGCATCGAGAAGTGGGAAGCGTTCTGCAAGCCGAAGCGCACCTACGACAACGAAGGCGTCGTCCGCCTGGTTTACGCCCGCAAGGGCTGCGAGTTCGGCCGCAGCGAGTAGCACGCTTTCTCCTCGCCGCGAGCGGGGAGAATTCCGAGCCCCACAGCTCGATGAACGGCTGATAACGCGCGCCCGAAAGACCGCTAAATCTTTATCGACCAAATTGCGATCCGGTTAGTCACACAGCTTTACGCCGCCTCAATGCTTGTCGGTCATTCCTGACGACGCATTCATCAAGGGGCAGTGTCCATGCGCGTCTTCATCGCAATCTCGATCGTCGTCGCTTCGGTATCGTCTGCGTCCGCGCAATTCGCGATGGACCACGGCCATGCCGCAGATGCCGCCCAGGCCGCCCGCGCGGCGCGGGCCGCAGCGGATGCCAAGGCCGCGGCCATTGCCTCGGGCGCGCCGCTGCTTCCCAGCCAGCAAACCAATTTCTACGTCGGCAGCGGCGGCACCGTGAAGATCGTGCCCCGGACCGCGGAAGATCTGAAGGCCGATGAAGCGGCTCAGGCTGCCTGGAGGGAACGCTGCCGGCCGACCGTAGTCGAAGACCGCGAGGGCCTGCGGCGCGTGAAATATGCCGAACGGGATTGCGACCTTTCCCGCTTCAACACTGCGGGCAATTAGGGCGTGTGCGTATAACCTCGGTGAGTCCGGTCTGCCCCTAGCGCGACGCAAACTGTTCGAAGCCGCGAAATGGCGCGATGAGCTAAGAGCCGACCGGGATTGCCCAGCTAATCCAATCGGAGCCGATAACAGTCGAACTCCGTTCCATAAGCCTTCCTACGACCATCGGGCAGGAAACCAAGTTTACTCGCGACTCGTATGGATCGTTCGTTCTCGGGATTAATGCAGGCGATAACCTCTTTCAACCCGACCTCATCTCTCGCGTACTGGACGATGCGAAAGGCAGCTTCTGTCGCGTAACCGCTACCCCCATGCGCCCCTTGGCAGTCGCCAGCCTATTTCGATTTCTGGGCCCTCCAGTGCCAGTGGGATAAGTAGGCCCATGCCCAAGAACGAGTTGTCGTCGGATCGGCTACGGAGCGTCCGCCATCCAAGTCCTTTTCCCGGGTCGAAAGCCAAGCGCTCGCGCAGCGCGTCTTGGTACTGACTGACGTCAAAGTTGTCTCGAAAATCAGGCGTGATAAAGCGCCGAACTTCGATGTCCCTATCCATGGCAACATATGAATCGACGTCAGCGGCGGTCCGAGGTCGCATGCAAAGACGTGGCGTCTCTAGCGTTGGAACCATGGTAGAGACATACCGAGTAGCGGCGCAGCGCACAACGGTGAAATGACCGGGGCTTCTTTTCTAAAAAACCAGGCTGCGGCGCTACTTTGACTGAGCAAGGAAGGCGATGATCTTTTTTCTATCCTCGCTCGATGAGAGGCCGCCATACGGCTTCATGCTGTTGCCCGGCACGACCTCATCGGGGTTGGCAATGAAGCGATCGAGCTTCTCCTCATCCCAGACGAATCCTGCCTCCTTCATGGCGCTCGAAAACCCGTAGTCTGGCAGCGATCCCGCTTTCCGTCCGACAATCTTGTGCAGGTTGGGGCCCAGCCGATTGTCGCCCTCTCTCATGATGTGGCACGTCCGACAGGCATTGTTGAACGCCTGTTGTCCTGAGACGCCCTCCGCGCCTTGCGGCGCCTGGGGCAGGGCGGAAGGCGATAAAAGCATGCACGCTAGTCCGCTCAACGCGCCTATCAAGAACGACCGACCGTGCCGCAAACGTGCGTCTCGCCGGCCGGATGTCGGCCGGACGAGCAGCGTGACAAAATGCGATTGCCTCATTTGATCCTCATCAAGAAGGATGGTTGGCATGTTTCGGTCACTGGCTTGCGACCTGCGGCATCGTATTGAAGCGCGCCTTCTGCTCGTTGCTCAGCGTGGCATAGAACTTATCCAACGCCTCCTGCACCCAATCGGCTGCCTCGAGCATGGCCTTGAGCCGCTTCTCCATCGCGTCCAGCCGCCCGACCGGCGTAAGCGGCACGTCGTCCGGGCAGGCAGCTTGCAGCCCTGCAACCGCCTTCTTGGTCACGTCGCTCAAGCGGTCAAGCGCCTCCTTTTGCTCGCCCGCCGGCCGTACGACAGCCTCGATTCGCTCAATCGGTAGCCGCGTGAGGCTGGACTTCGGATCGCCGCAAGCCTCGGCTTGCGCATCTGCTTCCTGCTGCGGCTGTTGCGAGCGGTCGCCGACGTTCGGGCCGAGTGCGTTGAAACGCGCCTTTTGCTCATCATTTAGCGAATTGTAGAACCGCTCAAGCGCCGGACGCACGATCCTTACCGCGTCGAGCGTAGCCGTCACGCGGTTCGTCATCGCCCGCAGGCGACCGGGCGGCGTCATGGCAAAGGAGTCGGCGCAAGTATCCTTGAACACGTCGGCGGCCTTTGCCGCGGCGGCCTTCAACTCGTCGAGCAGGGCGCGCTGCTCGGGCGTCGGCTGCACTGCGCGCACGATCGATGCAATCGGCCAGGCGGTGACGCCCTCGTCCGGTTCTCTGCACACCTGCCGAAGCGTCTGCTGGCTCACGCTTGCGCGCTTGCCCGCCCGGAAATCGGTGACCGCCGCCCCGGGATCAGGATATCTGGCGTAAGCGGAATACGGGCTGTCCGTACCCCAAAACACCGTATCGACGAAGTCGTCGTAGGCATACGCCCAATAGCCGGGATCATAGGCGTGAGGCCAGAACGTGTAATTGAAGATGTCGGAATAGGCGTAAGGCCAGAAGACCGGGCCGAGCCAAGCCACGAACGCGGCGCGATGGCCGCGCCGCCAGGCATGGCGCGGAGCCCAGCGGTTCTCCCGGGCGGTCAGCGCCGCACGGGCTTGCAGGGCATCATTGCTGCGGAACTGCGCGGAAAATCGCCCGCGGGCGGCGGCCTGCATGGCCGCGGCAGAGGCGGATCGTTCAGCCGAGGGCTGTGGTCCCAGCCGCTGCAGGCGTGCCTGGTCACGTTCCTGGATGCGCTGCTCGCGCTGGAGCAGGCGGTTTTGAGCCTGTAGTGATCTTTGCTGCTCGCGTTGCGCCCGGAGACCTTCCGGCTTCTGCGACTGCAATTGCTGGACGCGCTGCTGCAGGCGATCGATGCGGCTCTGCCGCTCCGTGCTCTGGCGCGACAGCATATCGCGCTGCCGCTCCTGCACCATTTGCTGCCGCTGCTGGAGGCGCTGCTCACGCTGCTGCGCACGCGTTTCGATCTGTTCCTGTCGCGACGGTCGAGCGCCCGCAGCGGGCGATGTGCTCGGGCGCGATGGTGCGGCGATGCGCGGCTCGGGTCTCGTCATGGCCGGTCGCTGCGCCGGCGCGGCACGCTGGATCTCCGGTCGTGGCCCTGCAGCGCGCGGTGTGACCGCTCGCGGCGGTGCGGCGATTTGCGGCGCCGCGCGCGGGGCCATTGCTGGACGCTGAGGCGGGGGAGCTGCACGGAACGCCGGTGCGGCCGGTCGCGCCATCGCAGGGGGCGCTGCTGGACGAGCCATCGCGGGCGGTGCCGCTGGGCGGGCCATAGCGGGTGGTGGTCCCGCCGGTCGGGCTGCGGGCGCCGCCCCGCCGCCTTGGCCAAGGCCTCTTCCTGGTTGGGCAGACGAGCCGGTGCTCACCGCTATCGCGGAGACACCAAGAAAAAATGCTGCGATGCGAGCGCCGCTCGAAAGCATGATCTCACTCCCTCGCTTCGTCGCCTGGGAGCATCAACGCGCAAGCGCAGGAATCGTTCGTCGCCGCTATGACTTACGTTGCGATTTTGCGACGCAGGATCGAGTTCGCCTGCGCCTTAGCTGACCGTGCAGGGCACGCTCAGAAATCCACGGAAGCGCACGCGGCCGCCGCGTACCGGTTCGCCGTCGAGCGCATAATCAGGAAAGCGCGCGAGGAAACGCGAGATCGCGATGGCGCCCTCGAGCCGCGCCAACGCCATACCGGCGCATTGATGCGCGCCGGTGCCGAAGGCCAGATGCCGGTTCGGCGTGCGGCCAATATCGAAACGTTCGGGATCGGCGAACTGGGCAGGGTCGCGGTTGGCGGCGCCGATGCACAGCGTCACCGCCGTGCCCGCCGGCATCGCGACGCCGCCGAGTTCGAACGGCTCGACGGTCATGCGGTTGCCGAGCTGGTTGGAGCTCTCGAACCGCAGCATTTCCTCGACCGCGGTCTTGATCAGATCGGGATTTTCAATCAGCCGGCGTTTCTCGCCTGCGTGATTCAGTAACGCGACCAGCCCGTTGCCGATCAGGTTGGTGGTGGTCTCGTGGCCGGCATTGAGCAGGAAGATGCAGTTGTGCAGCAGCTCCTTTTCGGTCAGCCGCTCGCCATTGTCTTCGCCCTGAATCAGTCGCGTCAGTACGTCGCGGTCGGGATTGCCGGGCTTGGCCCGTCGCCGCGCCACCAGCCCTTCGAGATACGCCAGGAAATCCTTCACCGCCTTGTTGCCGCGGGCGAAAGCGTCCGGGCCGATCACCGGCTCCAGCGCGCCGAGAATGACCAGCGACCAGCCGCGCAAGGGATCGCGCTCGCTCTCCGGCACATCGAGCAGATTGCCGATCACTTCGATTGGAATGGCAGCAGCGAAATCGTCGATCAGGTCCACCTTGCCCTTGGCGGCGATGGCGTCGAGCAGGCGGTCGACCAGCCGGACCAGGTCGGGCTCCATACCGGCGATCGCGCGCGGCGATAGTGCGCCCATGATCAGCCGGCGGACGCGGGTGTGGGCGGGAGGATCGTTGAACACGAGGCTCGTGGTGTGGTGCTCGTAGAGCAGGGAGTCGCCATACTTCGGCGAGAACTCCTTCTTCTTGTCGGACGAGAACGCCTTGGTGTTCTTGTAGGCTGCAACCAGATCGTCGTAGCGGGTCAGGAAGTACGACCCATTCGGCAACCGCTTGACCGGTTCGCTCTCGCGCAGCGCGCGATAGGTCGGGTAGGGGTTGGCATAAAATTCCGGCGTCAGCTTTTCGAGGTCGAATGTGGCCGCCAGTTCGCGCGCATCCAGATTCATGGCTCGCCGCACTCGTTGGGAAGACGGAAAGGTAAGTGGCCGTCAAATTAGTCGCATTTGCAACTATCTTAGACGCCACTCTCAAAGCGTCAAGTCGGCGCTTTCAGTCCACACCATCCGAGCGCCCTGATCCAAAGCGCCCTGATCCAAAGCGCCTTGATCCAAGCGCCTTGGGGTTGCGACCAATTCGGGATAAGCCTGCAACGCGAGACCCTGATTTGCCGAAAACTCGTGCTCAAACAAGGTGATGAGGCCGTGTCTTTGACGCCACTTGGTGGCAGAATCCGCCTGGTGCGCTGCAATGTATCCTTGACTTCGTCAAGGTGAGTGATTACTCACGCCCCCATGTCTACCCTGCGCATGACCAGTGATTTGCGGCGGCAATTGATCTTGAGCGCCGCCAAGCGGTGCTTTGCCCGTCACGGCTTTGCCGGCACCACGACCAAGAGCGTGGCGGCGGCTGCAGCCATTTCGGAAGGGCTGTTGTTCAAGCACTTCCCGTCCAAGGCCGCGCTCTATGCCGAAATCCTCGCCGAGGAGTGCGAGGCCGATCCGGATTTCGCGCACCTGCTCGGCCAGCAGCCTTCAACTGCCACGCTGGTTGAACTGGTTCAGAGCATGGTTGGCCATTTCATGGAAGTGTCGGACGGCTCGGATCAGGAGGAAGCGCAGCGGCTGCGGCTGATGACGACCAGCCATCTCGATGACGGCGAGTTCGCGCGTTTGCTCTACGACAAGGTCGCCGGCCTGATCGGGCCGGTGTTCACGGCGTCGATCGAGCGCGCTGTAACGGCCGGCGACGCGGCGCGGATCGGCAGCGATCCGCTCAACCTGTTCTGGTTCGCGCACCATACCGTGCTGATGGCGGCGCTGACGAGGCTTCCGCCGGTGCCCTGTCTTTCTTACGGCAACGCCGCCGACCTGGAGCGGCAGTTGTGTCAATTCATCCTGCGCGGCATCGGACTTACCGAAGCCGCAATTGCTTCTCATCTGGACGGCGAGCTGTCACCGAATTCGGGACAATCGGTAACTGCAGAAAGTGCATGACATGAATATCGTGACCGAACACAAGATTTCGGGCAAGCCGATAACGGAAAAGCCGCACAAGCGGCCGGTCCGGATGGTGCGGTGGCTCATCATCATTGGGACGCTGCTGGCCTTGCTGGTTGGCGGCCTGGTCTGGTTCAACTACTTCCGCGGCAAGATGATCGCGCAGTTCTTCGCGACCATGAAGCCGCCGCCGACCAGCGTGAACATCGCCACGGCGAAATCCGAAACGATTCCGAATCTTCTGACCGCGGTCGGCGATCTCGCTGCCGTGCACCAGGTCAACGTGACCTCCGACGTCAACGGCCGCATCACCGATATCCTGTTTACGGCGGGCGCCAGCGTGAAGGAGGGCACGCCGCTGGTGCAGTTGTTCGACGGTCCCGAGCAGGCGGATCTCGCCAACTACAAGGCGCAGCAGCGGTTGGCGCAGCTCTCGCTCGATCGCGCCAAGCAGTTGGCCGAGCGTCAGGTCGGACCACAGGCGACAGTGGATAACGCCCAGGCTGTGTTCGATCAGGCCAGCGCCGGGATCGCCAGGACCGAAGCGATCATTTCGCAGAAGCTGGTGCGGGCGCCGTTCGATGGCGAACTCGGCGTTCGCAGGGTCGAAGTCGGACAATATCTGACTGCGGGTACGCAGATCGTCTCGCTTACCGATCTATCGATGCTGTATGCGAACTTCACCGTGACGGAGAAGGACTCCGGCCAGCTCAAGGTCGGCCAGATCGTTCGGATCGCGGTCGACGCCTATCCGGGCCGCACCTTCGAGGGCAAGATCACCACCATCGAGCCGCAGATCGCGGCGGACACGCGCAACATTCGCGTGCAGGCGACGATCCAGAATCCGGACAAGATCCTCAAGCCGGGCATGTTCGCGACCACCACCGTGGTGCTGCCCGATAAGCCGCCGGTCGTCACCGTGCCCGAAACCGCGGTCGACTACACGCTCTACGGCGACTCCGTCTACCTCCTCAGTGAAAAGAAGGAAGAGGACGGCAAGACCAGCCTGATCGCGACGCGCACCTTCGTGCAGACCGGAAAGCGCATCGAGGGCCGCGCCGAAGTTCTGAAGGGCTTGAAGGAGGGCGACCGCGTCGTGGCGGTGGGCCAGCTCAAGCTGCAGTCCGGAGCTGCCGTGACGATTTCGAACGATCCGGTGCCGGCGATTCCGGCGAAGCCGCCGCGCTACTGATACATGATGCGGCTCCCTTGAGGAGCCGCGGCGAAAGAAAGATGGGCGGCGGTCTTGTGGCTCGGCCGCGCCCCCGAAATGCTGAGCCCAGCGGGATGATTTTGCGATGGCCTTCACCGATATCTTCATCAAGCGTCCGGTCCTGTCGGTCGTCGTCAGCCTGCTGATCCTCCTGATCGGTCTGCGCGCCGCCAGCGTATTGCCGATCCGGCAATATCCGAAGCTGTCGAACACGGTGGTCAACATCACCACCTCATATCCGGGCGCGTCGGCTAACCTGATTCAAGGCTTCATCACTACGCCGATCGAGCAGGCGGTCGCTTCCGCCGAGGGCGTCGACTACATCACTTCCTCGTCGGTGCAGGGCACCAGCACGATTCAGGTCTACATCAAGCTGAATTTCGATCCGAACCAGGCGCTGACCGAAGTTCTCGCCAAGGTAAACTCGGTCAAATACCTGATCCCGAAGGAATCGAACGACCCGGTCATAACCAAGACGACTGGCCAAACCACGGCCGTGATGTATCTGGGCTTCTCCAGCGAAGAACTCTCAGGGTCGGCGATTTCAGACTATCTGACACGCGTCGTGCAGCCGGTGCTGTCGACGGTCGATGGTGTGGCGTCGGCCGACATTCTCGGCGGCCAGACCTTTGCGATGCGGCTGTGGCTCGATCCGATACGAATGGCGGGCCGCGGCGTGTCGCCGAGCGACGTTTCCGCGGCGATCGCCGCCAACAACTTCCAGGCAGCAGCCGGTCAGTCCAAGGGCTATTTTATCGTCTCGAACGTCCAGACTAATACCGACCTGCGGAACCTCGAGCAGTTCAAGAAGATGATCGTCAAGTCCAAGGACGGCGGCTTCGTGCGGATCGAGGATATCGCAACCGTCGAGCTTGCGGCGCAAAGCTCGGACGCAAGCGTCGCGTTCAGCGGTGAGCGCGCGATCTTCATCGGCGTGCAGGCGACCCCGCAAGGCAACCCGCTGACGCTGGTCAAGGGCGTGCGCGCGTTGATGCCGGAGATCGAACGCAACCTCCCGCCGTCGATGAAAATGAAAGTGGCCTACGATTCCACCAAGTTCATTCAGTCGTCGATCGACGAGGTGAAGAACACGCTGATCGAGGCCGTGCTGATCGTGGTGGTCGTGATCTTCCTGTTCCTGGCCTCGTTCCGCTCGGTCATCATTCCCGTGGTGACGATTCCGCTGTCGCTGATCGGCGTCTGCAGCTTGATGCTGATGATGGGATTCAGCTTCAATCTTCTGACGCTGCTGGCAATGGTGCTGGCGATCGGGCTCGTGGTCGACGACGCCATCGTGGTGGTGGAGAACATCCATCGCCATCTGGAGGAAGGAAAGACGCCCGTCCAGGCGTCGCTGCAAGGCGCACGCGAAATCGTCGGCCCCGTGATCTCCATGACGATTACGCTTGCCGCCGTGTACGCCCCGATCGGCTTCCTCGGCGGCCTGACCGGTTCGCTGTTCCGCGAATTCGCCTTCACGCTGGCGGGCTCGGTGATCGTGTCGGGCGTGATCGCGTTGACGCTGTCGCCGATGATGTGCTCGGTCCTCCTGAAGAGCGCGGACGAGGGGCGGTTCTCGAGGCTGGTCAACAGGGTGTTCGGTTCGATGACACGCTGGTACGGCCGCCAGCTCGACCGCTCGCTCGACTATCGCCCGATCACCGGCTTGTTCGCGCTGACGATCCTGGGTCTGGTCGGTTTCCTCTACATGAACACCTCCAAGGAGCTCGCGCCCGAGGAGGACCAGGGCATCGTCTTCTCGGTGACCAAGGCGCCGAAATACGCCAACATCGATTATGTCGACTTCTACGGCGACAAGCTCGACAAGGCTTTTGCCAAGTTTCCGGAAACGGACTTGCGCTTTGTCCTCAACGGCATCAACGGCCCGCAGGGCGGCATTGCCGGCATGCTGCTCAAGCCGTGGGACGAGCGTGAGCGATCCTCGATCGCGCTGAAGCCGTTGGTGCAGGCCGAGATCAGCAAGATCGAAGGCGTCCAGGCGTTTGCGTTCAACCTGCCGCCGTTGCCGGGCGGACCGGGTGGCCTGCCGATACAGATGGTGATCAATTCGACTGCCGGCTTCCAGGCCGTCTATGACCAGATGTCGAAGCTGAAGGATGCCGCACGCAAGAGCGGTATGTTCATCGTCTCCGACAGCGACCTCGAATTCAATCAGCCGGTGGTTCGCGTCTCGGTCGACCGCTCCAAGGCGAGCGACCTCGGCATCAACATGTCGCAGGTTGGCGCTACCTTGCAGACGCTGTTGGGCGGCAATTACGTCAACCGCTTCAACCTCGAGGGACGCTCGTATCAGGTGATCCCGCAGGTGTCGCGCGACAAGCGGCTGTCGCCGGAATCGCTTGGCGGTTACTACGTCCCGACCAACACCGGGCAGCTAGTGCCGCTGTCCACCATCGTGTCGATCGAAACCGCTACCGATCCGAATGCGCTGACGCATTACAACCAGCTCAATTCAGCGACGTTCTCCGCGGTGCCGATGCCGGGCGTGACGGTTGGGCAGGCGGTGGATTTCCTGGAGGGCGAAGCGAAGAAGATGCCAGCCGGTTTTGGCCACGATTATCTGGCCGACTCCCGGCAGTATGTGCAGGAGGGCAATCAGCTCGCGATCACCTTCGGTTTCGCGCTGATCATCATCTTCCTGGTGCTGGCCGCGCAGTTCGAAAGCCTGCGCGATCCGCTGGTGATCATGATCAGCGTTCCCATGGCGATCGTCGGTGCGCTGATCCCGCTGTTCTTCGGCGTGGCGACCATCAACATCTACACCCAGGTTGGATTGCTGACGCTGGTCGGCCTGATCACCAAGCACGGCATCTTGATGGTCGAGTTCGCCAACGAACTGCAGCTCAAGGAAGGCCTCGACAAGCGCTCGGCGATCGAAATGGCTGCCCGCATCCGGCTGCGGCCGATCCTGATGACGACGGCGGCGATGGTCACCGGTCTGATCCCGTTGCTGACGGCCACGGGCGCGGGCGCTGCCAGCCGGTTCTCGATCGGCCTCGTGGTGGTAGCCGGCATGTCGATCGGCACGCTGTTCACGCTGTTCGTGCTGCCGGCGGTCTATGTCTGGTTGGCCACCGATCACCAGGCCAAGATCGGCTCCAAGCGGACCAAGGAGATCGCGGATTTCGATCTTGGGTCCGCACTCAAGCCGACCTGAGCCTTTGTGACCGCAGAATAGCAAGCGGCGGCAGCGGGAAACCGTTGCCGCCGCTTTTTCATGCCGGGAGATGCGACGCCGGTGTGTCTCCATGCTAAAAGATAGAAAAACAGGGAGGCAACATGACAAGCGACTTTCCCGCCGGCAACTACCGCTTCATTCCCGCCGTGTTCCAGTATTCGGGCGGTGTCGCAGCCAATTCCGGGTTTGAGATCGAGCGGGTGCGTTTCGACAAATGGCTGCCGCTGGCCGAAGGCTTTGCGCGGATCGCAAGGTACATCGAGGCAGCGGGTAGGCCACTGACCTCGTTCTGCGCCTGCGAATTACGGTCGCCGGCGGCATTCACCGACGAGGGGTTCCGCAATTTCAACCTGCACTACGTCAAAACGCTGAGCGAATGGGGCGTCTATGACGGCACGACCAATCCGGTGGCGCGCAGCAATGTCTGTCCGGAGATCGATCCGCCGGCCGAACCGTCATTCTACGCCTTCTCGTTCACGCGGCCGAGCCAAAGCACGGCGCCAAGCTTCGTGATCGCAGGCAGCGGTGAGTCGCAGGAGGGCAATGCGAGCTACGCCGAACGCACCGTGCGTTACCGCGACGTCAGCCCCGAGGGTATTGCGGACAAGGTCCGTTACGTCGCCGGCGTGATGGAGCGGCGCATGGGCGAATTCGGGTTCGGCTGGAAAGATGCGACGGACGTGCAGACCTACACCATCCACGATTTCCACCACGTCTTCGCTGATGCACTGGTTCGCCGTGGCGCCGCGCGTTCGGGTTTGACCTGGCATTTTGCCCGGCCGCCGGTGATTGATCTGGAATATGAGATGGATTGCCGAAGGGTGCTGCGGGAGGTGGTGATTTAGCTTTCGGATTTCGCAGCGATAACGCTGCGCTCCCTCGCCCCGCTCTTGCGGGGAGAGGGTTGGGGTGAGGGGCTTTCTCCGCGAGCACTGCAGCTAACTGATGGACCTGTACCCCCTCAACCGGATCGCGCCGGACGATGCTTCGCATCGCCGAGGCGATCCGACCTCTCCCCGCAAGCGGGGAGAGGTTGAAGAAAGCGGCGCCTATCTCTCCCTCGGATCGAGCGCGTCGCGCAAACCATCGCCGACCAGGTTGAACGACAGCACCACGAGAAAGATCGCCAGTCCCGGCCAGACGGCCATCCACGGCGCATTGGTCAGGAAGCGCTGTGCGGCATTGAGCATGCTACCCCAGGACGGGGCGGGCGGCTGCTGGCCGAGGCCGAGGAACGACAGCGCGGCTTCGGCGATGATGGCAGCCGCTATCGACAACGTCGCCTGCACCAATAGCGCCGGCATGATGTTCGGTAAAATGTGAAACAGCGCGATGCGCCAGCGCGGATTGCCCATGGCGCGTGCGGCCTCGACATAATCCTCGACCTTGACGCTCATCACCTGGCCGCGGGTCAGCCGCACGAAGATCGGCGTTGCCGAGATGCCGATCGCGATCATGGCGTTGCCGAGGCTGGGCCCTAAGAATGCCGCGAGCGCAATCGCCAGGATCAGGAACGGGCAGGCCAGCATCGCGTCCGTGATGCGGCTGATCAGCGCATCGATGAAGCCGCCGCGATAACCCGACAGGAGGCCGAGCGGCACGCCGATTGACAACGCGATCCCGACCGAGATGGCGCCGGCCAGAAGCGAAGCCCGCGCGCCGTAGATCACCCGGGCGAGAATGTCGCGGCCGAGCTCGTCGGTGCCGAACCAGTGCAGCGCCGACGGCGGCTTGCGCACCAGCGACCAGCTTGTCGCGATCGGCTCATAGGGCGAGATCAGCGGCGCAAACACCGCGAGCAACATGAACGTTGCGATCACGACAAGCCCGGCCATCGCGCCCTTCCGCTTGAACAGCCGGCGCAGCGCGCGCCGCGCCGGGCTCTCCAGCTCGTCGGAAACAGCAATCGGCAATGCATTGAGCGTGGTGTCGGCCATGGCTTTAGGCCCTCAGCCGCGGATTGACGAGGACATAGGCGATATCGGCAATGAGATTGAGCGTGATGTAGATCGTCGCCGTCGTCAGCACGACGCCTTGCACGACGGCATAATCGCGATTGAAGACCGCGTCGACGATCAGCTTGCCGAAACCGGGAATCGAGAAAATCTGCTCCGTCAATACCGCGCCCGATAACAGCGTGCCCAGCTCGAGCGCGCCGAGCGTGATCACCGGCGTCAGCGCGTTGCGCATGGCATGCTTGAGAATGACCGAGCGCTCGAGAAGCCCTTTGGCGCGGGCGGTGCGGACATAATCGCTTTCCAGCACCTGCAGCATGGCGCTGCGGGTATGCCGCATCAGGATCGCGGCAATCGCGTTGCCGAGCACGAAGGCCGGCATGATAGTGGAGGCGATGCTGGCGCGCCAGTTTTCGGTCAGCGGCACATAGCCCGATGCCGGCAGCCAGCCGAGCTGGATCGAGAACAGGAAGATCAGCATGATGCCGAGCCAGAAATTCGGCGTCGAGATCCCCCATAGCGCAAAGAAATTGGCGCCATAATCCCAGGCCGTGCCTTTCTTCACCGCCGATATGATTCCGGCCGGAATGCCGATCAGGAAAGCGATCACGATCGCCATCGACGCAAGCTGCATCGTCACTGGCAGCTTCTGAGCGATCAATTCGCGCACCGGCACCTTGTTGCGAAGCGACTCGCCGAAATCGCCCGACAGCACGCCCTTGACCCAGTAGACATATTGCACCGGCACCGGCTGATCGAGCCGGTACTGCTCGCGGATCTGCGCGATTACATCAGGATCGCGTTCCTCGCCGGCCATCACCAGCGCCGGATCGCCCGGCAGCAATTGCTGCAGCGAGAAGATCAGGATCGAGACAAAAAACAGCGTCGGGATGAGCTGGACGATCCGCCGCGCGAGGAAATTCAGCATGGCACTATCCGTGTCCCGGGCGCAGCGCAGCGTACCCGGGTCCGCGCTTCGCGCGGCCCGAGCACAGGCTCCACGCTGCGCTGCAGAACCGGGACCCATGCGAGAGGGGCGGTAGGTCCCGGCTCAGCGTTGCACCGCTTCGCGCTGCAACGCGTCCGGGACATGAGACCATGCGAGCCACCCTCACTTCAGCTTCAGCCCGACCACCCGCACCAGCCCGTCCGGCATCTGCTTGTAACCTTCGAGCTTCGTCGTATGCGCGATCAGGATACGGCGGTGGTAGATGTAGAGCAGCGGCTTCTCCTCCAGCACGATCTTCGCCAGCTTTTCGTAGATCGCCTTGCGCTGCGCCTGATCGGTGACGAGGCGGCCATCGTCGAGCGCCTTGTCGGCCTCCTTGTTGGACCAGCCGCTGTAATTCTGCGGCGCTTCGCTTTTCTGGAATACATAGGAGTTGCCGTCCGGGTCGATCCGACCGCTCCAGGCCAGCATGAAAGCCTGGTACTCACCAGCTTCGGCTTGCTTCAGCGAGGTCGCAAATTCCGTGACCCTGATCTTCATGTCGAAGCCAGATTCGGAGGCCATCGATTGCACTACCTGTGCGACCGCTTCGGTCTCCGCACCCTTGGGCACCATGAGGTCGACGCTGACCGGCGGCGCGACGCCGGCTTCCTTCAGCAGTGCCTTGGCCTTCGCGACGTCGCGCCCGTGAAGCGGAAAGACCTTCTGGTAATAGGGATGATCCGGATTGACCCATTGATTGCCCGGTTTGAACTCGCCGTTGAACACCACCTGGTTGATGGCTTCACGATCGAGCGAGAGATCGAGCGCTTGGCGCACCTTGGCGGACTGGCTGAGTGGTCCCTTGGCCTTGTCCTTGCCGATGTTGAGCGTAATGCCCTGATAACCGAGTTCGATCGCGGTCGAAAGCTTTAACCGTGAATCGGTCCGAACGTCCTTGATGTCAGTGGCAAGCACGCGCTCGATCAGGTCGAGCCCGCCGGATTTCAGGTTGGCGAGGCGAACCGTGGCGTCCACGATTGGCAGGAACACGATGCGGTCGATGAACACATTGTCCTTGTTCCAGTAATCGGCAAACTTCTCGAAGACCATGCGGTCCTGCTGAACGCGCTCGACGAATTTGTACGGCCCGGCGCAGACCGGACGGAGTCCGAACTTGTCGCCGGCTTCCTTGGCGGCTTTTGGCGAGACCATCATGCCGGCGCGGTCGGTGAGCTGTGCGATCAGCGGTGAGAACGGCGCCTTCAGCCCAAGTTTGATCGTGAGGGGATCAACCGTCTCGACACGATCGACGCTCGCCAGCTCCGGCTTGCGGAACGAGCCCTGCATGGTGAGGTGACGCTCGATCGAATATTTGGCGGCTTCGGCGTCCAGCGGCTCGCCGTCGTGAAACTTGACGCCGGGTCGGAGCTTGATGGTGACTTCCTTGCCGTCGGCCGAGGTCTCGTGGCTCAGCGCGAGCTGCGGCACGATATTGAGCTTCTCGTCGAGGTCGAACAGCTTATCGCAGAACGATGCGAACACGATGCGGCCGACATAGGTCCGGGCCATCGTCGGGTCGAGGATATCAGGGTCCTCGGCGAGCCCGATCCGCAGCGTGGTCTGGGCCTGAACGGTTGCCGGAAGCGACAGCAGCAGCGCCGCCGCGGTGACTGCCAAACGAAAGATTTTCATGCTGCCATCCCCTTATCCCCGATTACACCGCACTTGGCCGTGTCCCTGATACATCAACCCCGACGCGACTTGCACCTTCCGTGCCACCGCTGAAGGCGGCGACCAATTTTTCCAGCACCGGCGAAAATCCGCCATCGGCGGGAACGATGGCCCCGGGCGACGGCAATTCGGCGGTGCGGTGACACGCCGTCGCGTGTCCCGTGCCGTCGGCGAGCAGGGGTGGAATTTCGGTGCGGCAGCGCTCGATGACATAAGGGCAGCGGGTATGAAAGCGGCAGCCGGAGGGCGGATTGAGCGCGCTCGGCATCTCGCCTTCCAGCACGATGCGGCCGCGCCGCGCCTGCGGTTTGGGCACGGGAATCGCCGACAGTAGCGCACGGCTATAGGGATGCCGGGGCGCGGCGAACAGCGCTTCGGCGTCCGCCGTCTCGACGATGCCGCCGAGATTCATCACGGCGACGCGGTCGGCGATGTGCTTCACGACCGCCAGATCGTGGGAGACGAAGATGTAGGCGAGGCTGAGCCGGTCCTGCAGGTCGCGCAGCAGATTGAGGATTTGCGAGCGGATCGAAACGTCGAGCGCGGAGACCGGCTCGTCGCAGATGATCAGTTTCGGCTCTACCGCGAGCGCCCGCGCAATCGCGATGCGCTGGCGCTGGCCGCCGGAAAATTCGTGCGGGTAGCGGCGGGCAAAGCGCGGCTCGAGCCCGACTAGCCGCAACAGCTCTTCGACCCGTTCGCGGCGGCGCCGGGCCGGCACCAGATCGTGCAGCGCCAGCGGCTCGCTTAGAATCTGGCTCACCGTCATGCGCGGGTTGAGCGACGCATAAGGGTCCTGGAAAATGATCTGCGCATCGCGGCGGAAGGCGCGCAATTCGTTGGCGCCGAGCGCGCCGAGGTCGCGGCCCTCGAAGCGAACGGTCCCCGCATCCGCCTCGATCAGCCGCAGCACCAGCCGGCTGACGGTGGACTTGCCGCAACCGGATTCGCCGACCAGCGCCAGCGTCTTGCCTGCCTCGACCGTGAAGCTGACGCCGTCGACCGCCTTTACGTAGGCGGTGGGGCGGCCGAATACCGACCGCGTGGCGACGAAATGCTTTACCAGGCCTTCGACTTCGAGCAGCGCCGTCATCGTCGGCATCCTACGTGTCCCGGGCGCAGCGCAGCGCCTCTTGGCGGTGCGCTGCAGAACCGGGACCCGTGTCGCGTCGGACTACAGGTGGTCCCCGGTTCAGCAGTGCACCGCTGCGCTTCGCTTGCGCTGCACTGTGCCCGGGGAACGAGAGCGGAGAGCAGCGCAGTCATGATACCAGCCGCTCCAATGGTGCGCGGATGCAGCGCGAGGCGTGATCGGGGCTTACTGTCGCAAGCGGCGGCGGCGCGGCGATGCAGGCTTCAAGGACGAACGGACAGCGTGCAGCGAAGCGGCAGCCGGCTGGCGGGTTTACCATGTTCGGCACCATGCCTTCGATCGTCGCCAGGTGCTGGGTACGGCGGCCGAGCCGTGGGATCGAACCGAGCAGGCCTACGGTGTAGGGATGCTGCGGGCTGGCGAAGAGTTCGTCGACCGGTGCGCGTTCGACGATCTCGCCGGCATACATCACCGCAACCTCGTCGCAGACTTCGGCGACGACGCCGAGATCGTGGGTGATCAGGATGATCGCGGCACCGCTGGCGGCCTTCAGCTCGCGCATCAGATCGAGGATCTGCGCCTGCAGCGTGACGTCAAGCGCGGTGGTCGGCTCGTCGGCGATCAAGAGGCGCGGGTCGCAGGCCAGCGCCATCGCGATCATCACGCGCTGGCGCATGCCGCCGGACAGCTTGTGCGGATATTCGTCGACACGTTGCTCGGGCGAGGGGATGTGCACCCGCCGCAACAGTTCGATCGCGCGCTCGCGCGCCTGTCGCCGCGATCCGCCGCGATGGCGCAGGATGGTTTCGATGATCTGGTCGCCGATGGTGAAGCTCGGATTGAGCGAAGTCATCGGCTCCTGAAAGATCATCGCGAGCCGATTGCCGCGCAGATCGCGCAGCGTATCGTCGGGAATGTCGAGCAGATCAAAACCGTCGAAACGGATCGAACCCGACACCTCAGCGGAACGCCTTGGCAACAATCCCATGACGGCGAGCGAGGTCACGCTCTTGCCGCAACCGGATTCGCCGACAAGGCCAAGCGTCGCGCCGTTGGCCACGCTGAGATCGACACCGTCGACCGCGTGCGTGGTGCGGCCATCATCGCCGTGGAAGACCACGCGCAGGCCCTCGATTTCGATCAGCGGGCTCGCGGTCATGCCTTGCCCGCCGTCGCCGCTTCGATGCGGGCATCGATGACCATGCGGTCGGTGATCCCCGCCGGATTTTTGCGCGTCGGCAGGAACGGGCGAAAATGCACCCAGCGCTCGCGGCTCACTTGTTCCAGTCGTTCGAGTTCGGCCAGCGGATCGGTATGGTCGTCGACACGCAGGTCGAGATCGGACCATTCTTCTTCGCCATGGATCAACAGCGCCGCCGATTGCTTGCCGCGCTTGTCGCCGCCGGCGGCTTCGCCGGCCTTCATCGCTACGATCAGCCGCTGCGCAAAGGGCAGGCTGGCATTGGCGACAAAGGCTTTCGCTGTGTCATCGAGCACGGCCGCGCCCACCAGCATGTTGCCGGCGAGGGAGAAGCCGTCACCCTGGATATGCCCACACCAGTCGATGCATTCGCGGCCGGTATGCGCTGCGATGCGGCCCTTGATATCCATGATATGAAGTTGGCGGGCCTCGTATCCATCGTCGGTAACGAGCAGAATGTCCACCACCTCGCGGGGGCTGCGGCCTTCGCGCAACAGCTTCACGCCGTCGATGCCGTAATAGGGATTGACCAGCGCCTGCGTCGCGATGCCGCCGATGCCGGGCGCGATATGCGGCACGCGCGCACCGACGGCGAAAAATCGGGTCGCGACCGCGATGCCGATCTGGCCGGTTGAGGAATCACGGGCAATGATCGACCAGGTCATCTCAAGTCGCCTCTACCGGCCCGCCGCGTAGCCCTGCATGCCCCTCGGATTGGCGGCGGCGCGGCGGCGACGACCGACCTTGGAGGCCGCGGTGAGGCGGCCTTCCGACCATTCAGGACCGATCTCGACGACATGGCCGCGACTCTTCAGCGTATCGACGGTCGCGTTCGGTACGCGGCTTTCGAGCACGAGCACGCCGGGCCGCGCGGTGCGCGGCCAGAACGAGATCGGAAAATGTTCGGAATGCCAGGCCGGCGCATCGATCGCTTCCTGCAGGTTCAGTTTGGCGTGGACATGCCGCAGGAAGAACTGCGTGGTCCATTGATCCTGCTGGTCGCCGCCGGGTGATCCCCAGGCCATGTACGGCTCGCCGTCGCGCAGCGCCATGGTGGGCGAGAGCGTGGTGCGCGGCCGTTTGCCGGGCGCAAGTGCTGCCGGGTGATCTTCCTCCAGCCAGAACATCTGCGCGCGGCTGCCAAGACAGAAGCCGAGTTCGGGAATGACCGGCGAGGATTGCAGCCAGCCGCCGGACGGCGTCGCCGAGACCATGTTGCCGGCCTGGTCGATGATGTCGAAATGCACGGTGTCGCCGCGTACCTCGCCGAACCGGCCAACGGTCGGCTCGCCCGCGCCCATGGCACCGACCGCCTCGCGATGGCCTTCCGCACGGCGCAGCTTGACGATCGACCCAAAACCTTCGACCGATCCCGGGATGAAATCGAGCGAGGCCTCATCCCCAGAGATCAGCTTGCGGCGCTCGTCATTGTAGCCGTCCGACAACAGCGTCGCGATCGGGATGTCGGTGAATTTCGGGTCGCCATAAAACTTCTCGCGATCGGCGAAGGCGAGTTTCGCGCATTCGATCTGCAGATGGATGAAGTCGGGCCCGGCAGGATCGAGCCCGTCGAGCTCAAACCCCTTGAGCAGCGCGAGTTGCTGCAGCATTACCGGGCCCTGGCTCCAGACGCCCGGCTTGCAGACGGTGTAGCGGCCGTAATCATAGGTCAGCGGCGCCTCGACGGTCGGCTGCCAGCGCGCCATGTCGTCGGCACTTAGCACGCCGCGATGCGGTGAGCCGCTGACGTCCATCACGTCCTGGGTGCGGCAGAACTTGTCGATCGCTTCCGCCACAAAACCCTGCGACCAGGACTTTCGCGCGAGCTCGATCTGTGCGACGCGATCACCGCCCGCGCTTTCCGCCTCTTTGAGGATGCGGGCGTAGGTTTCGGAGAGCTGCTTGTTGGTGAACAGCGTGCCGGGTTTTGGCACTTCGTTGTTCGGCAGGTAGACCGCCGCCGATGTCGTCCAGTGCTTCCTGAACAACTGCTCGACGACCTGGATCGTTGCGGAAGCGCGCTCGACCAGCGGGTAGCCGTCGCGGGCGTACGCAATCGCGGGCTCCAGCACGTCGCGCAGCCGCATCGTGCCGTAGTCGCGCAAGAGCAGCATCCAGGATTCGAACGTGCCGGGCACGCACGCCGCGAGGAGCCCGGTGCCGGGTACCATCTCCAGCCCTTCGCTCTTGTAGTGCGCAATGGTTGCCTTCGCAGGCGCCGGACCCTGGCCGCAGATCACCTCGGTGCGGCCGCGCCTGGTATCATGCACGATGATCGGCACGTCGCCGCCGGGACCGTTCAGATGCGGCTCCACCACCTGCAGCGTGAAGGCCGTGGCAACGCCGGCATCGAATGCGTTGCCGCCCTTTTCCAGGATGCTCATCCCGACGGCTGTCGCGATCCAGTGGGTCGAGGTGACGACGCCAAAGGTGCCTTCGATTTCCGGCCTTGTGGTGAACGGATCGGGATTGATGTTGCTCATGGGATCCAATGCGGTGCTGGTATCCTAGAGCATGATCCGGAAAGTGGACACCGGTTTTCCGAAAAGATCACGCTCAAACAAGAAGATGATCGACGAGCATGCTTCAACTCAGTTGAAGCATGCTCTAGCGCGCGCACTTGACCACAGGCGAGGCTGGATGCCAACCGCTGGAATGCCACGTATGGCACCCATCTCCGTGATCATACCAAAGCTGTGGCCTCAACCGGTTGGTTGACGGCGTGGCAGGCAACCCCGTTGATCAGCTCGGGCGTTTGCCGCCGGCACAGATCGAAGGCGAGCGGGCAGCGCGGGTTGAAGGAGCAGCCGGGCGGCGGATCGATCGGATTCGGGATTTCGCCCTTGACCGGAATCCGCTGCCGACCGGACATCGCGAGATCAGGAACCGCGCCGAGCAGCATTTTGGTGTAGGGCATCCGCGGATTGGCGAACAATTCGCGGCCCTCGGCGATTTCAACAATGCGACCGAGATACATCACGCCGATGCGCGTCGCCATATGGCGGACCACGGCGAGGTTATGGCTGATGAGGAGATAGGTGAGGCCGAATTTGTCCTGCAGGTCACGCATCAGATTGAGGATCTGCGCCTGCACGGAGACATCGAGCGCCGAGGTCGGCTCGTCGCAAACAATAAATTCGGCATCTGACGCTAACGCGCGCGCAATCGCGATGCGCTGGCGCTGGCCGCCGGAGAATTCATGCGGATATTTCAGGCCATCGTCGGGATGCAGGCCCACGAGATTCAACAATTCGCCGACGCGCAGGCGGATATCACGCTCGCCCTGGATCAGGTCGAAGGCGCGGATCGGCTCGGAGACGATGGCATCGACCCGGAAGCGGGGATTGAGGCTCGCGTAGGGGTCCTGAAAAATCATCTGGATCCGGCGGCGCAGCCGCTGCCGCGCCTGCGCCTGTCTGGCACTTGTCATCGACACGCCATCGATGATCACTTCGCCCGAACTCGGCGGCAGCAACCCTACCACCATCCGCGCCACGGTGGTCTTTCCCGAGCCGGATTCCCCGACGAGAGCAAAAGTCTCGCCTTTCCTGATGTCGAACGTCACGCCATCGACGGCTTTCAGGAATTCCGGACGGCCGCCTTCCAGCACGCGGTTGAGCCACGGCTTCGAGACGTCGAACACACGGCGCAAATTCCTCACATCGACAAAGGGCGGGCTCATGCCACGGTCTCCTTCGCCGCTTCATGGGGCGCGGTGTCGAAGAGATGGCAGGCCACGGCGTGCGAGCCGTGCTTGAGCGGCTCCGGCCGGTCGACGCGGCAGCGGTCGAACACAAAGGCGCAGCGCGGATTGAATGGGCAGCCTGGCGGGATGGCCGACAGCCGCGGCATCGAACCTGGTATCTGCACCAGCCGCTTGTCTTCGCCGGCGAGCGTCGGGATCGCGCCCATCAGGCCCTTGGCGTAGGGGTGCAGCGGGTTCTGCACCACATCCTGCACCGGGCCGATCTCGGCGATCCGGCCCGAATACATCACCGCGACCCGGTCGGAAGTCTCGGCGATCACGCCCATATCGTGGGTGACCAGCATCACCGCGGTGCCGTGGTCTCGCCCAAGGCGCTTGATCAGCGAGATGATCTGCGCCTGCACGGAGACGTCGAGCGCGGTGGTCGGCTCGTCGGCGATGATCAGTTCCGGCTCGGCGCAGATCGCCAGCGCAATCACGACGCGTTGGCGCATGCCGCCGGAGAACTCGTGCGGATAGGCGTCGATGCGTTTGTCCGGCGCGGGGATGCCGACTTCGGCCAAGAGATCGATGGCACGCTTGCGCGCAGCGGTCTCCGACAGATTCAAGTGGGTTCGAATCGTCTCGACGATCTGGTCGCCGATCCGGTAGAGCGGATTGAGGCTTGTCAGCGGATCCTGAAAGATCATCCCGATACGTTTGCCCCGGATACGGCGGATTTCTTCCAGTGGCAGGTGATCGATCCGCGTTCCCGACAGATAGATCTCGCCGCCCGAAATGCGGCCGGGAGGATCGATCAGTCCGATCACGGCCAGTCCCGTGACCGATTTGCCGGCGCCGGATTCGCCGACCACACCGAGCACTTCGCCCTTGGCGATGTCGAAGGAAACGCCGTTGATCGCGCGCAACGTGCTGCGGCGGGTGAGGAATTCCACCTCGAGATTACGCACGGAGAGGACGGGAACGGTCATCGGAGTTTTGGATTGAGCGCGTCGCGCAGCCAGTCGCCGAGCAGGTTGATGGCAAGGATCAGCCCCGCCAGCGCGATGCCAGGAAAGGCGACAATCCACCATTCGCCGGCAAACAGATAGTTGTTGCCGATCCGGATCAGGGTGCCGAGCGAGGGCATGGTGTCGGGCATGCCGGCGCCCAGGAACGACAGCGTCGCCTCGGTGATGATGGCAAGCGCGAGGTTAATGGTCGCAATCACCAGGATCGGACCCATCGTGTTGGGCAGCACGTGGCGCAGCATGATCTTCGGCGCGGGAAGGCCGATCAGTTGCGCGGCCGCGACATAGTCCTTGTTCTTCTCGACCATGACTGAGCCGCGCACCGTGCGGGCGTATTGCACCCAGAAACTGAGGCCGATCGCAACCACCAAGACTGCCAGCGTGCTCACGGCGTCGAGCCGGTTGTTGAACACCGATTTGGCGACGCCGTTGACCAATAGCGCGATCAGAATGGCCGGGAAGGTGAGCTGCACGTCGGCGATGCGCATGATCAGTCCGTCGACCGCGCCACCGACATAGCCTGCGATGAGCCCAAGTGTGATGCCGAGCGTGCCGGCGAAGATGACGCCGAGCACGCCGACGACGAGCGAAATCCGCAGGCCGTAGAGGATGGCGGAGAAAACATCGCGGCCCTGTTCATCGGTGCCGAGGAGGAACGGGCTTTGGCCCTCAGCGGTCCACAGCGGCGAGATCCGCGAATTCATCAATTGCAACTGCGCGGGATCGAACGGGTTTTGCACGGCGAGTTGCGATGCAAAGATCGCCAGCAGGAAGAACAGGACCGTTACCGCCGCCGCCACCATCGTCATTCGGGAGCGGCGGAACGAGTAAAAGATGTCGCTGTCGAGCACGCGGTTCAGCCAGCTCGCGTTAGGGCGCGCCCGCTGCGGGCTCGACTCTACTCGGTGTGGTACTACGGCGTCAGACATATCGGTCTCGCTTATGCCGGACGGCGGATGGTCGAGCGCAGGCGCGGATCGACGACGGTGTAGAGGATATCGACCACCAGATTGATGGTAACGAAGATCAGCGACACCATCAGCAGGTAGGCGGCCATGATCGGGATATCGACATTTTGCACGGCCTGCACGAACAACAATCCCATGCCCGGCCACTGGAAGACGGTTTCGGTGATGATGGCAAATGCAATTACCGAGCCAAACTGCAGCCCGGCGACGGTGATGACGGGAACCAGCGTGTTCTTCAGCGCGTGGCCGAAATGGATCGCGCGCGTGGTCAGGCCGCGGGCGCGGGCGAAGCGGATGTAGTCGGTGCGGAGCACTTCGAGCATTTCAGCGCGCACCAGCCGCATGATCAGGGTCATCTGGAACAGGCCAAGCGTAATCGATGGCATGATCAGCGCCTTCAGGCCGGAAAGCGTAAGCAGGCCGGTGGTCCACCAGCCGATCCGCACCACCTCGCCGCGGCCGAATGAAGGCAGCCAGCCCAGCGTCACCGAAAACAGATAGATCAGAAGGATGCCGATCAGGAAGGTCGGCAGCGAGATTCCGATCAGCGACACCGCCTGGAAGAACTTTGTCAGAATCGTATCGCGCCGCAGCGCCGAATAGACCCCCATCAGGATGCCGAACACCATGGCGAGAACGGTGGCGCAGGCGGCAAGCTCCAGCGTCGCCGGCATTCGTTCCATCAACAGGTTCGAAACCGGCTGACGGAACTGATAGGAGACCCCGAACTTGAATTGCGCGGCATTGGCGAAATAGCGTGCGAATTGCACCGGCACGGGATCGTCGAGCCCGAGCGACTTGCGGACCGCCTCGCGTTCGGCGGCCGGCGTGTCCAATGAGACGATCTGGTTGACGGGATCGCCGGCGAAACGGAACATCGAGAACGCAATGACGCCGACCGCGATCATGACGCCGATGGCCTGGATTGCGCGGCGAAGAGTGAAAGCGAGCATGTATTCCTTTCACTGCTCTTGGTGCGGCGGCGGACGTCGCAGTCGCCTGGAAACGAAAAGTCCCGGAAGCACCAAGCCGCCGGGACCTCGTTTGACGCCCGACTAGTCCTGTTTGGTCGCCCAGTACAGCAGAACCTGATTGTCGGCGCGCTGCGTCAGCTTCACCTTTTTCGACACACCCCAGGCCAGCGCCTGCTGATGCAGCGGGATATAACCGAAATCCTTGTCGAGGATCTGGTAAGCGCGCTTGATCAGCTGATCGCGCTTGGTGGTGTCGGCTTCCTGCAATATCTTGTCGGTGAGGGCGTCGATTTCCTTGTTGCAATACCCGCTGAGATTGTTCTCTCCGCGCGAACTCTTGGGATCGTCGCGACAGCCGATAACGTCGTAGAGCACGTTATGGGAATCGAGAGTTCCGGGAGTCCAGCCCAACAGAAAGAACGACGTCTGATAGCCGCCCGCCTTGAGAACCTTGGCGAAGTACTGCGCCTTGGGTTGCGCGAGGAGGTCAACCTTGACGCCGATCCTGGCCAGCATGCTGACCACCGCCTGGCAGATCGGGGCGTCATTGACGTAACGGTCGTTGGGGCAATCCAGGGTGACTTCGAAACCGTCGGGGTAGCCAGCCTCCGCCAGCAGCTTCTTGGCCGCATCCGGATCGGCTTTCGGCCGCGTGAAATCCTTTGACAGCGCAAATAATTGCGGTGCGATCATCAGCGCCGATGGCGTGGAAAGTCCGCGCATCACCCGGGTCTTGATCAGCTCGACATCGATTGCCTTGTAGAAGGCCTCGCGAACGCGAACGTCCTTGAAGGGGTTCTTGCCCTTGATGTTGGAATACAGCAATTCATCGCGAAGCGTGTCCATCCCGAGAAAGATGGTGCGAAGTTCCGGTCCCTTCAGCACCTGGGCGTTCGGGCTGGAATCCACGCGTGTGATATCCTGGATCGGAACCGGCTCGATGACGTCGACTTCGCCCGACAGCAGGGCGGCTACGCGCGTGGCGGCGGAGCCGATCGGCGTGAAGACGATCTCTTTCAGATTGTGCTCGGGCTCGCGCCACCAGTTCGGATTTGGCTTGAACACCGTTTTCACCCCGGGCTGATGGCTCTCGATGATGAAGGGACCGGTGCCATTAGCGTTAAGCGAGGCAAAACTCGGCGAAGTTGCCGCCACTGGAGTCGGGGCGATCGAGTTGTTCGCCTCGGCCCATTTCTTGTCCATGATGTACCAAGTATCCCATTGCGAATGCAGAATGGGATTGGGCGAGGTCAGGATGAAATCCACGGTGTAATCGTCGACCTTGACGACCTTGGCATCGGACGGAATGCGGGTGGGAAGGTTCGAGCCCTTGGCACGAACGCGCTCTGCCGAGAAAACGACATCGTCGGCAGTGAAGGGGTCGCCGTTGTGGAATTTGACGCCCTTGCGTAGATGAAAGCGCCAACGGGTCGGTTCTGGGGTTTCCCAGCTTTCCGCCAGGGCGGGGACGATTTTCAGGTCCTTGTCGCGAGCGATCAGCCCCTCATAGGCATGGCCGAGATGGGCGTGGGTGGTGGTTTCGTTCAGTGTATAGGGGTCGAGCGACTTAAGGTCGCCCTGGTTGGCATAGCGCAGGGTCTGGGCCGATGCCGGCGCCATTGCCAGGATGGAAGCCGTGGCCGCTGCAAGCAAAGTCTGACGTACCGACATTTGTTCGATTTCCCCGCTTTTGGTCAGCAATTTCCGCCGGATATTGCCGAGCCATGTTGCCAGAGTCCAGCCACCGCGCAAGCTTCATTATCCCGCACTGCGTGCCGGTTTGCGCGGCGGTGCGGCAAAGTCTATTTTGCACCTTAAGACGTGCACGCGAGCACGTGACATTAAACTTTAAACTTTTGGAGTGCCGGATGGCGGAACTGAAGGCCGACGTTCTCGTCCTAGGTGCGGGCATGGTCGGCGTCAGCGCCGCTTTGCACCTGCAAAAACGCGGCCGGAACGTGGTTCTGATCGACCGTCATGATACAGCCGGCGAGGAAACCAGTTACGGCAATGGAGGGCTGATCGAATGCGCTTCGGTCTTTCCCTACATGTTTCCGCGGGACGTGGGCCAAATCCTGCGCTACGCGTTTCTTCGTGCGCCGCAGGTGCATTATCACTTCAGGGATCTGCCGGTCTTCCTGCCGTGGCTGACACGCTATTTCCTCGCCTCTTCACCGGAGCGTGCACTGCACAGCGCAATGGCCGAATTGCCGTTGATCCAGCGCAGCCTGATCGAGCATGAGGCGCTGATTGCGGAAGCCAATGTGCCGGAGCTGTTGCGGCGGACCGGCTGGATCAAGCTGTTTCGTTCCGAGGCAACCCTTGCGACTGCAGTGCAGGATCTCAAGCGCGCCGGGGAGCATGGCGTCGCCGGCGAGGTGCTGGATCGGCCTGCGATATCAGCGCGCGAGCCGCACCTGAGCGGCGATTTCAGCGGCGCGATCCATTTTCCCGCGCCGGGATTTGTGCCCGATCCCGGTGGGCTGGCCAAGGCCTATGCGGCGCTGTTCGGCCGCAAGGGCGGGCGTTACCTGGTCGGCGACGCCCGAACGCTCGAACAGTCGAGCGGACGGTGGCGGGTGGCGACGCTGGAAGGCACTATTGCGGCGCGCGAGGTGGTGGTGGCGATGGGGCCGTGGTCCGACCAGATCCTCGCCCCGCTCGGCTATTCGATCCCGCTTCAGGTCAAGCGTGGTTACCATTTGCATCTCAAGCCGCGCGGCAATGCGGTCTTGAATCATCCCGTGCTGGACACCGATCTCGGCTATCTCCTGGCGCCGATGAACCGCGGCATTCGGCTCACGACCGGCGCCGAGTTTGCCCACCGCGATGCACCACCAACGCCGATCCAGGTCGACCGGGCCCTGCCGCGGGCGCACCGACTGTTCCCGCTCGGCGAGCCGGTCGACACCAAGCCCTGGATGGGGGCGCGGCCCTGCCTGCCGGATATGCTGCCGGTGATCGGCAAGGCACCCCGCCATTGCGGGCTGTGGTTCGATTTCGGCCACCAGCACCACGGCCTGACGCTCGGACCCGCGACCGGCCGCCTGCTGGCCGAAATGATGACCGGCGAGACGCCGTTTGCCGATGTCAGGCCGTTTGCGATCGAACGCTTTGGTTGACCATATCGGGAATTGAAGGGAATGGGGACCGGCGCTGGTCCTTGCATGACTCGGTCCGTCGTGTCGATACTGCAGCAAGGGCAGCGCGATAAGGAGCGGTCATGAAAGTTAATGTCGAAATCGATTGCACGCCGCTGGAGGCCAGGCAGTTCTTCGGATTGCCAGACGTCTCGCCGATGCAGACCGCCGTGATGGACAAGATGCAGCAGCAGGTGATGGCCAACATCGAAAAGGTGTCGCCGGAATCGCTGATCCAGAGTTGGTTCACGTTCGATCCCAAGATCGCCGAGCGATTCCAGGATATGTTCGTGACCATGGCCGGGCTCGGCGGCATGGCCAAGAAGGACAAGTGAGAGTGGCCATCGCGGAAAGCGGCGCGGCAACAGAGGAGCAGCGGCTTCGGCCGCCAAGCTTGTTTCTGATGCTGGCCGAGACGCGGGCGCTGTTCGAGCTGAATTCGAGCCTGTTGCTGTCGCCGCTGTTGTTGCGTGCGCCGAGGGGCGACGGGCATCCGGTGCTGGCGCTGCCGGGGTTTCTCGCCAGCGATCTATCGATGGCGCCGATGCGGCGCTATCTGAAAGAACTCGGCTACGACACCTATGCCTGGGACATGGGCCGCAATTTCGGCGGCATCGCTTCCAAGCGCGGGGCACTGCAAGCTCTCCTGAGGCGCATCTATGAAGCCACAGGCCGCAAGGTCAGTCTCGTCGGCTGGAGCCTCGGCGGCGTCTATGCGCGCGATCTCGCACTGCAGATGCCGGACATGGTGCGCTCGGTGATCACGCTGGGCAGCCCGTTTGCCAGCGATATACGCGCGACCAACGCCACGCGGCTCTATGAGGTGCTGTCGGGGGAAACTGTCGACGACAATCCGGAAATCCGCTTGGCCATTGCCGGTGACCTGCCGGTGCCGGCGACCTCGATCTATTCGCGGACCGACGGCATCGTGAACTGGCACACCAGCCTGTTGCGTCCCTCCGCAACCGCCGAAAACATCGAGGTCCACCTCGCCAGCCATATCGGGCTTGGCGTCAACCCCGCAGCATTGTGGGCAGTAGCCGACCGCCTGGCGCAGGCGGAAGGCGAGTTTAAGCATTTTGATCGATCAGGGCCATTTGCCATTGCCTATGGGCCCCCCGAAAATGCACAATCCTGAATCCACGCCCTGAGCTAAGGGCATGATCGCGAAAGATACCGTTCTGCAATTGATGCGGGATGGCTGCCGGTTTTCGGATATGCTCCAATAACAAAGACATTCCAGACGCCAGAAGCGCCGCCAAGGCGCCGCGTTTTCTACTGCGGGAGGAAAATATGGCGGACGCCAAGAAGCTGTCTTCGCTGGACGCGTCGTTTCTGTATCTGGAAACCCCGGAAATGCCGATGCATGTCGGCAGCATGGCGATCTTCCGCCTGCCCGAAGGCTACAAGGGCGACTTCTTCGAAGAGTTCAGGGCGATGATCGCCTCGCGGCTGCACATCGCGCCGATCCTGAAAGCCCGCCTGGAGAAGGCGCCACTCGACATCGATCATCCGTCCTGGGTCGAGGACGACCAGTTCGACATCGACCGCCACATCTTCCGCGCCAGCCTGCCGGCGCCGCGCGATCGCGCGACGCTGGAGCGCATCGTCGGCTGGATGCATGCCAAATTGCTCAACCGCGCCCGCCCGCTCTGGGAGTTCTATGTCTTCGAAGGCATGAAGGACAACGAGATCGGGCTTTACTCCAAGATGCACCATGCCTGCATCGACGGCGGCGCCGGGGCCGCGCTCACCAGCATGATCTACGACATCACGCCGGTGCCGCGCCAGGTCGATCCGCCCACCGCGCGCAAGGTGGCACCGGAGCCGCGCGACATCGCCGCCAACCTGATCGATTCCTACCAGCAGCTCTGGACCCAGCCGTTCGACCCGAAGGCGGCGCCAAAGAGTCTCGAGCTGCCGCGCTCGGGAAAAAGCGATCTCGGATCGATCCTGTTCGACAACGCCATGTTCCAGATCGAGAGTGCGGTGAAATCGCCAGCAGCATTCCGACGATGCTCAAGAGTGTGTCAGATGTGGTGGGCAAGGTTTCGGATCCGAAGTCGCGCGATAGTCTGGCCAGCATGGCCTCGCCGCCGACCATCCTCAACAAGACGATCTCGTCAGAGCGCAGCTTCGCCGGCACCTCGATCTCGCTGTCGCGCGCCAAGGCGCTGGCAAAGACGTCCGGCGGCAAGCTCAACGACGTCGTGCTGGCGCTGTCTTCAGGCGTGGTGCGCCGCTACCTGATCAGCCAGGGCGCGCTGCCCAGCAAATCGCTGACCGCAGCGGTGCCGATCTCGCTGCGCGAGGAGGGCAACGCCGATGCCAACAACCAGGTGTTCGGCATGATCTGCGCGATCGCCACCAATGTCGGCGATCCCAAGACGCGGCTGGAAACCATCATCGCGCAATCCACCAAGTCGAAGGAGATGTCGCATCCGCTGCGGGCGCTGATGCCGCAAGTCTCCAACCTTTCGATGCTGGGCGCGCCGATCGTGACCCAGATTCTTGCGTTGCTCTACAGCCGCTCCAACCTCTCCGACGTGCTGCCACCGGCGGCCAACATCACCGTATCAAACGTGCCTGGCCCGCGGCAGACGCTGTATGCTGCCGGCGCCGAGCTGCTGCACATCTTCCCGGTGTCGATCTCGACGCATGGCATCGCGCTCAACATCACCGTGCAGAGCTATCGCGACCAGCTCGATTTCGGTTTCATCGCCGGCGCCAACATCATTCCGCATGTCCAGATTCTCTGCGACATGCTTCCGGTCGAATTTGAAGCGCTGGAGGCGGCGTTCGCGCCGCCGCCGAGCATGACCCGCGCCGCTGAATAGGGGGCCTGCCATGATTGAAATGCCGCCGCTGCAATTCGCCGAGGTGAACGGTATTCGCTTGGGCTATTACGAGGCGGGGCCGAAGTCCGACAAGCCGCCGCTCGTTCTATGTCACGGCTGGCCGGAGATCGCGTTCTCCTGGCGGCACCAGATCAAGGCGCTGAGCGAGGCCGGCATCCGGGTGATTGCGCCGGATCAGCGCGGCTATGGCGCGACCGACCGCCCCGAGCCGGTCGAGGACTACGACATGGAGCATCTGACCGGCGATCTCGTCGGTCTGCTCGATCATCTCCAAATTGACAAGGCGATCTTCGTCGGCCACGACTGGGGCGGCTTCGTCGTCTGGCAGATGCCACTGCGTCATCTTAATCGCGTCGCCGGCGTCGTTGGCGTCAACACCCCGCATTGGGATCGCATGCCGGCCGATCCAATCGAGCTGTTTCGGCAGCGCTTCGGCGACAAGATGTACATCGTGCAATTCCAGGACCCCGGCCGCGAGCCTGACAGGATTTTCGGCAGCCGGGTCGAGCAGACCTTTGACGCGTTCATGCGCAAGCCGGTGGCGCGGCCCCCGGGTACGCCGGAGGAGCAGCCGATTGCGGGTGTCGGCGCATCAGCGCGACTCAACCTGGCGTTTCCACAGATGATCGCGAATTACGATGCCAAGCACGATCCGCGCACGCCGATCCTGTCGGCGGAAGAAAAGCAGGTGTTCGTCGATACTTTCACCAAGACCGGCTTCACCGGCGGCATCAACTGGTACCGCAATTTTTCCCGCAACTGGCAGCGCTCGGAAGGGCTCGACCATACCGTCCGCGTACCGTCGCTGATGATCATGGCCGAGAACGACGCGGTGCTGCCGCCGTCGGCCACCGAGGGCATGGAAAAGCTGGTGCCGGACCTCGAGAAGTATCTCGTGCGCGACAGTGGCCATTGGACGCAGCAGGAAAAGCCGGACGAGGTCAGCGCCAAGCTGATCGAGTGGCGCAGAAAGCGGTTTGGGTGAGAATGACGCGACCTACGAGCGAAACGTCTCGCGCCGTCATTCCGGGGCGATGCGAAGCATCGAACTATGGTGCGCAATTGCGCACCTGAGAATCTTGAGATTCCGGGTCTGGTCCTTCGGACCATCCCGGAATGACGTTGCTGAGACGGCTTCGCATCGCCTCGGAATGACGGCGTGGATGGGATTAGGCAGGGGAGACACTTCGACAATGGCGTCCAGCAATAAACTCAGTCCGATCCCGCATCCGCCGAAGAAGCCCGTCATCGGCAACATGCTGTCGCTGGATCCCAACGCGCCGGTGCAGCATCTGGTCAAGCTGTCCAAGGAGCTCGGGCCGATCTTCTGGCTCGACATGATGGGCGCGCCGATCGTGATTGTCTCCGGCCACGATCTGATCGACGAGCTCTCCGACGAGAAGCGTTTCGACAAGACTGTGCGCGGCTCGCTGCGCCGCGTCCGCGCCGTCGGCGGTGACGGGCTGTTCACCGCCGACACGACAGAGCCGAACTGGAGCAAGGCGCACAACATCCTGCTGCAGCCGTTCGGCAACCGCGCGATGCAATCCTATCACGCGAGCATGGTCGATATCGCGGAGCAGCTCGTGAAGAAATGGGAGCGGCTCAACGCCGACGAGGAGATCGACGTCGTACACGATATGACGGCGCTGACGCTCGATACGATTGGTCTCTGCGGCTTCGACTACCGCTTCAATTCATTCTACCGCCGCGACTATCACCCGTTCGTGGAGTCGCTGGTGCGCTCGCTCGAGACCATCATGATGACCCGCGGCCTGCCGCTGGAAAATCTGTGGATGCAGAAGCGGCGCAAGACGCTCGCCCAGGACGTCGCCTTCATGAACAAGATGGTGGACGAGATCATCGCTGAGCGCCGCGACAATGCGGAAGCCGCCGAAGGCAAGAAGGACATGCTGGGCGCGATGATGACCGGCATCGACCGCTCGACCGGCGAGCAGCTCGACGACATCAACATCCGCTACCAGATCAACACTTTCCTGATTGCGGGCCACGAGACCACCAGCGGACTTCTCTCGTGCACCATCTACGCGCTACTCAAGCATCCCGAGGTGCTGAGGAAGGCCTATGAGGAAGTCGACCGGGTGCTCGGGCCCGATATCAACGCCAGGCCGACTTATCAGCAGGTCACGCAGCTCACTTATATCACGCAAGTGTTGAAGGAAGCGCTGCGGATGTGGCCGCCGGCGCCGGCCTACGGCATCACGCCGCTTCAGGACGAGGCCATCAGCGGCGGCAAGTACAAGCTGAAGAAGAATACGTTCATCACCGTTTTGGTGATGGCGCTGCACCGCGACCCCAGCGTCTGGGGTCCGAACCCGGACGTCTTCGATCCTGAGAATTTCAGCCGCGAGGCCGAGGCCACGCGTCCGATCAATGCCTGGAAACCATTCGGCAACGGCCAGCGCGCCTGCATCGGTCGCGGCTTTGCGATGCACGAGGCGGCGCTGGCGATCGGCATGATCCTGCAGCGCTTCAAGCTGATCGATGTGCACCGCTACCAGATGCACCTGAAGGAAACGCTGACGGTCAAGCCGGACGGTTTCAAAATCAAGGTGCGTCCGCGCGCGGACAAGGACCGTGGCGCGTTTGCCGGCCGCACCGCTATCGCGGCCGCTGCCTCAAGCGCGGCGGTGCCACCGGCGCGGACCCGTCCGGGCCACAACACGCCGCTATTGGTGCTCTATGGTTCAAACCTCGGTACCGCGGAAGAGCTGGCGACGCGGGTGGCTGACCTCGCCGAGGTCAACGGCTTCGCGACAAAACTCGGCGCGCTCGACGATTACGTCGGCAAACTGCCGGAGCAGGGCGCGCTGATGATCTTTTGCGCTTCCTACAATGGCGCCGCCCCAGATAACGCAACGCAGTTCGTCAAATGGCTGGACAGCGGCCTGCCAAAGGACGCATTCGCCAAGGTGCGATATGCCGTGTTCGGCTGCGGCAACAGCGACTGGGCCGCGACCTATCAATCCGTGCCGCGCATGATCGACGAGCAGTTGGCGGCGCACGGTGCGCGCAGCCTCTACGGCCGCGGCGAGGGCGACGCCCGCAGCGATCTCGACGGCCAGTTCCAAAAATGGTTTGCGGCGGCAGCACCCGCGGCCATGAAGGAGCTGGGCGTCGATTCCGGCTTCGCCCGCAGCGCCGACGACGCGCCGCTTTATTCGATCGAGCCGGTGGCGCCATCGGCCGTTCACACCATCGTGGCGCAGGGCGGCGTCGCGCCGATGAAGGTGCTGGTCAATTCTGAACTGCAGAACAAGGCCGGCGCCAGTCCTTCCGACCGCTCGACCCGCCACATCGAGGTGGAATTGCCGCCCGGCATCGCCTACCGCGTCGGTGACCACCTCAGCGTGGTGCCGCGCAACGATCCGGCGTTGGTCGATTCCGTCGCGCGCCGCTTCGGTTTTCTGCCCGCCGACCAGATCCGGCTGCACGTCGCGGAGGGCCGCCGCGCGCAATTGCCGGTCGGCGATGCCGTGTCGGTCGGGCGGTTGTTGACCGAGTTTGTCGAGTTGCAGCAGATCGCGACCCGCAAGCAGATCCAGATCATGTCGGAGCACACGCGCTGTCCCGTCACCAAGCCGAAGCTGCTGGCCTATGTCGGCGACGACGATGTTTCCACCGAGCATTACCGATCGGACGTCTTGGCCAAGCGCAAGTCGGTGTTCGATCTCTTGGAAGAGCATCCGGCCTGCGAACTGCCGTTCCACGCCTATCTGGAAATGCTATCGCTGTTGGCACCGCGCTATTATTCGATCTCATCGTCACCTTCGACCGATTCTGCGCGCTGCAGCGTCACCGTCGCCGTCGTCGAAGCGCCCGCAAGTTCCGGCCGCGGCGTCTACAAAGGCGTCTGCTCGAACTATCTCTCCGGCCGCCGTGTCGGCGATACCGTGCATGCCACCATACGCGTGACCAAGGCCGGCTTCCGGCTGCCGGACGATCCGGCCCAACCCGTGATCATGATCGGTCCTGGTACGGGGCTGGCGCCGTTCCGTGGCTTCCTGCAGGAGCGTGCGCATCGCAAGGCGCAGGGCGCAAAGCTCGGCCCGGCGATGCTGTTCTTCGGCTGCCGCCATCCCGAACAGGATTTTCTCTATGCCGCGGAGTTGAAGGCCTTCGCGATCGACGGCATCACCGAACTTCACACGGCCTTCTCGCGCGCCGACGGGCCGAAGACCTATGTGCAGCATCAGGTGGCGGCGCAAAAGGACCGCATCTGGAGCCTGATCGAGCAGGGCGCGATCGTCTATGTCTGCGGCGACGGCAGCAAGATGGAGCCGGACGTCAAGGCCGCGCTGGTTGCGATCTATCGCGAAAAGTCCGGCGCCGACGCCGATGCCGGCCTGCGCTGGATCGACGATCTCGGCACCAAGAACCGCTACGTGCTGGACGTCTGGGCGGGCGGGTAAACCGTCGTCCCTGCGAACGCACTAGGGCATGCACACATTTCTGAGGGTCCATCCGATTGCGACGGCATGGAA
>NZ_JAGWDK010000007.1 GCF_018398875.1 Bradyrhizobium sp. sGM-13 | reverse complement strand
CCCGCACGCGACCCGAGTCAATCCGCCGCACCAGATCTGTGCATGCCCTAGTGCGAGCGCAGGGGCCCATACGCCGCGGCCCCAATATTTAGAGGCAGTGATTGACGCCTTGCCTTACTCACAACGCCCTGTGGCTATAGGTCCCTGCGTTCGCAGGGATGACGCGTGGAGATGATTTCGCCGGCTCGTCAACCCCTTTTGTTTTGCATTCCGAGCCCCCAGATACAGCGCCATGGTTTCACAATCCCCCGACATCAAAATCACGACCGAGGCGCCGATCCGCGCGCCTTCGTCCGTTCCCGTCGATGATGCGGTGCTGCCGTTCGAGGTCGCCTCGCTCGATCTGCGCGGACGGCTGACCCGACTCGGCCCCGCGCTCGACGACATCCTGACCAAGCACGATTATCCGGCGCCGGTCGGAAAATTGCTTGGCGAAGCGATCGTGCTGGCGACGCTGCTTGGCTCGGCGCTAAAATTCGACGGCCGTTTCATTTTGCAGACGCAGACCGACGGTCCGGTGTCGTTTCTGATCGTGGATTTCCAGTCGCCGGATCGGCTGCGCGCCTATGCGCGCTACGACGCAAGGCGGTTGAAGGACGGGCAGGATTCAGGCGCCCTGCTCGGCAAGGGCCATCTCGCGATGACCATCGATCAGGGCGCGGACATGAGCCGCTATCAGGGACTGGTGGCGCTCGACGGCGGCAGCCTCGAGGATGCCGCGCATGAATACTTCCTGCGCTCCGAGCAGATCCCGACCCGCGTGCGGCTTGCGGTCGGCGAAGAATGGCGCGGCGGCGACGGCGGCAAACATCGCTGGCGCGCTGGCGGCATGCTGCTGCAATTCCTGCCGAAGGCGCCCGAGCGGGCGCGGCAGGCCGACCTGCATCCGGGCGACGCGCCGGAAGGCGCGCTTACGCATCAGGTGGCAGAAGACGACGCATGGGTGGAAGGTCAGTCGCTGATCGGCACCGTCGAGGATGTCGAACTGATCGATCCTGATCTGTCGGGCGAGCGTCTGCTGTATCGCCTGTTTCACGAACGCGGCGTGCGTGTGTTCTCGCCGCTCTCCTTGCGCGCACAATGCTCCTGCTCGCGCGAGGCGGTCTCGGCGATGCTGAAAAGTTTTGCGCCCAAGGACCGCGCCGAGATGGTCAAGGACGGCAAGGTGGTGGTGACCTGCGAGTTCTGCTCCTCGGTCTACCAGTTCACTCCGCATGAAGCGGGCGTGGAGGAGTAGGGGCCGTAGGGTGGGCAAAGGCGCGTTAGCGCCGTGCTCACCATCCATCATCGAGCACGCTTGATGGTGGGCACGCTTGCGCTTTGCCTACTCTCATATGAGGGCCGCTCGTCAATTCAACACCCGCCGGCTGTCCGGGCTGTCCAGCGAGAACGTCGGCACGTCGATCTCGAAACGCTCACCGCTTTCGCTGACCATTTGATAGCGCCCGGTCATGAAGCCCGATGCGGTCGGCAGCGGCACGCCGCTGGTATATTCGAAGCGCTCGCCCGGCGCCAAAACAGGCTGCTCGCCGACCACGCCTTCGCCGCGGACTTCCTGTTTGCGGCCGGTGGCGTCGGTGATGATCCAGTGCCGGGTACGAAGCTGCACGGTCTCGGCGCCGGTATTGGTGATGACGATGGTGTAGGACCAGAAATACTGGCCCTTGTCGACCGACGAGCGCTCGGGGAGGAAGTTCGGCTCGACGGTGACTTCGATCTGGCGGGTGACGGCGCGGTACATGCGGGCAAGCTTCCGGGAATCCTGTGTCGCATCATAGCCGGGAATGCCGGGGGAACCAATCTCCGCTGCGCCGGGTTGCCGCTTGCTTCATCGCGGTTTCAACACAGTTCCGTTCTAGAGCGCAGCCGCGCTGCCCGGCCCTTCCGCTTGCGTATTCCTTGCGTATCTGGTTTGCAAGTTGCGGGCCGATATTACCATTTCCGGACAGTGCACGCGTAAAGCTCAACTGCCCAAACGGTGCCAGATGTCGTCCATTGCCGATCCAGTCGCCGGAACGCCTCGCAGCGATGCCAAGGCCAGCGATGCCAAGGCCGCCGCAGCATCGTCCGCGCCGGCGATCGCGTTCCCGGTGGCCGGCGAGCGCGAATTGCGGCTCGACCTGTTTCGCGGCATGGCGCTGTGGCTGATCTTCATCGACCATCTCCCGACCAACATCCTGACCTGGTTCACGATCCGCAATTACGGATTTTCCGACGCCACCGAGATCTTCATCTTCATCTCCGGATACACCGCCGCCTTCGTCTACGGCCGCGCGATGCTCGAGGCCGGCTTCGTGGTGGCGACCGCACGCATCATGCGGCGCGTATGGCAGATCTACGTCGCCCACGTGTTCCTGTTCACGATCTTCCTGGCGGAAATATCCTACGTCGCCACCCGTTTCGAGAACCCGCTCTACAGCGAGGAAATGGGCATCATGGATTTCCTCAAGCAGCCTGATGTCACGATTGTCCAGGCGCTGCTGCTCAGATTCCGGCCCGTCAACATGGACGTGCTGCCGCTCTACATCGTGCTGATGCTGTTTCTGCCCGTCATCCTGTGGTTGATGAAGTGGCGGGCCGACGTCGCGCTGGGACTATCGGTGCTGCTCTACGCGCTGACCTGGCACTTCGACTGGTATCTCACGGCCTATCCGAGCGGCTTCTGGATATTCAATCCGTTCTGCTGGCAGTTGCTGTTCGTGTTCGGCGCCTGGTGCGCACTGGGCGGGGCGCAGCGCATGTCCCGTATCCTGTCGTCGCCGGTGACGATGTGGATCTGCATCACCTACCTGGTGGCGGCGTTCTTCGTCACGCTCACTTGGCACATTCCGCAACTCAGCTTCCTGATGCCCAAGCGGATCGAACAGTGGATGTATCCGATCACCAAGACGGATTTGGACGTGCTGCGGTTTGCCCATTTCCTGGCGCTGGCCGCGCTCACCGTGCGCTTCCTGCCCAAGGATTGGTCGGGCCTCAAATCGCGCTGGCTGCGACCATTGATCCTGTGTGGCCAGCACTCGCTTGAGATATTCTGTCTCGGCGTCTTCCTGGCCTTTGCGGGACACTTTGTGCTGGCCGAAGTCGGTGGGGGTGCCCTCACGCACGCCCTGGTCAGTCTTGCCGGTATCCTCATCATGTGGGGCATGGCGTGGGTGATTTCGTGGTACAAGCATTCGGCCGACAAGGGAGCCTCGAAAACGAAAAGCACGGCAATAAACGCCGATATGGCGGGAGGAAGCGCATGAGGCCCGGCTCGGGAACTGTGCTGGTCCTGGCGCTGCTTGCGGGTCTTGCAGCGGCCGGATTGGCTCGTGCCCAGGATGCCGCTCCCCAGGCTTGCGAAGTTCCCTCCTACCTCCTCTCCACCGAGAGCACGCTTCCCAAGGTGGCCGAGGCCGTCAAGAATGCCCGGCCGCTGACCGTCCTGGTGGTGGGGAGCCGCTCATCGACCATCCTGTCCTCCGAAAACAGCGCCTATCCGGCCAGGCTGCAGGCGGCGCTGAAGGAGAAGCTGCCCTCCACCCCAATCAACCTTTCGGTAGAACTGCACACCGGCAAGACCGCCGAGGAGGTGGACGCCGGCCTCGTTAAGCTGGTGGAAGCAAAAAGGCCTACCTTGGTCATCTGGCAGACGGGAACCGTCGATGCTATGCGATCCGTCGATCCCGACGATTTTCGCGGCGCTGTCGACGAGGGCGTTGCTGCGCTGCAAAATGCGGGAGCCGACGTGGTTTTGGTCAATCTGCAATACAGTCCGCGCACGGAAACGATGATTTCGGCACCGCCGTACCTAGATAATATGCGCGTGGTGGCGCAGCAGCATAATGTTCCGCTGTTCGATCGTTTCGCCATCATGCGCCACTGGAACGACGCCGGAGATTTCGATCTGTTCAGTACCTTTCATGGCACCGACATGGCCAAAAGAGTTCATGCCTGCCTCGGCCGCGCGCTGTCGAAATTCGTGCTCGATGCGGCCCGCCTCGATCAGGCGCAGCAGAATTAGGAACTAGCGTTAATGAGTTCTCACTGCCCTTTTCGTTTATCGATATTGCTGACTGTCTTCGCCGCGGGCCTGGCGCTGTTGATGCCTGCCTCGGTGGTGCCGCTGCATGCCCAGACGGCTTCGCAGCAAACCGGTCAGCAGGCGGCGCTGTCCGATGGCGCCAAGGCTGAAAACAACCCGGAAAACAAACCCTCGGCTGAAAGCGCCCCGCCCCAGGCTGCGCCGGCGGCCACCGGCAATCCGGCAGCGCAGAAGGGCGTCACCGGCAAAGCGATCGACAAGGTGAGGGAAGTCGCGAAATCGGCCGGCGACATCTTCAGCCGCGTTCCCTGCCTGCCGCCGAAGGGCGCTTCCAAATCGATGGGATCGCTGCCGCGTGTCGCGAACAAGCTCGTCGCGGGTCAGCCAGTGGTGATCGTCGCTTTCGGATCGTCATCGACCCAGGGGTACGGCTCCAGTTCACCGGAATTCACTTATCCGAACAGGCTCGCAGCGCAGCTACGCCGCAAATATCCGACGGCCGACATCTCCGTCGTCAATGCCGGCAAGGGCGGCGAGGACGCGCCGGAAATGATGAAGCGGCTGCAGACGTCCGTGATCGACTTGCGTCCGGATCTGGTGATCTGGCAGGTCGGCACCAATGCGGTGCTGCGCAACCTCGATCCGGCCGAAACCGCCAAGCTCATCGACGAGGGCATCGCACGCATTCAGGCTGCGGGCTCCGACATCGTGCTGATCGATCCGCAATATTCGCCGCGGGTCAACGAGCACGCCGAAAGCGCCGGCAAGATGATGAAGCTCTTGAACAAGACGGCCGAGCTTCGCAAGGTCGGCGTCTTCCCGCGCTTCGCGGTGATGAAGGACTGGCACGAGCGGCAGGCGATTCCGATCGAGAATTTCGTGATCGCCGACGGCCTGCACATGAGCGACTGGGGCTATGCCTGCTTCGCCCAACTGCTTGGCGACGACATCATCAAGTCGGTCGGCCAGATCAAGCTCGGCGTCGCCGTGCCGTCGGACGTGCGAGCCTATCGGCCGATGTAGCCGAAGCACGATCCACGCCGTCGTCCCTGCGAACGCAGGGACCCATACGCCGCGGCCCATTAGAAGCGGTGGTTGGTTGACGCCTTGCTTAACTCAACACATCCAGTGGTTATGGGTCCCTGCGTTCGCAGGGACGACGCTTGTTGTGCGGCTACGTGCGTAGCGCCACCTCACGCCTTCTCCAGCGCCTGCGCAAAATCCTCGATCAGATCATCCGCATGCTCGAGCCCGGCGGAGAAGCGAATAAAGCCCTCGCTGATGCCGAGCTCGGCGCGCGCCTCCGGCGTCAGCCGTTGATGGGTCGTGGTCGCAGGATGGGTGACGAGGCTCTTGCTATCGCCGAGATTGTTGGAGATCTGCGCAAGCTTCAACGCATTGAGGACGCGGAAGGCGGCGGCCTTGCCGCCCTTCACCTCGAAGCCGATCAGCGTCGAGCCGCCGCGCATCTGCTTCTTCACCAGCTCCGCTTGCGGATGATCGGCGCGGCCAGGATAGATCAATCGCGCAATCTTCGGATGGCTTGCCAACGCCTCGGCGATCTTCGCCGCGTTGTCGGTCTGCGCGCGTACCCGCACGCCCAGCGTCTCCAGTCCCTTGAGCAGGACCCACGCGTTGAAGGGAGAGAGCGATGGCCCGGTCTGGCGCATGAAGTTGTGAATGTGCTCTGCGATGAAGGCTTCGGACGAGAGAATGATGCCGCCGAGGCAGCGCCCTTGACCATCGATATGCTTGGTTGCGGAGTAGACCACGACATCGGCGCCGAGCGAAAGCGGGCTCTGCCAGATCGGCGTGGCAAAGACGTTATCGACGACCAGCCGTGCGCCGCTCTTGTGCGCGATCTCGGCAATCGCCGGAATATCGAGCACATCGAGCGTCGGGTTGGTCGGGCTCTCCAGGAAGAAGGTCTTGGTGTTGGGCCGCAATGCGCGCTGCCATTGGTCGAGATCGAGTCCGTCGACCAGCGTCGTTTCGATCCCGTAGCGCGGCAGGAGGTCCTGCACGACGTAGAGGCACGAGCCGAACAGGGCTTTCGAGGCCACCACATGATCGCCAGCTCTGAGCGGTGCGAGGATCGCGGTCGTCACCGCGGCCATGCCGGTGGCGGTGGAGCGAGCAGCTTCCGCGCCTTCGAGCTCGATCATTCGGCGCTCGAACATTGAAATCGTAGGATTGGAATAGCGCGAATAGATAAAGCCGGGATCCTCGCCCTTGAAGCGCGCCTCGCACTGCTCCGCGCTGTCGTAGACATAGCCTTGGGTGAGGAACAGCGCTTCCGACGTCTCGCCGAATTGCGAGCGCAGCGTGCCGCCATGGACGAGGCGGGTTTCGCGACGAAAACGCTTGGTAGAACCAACTTCAGACATGTGACCTCCGTCGTGACCACCGGAAAATGGTCACAAAAAACCGGCCTGGAAGAATTTCCACAGGCCGGGATCACACGTGTCCCCGGCCTGTTTAGCTACTTGTTTAACGTGGCTGCAAGCCGGCCGGCTCAAATCACCACGGGATAAGTCATGCTGATATTCGCTTGTGCCCTTTCAGTCAAGGCGGCCATCGGATAACCCCTAAAAGCCCATATTTACGAGGTTTGGATGACATTTAGGCATCCAGGGCCACCTCAGAGGACCGCGCCGTGTCGTTCACGCTTCCGCCCGACGGTAACGGAATTCTCCCCGACCGCATGATCGCGGCGATGGCGGATGCGGGCCTGATTCTGCCGGCCTATCCGTTTGTCGAGAGCCAGATCCAGCCCGCAAGCCTCGATTTGCGCCTCGGCGACGTTGCCTACCGGGTGCGCGCGAGCTTCCTGCCTGGTCCCGGCGCGACCGTCGCCGAGCGCATCGACGAATTGAAGCTGCATGAAATAAATCTCTCAGACGGCGCGGTGCTGGAGACCAATTGCGTCTATATCGTGCCGCTGCTGGAAAGCCTCGCGCTGCCGCCGGAGATCGTGGCCGCGGCAAACCCGAAGAGTTCGACCGGACGGCTCGACGTCTTCACCCGCGTGATTGCCGACGGCACCCGCCGCTTCGATATGATCGGCGCGGGCTATCACGGCCCGCTCTATGCCGAGATCAGCCCGAAGACGTTTCCGGTGCTGCTGCGCGAGGGGTCGCGGCTATCACAAGTGCGCTTCCGCACCGGCGACGCCATCCTCAATGCCGACGAACTCGACGCGCTGCATGGCGCCGAGCGCCTGGTCGATATCGATGACGCCGATCTCGCCAATGGCGTGGCGCTGTCGGTCGATCTCTCCGGCGAGAACACCGGCGGCTTCGTCGGCTACCGCGCCAAGCGCCACACGGGTGTGGTCGACGTCGACCGCCGCGGCGGCTATGCGATCGATGAATTCTGGGAGCCGATCCCGGCGCGATCAGACGGCAGCCTCATCCTCGATCCCGGCGAGTTCTACATCCTGGCCTCGAAGGAGGCCGTGCAGGTGCCGCCGGACTACGCCGCCGAAATGGTGCCGTTCGATCCCCTGGTCGGCGAATTCCGCGTGCATTACGCCGGATTCTTCGATCCCGGCTTCGGCTATGCCGGCGCCGGCGGGCAAGGTGCGCGGGCCGTGCTCGAAGTGCGCTCGCGCGAGGTGCCATTCATCCTCGAACACGGCCAGATCGTCGGCCGTCTGGTCTACGAGAAAATGCTGTCACGGCCCGATGCGATGTACGGCCAGCGCATCGGATCGAACTATCAGGCGCAGGGGTTGAAGCTCTCCAAGCATTTCCGGGTCTGACCGCCTGCGCCGCCGGACAGCCTCAGGCGCGCACGTCAGAGATAAACTCGCCGATCTGCACAATCGCCTGATGGGCCTCAGGCAACACCGGCACGAACAATTGCCAGACGTGCGGCATGCGCCGCCAGACCTCGAGTTTGCTGCGCGGATTGTGCGACCGAAGCTTCTCCACCATGCGGACAGCGTCGTCCCTGAGAATTTCATCGCTGCCGACCTGAATAAGCACCGGCGGCAATCCGGCGGGATCGCCGTAGAGCGGCGAAGCGTAGGGCGTACGCGGATCGGCTCCGCCGAGATAGAGCTTCGCCAGATCGGGAAGATCCTCAACATTCAGCATCGGATCGGCCGCTGCATTCGCCTTCAGCGAAGAGCTGGTGAGGGCAAGGTCGGTCCAGGGCGACAAGGCGACCGCCGCTGCCGGAAGCGGCTTGCCATCGTCACGGAGCCTCAACAGCAGGCCCAGCGCAAGGCCGCCGCCAGCCGAATCTCCCACTACGAACAACTGGCGACGATCGGGCGTGTGATCGACGAGCCAACGATAGCCCTCCACGGCATCCTCAAGCGCTGCCGGAAAAGCGTGTTCCGGAGCGAGGCGGTATTCGAGCGCCCAGACACGGGCTTGCAAAGCGTCGGCAATCCGCCAGAGGAAGTGCCGGTAATAGATCGGCGCGCCGGAAACATAGGCGCCGCCATGGAGATAGAGCACGTTACGTTCGGGCCGGGATGCCGGCGTGGTGACCCGGTGAAACCGCACCCGACCGGCCTCGATCTCGACCGTTGCGCTCCGGGCGGGCGGATGCGGCACAAACCGCTCCATCACACGCATGTTCCGCCGCCATTGCTCGACATCGAGACTCCCGCCGCGCCGCTTGAGCAACATGCGAATACCGATGCGCAAAAGTTCGGCTCGCAGGCTCATGGCGGCCCTTGCGCTCAGGCTCTGAACGGCACGGGTGTGGGCATGCGCGGGCGGTCGGCACGCTCTTGCACGATAAGACCGTCCTCGATCTCGACAATGCGATCGGCGTAGGGGACGACGCGCGGATCGTGGGTGACGACCAGCACCGCCCGCTCACGCTCATGGGCGGTCTCGGCGAGAATACGCACGATGCTCTGGCCGTTCTTTCCATCCAGTGCGCCGGTCGGCTCGTCGGCAAGAACGACGGAAGGGTTTGCGACGAGAGCCCGCGCGATGGCGACCCTTTGCTGCTCGCCGCCGCTGAGCTCTCCCGGCAAACTGTCCATCTTTTGCTCGAGCCCGACCATTGCGAGGGCCTCCCGCGACTTCTGCGCCGCGCGCCTGCCGTGCTCGCCACGAATATCCAGCGCCAATTGCACGTTCTGGGTCGCGGTCAGCGTCGGGAATAAATGATAGGACTGGAATACGAAACCAATATGCTCGCGCCGAATCCTGGCGAGCGCTTCCTTGTCGGCGTCAGCTGTCGGCGTCCCGCGTATGGTGACGCTGCCCGAACTCGGCGTCAGCATGCATCCGAGGACCAACAGCAGCGTAGTCTTGCCGCTCCCTGAAGGGCCCATCAGCAACGTCAGCTCGCCCCGCCGCAGCGAGAGGTCGATGCCGCGCAACGCGTGCACCTCGCCGGCGCCGCGACCCAGCTTCTTCTCGACCGACTTGGCTTCGACGACATGGTCATTCATCGCATGAACACCGTGGCTGGATCGATACGAACGACACGGATGATTGCCCCAATGCCGGATGCTACGCACATCACCACCGTCAGCGCGAACAGCGCCGCCATCAGCCATGGCGTGATGACGATCGGCAACGCGCTCTTGGCGGTCATCTGGACGACGATCGAGCCGATCCCGGCGGCGATCGCAAATCCGATCACGGCGTTGATGAGTGCCTGATAGATGATCACGGTATAGATATAGGCGTTCGAGGAACCCATCGCGCGCAGGGTGGCGAATTCGTTCAGATGATCCTTGGTGCTGGAGTAAAGCGTCTGCGCGACGATCACGGTGCCGACGATCACTCCGAGCAATGCGCCGGCAAACAGCGCGGCTCCGGCCCCCGTGCCAAATAGCCAGAACGACCGGCTGCGGCTGCGGAAATCGTCCGAGGTGAGAACCTCTGCCTCGCCGACCTCCGCGCGAATGGCGCTGAGCACCTTCTCCCGATCGGCATCGCCTTTCAGCCGAACCAGAACGCTGCTGGCGCGATCGCGCGGCGTTCCGGTGTAGTTGCGCGCGTTTTTCAAGTCCACGAACACGTACGGCGTCGTGGCGAACGAGCGGATGCCGTCGGTAACCGCGACCACGCGCACCTTGCGGCCACGGATTTCTGCCGTCGAGCCGACGCCGCTGACACCGAGCCGGTCAAAATAGGAGCGGTCGACCGCAACGTTCGCTCCTTGCGTCAACGCCTGCACGTTGCCGTCCGCCACGTTGAACGGTTGCAGGCTGCCGTCGCGCAGGTCGGCGCTCACAATGAAGACCGGCGTCACTTCGCCACTTTCCAGGCGCCAGTCCGAGAAGCCGATCACGAGCGGGACGGCCCAGCTAACGCCTTCCATGGTGGCGACGCGGTCGCGCAGCTTGACGTCGAGCAGGGAAGGATCCTCGAAGCATTTGGCGCCCTTGGGCAGGATCCACAAATCGGCCGAGGCGTGGTCGATCATCGTCGTGACCATTCGGCCGAACCCGAGGAACAGGCCCATCTGGATCATGACGAGGACGACCGAGAAGACGACTCCGACCATGGTCGCGACGAAGCGAAGCCGATCGTGGAACAGGTTGCGGGACGCAAGTGTCAGTACCAGCGACATGTCGGCATCCGTTATCGCGGTTGATTGGCGATGGCTCTCTCGTCTCGTGGCTCGGAATGACGCGAAACCAGCGCTCTCCCGCCGATCTTCATTCCGGCGCTTGCAGCCAGACTTATGGTGAGCGCAGCGGCAAAAACGATCGTCGCCTTGCCGATCGCGTTGAGATCGACATCAAGCAACGCGTATTGCAACCACACGACCACGGCGTAATGCAGCAGATAGATGCTGTAGGCATTGCTGGACAGGCTATCGAGCAGGCGGTCGCGCGATTGCAGCAGCCGAAGGCAGATCGCGAGCAGACACAGAGCGGCGGCCGCGGAAGCAACTGGAAACGCCAGCGCCGAAGCCAGTCGAAAGAGCGGCGCGCTCGCCTGCCACTCCGGTAAGGTCAGCGATGTGAGCCCGCCCCATACGGACATGCTAGCGATGGCGGCCGCCAGCCAGGCCAGCCAATGACGTGCAAGCGGACCATCGGGACGCAGTATGCTGTGCTCGGGGCCGTGGCTGCCAATCGCAAATCCGGCGAAGAAATAGACCACGTGGTGCAGCGGCCGGCTGAGCTGAAATGAAAATGGGCCGAGAAAAGTCCACTCCCACGGTGTGAAGGCCATCGCCAGCGGCACATAGGCCAGCGCAGAGAGCGCCGCCAGCCCAATGAAGAACATTAGCGGGCGATCGGCAACCCGGGCGACGAGCGCGCTCAATGCCCGAAGCCAATGCGGGGCGAACGCGTGGACGGCGGCCGCAACGGCGCCCAGCAGAAAGATCTGCCACAGAAACCATTGCGGCCCGGCAGGCCACATCGGAAGCGCGCGCCAATGTTGCCAAAAGGCGCTGAAGGAGGGATCGGCCGCGGTCAGCCGATAGGACGCGAAGTAGGCGAGAGGGCTGAGAATACCGACGGCAAAAACGAATGGCAGGCCGATCCGCCACGAGCGCTCCAGGGTGTAGGTGCGAGGCCCTTTGCGGCCAAGGCTGGACGGCGTGAACAGACCGGCCAGCAAGAACATCAGCGACATCAGGCTTACATCCTGCCATGCGCAGAACAGGTCGAAGCCGAACCAGCGCTGGCTATCGAGGATTGGGAATGCAATCCAGCGATAGGGCGGTGCGTCGAACGGAAAGGGGGCGGCCGGTTGAGATGCGAGATACGGCAGCACGGAGTGAAACGCGACCACGATGATGATGGTAATCGCGCGCAAGTTGCTGAGGGGCACGTTGACCTGCGATGACACGGCCATTCGTCCACGCTGCCATCCCACTGATTTGGGAACCGGCAGGGGGTCAACGTGGAGCCGGCGCGCTCGTTCCCGCTAACGTGCGGAACTCGCCCCTTCGGGAGCGTTGTCCCCCAACCGGGTCGGCCGTGGGAGACCGTGTGGCCTTTACCGCGATGCCGACCTCGCAGCCGGCGTCACGCGCCAGATCGTGTTGCCGACATCGTCAGCCACCAGCAGCGCGCCCTGCTTGTCGAGCCGCACCCCGACCGGGCGGCCCTGCGCCTGGCCCTTGTCGTTGAGGAAACCGGTAAGCACGTCCTGCGGCGGTCCGGATGGCTTGCCGTCCTTGAAGGGGACAAAGATCACCTTGTAGCCGGAGGGCGGCTTGCGATTCCAGGAGCCGTGCTGGCCGATGAAAGCGCCGCCCTCCATCTCGGCAGGAAACAGCTTGCCGGTGTTAAACGTCAGCCCGAGGCAGGCCGTGTGCGCGCCCAACGCATAATCCGGCGCCATCGCCTTCTGCACGAGATCAGGCCGCGGCGGCTCGACGCGGGTGTCGACATGCTCGCCAAAATAGCTGTATGGCCAGCCGTAGAACGCGCCGTCCTTCACCGACGTCATGTAGTCCGGCACCAGATCGTTGCCGATCTCGTCGCGCTCGTTGACGGCGACCCAAAGTTCGCCGGTGTGCGGATTCCATGCGGGACCGTTCGGATTGCGCAGGCCCGAGGCGAACACGCGCCATTGACCGCTGGCTCGATCGACTTCCAGTACGGCCGCGCGATCCTTCTCGGCATCCATGCCGTTTTCACCGACATTGCTGTTGGAGCCGACCGTTGCATAGAGCTTGGTGCCGTCGGGGCTGGCGGTGAGATCCTTCGTCCAGTGATGATTGCGGGTGCCGGCGGGCAGGTCCGCAAGCTTGACGCCGGGCCCGCCGATCTTGGTGTCGCCTTCGCGATAAGGGAATTTCATGATCGCGTCGGTATTGGCGACATAGAGCTCGTCGCCGACCAGCACCATGCCGAAGGGCGAATTCAGCCCGCTGATGAAGGTGCTTCTCAGCTCGGCAACGCCGTCGCCGTCGGCATCGCGCAGCAGCGTAATGCGATTGGCGCTGGGAACGCCGGCGCCCGCCCAGTTCTGCGCCTGCTTGTAGATGAAGCCCTTGATGCTCATGCCGCTGCCCTGCTTCGGCGGCGCGTTGCTCTCGGCGACCAGCACGTCGCCGTTCGGCAGCGTGTAGACGGTACGCGGATGTTCGAGGTCGAGGGCAAAGGCGCTGACCGTCATGCCGTTTGCGGCGGTCGGCGTGGCGCCGTTCGGCCAGCGCTTGACGGTTGCGATGTCCACCGTCGGAATCCAGGAATGTTCCGGTGGCGGCAGGTTGGGTGAGGGACCATAGGTCTGCGCCACGGTCGCGGTCTCCTTGGGTTCGCTACAGGCGGCCAGCGGCAGCGTCAACGCGCCGACGCAGATGGCCAGGAGGTGGGGCTTGCGCATGACAGGGTTCTCCGGGATATCGCCCGTACAATGCAGCGCCGGCCCGAACGTTCGTGTTCCAGCATGAATTCCCTGTGAAACGGCCGGCCGAAGGCCCGCCACGCAATCCCGCAGGCCCCCATTGCGCCGCGTGCACGTGGAATCAGGCTTCGCCATGCTAGGAAGCAGCGCGCCGCGGTTTGCCCAAGTCCGCGCGCTGGGAGCAGAAATGTCCGATCTCGGCGTCGCCGAAATTCCCGTAGACAAGGATGAGCGTCCGCTTCCGCGACCGGCGGCGCCGGCGAAAAACGCGCTGCTCGACGGCCCGATCCTGCGCACGCTGTTGTGGCTGGCCTGGCCGAACGTGATCGCGCTTACCGCAGGTACCTGCGTCGTCATCGCCGAGACCTCCTATATCGGCCGTCTGGGCGTGGAAGCGCTGGCCGCGATGGCGCTGGTGTTTCCAACGGTGATCCTGACCATGACCATGTCGGGTGGCGCCATGGGTGGCGGCGTGGCATCCGCGATCGCGCGAGCGCTCGGCGCCGGTGACCTCGACCGCGCCTCGACCCTTGCCGCGCACGCGCTGCTGATCGGCCTCTGCTTCGGGCTGGGCTTCATGCTGGGCATGCTGATCTTCGGCCCCAAACTGCTCGAACTGCTTGGCGGCCGCGGCGATGTGCTGAGCCAGGCGATCGCTTACACGCAAATCTTCTTCGGCGCCGCCGTGGTGCCGTGGCTGATGAACACGATGTCCGGCATTCTGCGCGGCACCGGAAACATGAAGCTGCCGTCGCTGCTGATGCTGTCGTCGGCGATTTGCCAGATCATTCTCGGCGGCGCGCTGGGCCTGGGTCTCGGCCCGATCCCGCAGTTCGGCATGCGCGGCGTCGCGGCCGGTTCGCTGATCGCTTACCTGATCAGCATCTCCGTGATGTCCTGGTATCTGTTTTCCGGCCGCGCGCGCGTCGTTCCCAAGGTCAGGGGCCTTCATATTCAGTGGTCGATGTTCATCGACATCCTGAAGGTCGGGGCCATCGCCTGCTTCTCGCCGCTTCAGTCGGTGCTGACGATCAGTATCTTCACCCACATGCTGGCGAGCTTTGGCACCGAAGTCCTCGCCGGCTACGGCATCGGCGCGCGGCTCGAATTCATGCTGACCTCGATCTCATTTGCGGTCGGCATCGCCTCGGTCCCGATGGTCGGCATGGCCGTCGGCGCGCAGCGCATCGCGCGGGCCCGCAAGATTGCCTGGACGGCGGGGCTCGTCGCATTCGCCTCGGTCGGCACATTTGCGACCTTCATCGCAATCTTCCCCGACATCTGGGTCAATCTCTTCACATCAGATGCGGCCGTGCGAGCCGCGAGCCGTCAATATCTTTCGACGGCGGCGCCGATGTACGCCTTCCTCGGCCTTGCCACCGCGATGTATTTCTCCTCGCAGGGCGCGGCCAAGGTGATTGGCCCGGTGATGGCGCAGACCGCGCGGCTGTTGTTCATCGGCGCCGGTGGCTGGTGGCTGTTGACGCACGACGCCACCGCGCAGAACTTCTTCATGCTGGCGGCAGTCTCCATGGTGCTGCTCGGCGTGCTCTCATGCGCGAGCGTGGTGCTGACGCGCTGGGGGCCGAAGCAGCGGGTGCCCGCGGTTAGCCCGGCGCTGTCGTAACGATCGTCATTGCTTCGTCGCTTGCGCTCCTCGCAATGACGGTGACGACTACCGCCGCGCGCGCCGCCGGCCATGACGGCCGCTGCCGACATTGGCCGTGCGCATCAGTTGCGGGACCATGCTCATCAGCTCGCCGCCGCCAGCGCCGCCGAGCATGCCCATGAAATCGCCGCCGCCGAAATTCATGCCACCAGCGTTCACGCCGTAACCCTCGGGAACGTAGCCGCCGCCAAAGCCGCCGGGGATACCACCGCCCATCATGCCGCCGAGCCCACCGCCGCCGCCTTCCATCATGCGGCCCATCGGGCCCATGGTCTGCATCATCATGGCAAAGCGGCGCTTGCCCATCTTTGCCTTCATCATTTCTAGCATCGGCGCCATCTGCGTCATCATGTCTGAGCCGTCGCCGCCGCCGAAGCCGGCAAATTGTGCCTTTGCCGGCATCAACGTCAGGGCGAACAGCAACGGCAGCGTGGCCGCCTGGCACACCACCTTGTCAGCTCCCGTCAGGTTCTACTCCTCATGCGCCGGCGGCCGCAGGCGCGGCGCCATTCGGACGCATAGGGGGAGGCTAGGAGCGAGACGGCTGTGCCATCTGTGCGAACGATCACATTCAATCCGATTGAGACCTGCGCCGGGCCGTGAACTCGGTGTTGATCCGCCAGCTCTCGCCATCGTCGGCCGAGACTTCGCCCTGCCAGAGGAAGGAGTCGTCGGTGATGTCCCTAAAACTCCACCGGGCTAGCTGGCCATCCGGCCGGGTGCCCAGTTGCACGATGTCGGTGCCCTCGGCGCGCCCGATCATCTGCAGAAAAGTCCGCGTCACCGGGTCGGTCCACTGGATGCGCCAGGCGTCGATATCGGGATCGTAGACCCGCAGCGTGGTGCCATAAGAATTGAATTTGGCCGCGGCATCGCCATGACGCAGTTCTCCGCGCGGCGGCACGATCCAGACGTCCTGGATCGCGCGCCCCTCCAGCGCCCAGCCGAAATGCCATTCGCCGGCGCGGCGCCGCTCGCGGCCATCTTCGGAAAACTGTCTGACATCGAGATCCCAGGAGCCGACGAAGCGCCCATAAAGATCCATCTTGCCAGCACGGTCGGCGGAGGGGCCATTCGCGCCGAGGGCATCGAGAAATGGCGAGGTCATGCCGCGCTCCGTCCCAGCGCTTTCTGGATGGCGCGCATGCCCAGATCCATCTGCGCGTCCATATAGGGTGCGATCTCGTTCGGCAGCACGTCGGCGATCCACACGAAGCGGGTGCGCCCGTTGGCATCATCGAACACCTGTGCCGAGGCGCTGTGCTGCTTGATACGTTCGCTGATGATGGCATAGACCAGCCGCCGCTTGCTGTCGTCGCAATCGACCAGGACTTCGCGCGCCACGGTGCCGTTCGAGAATGTCACGATGCGCGCGTCGCCGTCGAGCTTGGTGTCGGTGACGAAGCCCGGCACTAGCCGCGTATGCAGCGCACCGAAATCGCGCAGTGCGTCCCAGACGTCGGCAGGGTTCGCGTCGATGAGGATTTCCTTGTGAATGGAAGCCATGGTGATGAGTCCGTCCGTTGTTGGTTCGTGATTGTTGGATTCGTCCTTGCGAGGATCGGCGCTACGTACAAACCGCCTCGACATTGTTGCCGTCGGGGTCGATCAAAAACGCAGCGTAGTAGGTTGGGCTGTAATCCGCGCGCAGTCCGGCGCCGCCATTGTCGCGGCCGCCGGCCTTCAGGCCCTCGGCGTGGAATTTCTGGATCGCCGCATGATCCTTGGCGCGGAACGCGACATGCGCGGCGGAGCCTGAAGATCCCTTGTGCAGATGCAGCCAGAGCGCGGGCGCGCCCTTCGGGCCGAAGCCTGCGCCGGAATCATCCCGCGAGCACAGCACGAAGCCTAAGGGCGCGAGCACTGCCGTATAGAAGCGCACGCTGGCGTCGAGATCGCCGACGCGTAATCCGATGTGGTCGTACATGACATTCTCCAGCAAAAAATTGCCGCGAGCGCGCGGCCTGGAGAAAGCCTAGTCAGTGGAGGGCCAGCCGTTCTTGGAAAATCTTGCGCATGCCCCGCGAGGCCTGGCGGAATTTCAGCGGCGAGGCGCCGGCGGCGCGATGGAAGGTGCGCACGAAATTGGAGAGGTCGGCAAAACCGACATCATAGGCGATGTCGGTGATCGCGCTGTCGTCGTCAGCCAAGCGCCGCGCGGCATGGCGCAGCCGCGAGCGCACCAGATATTGGTGCGGGGTGACGCCGAGCGCTTGCGAGAACAGCCGCAGGAAATGGAACGGGCTAATCCCGGCCTCAGCCGCGGCGTCCTCCAGATTGATCTGACGGTGCGAATTGGCATCGATCCACAGCGCGGTTTCCACCGCACGGCGGCGGTCGCGCGCCGCATCAGGGCCGGATTTGCGCGGCCTGCCGGAAACCACCTCGACAAAGCGGCTCGCCAGCACCTGACCGATCTCATCGAGGCCGATGTCACTGCTGCCATCTGCTGCCGCTTGCGCCAGTTCGCCGAGCACGACGAGTTCCGGCAGCGGCGGCGCGGAGCCGATCTGCCATGGCGACCGGCTGTCGCCAATGGTTTCCACCAGCTCGGGCGCTAGGAAGAACGACAGGCACTCGTCGCCGCAGACATGCTCGTGGGTGCAGGTATATTCATCGCCGGGATGGCCGATCAGCACCGATCCCACCACCAGTTCGCTGCACTTGCCGCGGCTGCGCAGGCCGAAACTGCCTTTGCGCACATAGGAAATCGAATGTCCGCCATGCTGCTCCGCGAACGGCTTGTCGCCCGGTCCCGCGGTGCAGCGAAAGTCGAAGACGGATATGGATTTGCGTTCAAGAAGCGTGGTCGCGATCATCCCGCCTACTTAAGGATGCGGGCGCGGCGGTGCAACCGGCAGCAGCACGTCGAACAATGTCTTGCCGGAGGTCTGGCTGGCGCCCTCGATCGAGAGCAGCCGCCGCTTGGAGATCGCCCCGCCAAAGGCTGAGATCTTGTCGGCATAATTGCCGGCTTCGAGCACGCGATGACAGGGCACGATGATCATGAAGGGGTTGCGGCCGATCGCCCGCGCCACCGAATGGACCGCGCCTGAAGCGCGAAGGCTGGCGGCCACTTCCGCATAGGTCCGCGTCTCGCCGCGCGGGATCGCGCGCGTATAGGCATAGACGCGCTGGTTGAAGGCGGGAATGCCGGTCATATCGAGCGCAACATCGGACAGATCGCACGCTGCCCCGCGCGACAGCGCGATGATGCCCTCAATGGCGACCTGTACATTCGCCGGCGGGCGAAGCTCGCGGGCATCAGGATAGAGCTGATAGAGCCGCCGCCGCGTGTCGATTTCACGGACTTCCGGGAGCTGCACGCCGATAATGCCCGCCGGGCTCCATGCGATCCCGCAGCGGCCGATCGCCGTGTCGAAAATGCTGTACCCACGCCCCGTCATACGCCACCAGCCCCAGACGCGAATCATACCACCGGCCGCACGAATCGTATCTGGAATTTTTGGGGAAGTTGACAGCGAGCGAGACGGCTCAATGGAAGAGCTTGGCGGATCGCGCAAGGTCGGCTAATCATGGGGCAAGACCCGCGGGCGTAGTTCAATGGTAGAACGGCAGCTTCCCAAGCTGCATACGAGGGTTCGATTCCCTTCGCCCGCTCCAGATCCCTTGCCAGAACCTATGATAAGCGGTCGGCCTTCCAAAGAAGGTCGGCAAGAAGCGATTATTTTTCGGCTGCTTTTCCGCAAAGCCGTTCCAATCGATCGAGAAACGGCTGCTGGCTTGCGAGGATCTTCTGCCTAGCGGTGGACAGGGTAAACCACGCTGCCCGGTCAATCTCGGGAAAGTTGATGATTCGACCGCTTTGGGGAGGCCATTCCATCGCGACCTCGTTGCACTTGATGGAGCTGACATCGAGATCGCCTTCAAGCGCATAGCCCCAGACGATCTTGCCGGCACGCTGGCGTACCTGACCCAAGGACTGCAGGGGGCCGGAGGCTTCGATCCCGAGCTCTTCTGCGAACTCGCGCCGCGCTGCTGTCTCCGGGGGCTCTTCGCCATCCAATTCTCCCTTCGGGAGCGACCAAGCGCCCAAATCGCGGGTGCGCCAGAACGGTCCGCCGGGATGAACGAGAAGAACCTTGATACCGCCTCTGCGGCGGTACATCAGGATGCCAGCACTGGTGGCCGCCATCGAACGTAACCTACGAATATCCAAATCATTCCGCCGCTGCACTGGCCGTCTTGGCCTTTTCCTCCAGAACCGCCGCGATCGCGTCGTCGACCCGCTCGAGCCAGATGAATTCCAGTTTCGAGCGGGCGCTCGTCGGGATGTCATCGAAATCGCGGCGGTTTCTTGCAGGCAGCATCACGCGGGTCAGGCCAGCAGCCGCAGCGGCGACGACTTTCTCCTTGATGCCGCCAACAGGCAGCACCAGGCCGCGCAATGAAATCTCGCCGGTCATGGCGGTATCGCTTCGCACTGTGCGATTGGTCAGCAGGGACGCAAGCGCGGTGAACATCGCGACACCCGCGCTTGGTCCGTCTTTCGGTGTAGCGCCGGCGGGGACGTGAACGTGAATGTCGGACTTTCCAAGCTGCGCGGTATCGATGCCAAGCTGAGATGCGCGGTTCTTGACCAGGGTCAGAGCCGCCTGCGCACTTTCGCGCATGACCTCGCCGAGCTGACCCGTCAGGATCAGCGTTCCCTTGCCCGGCATTCGCGAGGCCTCTATAAAGAGAATATCGCCTCCGACCGGCGTCCATGCCAATCCGGTCGCCACACCGGGAATGCTGGTACGCATGGCGATCTCATTCTCGAACCGGGGCGCGCCTAAAATGGTGGCGATGTCGCTCGATGAGAGACGAACCCGATCGGTACTGCCTTCGGCGATCTGGACGGCCACGTTGCGAAGCGCCTTGCCAATCTCCCGCTCCAGATTGCGAACGCCGGCCTCCCTGGTATAGCTGCGGATAATCAATCTCAGCGCCTCCGGATCGATCTCGGCCTGCTCTGCCTTGAGCCCGTTAGCCTCCAATTGACGACGAACGAGATAGCGCCGGGCGATCTCGAGTTTTTCATCCTCAGTGTAGCCGGCGAGACTGATGATCTCCATCCGATCCAGAAGCGGGCCGGGAACAGTATCGAGCATGTTGGCGGTGGTCAGAAAAACAACGCGCGAAAGATCGAAGGGAACGCCGAGATAGTTGTCGCGGAACGTCGCGTTCTGCTCGGGGTCGAGCACTTCGAGCATCGCGGCGGAGGGATCGCCCTGAATGCCACGGCCCATCTTGTCGATCTCGTCGAGCATCATCACGCAATTGCGAGCGCCCGTCTTCTTGATCGCCTGGATGATGTTACCGGGCAGTGAGCCGATATAGGTGCGCCGATGGCCACGGATCTCTGCCTCGTCCTGAACGCCACCGAGGCTGACACGCACGAAGGGACGCTCCATGGCGCGCGCAATGGATTGGCCTAATGATGTCTTGCCGACGCCCGGTGGACCGGCAAAGCAGAGAATCGGCGCTTTGCCGCCAGGCGCGAGCTTTCTGACGGCGAGATATTCGATGATTCGGCTCTTGATCTTTTCCAGGCCGTAATGATCCTCATCGAGAATCCGTCTTGCCTCGGCGATGTCGATCGGCTTCTCCTCCGGCAGGCTCCACGGCAGTTCGATCAACCAGTCGAGATAGCTTCGCACCATCCCGGCCTCTGCAGCTCCGTCCGGCATCCGCTCGTAGCGGCGGAGCTCCTTTCGCGCCTGGTTTTCCGCCTCGGGTGGCATGTTGGCCTTGGCAATGGCCTCAGTCAGTTCCGCTATCTCCTGCGCCTTTCCATCGCCCTCGCCGAGCTGGCGCTGAATGGTTGCCATCTGCTCGCGCAGGATCGCTTCTCTCTGACGCTGATCGAACGTGGCCTTGGTTTGCTGGCCGATCTCGTTGCTCAGCCTGAGTACTTCGATGCGTTCTGCCAAATGGCGTGAGACCTTTTCCATGCGAAGGCCGAGGTCGACCGTCTCAAGAATTTCCTGTTTCTCCTGCGGTTTGATGTCCATGTATGAGGTCGCGAGGTCGGCGAGTGTCGACGGCGAGGTGGTGCCTTGCAGGACTGCAATCAATTCTTGCGGCGTCTGCGGCAGCAGTTGTATCGCCTCGATAGCCTGGCGCTGCAGATTGAGGAAACGAGCTTCGATCTCGGGTGAATCGGTCGTCGGCTCCGGTATTTGAAGTACGCGAGCTACCGGATACGGGGTGCCTGGAAGGAAATCCAGCACGCGCATTCGCTGCACGCCTTGGCAGACGATATGGTGGCTGTCATCGGGTCCTGTGATGTAGCGAACGATATTGGCGACCGTGCCTACGCGGTGCAGATCGTCAGATCCGGGATCCCCCAATTCCGGATCGCGCTGAAGCAGGATTCCGATCTGCCGCTGTTCGCGGATAGCCTGCTGTGCCGCCGCGATCGATTTCGGGCGCCCTATGGTGATCGGAACAACTACGCCGGGAAACAGAACCGTGTTTCGCACGGGCACGATGATGAGTGCGTCACTGGGGATAGGGAACGCCTGATCGGACGATGCAGGCGACGGATTGGGGCTGGTCGCTTCATTGTCTTGGGGCATGGCCAACTCTCAGGAGGATTTGGCAAGGCGCAGGCCAATGCAACCGTGGGCGGCGAAGCGGGTGATGGCGTAGCGGCCTGCCGGCAGCCGAATGCGGCGTTCGAACCGCCCTTGAGGCAGCTCAAGGCGTAGAATACGAGCGTTGCGCAGTTCTGCGGGAAGCGTGCGGCGTCCGCTCACTACCAGCATCCCGTTTTCGAGCAGTGCTTCGACTTCATTCGGATCGACCCCCGGCAATGCGATTAGAATGAGAATCTCGCGATCGGTCTCCAGCACATCGATGGGCGGCTCCCAACTTGGCTCTCGAACGCCAGCTAATGGCTGCAAATTTAGGAACTGCTGGTGAAGGCGTTCGGCCCGGGCGAGCGTCTCGATGGCGTCGGACAGCATCCAATTGATTGGATCTTTCTCCGGCATGGCGCTCCTCCGCTACATCGATTCAAAGATGACACTACATGCTGCTTTCAATCGGAAACAAGATAGTTGGCACCGCGCAAGCACGACGAAATAAGTCTCTGTCGCGGCTGCGGTTCCGAAATCGATGAAATGCCATCATCAAATGATTGCTGCACCCAAACCACAGCATGCCAGAACGGCCCGGATTCTGTATTTGCTTCTCCACCGCAAGCCCTCGACCGTCAGGGCACATGATCGCCTGTCCGCAAGACAAGCCGATGTGATCGCGATCGGTCGCGAGGCGCTGTTTTTGCCGGCGATGACGGCGAGGTGTTCGGCGGCTGGCCAAAGCAACATGGTGGTGGCTGGAACGGCGCGAGCTTGGGTTGCGCAGGCTCGAAGGCCCGGCGCTGCCGTTCCGGAAATTGTGAGACGCCCGTGTTACGGCGCAATCGTCAGCACCGCCTTCATGTTGGGATGATATCGGCAGTAATATTCGACGCTGCCGGCCTTCGTCAGCACCGAGGTCACCGTCTGCTTCGGCGGCGTGGCGACATCGAAATCGCCGTTGCGCGCGGTCGCGGTGTGGGCGAACACGTCCTTGTTGATCCATTCGACGGTGTCGCCGACCTTGGCAGACACCTCGGCCGGCGCGAACACCAGATTGTCAATCGTGATCTGGATCGTCGCTGCAGGCGCCGGGACGACCGCCGCGCCGAGCAGCAGGGCGGCGACGAGGAGCCGGTATCGTCCCGGACGCATGGCGGCCTCCTATTTCAGCTTGGCGGCGACTTGTTCGGCGTGCTGCTGGTGGCCTTGAAAAATCTTTAGGCCGGTTTGCAGCAGGCTCTTCAGCTCGGCATTGCTGGCTGACGGAATCAATTGCGTCTCCAGCGCGCTGTTGACGGTCTTGTGGTAGGCGACCTCGTTGGCGAGATAGGCCTTGTCGTATTCGGCGCCCTTCAACTTGTCGAGCTCCGCGAGCTTCTCGGTGGCCTGCTTCGACAGCGTCTTGCTGGTGTCGTTGTCCTCCGGCGTCACCTTCAGCTTCTTGACCAGGTCGAGCGCCTGCTTGTTCACGGCCTCATGGTCGCGCACCATGTCTTGCGCGAATGCCTTGACGTCCTTGTTGCTGGCTTTTGAGATCGCCTGTTTGGCTGCGTTGATGTCGATCACGCCAGCCGTGTAGGCGATATGTGCGATCTGGGGATCGGTGGGTTTTGCGCCTTGCGCCAGCGCGGCGCTGCCAAGAAGGCTCAATGCGGCGATCGCCGCGCTCAATCGTATGAACATGGTTTGACACTCCTGTGGCGCGCGGAACCAATGCCGCGCGTTGATGAACAGGAGTTGGATGGGCGTGGAGTGCAGAGGTTCCCGGAAAAGTTAATCGAAGCCCAGCCGCTTCAGCACAGCGTCCGTCAGGCGCTCGCAGCGCCGGCCGGCAAAGGGGAACGCCTCCATCACCACGGGACCGATCTTGTTCTCGACGATGTCGCGCAGCATGGTGCGGGCGCGGTGCAGTCGGGTCTTTACCGTCTCCGGCTTCAGCCCAAGAATTCCGGCGGTCTCTTCCACATTCATCCCCTCGATGACGCGGGTGATGAAGACGAGACGGAACGCTTCCGGCAATTCGTCGATGGCGTGTTCGACGACATGCTGAATTTCACGCTGGGCCATGGATTTTTCCGGATCGTCGGCGGCACGAGGAAACTGGATGATCTGGGCCTCCAGCGCGCCCTGCGGCAATGAGTCCAGTTCGACGGCGGGCCGCTGGCGGCGCAGCCGGCCGAGCGCCTCATTCATGGTGATCCGCGACAACCACGTCGACAGGCTGGAATCACCGCGAAAGCTTTCCAGATGGGTGAAGGCACGGACATAGGCCTCCTGCACGACGTCTTCGGCCTCGCCATCGTTGCGCAGAATGCCGCGGGCGAGCCGGTACAGCCTGCGATTATTCGCCTGCATGATCGCGCGCACCGCCGCCTCGTCGCGGGCCAGCGCGCGGCGCACCAATTCGGCGTCGTCGGTATTGAGGCGCGCGGTGTCCGGTATGTGGGCCTGGTGCATGATATCCACCAATAACAGGGTATTGGGATTGGATGCTGCGGGAGCCAGCAGGTTCCCGAAATAATTTCGGCTGCGTGGACGGGCCAAACGTCAGCGTACCAGTTATTCGATATGACGCTTTGGCTCCACCGAGCCTTTCAATTTTGCGATAGAAGCCATGTCCACATTCAAATTCCTCGAACCCTCGCCGCGATCTATTCTGCACGTCAATCAACCCTTGGAATCGCGGAGGAAATTGAGCCCGATGGCGGAAGCAGCAAAATCACGCGCCGAGGCCGCACCGGCGCTGCCGACGTGGCCGGACGAGATCTACCGCGTGCTCAAGGACGCCGGCATTCGCCAGGTCGCGATGGTTCCGGACGCCGGCCACAGCCGCCTGATCCGCTCCTTCGAGGCCGATCCCGAGACTCGCGTCGTGACGCTGACGACGGAGGAAGAGGGCGTAGCGATGCTGGCGGGTGCGTGGCTCGGCGGCGAGCGCGGCGTGCTGCTGTTGCAGTCGAGCGGCGTCGGCAATTGCATCAACATGCTGTCGCTGCCCGTCATCTGTCATATGCCGTTACTGATGATCGTCACCATGCGCGGCGACTGGGGCGAGTTCAATCCGTGGCAGATCCCGATGGGGCAGGGCACGCGTCCCTCGCTGGAGGCCATGGGCGTGATCGTGAATAAAGTGGACGAGCCTGATCTCGTCGCCTCGACGGTGCAGGGCGCGGCCAACCTCGCCTTCAACACCTGGAAGCCGGTGGCGGTCCTGATCGGCCAGCGCGTGCTTGGCGCCAAGAATTTCAAGGAGCTTGCCCGCAAATGAGCAATCCGAACGCGCTTCTGCATCGCCGCGACGTCGTCAACGAACTGTTGCGCGACCGCGCCGATCTCCTCGTCATCGCCGGGCTCGGCGCGCCGAACTGGGACGTCTCCGCCGCCGGCGACCATCGGAACAATTTTCCGCTCTGGGGCGCGATGGGCGCCGCCTCGATGATCGGGCTTGGGCTGGCGCTGGCGCAGCCCAAGCGCAAGGTGCTCGTCGTCACCGGAGACGGCGAGATGCTGATGAATATCGGCTCGCTCGCCACGATCGCGGTGGAGGCGCCGAAGAATCTCACGATCGCCGTTCTCGACAACGAGCGCTTCGGCGAGACCGGCATGCAGAAAACCCCGACCGCGTCGGGAGTCGACCTCGCCGCGATCGCGACCGCCTGCGGCATCCGTACCTCGCGCATTGTTCGCACGATGGCCGAGGTGACCGAACTGCGCGACCTCGCGCATGATGGGCGAGGAACGGTTTTCGCGCAGATCAAGATCAACCCCGAGGCGCTGGTGTTCGTGATGCCGCCTGCCGACGGCGTCATCCTGACGACGCGCTTCCGGCAATCGGTGTTGGGAGACGAGGCGCTGTATAATTGAGGCGCAGCTACGCCGTCATGCTGATCTTCCAAAGCCCTTCACGGGAAAGCTGTTGAATCTCCGAGACGATCAGGGTGGCGATCGTCGTCGTTGCGATCGACGGCGGGTGGGCGATCGGCGAGGCCAGAATCAATTCGCGCGACACGGCGGGACTGACGGCCGCCATCTCCAGCCGTTTCGCCGCCACCTCGGTGCGGATGGCGGAAGGCGGCAGCAGCGTGTAGCCGAGCCCTTCCTCCATCAGGCTGATCTGGGCGCGGTAGGAATCGACCTCGATCATGGCCTCTAACTTCAGTTTTTCGCGCGCCAGCGCTTTCTCCAAGAGCGCCCGCAGACCATGTGAGATGCTCGGCAGGATCAGCTTCTGCTTCACCAGCCACTTCAGATCGACCTGCTTGCGCTTGTTCAGCCCCGATCCCGGCGGCCCGACAGCGACGATATCCTCGCGGCCGATCGACTGGACCTGAAGATGGAGATCGACCGCCGGACCATAGATGATCGCGAGATCCATCTCGCCGCGGTGCAGCCATTCGACCAGGTGCCCGCCATAGCTCTCCACGATGCGCAGCGAGACGTCGGGAAATTCGTTGAGGACGCGGCGGGCAAACCGTCCGGACAGGACAGCGCTGACCGTTGGCACCAGCCCGAGGATGACCCGGCCCGACGGATTGCCGTTCGCCGATTTGAGGTCGTCGCTGACCTGCTCGATCTGGCGGATCAGGCCGGTGGTGCGGTCGAGCAGCATCCGGCCCGCGCTGGTCAAGAGCATGCCGCGCCCGTTGCGGACGAACAGCTCGACGCGAAGCTCATGCTCGAGCAGCTTGATGTGGCGGCTCAGCGCCGGCTGCGCGGCACGTAGCCGGTCCGCGGCCTTGCTCAGGCTTCCACGTTCGGCTACGGCCCGGAAAGTCCGCAATTGTTTGAGATCCATCGAGTGCCCAGAGTGCCTGTTATGCAAGCGATCATATGCCGTTTTCGGAATCTCCGTCCATGACCGTACCCTCGGTTGCCCCCTCGCTAGTCCGCGCCGCGCTGCTGCTGCGCGAGGAAATCGCACTGCTCGATGTCAGGCACGAGGCCGTGTTCGCCACCGGTCATCCGCTGTTTGCCGCCAACATGGCGGCCGACCGGATCGCACTCGAAGCCGAGACGCGGCTGCCGCGCAAGGACGTGCCGATCGTGATTTATGACGCCGGTGAAGGCCTCGTCACCGTAGCGGCGGACCGCCTGAAAGCGTTGGGCTACACCAATGTCCGCCAGCTTGACGGCGGGCTGCAGGGCTGGAAGTCGGCGGGCTATGAGGTGTTCGAGGACGTCAACTCCTACGCCAAGGCCTTCGGCGAACTGGTCGAGTCGCGCCGCCACACGCCGTCGCTCGCCGCGGAGGAAGTCGACGCCCTGATTGCGAGCGGCGCCAACATCCAGATCCTCGATGTCCGCCGCTTCGATGAATACGCCACCATGAACATCCCGGGCTCCATCAGCGTGCCCGGCGCCGAACTGGTGCTGCGCGCCGGCCGCGCCGCGCCGGATCCCGAGACCACCATCATCGTCAATTGCGCAGGCCGCACCCGCTCGATCATCGGCACCCAGTCGCTGATCAATGCCGGCGTCGCGAACAAGGTGCGGGCGCTGCGCAACGGTACCATCGGCTGGACGCTGGCCAAACAACATCTCGAACATGGCAGTGACAGGCGCGGCGAAGTCGGTGCCATCAAAGGCGGCGAGGCCAATGCTTGCGACGTCGCCTATCGCGCCGGCGTCCGGCACATCGGATCAGAGGAAATGGTGGCATTGCGGGCGCAGGCCAACCGCACGCTCTACTGCTTCGACGTCCGCTCGGAGGAGGAATACACGGCTGGCCATATCACGGGCTTCCGCCATTACGCCGGCGGGCAATTGGTGCAGGAAATCGACATGGCGGCGCCGGTGCGCGGCGCCCGGATCGTGCTGACGGACCATATGAGCGTGCGCGCCGACATGACGGCGTCCTGGCTGGCGCAAATGGGCTGGGAAACTTACGTGCTTGAAGGGGGCTACGACGCCTCGCTGGAAATCGGGCCACCGCGCGTGATCCCAAAACCCGATCCGTCACATCGCTATCGCCGGCCCTACGAGGGCACCGATGTCAAGGAAAGCGCGATGCAGGCTTATCTCGACTGGGAATACGGCCTCGTCGAGCAGCTCCGCCGCGACGGCACGCACGGATTCTTCGTGATTTGAGATCGCGCAGGCGGAGCGGACTTGTCTCGCCGCAGCTCGAAGAGCGAGGGGGCGATACCCATCATTCATCCGCGCCGAAACTGGCCAGCTTCTCCGCCGAATAATTCTCGCCGATCGACATCGCGCAAATCCGCGAAAGCTGTACATAAGGAAGGCCGGTCTCCTCCGCCCATTCGTTGAACTGCGCCTGCACCTTGGCGAGATCGCGCTTGGAGGTAACCGTCTCCGCAATGTCGAGCCCGGCATCGCGCAGGCACAGGACGACGTCTCTGGAGGTGACGAATCCGTCCCAGCCGAGGAAACGCAGCATCATCTGCCCGGTATTGCCGCCGAGCCGGCTGCCGCGCTTGGCCAGCAGTTCCAGCAATCCGGCCTGGTCCGACGACGGCCAGTTCGCAAGGAACTTGCCGAAACTGCCGTGCTCCTTCGCAACGTCGCGGACGAAACCGGCATTGGCGCGCACCGACATGATCTTGGCGCCGTTGCGCACGATGCGGGTGTCTTTCATCAGGCTGTCCCAGAAATCATCCGGCTGAAGCGTCAGCGGCCCGGGCTTGAAGCCGAGAAACGCTTCCTCGAAGCCCGGCCATTTGCTCTCGATCACGCTCCAGGCAAAGCCCGCGCAGAACACCCGCTTGGTCATTTCTGCGAGAATGCGGTCGTCGCCAAGCTTGGCGAGCGCCTTCGGGTCCGGCTTGGCCGGCAGCAGCTTGGCGAGGGTCTTCGGTCCGCCCTTGCGCTTCTCGGCGCGGGCGCGGATGGTCTTGAACGCGGTCACGGTGCATGGCCCCATATGCTTAAGTTGAAAACCGCGGCTGAAATACCCGGAAAGCGCTAGTGTAGCGGATCATCCGGGAATTCCCAGCGGGCAGCCTGGAAGGTTAACCGTCGCAGAAGTGATCGGCTGACCTGCAAAGAATGGATGGCGTCCTGGCTGGATTTCGCCTAAAGCATCCCCACCTCATTCAAATCCGTCAGGCCGTGCGGCTGCGCGTCGTCAATGCGCAGCTTTTTAAGTCATTTCGGTTCGAGGCGCCCTTTTTCATATTCCCGGCCGACAACACCAACCAAGGTCTGACATCTCGTGACATTACTGCCCGCAAATGCGCCGCTCGCCCGAGCTTTGGCGGAACGCAATTATGATCGGCTGACGCCGGTGCAGACGGCGGTACTGGCCGACGATGCCGATGGCCGTGACCTGCTCGTTTCTGCGCAAACCGGTTCCGGCAAAACGGTCGCCTATGGTCTGGCGATTGGAACGAACCTGCTGGATGGCGCCGAACGATTCGAGCGGGCTGCCGCGCCCCTTGCATTGATTGTCGCGCCGACCCGCGAGCTTGCGCTTCAGGTGCACCGCGAACTCGGCTGGCTCTATCAGCATGCGGACGCCCGCGTGGTTTCCTGCGTCGGCGGCATGGATCCGCGCCGCGAGCAGCGCGAACTGGCCGCGGGCGCCCATATCGTGGTCGGCACGCCGGGGCGGCTCTGCGATCACTTGCGGCGCGGTCGGCTCGACGTCTCGGAATTGAAGGCGATCGTGCTCGACGAGGCTGACGAGATGCTCGATCTCGGTTTTCGCGAGGACATGGAATTCATCCTGCAGGCCACGCCGGAGAGCCGCCGCACGCTATTGTTCTCGGCCACCCTTCCTCGCGGCATCATTGCGCTGGCGAAGGAATATCAGCAAGACGCCTTCCGCGTCGAAGTCGCCGGCGACGAAGGCGGTCATGCCGATATCGAGTATCGCGCGATCCGGATTGCCGCCGGCGATGTCGAGCACGCCGTCGTCAATCTCCTCCGCTATTTCGAATCGCCTGGCACCCTGGTGTTTTGCAACACGCGCGAGGCCGTGCGGCATCTGCAGGCAACGCTGCTGGAGCGCGGCTTCTCCGTGGTGGCGCTGTCAGGCGAGTTGACCCAGAACGAGCGAACGTTGGCGCTGCAGGCCTTGCGCGACGGCCGCGCCCGCGTTTGCGTTGCGACCGACGTTGCCGCGCGCGGCATCGATTTGCCGAACCTCGACCTCGTCATCCACGCCGATCTGCCGAACGATCCGGAAGTCATGCAGCATCGTTCGGGTCGTACCGGGCGGGCCGGTCGCAAGGGCGTCAGCATCTTGCTGGTGCCGCCGGCGCGGCGGCGTCGCGCGGATATGCTGCTCAAGCTCGCCCGCATCGACGCGGTCTGGGGCTTGGCGCCGCAGCCGGATGAAATCCGCAAGCTCGATCAGGAGCGGCTGTTGCGCGATGATGTGTTCGCAGGCGAAATAACTACAGAAGATGAGGCACTCGCACAAACCTTGCTTGCGGAACGGTCGTCGCAGGAGATCGCCACCGCGCTGGCACGGCTCTATCGCGCGCGATTGCCCTCTCCCGAGGACATCGTCGATCCCGGCGAGGAGCGCGTCAAATCTCGTGCCGAGCGCGCACGCGAGCGGACCGATCGCGAGGCTGGAAGGGGAGTGAAGCCAACGAAATCCTCGACGCGCCACCGCATGGCGGAGGACACCATGTGGTTCAGCGCCGCGATCGGTCGCCGGAAGAACGCGGAAGCGCGTTGGCTGCTGCCGATGTTGTGCCGCCGCGGCAGCATCAAGAAGGAAGATATCGGCGCCATCCGTATTCTCGACAGTGTCACCGAGTTCGAGATTTCCGCGCGCGTCGCCGACCGCTTCGCCGCGCGCATCCGCCGTCCCGACAAGGAAGACAGCATTCGCATCGAGGCGATGACGAGTGCCCCGCCGCGCGAAGAGGCGCGACCCTCGAAGCCGCATGGCAAAGCGCACAGCGGCAAGCCTCATCGCGAAACCAACAATGGATATGATACGCGACCCGACAAACCCGAGGCCGCTGACCGGGCGAATTTCGCCACCAGGGGTCAGCGTCGGGACAAGCCGGCCTACGCCAGAAAGCCACGGCAGGAAGGGGAAGCGCCCGTCAAGTCCGCCTTCGCGAAGAACAAAAAGAAGAAATTTCGCGGCTAACGGCCGCCATCGAGGGGCCGGACAAGTTTCCGCAGCGCGAATGCCGACTACTTAGCAGAGGTTTTTGCCCACCTGGACTAACCTTGCATCCATGTTTTGAAATGGATGCTGGGAGATTGCATGGCCAGGACAGCCCTGACGTTGGGAAAGCATTTTGAACGCACCGTGCCGTTTTCGCTGGGCGTGATTTCGTCCGGGCGCCTGCTGCACACCGCCGGGATTACCGCGCGCGACGCCGACGGTGGGGTCGTCGGCGAAGGCGACATGCGTGCGCAGGTCGCGAAGTGCTTTGCCAATCTGGCCGATATTCTCGAGCACGCCGCGACCTCGTTCGACAACGTGGTCAAATTCACCATCTTCACGACCGACATCGACCGCTTCAACCACGAGACCCGCGAGATCCGGTTTCCCCATTTTAGCGGCCGTCCTGCCGCGACGCTGGTCGAGGTGAGCAGGCTCGTCGATCCGCGCATGCTGGTCGAAATCGAAGCCATCGTTTGCCTGGATTGATGCGATGGAACGCTCTGCACCGCAGTCCCTGGCGAATTTCCTCACGGCCGAGGCGCAGGCCATCGCGGACCGCTGCACGAAATGCGGCCAATGCGTCAGCGTATGCCCGGTCATTCCGTATGGCGCCGCGGTGAATACGCCGTCAGGTCAGGTGGTCGGCGGCATCGTAGACTTCCTCGGCGGGCAGGAACAACTCGATCCGGCTTCGGACACGTGGGCGTCGACCTGCAACGGTTGTGGGCTCTGTATCCCCGTTTGTCCCGAGGAAATCAATCCGCGCAAGATGCTCGCACTCGCCAGTGCGAGATCGGCGTCGCGCGGGTCGAAAACCCCCGAGCTTTTCCGCCGCATGTCGCGCGCTATCAAGGTCATGGCCGCCATGCAGCTTATCCCAGAGGAATTCCGCCGCGTATTCGTGCCGCCTCGCAAGAGGCGCGCGCCGATCGTGTTCTATCTCGGCTGCAACGCGCTGCGAACGCCCCATCTGCTGTTCAACTCGATGGCCGTGCTCGACGCGCTGGATGCCGACTATGAAGTCGTCGGCGGTCCGTCCTCCTGTTGCGGCGTCATCGCCACCAAATGGGAGGGCGAAATCAGCACGGGTGAACGCGTCACCGCCAACGCGATCGATCGTTTCGAAGGGTTCAGTCCGGAACGGGTGCTGAACTGGTGCCCGACGTGCCAGTTGCACCTTGGCGAAACCCTCGAAGGCTATCGCAAGACCAGCTACGACTTCGACCATCTGACGGAGTATCTCGTCAGTCGGATTGACGAACTGCGGAAAAAATTCGTGATCCCGATTGCACGCCGCGTCATCGTTCATGCGCATGTCGGCCGCGCCGATATCTGCCGCAATGTCGATTTGCTGTTGCGCGCGATTCCGGGCCTCGAGATCATCGAAACCGTTTTTGAATCGGGCTACACCTGCGGCGGCTCCGGCTGCAGCAAGTCGCCGGAATTGGCCGCACAGGAACACAACGAGCTTCTTGCGCGCGCAGACGCGACGGGCGCCGATATTCTGGTTACGCTCTACCATGGCTGCCACGCGGTTTTCATCGGCGCGGAGGCTCAAGGAAAATTCCGCGTGCTCAATTACACCGATCTGCTGGTCGAAGCGCTTGGCGGCGTGCCTCATGCCGATCGGCTGAAGGAGTTTCGCCTGCTCGATGACTGGCGGATGATCGCCGAAGAAGGTCGTCCCTATTTGCAAGCCAATGGCCTGGACATCGATCCGGAATGGCTCAAGCAGCATGGACCTGCCATCTTCGCGTCGCTGGAATTCAAGGGGCAGCTTGATTGTTTCGAGAAAGGACATGCGCATGCAAACCCTGCCTGATGTGCAGGTTCCCGCCGGAACGCTGTCGCCGAAATGGAATATCGCGACCGAAGGATTGAGCGCGGCACAGCGTCAGACGATCCTCGATCGCATGAAGGCCGTGTCGTTCGATCCGAAGGAAATACTGTTCGATCAGGGCGAGCCGAGCGATACGCTGCTGCTCGTCACCGAGGGCCGTGTCAGGCTGTTCCAGACGTTGGAGAACGGCGAACAATTCACCTTCGGCATCTGCCTGCCCGGCACGATCCTCGGGCTGGCGGCAACCGTCACCGGACAGGGCCGCATCTTATCGGCCGAAGCGCTGGAATCGGCCACCGCGTCCATCATGACGCGCTCCGATTTCCTGCATTGCCTCGCGGAAATTCCGCCGTTCCACTGGAACATCACCCGGCTGCTCGCCATCCTCTCGATTGAGAGCATCGAACGCAGCGGGCCGATGGTGCTGGATCGCGCCTCGGTGCGGCTCGGCACGGTGCTCAAATCGCTGGCGCGGCCGGAGCCGGGTCATACGGCGCAGCAATGCCTCTCCGTGGTCGACCTGACGCAGCAGGAACTCGCCAGGATGATCGGCGTGAGCCGAAGCTGGGTCGCGATCGCGCTGTCCGAATTCGAGCGGCTCGGGCTGATCTCCAAGAGCCGCGGCAAGATCGTGATCCGCAATACTAAGCGCCTCGACGGCTTCATCGCCGAGGAACGCAATCACTAGCGCCGATCTCGCGCGGATACCTCAAACGGAAGTCCAATACAGGATAGTTCATGAGCGTCTACATCATCGCCCAGTTGAAGTTCACCCGCCGCGAACTCTACGATCGCTATCAGGCGCGCTTTATGGGCGTATTCCAGAAATTCCGTGGCAAGCTGCTGGTAGCGGACGCACATCCGGTCGTGCTGGAGGGCGAGTGGCCGCGCGACAAGGTGGTAATCATGGAATTTCCCGATGACGCCGCGGCAAAGGAATTTCAAAATTCGCCGGAGTATCAGGAGATCGCGGTCGATCGCAAAGCCGGCGCCGATGCCATCGTGCTGGCGGTGAGGGGTTTGTGACATGGCGCGGCGTTGAGTTGATCGCCCGGCGGTAACAAGCCGCGGCTGCCCACGGAAATAACGCGCCCGTCCGCGCCGGTCGCAAGGTATCTCGGGACACCCGGAATCAAGCCTGCCGGCGCCGGTTGCAGGTTCCGTACTCGCATTATTGCATTCCGGAACATCAACGAGGTTGGCTTTCGCCGGACCATTCTTGTGCTATTGCTGTCAGGCGCTTCGCTCGCTTTGACATGATTGCGCCATCATGGCCGAAGCTTGCGAAGCTCTAAAAATCCTTCAGCATTGGCCGAAAGAATCATGACCGCACCTGAGCGAAACGCTTCCGTCTCGATTGATCCCGTAAAGCTCGACCGCCTCGCCGAAGTCGCGGTCAAGGTCGGCTTGCGGCTACAGCCGGGGCAGGATCTGCTGCTGACCGCGCCCTCGGTCGCGCTGCCGCTGGTGCGCCGGATTGCCGTACATGCGTACAAGGCCGGCGCGGGTTTGGTGACCCCGTTACTGTCGGACGAGGCGATCACGCTGGCGCGCTACCGCTACGGCCACGAGGCCGGTTTCGATCGTGCCGCCGACTGGCTCTACGAGGGCATGGCGAAGGCGTTCGGCGCCAACACCGCGCGCTTGGCCATCGTCGGCGACAATCCGATGCTGCTGTCGGGCGAGGATCCCGTGAAAGTGGCGCGCGCCAGCAAGGCCAATTCGATCGCCTATCAGCCAGCGCTGGAGAAGATCGTCAATTTCGATACCAACTGGAACATCATCGCCTATCCGAGTCCGTCCTGGGCCAAACAGGTTTTCCCTGACGTCCCCGAGGACGTCGCGGTGGCAAAACTGGCGGATGCGATTTTTGCGGCGTCCCGCGTCGATCAGGATGGCGCCGTCGCCGCCTGGGAAAAACACAACGCCGTGCTGCGCGAGCGCACCGAATGGCTGAACGGCCAGCGCTTCCACGCGCTGAAATACTCCGGCCCGGGCACCGATCTGACGATCGGCCTTGCCGACGGCCATGAATGGGAAGGCGGCGCCTCGACCGCGAAGAACGGCATTACCTGTAACGCCAATATCCCCACCGAGGAAGTCTTCACCACGCCGCATTGCCGGCGCGTCAGCGGCCATGTCGTCTCCTCCAAGCCGCTGTCCTATCAGGGCACGCTGATCGACAACATTGCGGTCAGGTTCGAGGAAGGCCGCATCGTCGAGGCAAAGGCCTCGCGCGGCGAGGAGGTGCTCAAGAAGGTGCTCGACACCGACGAGGGCGCGGCGCGTCTTGGCGAAGTGGCGCTGGTGCCGCATTCCTCGCCGATCTCGAAAAGCGGGCTATTGTTCTTCAACACGCTGTTCGACGAGAACGCGGCCTCCCATATCGCGCTCGGCCAGTGCTATTCGAAATGCTTCGTTGGCGGCGACAAGCTGACGCCAGAACAGATTGCGGCACAGGGCGGCAACAAGAGCCTCATTCACATCGACTGGATGATCGGATCGGCCGAAACCGACATCGACGGCATTCATGCCGACGGAAGCCGCGTCCCGGTGTTCCGCAAGGGCGAGTGGGCGTAATTAGCTCAGCGTGAGCCTGTAGAAATCGGTCGCCGTCTTCAAAAACAGCGCCGTCTTCTCGGCCTCGCTGTATTGCGCGGCGATACGCTTGAACGCGTTGAATATCACCTGGTAGCTGCACTGCCCTTTGTCGGGCGGAAAATTGCTTTCGAACATGCATCGATCGGGTCCAAAGGCCTCGATGCAAGTTTCGACATAGGAACGCCAGGCCGTCGCGGCCTCCTCGGAAGACGGTGGCTTCGGCCGCAGGTGAAACTCGTAACCGAGCAGGCACATCGCGAGCCAGCCGAGTTTCACCGCGACGTTCGGGCATCGCGCGATTTCCTGGATCGAGGCCTTCCATTGCGGAAAGACTTCGTCGCGGCGGCCGGCAAAGCGGCCGATGCCGACCGGGCCGCCGCAATGATCGAGCACGATTTTGGTGTCAGGGAAAGCTCGGGCGAGATCGGTGAGTTCGCCGATCTGCGGATGAAACAGCCAGGCGTCGAAGCTCAGGCCCAATGGCGCTAGGCAGGCAAAGCCCCTGCGGAACGTGCTGTCGAGCAACAGCCCTTTCGGCCGTGTCGCATACATGCCGGCGACGTTGGGATCGGCATCCCACGCCGAGGAATGCCGGATGCCGCGGAAGCGGCCGTTGCCGGCAGCGATCTCCGCTTCCAGTACGGCCTTCGCGCCCTCGCCGAGCAGCAGGTTGACGTGGCTGACGATGCTGGCACAGATCGCGGCCTTGCCATAGCCGCCGCTCGCCGCCATCGCCGCAACGCCATTGGCGAACTCGACTTCGCCGACCGGGCGAAACGCTTCCGGCCCCTGCGCGCGATACATCGAGCGGCAATCGACATATACGGTCGCGACGATGTTGTGGCCGGAGGCGATGTCGGCAGCCATCTCCTCCATCATGTAGCGCAGACCGCCTCGGTCCCAGAGATGGTGATGCGGATCAACGATCGGGCGCGCAGGATCGATGATCTCTTCAGTGTGCTGCGCCAGCCAGTCTTCGCGCGGATCGGCGTAGAGCCCGCTTCTGGAGGCGGGTGCAGTGCTGGCCGCCATGAGTTTCGCTCCCCGTGATTGTTATTGTTCGTCATTGCGAGCCAACGGATCGCGCGAATGCGCGCCCGTTGGCTCGCAATGACGGCGTTACTAGCGATGCGCTTACACCCCCTCCAGAATGATCACCGTCGGCGTGCCCGGCAGCGTGTCGCGCGAAATCTTCAAGGTTCGCTCGCTCCGCTGATCAATCTGGAACTGCTGCCCAATCAGACGCATGAATTCATCGAGAGGAGTGGCGAAGCGGTGCATCGGCAGCACGATGGAGGAACGTAGCCGCCGGGTGATCTCCGAAACGCCGTCGAGCGACATCGTATAGGTGCCGTCGATCGGCACCATCACGATGTCGAGCCGGCCGATCGCCGCAAAATGCGTCTCGTCGAGTTTGTGGTGCAGATGTCCGAGATGGCCGATGCAGAGGCCGGCGACTTCAAAGATGAAGATCGAGTTGCCGTCCTTGATCATGCCTCCGCTGGAGCCCTCGCCATAGTAGCGGCGGATGTCGGTCGGCACGTTGCGGATATAGACGTCGCCGACGCGCGTTGAGATATGCGCCGCCTGTCCATTCTCGCCCCAGCCATGCAGGACGTGCGGAATTTTTGGATCAGGAAATAATGTGTAGTGGGTTGAATGCGCGCGATTCATGGTGACGACGTCGGGAAGTCGTCCGGTCCGGTAGGTGCCGTTGAAGTCAGTCCCGATCCGCACGCCGTCGGGCGTGTCGATGTAATAGGTGGAATGTCCGACATAGGTAATCGCGACCTCTTCCACCTTGGCGGCGGTGCGGCGCAGGCTGACCGGAACGGCGCGTGGCGGCGCATTCGCCATCGCGAGGCATTCGCTGCGTAAAGGCTGCTGTTGGGCGGCCGCAGGCTCAATCAGCGAACCGAGGAAGGCGAGGGCGACAGCAAGGGATCGCAACATGGCATGACCCGTCAGCGGTGAAGGCCGTGGGCGACACTGTATCGCCGAATTCGGGAGACGTCATGGCATTCGCGCACGGCAGCGCGCCGGATTTGCTTCATCGGGGCCGGGCTATGACATATTGTAAGAAACAACCTGGGAGTTCGCCGTGACTGAAGAAACCGCCGCCCCGGCCTCGCGTGCCCCGTCATCGAAGCGGCTGGAGCCGCTGCGGCACGTCGATGCCGGCCCGCTCAGCATCGCCTATTACGAGGCGGGTCCGGCGGATGGCCCCGCCGTGATGCTGATGCATGGCTTTCCCTATGACATTCATTCCTATGTCGACGTCGCGCCGCAACTGGCTGCCCAGGGCTGCCGTGTCATCGTTCCCTATTTGCGTGGCTACGGCCCGACCCGGTTTCGCCATGCCGCGACGCCACGCTCGGGCGAGCAGGCGGCGGTCGGCGCCGACATGATGGCGCTGATGGATGCACTTCATATCCGCCGCGCAGTGTTCGCAGGCTATGACTGGGGCGGACGGGCGGCCTGCGTCGGCGCCGCACTATGGCCGGAGCGCTGCCTCGGGCTCGTCTGCGTCAATTCCTATCTGATCCAGGATATTGCCAACGCTATGGTGCCGATGCGCCCCGAACGCGAGGTGGCGCTGTGGTATCAGTACTACTTCCAGCTCGAGCGCGGCCGCGCCGGCCTTGCCGCCAACCGGCGCGAGATCGCCCGAATATTGTGGACGCAGTGGTCGCCGAACTGGTCGTTCGACGATGCCTGCTTCGAGCGGACTGCAGTGGCCCACGACAATCCCGATTACGTCGATGTAGTGATCCACAGCTATCGCCACCGCTTCGGTCTGGCCGAAGGCGATCCGCAATATGCCGACATCCAGCGCAGGCTGGCGGCACTTCCTCGCATCACCGTGCCGTCAATCACGCTGGACGGCGCTGGAGATGGCGTGGCGCCCGCGAGCGATGGCACCGCCAGCGCGTCGAAATTCACCGGCCGCCGCGTCCATCGCGTGGTGCCGCGCGTCGGGCACAATCTGCCGCAGGAAGCGCCGGAGGCGTTTGCGGCGGCGGTGATGGAGCTGGTTCGCGGATAAGTCGAGGGAGATCAAACGCTGGGCTGACCTGAGCAGGCGGGGTTGGCGAGGCAGTAGGGAAGCAGCCTATGGTTTCCGTTTCCCGAAGACAGCTAGCACAAACGACCAACGTTGTCAGCTAATCCCGCCGTGGGCTGATCTTCCACGTCGCAGCCAAAATCGCCGTCGTGAGCGCGCCGCTGATCGCGGCGGCAACCGGGATGGTGACGGCGAGAACTGACGTCGCGGCCCAGCCGATCGAGCAGAAGGCTTCCGCGAAGGTCGCCAGGCGCGACGAAGTCTGGCGGCGACGGAACTGGGTGCGTTTGGCCTGCACGCGGAACCAAAGCTGGATCGCGGCGGCAGAGACGGTCGCGATAATGACGCCGAGCGCGGTGACGATCGCCTGCGTCAAGGAGGCAAACGCAAGGGCTGCGATCAGCGGCGTGAAGATGGCGCCGATGGCGATCAGCACCACTTCGACCTTAGCGCGGATCACGCGCGAGGGCGGCAGCGGTGCGGTTGCGACCAGGTCGGCGGCATCTTCTCCTGAGATCGTCAGCCAGGCGAGACCGCCGGCAAGCTGGCCCGCCGCCATCACGATCACCGGCGTGATCAGCACGATCGCGTCAGAGCTTTCCGAAAAACTTCGCCACAGCAACAGGGCCGGCGGCACCAGATACAGCAGTTGCATCAGGCTTTGCGACAGCAGCCACGGGTCGCGCTTCAGCAGCAGGAACTCCTTGGTGCGTAGCGCCCGTTGCCGCGAGCCGCCGCGAAACGCCGTGGCGCGCGGCCCGCGACGGACAGCGCGCGTGGTAGCGGCGACACGGACGACGGTACCGGCAAATCGCGGCGAAAAGACCGCCATCACGGCGCCGAGCAGCAGGAGCCCGCCGGCCAAGAGCCATGATAGCACCATGCCGTCGCCGATCGCCGCACGCGCCGGCCACCACAGCGGACTGTCGAGACCAGGCGCATAGGCTGAAGCGGCATCGGAGGTCAGCACGGCGAAGCGAGACAACGTACCGTAGGAAAGGATGGCCGCGACCTGTAGCGTGATGACGAAGCCCGCGCCGATGACGGCGGCCACGATCTGTGCGACGAGGCGGGTGCGGCTCGGGCCGATCAGCCTGAACAGCAGCAGGGTGATCGCGATCGCTACCGCTGCAGCCGAAAGGCCGATGGCGACGACGACGCCGAACGCCGAGAGCCAGCGCGCGCCGCCGCCGATCACGAGAACGTCGACAAAAGGCGTCGACAGCAGCAGCGCCATTCCGATGACGGATAGCGCGATCGCCGCGATCCGCACCGAGAACACGTTGGCGAGGTTCGCCGGCGACGACATCAGGAGGTCGAGATCGGCGCGGGCGTAAAACACCCGCGTCACTGACTCGATCGCCTGCGACAACATCAAGGCCCAGGCAAGAAAGATGGTCGCGGTGATGACGATCAGTTCCGGCTTGCCTAGCGGCGCCTGCAAATCCGCAAAGCGGCCGATCACCGCATAGGCTGGCAAGTGCATAATGGCAGCGAACACGACCAGGGCGATGATCGCGCGCTTTCGTTTTCCCCGGCTGCCGGTGATCATGGCCAGCCATTCGCGCCAGGCCAGCCGGATTTCGTGCCGGGCAAACCAGGTGAGCGCCGCGGCCGAACTCATGCGGCTGCCGCCCCGGCGTCGACGAGCGCGATGAACATGTCTTCGAGGCTGGTGTCGCCACGGCCGTTCTGCTGGCGCAGCTCGCTGAGCGTACCCTCGGCCACCAGCCGTCCCGCGGCGATGACACCGATCCGGTCGGCCATCCGCTCGGCGACTTCGAGAATATGCGTCGTCATGATCACGGTGCAGCCGGAGCGGACGCGCTCCTGCAGCAATCCCTTGACGTGACGCGCCGACAGCGCGTCGAGCCCGGTCAGCGGCTCGTCCAGGATGATCAGCCGGGGATCGTGAACCAGTGCGCCGGCGAGCGCCACCTTCTGCCGCATGCCCTTGGAAAATCCCTCGCAGCGTTCGTGCAGATGCGGCTCCAGTCCGAGCGACGCCAGAAGCTGGTGAGCGGAAGTTTCGGAAGTTGTGCGATCGATGCCCCACAGGCCGGCGACGAATTCGAGATATTCCAGCGGCGTCAGCTTGTCGTAGATCATGGGCTCGTCGGAAACCCAGGCCATGATCTGCTTCGCGGCGACGGGATCGGCAAGCGCATCGATGCCCAATGTCGCGACAGAGCCGGCGTCGGGCTTGAGCAGACCGGCGACCATGCGCAAGGTCGTGGTCTTGCCGGCGCCGTTGGGGCCGAGCAGGGCATAGAACTCGCCGGTGCGAACGGTGAGGTCGAGCGCATCGACCGCCGGGCGGTCAAAACGCTTCGTTAACCCTCGCACCTCGAGCGCCGATACATCCGCTTTCATGATTTCGGAACGATCCAGTTGTTCGTCGCGGACCATGAACCGAAGAACTTTCGGCGCGGTGAATCTGGTGGACCAAATCGCGCCGACCCCCGCAACTTCCCGGGCTGCGGCATTTCTCCGCAATTGTTAACGGCGCTGCTCGCAGCGCTTTGTTGACAGCGGTCGGCGCTTTGGGCTCAATGCAGCGGGACATATGCGGCTGCAGGCATCGTGGATGCGGGGCAGCGTGTAGACACAAGATGCGAAAGAGGCGATCGACAGAATCGCCCGGCATCGGGGAGGGAAATGATGCTGGACTTCGTTCAGCAGCTCGTGAGTGGCATCGCGCTCGGCTGCGTCTATGGCCTGATCGCGCTCGGTTTTGTGCTCATTTACAAGGCAACCGAGGTCGTCAATTTCGCCCAGGGCGATTTGATGATGCTGGGCGGATTCTTCGCCTTCACATTCATCGGCATGCTTGGTCTCAATTACTGGCTCGGATTCGCCGGTGCCGTCATCGCCATGGCCCTGTTCGGCATGTTGGCCGAACGCGTCGTCGTGCGCCCGATTCTCGGCTATCCGCAGTTTTCCATCATCATGGCGACGATCGGGCTCGGATATTTCCTGCGCTCCGTGGTCGGCATGATCTGGGGCACCGACGATTTCAAGATCGAGACGCCGTTCAGCGACGGCGTGCTGCGAATCGGCTCGCTGGTGCTGGCATACGACAAGCTGTCGGTGATCGCCGCCACCATCATCCTCTGCGCGCTGTTGTACCTATTCTTCAACCGTACCACGCTCGGCACCGCGATGCGCGCCAGTTCGGAGAATATGCTGGCTGCCTACTACATGGGCATTCCGGTCAAGCGCGTGGTGTCGATCGTGTGGGCGATCGCTGCGGCGGTCGCGACCGCAGCCGGCGTGCTGCTGGCGCCGATCACCTTCATTCACTCCAATGTCGGACTGGTGCTGGGTCTGAAAGCATTTCCCGCCGCCGTGCTCGGCGGCTTCGGCTCGATTCCGGGTGCCGTGGTCGGAGGCGTGCTGATCGGCGTGATCGAGAGCATGGCCGGCTTCTACCTGCCGCAGGGCTGGAAAGACGTCGCGCCCTACATCGTCCTTCTGGTGGTGCTGCTGCTCAAGCCCGAAGGCCTGTTCGGTGTTCACATGCGGAAGAAGGTCTAATGCGTTTTCTCTTCAAGACGGATTACGAAGACGACATCAAACTGTTTCCGCACAGCGGCTACGTCGTTTCCTACGGTATCCTGCTGGCGTTTCTCCTGATCGCGCCCTTCGTGCTTTCCAGCTACCTCGTCAGCCAACTGGTGTTCGTCTGCATCTATGCAACGGTCGGCGTGGGACTGATGATTCTCACCGGCTTCACCGGGCAGGCCTCACTCGGGCACGCCGCCTTTCTGGCGATCGGCGCTTACACGGCGGCCTATCTGCAGCAGTTCAACGTGCCGTTTCCGGTCTATTTCCTGGCCGGCGGCCTGTTGACCGGCGTGGTCGGCGCGCTGGTCGGATTCCCGGCGCTGCGGCTGACGGGCATCTATCTCGTCATCGCGACAATTTCCTTCGCCTTCATCGTTGAAGAGGTGCTGGCGCGTTGGGAAAGCGTAACCCACGGCAATGAGGGCATGCGGGTCAAGACGCTGAGCCTGTTCGGGCAGGCGGTGCCGCAAAACGGCCCGACCTTCTACTATCTCTGTCTTGCCGTACTGATCCTCACCATCGTGGGCACGCTCAATCTGCTGCGCTCGCCGACAGGACGCGCCTTCGTCGCGATCCGCGACAGCGAAACCGCGGCGCGCAGCATGGGCGTCAATGTGTCGCTCTACAAGGTGAAGTCGTTTGCGATCAGCGCGGCGATCACAGGTCTCGCCGGCGTGCTGTTCGCGCACAAGCTCTCCTTCATCTCGCCGGAAATGTTCACGCTGCAGCTCTCGATCGAGTTCATCATCGTGATCCTGATCGGCGGCGCCTTCAGCCTGCATGGCGCGGTGTTAGGCGCAATCTTTCTGGTCATGATCGATCCGTTCCTGACATACCTGAAGGACGACCTGCCCGGCATCATCGCCGGAATCGCAGCGACCTTTGGCGCCGACAGCATCACGGCCGGGAAAATTCACGGCAACGTCGCCGCCATTGCGTCCGCCAACGGCCTGAAGGGCGCCATCTACGGGGTGATCATCGTGCTGTTCGTGCTGTTCGAGCCGCTCGGTCTCTACGGCCGCTGGCTGAAGATAAAACTCTTCTTCCAGCTCTTCCCGCTCTACAAGCGCGCTACCTTCAAACGCCAGAAGATCTACGTGAAATCGGAGCGGAACCGATGAGCTATTTCCGTGCCGAAAACCTGTCTCTGCACTTCGGCGGCCTCAAAGCTGTCGATTCCGTCAGCTTCGCTGTGGAGAAGGGCGAGATACTCTCGATCATCGGCCCGAACGGCGCCGGCAAGAGTTCAATCTTCAACCTGATCTCGCGGATTTATCCGCCGACCTCGGGCAGGATCTTCTTCGAGGACCAGGATATTACCAATCAGCCGGCCTACGATATCGCAGGCCTCGGCATCGCCCGCACCTTCCAGAACATCGAATTGTTCGAGAATGCGACCATGCTGAGCAATCTGTTGGTCGGCCGGCACCGCCACTCCACCACGCGGCTCTGGCAGGAATTGCTGTTCCTGCCGAGCGTGCGCGCCGGCGAAAAGATGCATCGCCGCCGCGTCGAGCAGGTGATCGAATTCCTCGATCTCGAAGCCTATCGCGACAAGCTGATCTCGGGGCTGCCTTACGGCGTCCGCAAGGTGATCGAGCTGGCGCGCGCGCTGTGCTCCGAGCCGAAGCTGATCCTGCTCGACGAGCCGTCCTCCGGGCTCAATGTCGAGGAGACCGAGGACATGTCGTTCTGGATCCGCGATATGAAGACCGAGCTTGGCATCACCGTCTTGATGGTCGAGCACGACATGACGCTGGTCAACCGCGTCTCCGACCGTGTGATTGCGCTCAACTACGGTCGCGTGCTCGCGATGGGCTCGCCGTCTGAGGTGCAGCGCCATCCCGACGTCGTCGCCGCCTATCTCGGCGCATGAGGATGATGCCATGAGCGCTTCCGACATCATCCTCAAGCTCAGCAATATCGAGAGCTATTACGGGCCGATCATGGCCATCCGCGGCATCAGCCTGGAGGTGCCGCGCGGCCGCATCGTTACCCTGCTCGGCGCCAACGGCGCCGGCAAGACCACCGTGCTCAAGACCATCTCCGGTATTCTCGATCCGCAAAAAGGCTCGATCGAGTTTCTGGGCAAGCCGATCCAGCGCATGGAAGCCGACAAGATCGTTCGGCTGGGCTTGAGCCACGTGCCGGAGGGGCGCGAGGTGTTTCCGTTCCTCTCGGTACGCGAAAATCTGATGATGGGCGCCTACCCGCGCAAGGACCGGGCCGGCGTCGCCGAAGACCTCGAGCGCGTCTACGGCTATTTCCCGCGACTGAAGGAACGCATCAACCAGCCGGCCGGGCAGCTTTCCGGCGGCGAGCAGCAGATGCTGGCGATCGGGCGGGCGCTGATGAACCGGCCGACCCTACTACTTTTGGACGAGCCCTCGCTCGGCCTGTCGCCGATCCTGGTGAAGGAGATCTTCGCCATCATCAAGCGCGTCAACGAGGAGCAGGGCATGTCGATCCTGTTGGTCGAGCAGAATGCCAAGGTAGCGCTGGAGACCGCGCATTACGGCTACGTGCTGGAAATTGGTCGAGTCGTGATGAACGACACCTGCGAGCGGCTGATGAATTCAAAGGATATCCAGGAATTCTATCTCGGCGCCAAGGAAGAGGGCGCCCGCGGCGAACGGCGCTGGAAGAAGAAGAAGACGTGGCGTTAGAAGACTTGGCGTTAGAAGACTTGGCGTCAGAAGACCTGGCGTTAGAATATCTGGCGTTAACCGTCGCAGTCAAAAGCATGGCGTTAAGAACGAGTTAGAGCTAAATTCGAGCCTGCTTCGAAAACCAAGACCGGTTTGAACACCGGCACCGGAGGCAGGCGACAGAGGGAGGAGATGCGGATGGCCAGACCGGCAGTGCTGACGGTCGCCGACACGATCGCGAAGAGCTTCTTGCTGTCCGTGGAAACACGCGGCGACCGGCCGGCGATCCGCGAGAAGAAGTTCGGCATCTGGCAGCCGACCAGTTGGCGCGAATGGCTGCAGATATCCAAGGACGTGGCCTATGGTCTGCATGCCAGCGGGTTCCGGCCCGGGGACGTCGCCTCGATCATCGCCAACGCCGTGCCGGAATGGGTCTATGCCGACATGGGCATCCTCTGCGCCGGCGGCGTTTCATCCGGCATCTACCCAACCGACTCCTCGTCGCAGGTTGAATACTTGATCAAAGATTCCTCGACCAAGGTGATCTTCGCTGAGGACGAGGAACAGCTCGACAAGATACTCGCCTGCCGTTCGCGTTGCCCGACGCTGCAGAAGATCGTCGTGTTCGACATGGAAGGCCTGACCGGTTTCAGCGACCCGATGGTGTTGTCGCTGGCCGAATTCATGGCGCTCGGTCGCAACCACGCGCAGGGCAACGAGGCGCTGTGGGACGAGATGATCGCAAGCCGCAGCACAGGCGATCTCGCTATCCTTGTCTACACCTCGGGCACCACCGGCCCACCCAAGGGCGCCATGCATTCCAACCGCAGCGTGACGCACCAGATGCGCCACGCCAACGACCTGTTTCCGTCGACTGATTCCGAGGAACGGCTGGTGTTCTTGCCGCTCTGCCACGTCGCCGAGCGGATCGGCGGCTATTACGTCTCGCTGGCGCTGGGATCGGTGATGAATTTCGCCGAAAGCCCGGAGACCGTGCCGGACAATCTGCGCGAGGTGCAGCCGACCGCCTTCCTTGCGGTGCCGAGAATTTGGGAAAAGTTTTATTCCGGAATCACGATCGCGCTGAAGGATGCGACCACGTTCCAGAACTGGATGTACCGCAACGCGCTCGCCATCGGCAATCGGATGACCGAATACAAGCTGCAGGGCGATACGCCGCCACTGTCCTTGCGGCTGGCCAACCGCGTCGCCTATTGGCTGGTGTTCCGCAACATCCGCCGCATGCTCGGGCTCGACCGGTGCCGGCTGGCCTTTACCGGCGCGGCCCCGATCGCGCCGGACCTGATCCGCTGGTATCTCGCGCTCGGCCTCGACATGCGCGAAGTCTACGGCCAGACCGAGAATTGCGGTGTCGCGACCATCATGCCGCCCGATCGCATCAAGCTCGGGTCGGTCGGCAAGGCCGCGCCGTGGGGCGAGGTTGCGATCTCGCCGCAGGGCGAAATCCTGATCCGCGGCGACTTCCTGTTCATGGGCTATCTGAACCAGCCCGAGAAGACCGCCGAGACCATCGACGCCAAGGGATGGCTGCACACCGGCGACGTCGGTTCGATCGACAATGAAGGCTTCGTCAAGATCACCGACCGGATGAAGGACATCATCATCACCTCGGGCGGCAAGAACATCACGCCGTCGGAGATCGAGAACCAGCTAAAATTCTCGCCTTACGTTTCGGACGCCGTGGTGATCGGCGACAAGCGGCCGTATTTGACCTGCCTCGTCATGATCGACCAGGAGAATGTCGAGAAATACGCGCAGGACCACGATATTCCCTTCACTAATTATGCCAGCCTGTGCCGTGCGCAGGAGATCCAGGACTTGATCCAGCGTGAGATCGAGGCGGTCAACGCCAACTTCGCGCGCGTCGAAACCATCAAGAAGTTCTACCTCATCGAGCGTCAGTTGACTCCCGAGGACGAGGAACTGACGCCGACCATGAAGCTGAAGCGCAGCTTCGTGAATAAGCGCTACGCCGCCGAGATCGACGCCATGTATCGCGAACGGGCGGTGGCGTAGGCGGAGATTTGGAACCAAGTATTTGAAAACGGCGAAGGACTGAGAAGGCCCACCCTTCGCGCAACACGGGCCAAGGAAGAGGAGACTGCAATGTCGAAATCGTTCAAGGTGCTGGGCCTTGCGGTGAGCGCCCTTGCGCTGACCCAATTGCCGGCCGCAGCCCAAACCAAGGTTACCGATCAAGGCATCTCGGCCAATGAGATCGTCATCGGTACCCATCAGGACCTGTCCGGGCCGATCAAGTTCTGGGGCGTGCCGGTATCCAACGGCATGAAGATGGCCGTGGAGGAGATCAACGCCGCGGGCGGCATCCACGGCCGCAAGATCAAGCTGGTCATTGAAGACAGCGGCTACGATCCGAAACGCGCCGTGCTGGCGTCGCAAAAGATGGTCGAGCGCGACAAGGTGTTCGCCATGGTCGGTCCGATGGGCTCGCCCACCGTGCTCGCCGCGCAGGACATCCTGTTCGACGCCGGTGTCATGCAGCTCTTCCCGCTGACGGCGGCCGAATTCACCTTCAAGTTCGATCCGGCGAAGCCGCAGGAAAGGTTGAAGTTCAACAACCTGCTGCCTTACGTCGAGAGCACCCGCGCCGCCGTCAAGTACATGCTGGAGACCAAGGGTTTCAAGAAGCCCTGCATCCTGCATCAGGACGACGAGTACGGGAAGAACGTGCTTGATGGCTTCACGCAGCAGGTCAAGGCGATGAAGCTGGAGCCGGCTTCTGTCACGAGCTACAAGCGCGGCGCTTCCGACTTCAGCGCGCAGATCGCCAAGATGAAATCCGACGGCTGCGACATGGTCGTGCTCGGCACCGTCATCCGCGAGACCATCGGCGCGATGAGCGAAGCCAAGAAGCTCGGATGGGACGTGACCTTCCTCGGCGCCACGCCTGTCAACGTGCTTGAAGTGCCGGCCCTCGGCAAGGAAGCGGTCGAAGGTCTCTATGCAGCCTCCGGCTTCGAAATCCCGTACGAGGACACCGCCAAGGGCAAGGTCAAGGAGTGGCTGACCAACTATAAGAAGATGTTTGGCACCGACGCCAACACCCAGGCGATCATCGGCTACAACGCCGTCCAGACCTTTGCCTTCTATGCCAACAAGGCGGGCAAGGATCTGAGCGGGCAGAAGATGCTCGACGCACTGGAGTCAGGCGAGCAGTTCCGTGACATCTTCAATTCGCCGCCGACCAAGTTCTCCAAGACTGATCATCTCGCCACCACGATCACCCAGGTCCAGCAGATCAAGAACGGCCGCTGGGTGCTGATCAAGGAAGGCCTGATGTTCTGAGGGGCGCTTCGCTCTAACGGCAGGGCTTCAACGACAGAGGGCTGCGCGATCATCTCGCGCAGCCCTCCCTATTTGCGCATCTGAGGTCTGGTGCTTGCGCACCATCCCGGGATCACTTCGTCACTTCGGCCTTATCGCGTCCGCAGTGCCTTGGATGAAGGCCTGGATCTTCACTACGTCGGCTTCGGTCAGCTTGCCGGTGAAGTCGGGCATGCCCTGATCGCGGAACGGACCCTTGAACACAAAGTTCTTCAGGTTCTCGATGGTCTCCTTGGAAACGTAGCCGAGGTTCCTGACATTGCCGCCCTTGTCGACGCCCGGCACGCCATGGCATTGCGCGCAGGCGGTGACATAGAGCGCAGTGCCTTCGGGAACGTCCTTCGGATCGTACTTGACGCCGGCGAGCAGGCCTTCGGTCTGGTACTTCACGAAGGCCGGCGGTGGCGCTTTGCCGTCGAGCGCGAACGTGTAGACGGTACCCGGGCTCTGCAACTCGGTGGCGCGGGCGGCAATTCCGAACACGCCGCCCCAGCCGACCGCGATCGAGACATACTGCTTGCCGTCGACCAGATAGGTCGAGGCGGCCGCGACCACGCCGGTACCGACCGGCGTCTCCCAGAGCTTTTCGCCCGTCGTGGCGTTGTAGGCGATGAAGCGGCCGTCCGCAGTGCCCTGGAAAACGAGGTTGCCCGCAGTGGTGAGGGTGCCGCCGTTCCACGGCGCCACATACTCCGCGCGCCAGGCTTCCTTCTGCTTCACCGGATCCCAGGCGAGCAGGCGGCCGAATGGCGCGCTCTTCGGCGGTGTCGCGTTGAGCATGAAGCCGACGTTCCAGCCCGCCGCGGAAGCGAATTTGCCGGGCTCCTGTGCGTTGTGCTTGAACGCTGTTTCCGGCGTGAGGTTCACCGGAATGTTCTGCGCCGGCAGATAGACGAGGCCGGTCTGCGGGTTGAACGACATCGGATGCCAGTTATGGGCGCCGTATGGGCCCGGGATGCTGTCATACTGTTCCCTCCCGCGCGCCTCCTTCACCTCGATCGGCCGGCCGTTGGCGTCGTAGCCAGTCGCCCAGTTCACATCGACGAAGTTCTTGGCCGAGATGAACTTGCCATTGGTGCGGTCGACGACGAAGAAGAAGCCATTCTTCGGCGCATGCAGGATCACCTTGCGCGGCGTGCCATCGATGGTGAGATCGGCGAGGATCATCGGTTGGGTGGAGGTGTAGTCCCAGTGGTCGCCGGGCGTCTCCTGATAGTGCCAGACGTATTTTCCGGTGTCGGCGTTCAGCGCGACGAGCGAGGCCAGATAGAGGTTGTCGCCGCCGGACGGGCTGCGCACATCCCGATTCCACGGTGAGCCGTTGCCGGTGCCGATATAGACGAGGTTGAGGTCTGGATCGAAGGTGATGGTATCCCACGCCGTTCCGCCGCCGCCGTTGATCCAGTATTTGCCGGCGGGGTCCCAAGTCTTGGCGGCAGCCGCCATTGATTCATCTTCGAACGGTTTTGACGGATCGCCCGGCACCGTGAACCAGCGCCAGGCCTGGTTGCCGGTTTCGGCGTCGTAAGCGGTGACGTAGCCGCGGGCGCCGTATTCCGCGCCGCCATTGCCGATCACGACCTTGCCGTTGAACACGCGCGGCGCGCCGGTGATGGTGTAGGAATGCTCCTTGTCGATCAGCGTGTCCTTTTCCCAAACCACTGTGCCGGTGACGGCATCGAGCGCGATCAGCCGCCCGTCATAGACGCCGACGAACACCTTGCCTTTCCAGAGCGCGACGCCGCGATTGACCACGTCGCAGCAGCCTTTGTAACCCTTTGTGCGATCGACCTTCGGATCGTACGTCCAGAGCCGCTTGCCGGTGCGGGCATCGATGGCGTGCACCACGCTCCAGGACGCGGTCTGATACATGACGCCGTCGACAACGACCGGCGTCGCCTCGACGCCGCGGGAGGATTCCAGCGGATAGCTCCACACCAGTCCGAGCTTCTTCACGTTGTCGGCGTTGATCTGGTTGAGTTTGGAAAAGCGCGTCTCGGCGTAGTCGAGGCCGATGGTCGGCCAGTCGTTCGAGGTCGCGGTGTTGGCCTTGATCGATGCGCCGTCGACCGCCGAAGTAACCGCTTTGATATGCTCGGGCGATCCCTTGGCGGGTGTCTGCGCAAGGGCTGTGCTGCAGCCCAGCGTCAGGCCCAGCCCCATTGCGATCACGGCCTGCGCAAGGCGCGCCGGCCGACGGGAAGTAACGGCAATTTCAGAAAATAAAAGGCAAGCGGAATCAACGCGCGGCAAACGTGTCATCTCATTCCCTCCCAGTGATCTCTAGCGGATCTGGTGGAATGCTATGCCGGTGAGAAGGATCGCGTCAATCAACGCGATGCGCGAAACCAAAAGAGAAAACTTGTCTCGCGTGTTTTGAGCGAGCGCTTTCACTGAACGAATGCAAGCTGGCACGCCGGCTGCAGCGCACCATTGGCCGTGAGGCAGGAAAGATCAGATAAGGAAAGCAGATTGTTGCCTGCCGTCGCCGCGCAACAATTGCGCGCCGTCATTCCATTGGCACGTTCGAATGACCGGTCGGCGGAGCGGCCAGAGAGCTCACGACAAGCGGAGCCGCAAGCGTACTGCCAGAGGCATCGGCGAGCAGCGGAGCATCGGCATATCGCATCACGCCGTGCTGGCCGATGACGAATGTCGGCCGAAAGTTTCTGACGTCGACGTCCTCGATCATCGCCATGCCGCGGTTATCGAGCGTCAGCCAGCGCCCCTCCAGCCGCGCGGCAGCCACCGCATGGTCCTCGCCGCGGATGGTATCGTGCAGCACCACGATCCTGAGATCGTCGGGCGCGAGGCCGGCGCGGCGCAAGGCTATGAATTTCGCAATCGCATAATCCTCGCAGTCGCCGCCGCCGCGCGCGAACGTTGCGAGCGGCGGCGTCCAGACGTCGATCTGGCCGTGCTGGGCGAGATCGCGCATCGGCCGGATGGCGAGATTGACGGCTCGGTTGATTTCGCCGAGCCGCGCGCGGCCTTCGCGCAAGCGCGCGGCGTCGACAATATCGAGGAATTTCAGCGCGGCCGGAGACACGCAGCCGTCACGGTCGCCTTCGCAGAGCGCAAGCTGCACCATTTCGTCGTCGAGCCGGCGCTGCACGCCAAGCCATTTGTCGCGCAGTCCGCCGCCGGTGAGGGAAGATGCGGCAAGTCCGAACGGTTCGGCCGATCGCTGGATCATCTCCACCGGCGCGGATAGCTCGCCCGTCTCCGCGCGCAGGCCGGCTGGCCCGAACCAGGCCAGGCCGCACGCGACGATGCCCGCACGCCATGCGCGTGCATAGACTGCCAACCCCATCTGACACCCCTTGTCCGGGCATCGGCGGGCCTGCTCTGCCTGCTCGTACCCGGATCATTTCAGAACGGGCAGGATGCGCAACGGTGCTTTTGATCCGTTTAAATCTAGGGGAGGCCTATCGGAAGTTTGCCAAGCAGCGTGAACGCGGCCTTGCCGGTTTGCAGAGGATTTTATCGATCCACTCAGATCGGCGCTCATCGGGGCCGCTTGGCCATCCGAGACAGGAGGCGGACACGGCGCAAAAGTTTACGGGTTGCGGAAGGGTCACAGGTCACCGAATTAACCTTACCCACGGGATCGCTCGGTGCGCGATTGTAACCCGTCTCGGACGTCTTGAAGGCGATGACGGCTTCGAATGCATCCGCGAGGTGATCGGTCTTAAGACGACTAGGAAGCGGCATTCGCAGCGCCGCGGCAGCGATAAATGATTATGACTGCTTATCTTTATGCCGTGGGAGGCCGTGCCCATTTTTCGATCAGTCCGAGTAAGTTCCGGCCTTTTCCTTGCCATACTTTCGCCGGACACTTTTTCCGGACCTTTTCGGTCCTGTTGCCGACATACCCCATATCGAGGGTATTCGCGGCATGCCTGCTTTTGTGTTCCTTACCTGCGTGGTATGAAAACCCCGCAGGGAAATTTCATACTTCTTAACCATTTAGATTGGTGTTCCATTGAACTACGCCGGCAAATTCGGATCGGGCGACCTCGCCCCTTTTTCCGGCGCGGATATTGGCTCTGGGCCTCTGCTGTCATCGCACGGCCATCTTCCTTCCCACGGCAAGCTCCATGTCGACAAAGTTTCGACACATGCGCCGTCCGACGCCATAATTGTTCCTGATGCCCATCTGCTCTTCAGCGGCCATTTCAAGCGGTCGGGCGTCGACCTGATCCTCAGTAGCAGCGACCGCGAGGTCGTGCTGCGCGATTACTTCAAGGGCGAGAAGCGCGCTGCGCTGGCCTCGCCCGATGGCGCCCATCTCACCGGCGACATCGTCAACGCGCTGAGCGGGTACACCCAGTTCGCGCAAGCGGACGGCAGTCCCAGCGTCGCGCCGCCTGTGATCGGGCATGTTACCAAGCTGACGGGGAATGCGACCGCGATCCGCAACGGCGTCTCGATCATCCTGAACCAGGGCGAAACCGTCCATAAAGGCGACGTCGTCCAGTCCGGCTCCGATTCGACGCTCGGCATCACCTTCATCGACGGCACCGTGTTCGGTCTCGCATCGAACGCCCGGATGGTGCTGAACGAGATGGTCTACGACCCCGACGGGTCGGACAACAAGTCGCTGCTCAGCCTGGTGCAGGGCACGATCTCGTTCGTCGCCGGCGCCACCGCCAAGAAAGGCGACATGAAGGTCGACACCCCGGTCGCGACCATGGGCATCCGCGGCACCGCGGTGCTGGTCGAGATCGACTTCGAAGTGCCCGGCTCGGGTATCGCGCCGCCCGCGAAATTCCAGGTGCTGGTCGAGCCCGACGGCACCACCGGCTCCTACATCCTGTTCGACAAAACCACGCTGACGCCGATCGCGACCGTCAACCGGGCCGGCACGCAGACGATCATCAATGGGCAGGGCACGGTCAGCTTTCAATCGTCGGTGCAGCTATCGCCCGACGCGCAGAAGATCATCAGCGACGTGTTCTCGCTGAAGTTCACCGACCTGAACAACCCGAACACCAAGCTCACTACCAATTTTACCGATTCGATCATTCCGGAAACATTGTTCGTCAAGCTGGCCGGCGGGGAGTTCATTCCCGTGACGCTTCAGCTACTCAACATCCCGAGCGGGGCTACTCCCCCCGTGGATCCGGGACCGCCCCCCAGGCTCGTGCACATTCCCGGGCCGCCGCAGGCCGCGGCGTTCGGCGGTACGGTCAGCGAACGGATCGATGTGACCGCCAGCTCCGCGCTTGACAGCATCTCCGGCAGCGTCAACTACCTTGACATCAATCCCGGCGATACTCCGAGCGTCAGTACGCAGTTTTCTTCCTTCGCCTATCAGAACGCGCAGGGCGCCGACGTCACCGCCACGCTGACGGCGCAGCAGCAAGCGGCGATCAAAGCAGTCGAAGTGCCGCTGTCCGTAGTGCAGGATCCCAACGGCAAGAATTTCGGCACGGCGACCTGGACCTACAACATCGCCGACGGCGCGTTCGACTTCCTCGCCGCCGGCGAGACGCTGAAACTGACCTACATGGCGCGGGTCGACAACAACTACGCGCCGTTCAACGAGACGACATTTGTGCCGTTTACGATCGTCGTCACCGGCACCAACGACAAGCCGACGATCTCCGCGACCGGCGGCCAGATCACGGAGCGGATCGGCACCGGCAATACGGCGATCAATACCGTGTCCGGCACCGTCACCTTCGGCGATGTCGACCTGACCGACCGTCCCGTCGTCAGCGTGGCGATCTCGGCCACTGATCCGTTCCGCTACTATGATGCGCAAGACAACGACGTCACCGAGGCGCTGACGGCGGAGCAGATGGCGGCAATTCAGGCCGTCCTGGTGCCGCTGACAGTGGTGCAGGCGGCCGGAAACAGCCATAACGGCTCGGCGATGTGGACCTACAGCATTGCCGACAGCGCGTTCGACTTCATCGCCGACGGCGAAACGCTGAACCTCAACTATGTCGCGCGGGTCGACGATGGTCACGGTGGCATCATCTCGACGCCGGTCACCGTGTCGATCCATGGCGGGGAAGTCGTGGTCATCGGAACCAACGACGTTCCGACGATCGTTGACAATTTGACCACAGCCACTGGCGCGGTGACGGAGGATGAAGCGCCAACGCTGGTCGCCGGCGGCACCGTCACGTTCCAGGACCTCGACCTGACCGACACCCACGCCGCGACTTTTGTTCTCAAATCGTCCAATGCCAATGCCAATCTGCCGGGCTATTCAGAGGCGGCGCCACTCAGCGCGATCGGGACATTCGCACTCACATCGGTGAGCGAGAATCCCGGCGTCACCACTATTGGCTCGATCGGCTGGAGCTTCGCGCTTAACAACAACGATCCAGTGCTGCAGTCGCTGGCGGTCGGGCAAACCATCACTCAAGTCTACGCCGTCACCTTCGATGATCACCACGGCGGAACCGTTACGCAGGACGTCACGGTCACCATTACGGGTAACAACGATGCGCCGACCATCGTCGCGGGGGCGGCGACCACCGCGAGCGGGGGCGTCACCGAAGATATCGGCGTCGTTTCCGGCAACATCGGGACGTCGGGCACGATCGCGTTTAGGGACGTCGATCTAATCGATACCCACACCGCCGCCTTCGCATTGAAGTCGTCGGATGCCAGCGCCGATCTGCCGGGGTTTGCCGAGGGCAACGGTCCGGGTGCGGCGAAGATCGGAGCATTCGCGCTCACGATGGTGAACGAGGTCAACGACGACACGGTCAATACAGCTTCGCTGGGCTGGACCTTTACGCTCGACAACAACGACCTGACGCTGCAGTCACTGGCGCTGAACCAGACCATCACGCAAATCTATACGGTTACGGTTTCCGACGGCCACGGTGGTACGGTTCTGCAGGACGTCACCGTCACCATCACCGGCACCAACGACGCACCGACCATCGTCGCGGGGGCGGCGACCACCGCGAGCGGGGGCGTCACCGAAGATACCGGCCTCGTTTCCGGCAACATCGGGACGTCGGGCACGATCGCGTTTAGGGACGTCGATCTGATCGACACCCACACCGCCGCCTTCGCATTGAAGTCGTCGGATGCCAGCGCCGATCTGCCGGGGTTTGCCGAGGGCAACGGTCCGGGTGCGGCGAAGATCGGAGCATTCGCGCTCACGATGGCGAACGAGGTCAACGACGACACTGTCAATACCGCTTCGCTGGGCTGGACCTTTACGCTCGACAACAACGACCCGACGCTGCAGTCACTGGCGCTGAACCAGACCATCACGCAAATCTATACGGTTACGGTTTCCGACGGCCACGGTGGTACGGTTCTGCAGGACGTCACCGTCACCATCACCGGTACCAACGACGCGCCGACCATCGTCGCGGGGGCAGCGACCACCGCGAGCGGGGGCGTCGCCGAAGATACCGGCGTCGTTTCCGGCAAAATTGGGACGTCGGGCACGATCGCGTTTCAAGATATCGATCTGATCGACACCCACACCGCCAGCTTCGCATTGAAATCGTCGGATGCCAGCGCCGATCTGCCGGGGTTTGCCGAGGGCACCGGTCCGGGCGCGGCGAAGATCGGAGCATTCGCGCTCACGATGGTGAACGAGGTCAACGACGACACTGTTAATACCGCTTCGCTGGGCTGGACCTTTACGCTCGACAACAACGACCCGACGCTGCAGTCACTGGCGCTGAATCAGACCATCACGCAAATCTATACGGTTACGGTTTCCGACGGCCACGGTGGTACGGTTCTGCAGGACGTCACGGTGGTGATCACCGGCACCAATGACGCGCCGACGCTGGCCGACGTGACTACGGCTCCGTTCGTCGATACAGCAATCGATGACAGCTTCAGCGACCTTACGGGAACGCTGGCGGGCAACGATGTGGACAGCGGCGAAACCACGACGCTGAAATATGCCGCGATTGGTACAGCGGGCGCGACGAATTCTGCGGTCTCAGGCCAGTACGGTTCGCTAACGGTGGACCAGTACGGCAACTACATCTACGTCCCTGACGCCGATGCGATCAACGAATTGGCCGCCGGCACTACCGATGCCGATACGTTCACGATCCAGACGAAGGACGTACACGGCGCCGTTGGCACTGCGACGCTGACGGTGAAAGTGGAGGGAGCGAACGATGCGCCCGTGATCGGAACCGATGTCGTCGTCACAGAGCATGTTGATGAAACGACGACTTTTTCGGGCCTTTACGTCACGGATGCCGATGCTACCGGATCCACGTTTGCGATGTCAGCGACGACCGGTGCCAGCCCGGTAACCAGTGTGACACCGGCGAACGGCAGTGGCCTTGATTTTGAGGAAATCAACGCGACGCTGGACAGCGGTATCGCATACCTCCACGACACTGCGGAACCGCAGACCGACATGGTCACGCTCACGGTTGCCGATAGTTTTGGCGGCGCCGATACCGTCAATTTCATTTTCAACCACGCTGGAACAGGCCCGGAAGTCACCTTGAACGGCACGTCCGGCAAGGACGTCATTTTTGCGACCGGCTATGCCGATACGCTGACCGGTGGTGAGGGCGCTGACCAGTTTGTCTTCACGCCGGAAGTCAGTCCCAACACCGATACGATCATGAACTTCGCGCCGGGACGGGACCATATCGATCTGCGGGCGTTTGCCGCGGTGGACTCGTCCACTGTCAGTAATTGGCTAGCTAATCCGCTGAACCAGATAAATTCTACTGACGTTCGGTTCACACTCGACACCAACGATACTGTCATCCTCAAGAATGTCGTCCTGGCCAATCTGCATGCGAGCGACTTCATCGTGTCGCCGCACTAAGCCCTCTGGAATGGTGCTTGCCGAGCCGCGCTAGCTTCCTGACATCGGTGCCACCTTCCGGCTTGCGTGGCGCTGGCAGTTAGGCGAACAATCGAAAGCCATGAAGCGATTAGGGGCTTTACCCAGGTGGTTCAAACGGCGCATCGGCTATGCCCGGCTGCTGTGCCTTGCGCTCCTGATCGGGTTTGCCGCGCTTCGCGTCGCCGATCCGGCGCCGGTTGAGGAAATCCGCGTCAGGACCTTTGACGCCTTCCAGCGCATCGACCCGCGCAAGAAGACCGCTCGGCCGGTCACCATCGTCGATATCGACGAAAAGAGCATGGAAAAGTTCGGGCAGTGGCCGTGGCCGCGCACCCGGCTTGCTGACCTCATCACCGAACTGACCCAGCTCGGCGCGGTCGTGATCGCGTTCGACGCGGTGTTCCCGGAGCCCGACCGTCTCAACCCCGCCTTGGCGGCGGACACCTTCCGCAATCTCGACGAGGAAACCCGCGCCAGGCTGCGCGCGCTGCCGAGCAACGACCAGATCTTCGCCGATGCCATCCGGAAATCGCGCGTGGTGCTCGGCGAATCGGGCCTGCCGGAGGAAATCGCGACCCTCGACAAGACGCTGCCGGTCACCGGGCTCGCGATGCTGGGCGAGGAGCCGCAGCGCTTCATGTTCGAATTTCCCGGCCTTCTTCGCAACGTTCCGGTGCTGGAACATGCCGCCGCCGGGCGCGGCCTGTTCACCATCAGGCCCGAACGCGACGGCATCGTGCGGCGGGTGCCGATGATCATGCTCGCGCAGGGCCAGACCATGCCGTCGCTGACCTTCGAGATGCTTCGGGTGGCCACCGGGTCCGGCACCATCCTGATCAAGGCGGAGAAGGCCGGCATCAAGAGCCTCGGCATCAAGGGCGTTCAGATCCCGACCGACCATAACGGCCAGCTCTGGGTCCATTATGCCCGCAACGATGCCTCAATCTACGTCCCCGCGATCAATGTGCTGGAAAAGAACGTCGCCCCCGACATGATCGCGGGCAAGCTGGTGCTGATCGGCACCTCCGCGGTCGGCCTCAACGACATCAAGACCACTCCGGTGTCCCGCGCCATGCCCGGGGTCGAAATCCACGCCCAGGTGCTCGAAAGCGCGCTGACCGGCGCGGTGATCTCGCAGCCGAACTATGGCATCGGCATTGAATTCGCAGCAGCGATGTTGCTCGGGCTTCTCGTGATTGTGTTTGCGCCCCTGTTTGGTCCGGTCTCGCTGGTCATCTTCGGGGGCGCGTTTGCATCCGTGCTGGTCGGAACGTCGGCATACTTTTACGCCCAGCATCGCCTTCTGATCGACTTCACCTATCCCCTGATGTCGACCACGTCGATCTACCTCACGCTGATCTTTTCGGCCTTCGTGCGCGAGCAGGCGCAGCGCCGCCAAATCCGCTCCGCCTTCGGCCAGTATCTGTCGCCGGCCTTGGTCGAACAGCTTGCGCAGTCGCCGGAAAAGCTGGTGCTCGGCGGCGAGGAGCGCGAGATGACCATCATGTTCTCCGATATGCGCGGCTTCACCTCGATCTCGGAGACCTACAAGAACGACCCGCAGGGCCTCACGGCGCTGATGAACCGCTTCCTGACGCCGCTAACCAACGCCATCCTCGACCGCAAGGGTACCATCGACAAATATATGGGCGACGCCATCATGGCGTTCTGGAATGCGCCGCTGGACGACAAGGACCACGAGCTCAATGCCTGCGAAGCAGCGCTCGACATGCTGGACCGTGTTGACGAGCTCAACCAAGCGCGCGAGCAGGAGGCCAAGCAAGAGGGACGTCCGTTCATTCCGCTCAATGCCGGCATCGGGCTCAATACCGGCCTCTGCGTGGTCGGCAACATGGGTTCCGACCAGCGCTTCGACTATTCGGTGTTCGGCGACAGCGTCAATCTCGCCTCGCGCCTCGAAGGGCAGTCGAAAGAATATGGTTTTCCGATCATTGTCGGCTCCAAGACCGCGCTCGCGGTCAAGGACAAGTTTGCCATTCTCGAGCTCGACTTCATCATGGTGAAGGGCAAGAAGGAGCCGGAGGTGATCTACGCCATCGCCGGCCGCGAGGACACCGCGCAGTCCGGCCGCTTCCAGCGCCTGCGCAACCTGACGATCGAGATGCTCGCCTGCTACCGCAACCGCGACTGGGACGGCGCGCTCGCGGTCATCGCGCGCGGCCGCAAGACCGACGAGGCAAACGCGCTGGAGTTGCTCTACAACCTCTACGAAGCGCGCATCCGCGGCTACCTCGAAGACCCGCCGCCGGAAGACTGGAACGGCGCCTTCGCGCTGCTGACGAAGTGAAAGAACGTAGGATGGGTGGAGCGAAGCGATACCCATCAAATCCCTGTGCCGACGTGTGATGGGTTTCGCTGCGCTCTACCCATCCTACAGACCGATCAAATAAGTCTCTGTCGTCCCTGCGAACGCAGGGACCCATACCACGTGATCTAGCTATTTTACGCTGGACCTAGTTGTTTCTCACCAACTCAATCTTGTGGTTATGGGTCCCTGCGTTCGCAGGGACGACAGGGAGATCCTTTCCCTCACTCCAGTCCGATCTGCGTCAAATCCTGGAACCAGTGCTGCGCCTGCACGAACTTCTTCACCTTCGGCGACAGCGCATGCGGGTTGGTGTCGTGCACGACCCATACCAGCGTGGCGTCGTCGACAATCTGCGCGTGCGCCTGCGCCAACAGCTCGTCCTGCCTGGCGACATCAAAAGTCTGCTTGGCCTCGTCGATCAGCGCATCGACCTTCGCACTTCTGTAGCCGCCCCAGTTGACGCCGACAGGCGCGATCTGGCCGGAGTGGAAGAAGCGGACGATGGCGTAGAGCGGGTCTGACGTGACATAGGCGATGTTGTTGGAGGTGATGCCGGCGTTCATCTCGTCGGCCGCGCCCTTGCGCCAGGCCGTGTATAACGTCTCGAGCTCGACCACCTTGAAGTCGATCTCGATGCCGATCTCCTTGAAACTCTGCTGCAGAAATTCGTTCATCGGCAGCGACAGCATCTGTCCGGTGCCGCCTTGCGCGATGACGAAGGTGGTCTTCAGCGGCTTCTCTTTCGAATAGCCGGCCTCCTGCACCAGCTTCTTCGCCGCCGCGACATCATATTTGAGCTCGAAGGACGGCTTGCCGAACCACGGGCTCGACGGGTCGACCTGGCCCTTGGCGGGTTTCGCCAGACCGTTCATCAGCCCGACCACCGCCTCGCGGTCGATCGCGAGGTTGAGCGCCTTGCGCAGGCGGATGTCGGTCCAGGGCGAGCCGGGCAACACGCTCAAATGATAATTCCAGACATGCGGCGTGACGTTGTCGACGATCTTCATGCCGGCGGACTTGAGCTGCGGCACCGCGTCGGGCGCCGGGGTCTCGATCAAATCGACCTGGCCGGCCAATAGCGCGTTGGTGCGCGTCAGCGCTTCCGGCATCGGGATCAGCACGATCTTGTCGGCCTTCGGAAGCCGCTTCTTGTCCCAATAGTCGGCATTCCTGGTCAGCTCGGCGAGTTCGCGCGGCACGAGTTTTGTCAGTTTGAACGGCCCGGTGCCGGAAGGCTGGCTGGCGAACTTGTCCCAATCCTTGCCAAGCTTTTCATATTGCGCCGGGCTGGAAACCAGAAACCACAGCATCTGGTACGGAAAGAAGGAGTCGACCGTCTTGGTCGTAATCTCGATGGTGGCGTCGTCGATCTTGGCGTAGCTCGCGACCGAGGGCAGGCGGGTCTTCACCTGCGCGCTCTGCCGCTTGTCGAACTGCGGTGCCTTGTCGTTGAGCACCTTGTCCAGATTCCAGATCACCGCGTCGGCATTGAATTCGCTGCCGTCGTGAAACTTGACGCCCTTGCGAAGCGAGAAGCGCCATTTCTTCTTGTCGCTCTCATCGACCTTCCATTCGGTCGCAAGCCCCGGCACCAGTTTGCCGGGCCGGTCGGCGACGTCCATCTCCCACGCGACCAGCGGATCGTAGATCGTATAGGCGGAAAACTGATAGGCGCCGGCGCCGCGGTCGGGCTGGCCAGTGGTCAGCGGGATGTCCGCCATGGAAATGCCGTAGCGCACAACGGTCTCGGCCTGCGCCGAAATCGTTGAGATGCCAAGAGCTAAACCCACGGCCAGAGTTGCGGCAGGAAGAAGCATCGAATTTCGGGTGCGCATGAATTAGGCTCCATCGGGCGAGGTTTGGAGCTGAAAATGCAAGCTTGGTGCCAGCTTAGGCATTGGACTTGACTTGCATGCGCGCTTCACAAGGAGTTGTGCAGTCAAACGCATAGTCCGGAGGGAAGCACGCCGTTTGGCACAGGCGTTGCATACGGCTGCATAAGAATTAGTCACCAGGCGTTGAAAAGGGGATTGCTGCATATGCGTAACGACAAATCGAACAAGACGGCCACCGCGTGGCTGCTGGCAACGGCGCTGGTGGTCGGGTTGCCGCAACTCGCAAGTGCCGAAACGGTGCTGCGGATCGGCATGACGGCTGCCGATATTCCGCGCACGCTCGGCCAGCCCGATCAGGGTTTTGAGGGCAACCGCTTCACCGGGCTGACGATGTATGACGGCCTGACGATGTGGGACCTCTCATCCCGCGACAAGGCAAGCGTCATGATTCCGGGCCTCGCGACCGAATGGAAGGTGGACGAGGCCGACAAGAAGAAGTGGACCTTCAAGCTGCGCCCCGGCGTCAAATTCCATGACGGCAGCGACTTCAATGCCGACGCCGTGGTCTGGAACGTCGAGAAGGTGCTGAAGCAGGATGCGCCGCATTTTGACGCCAGCCAGGTCGGCGTCACCGCCTCGCGCATGCCGACGCTGGCCTCGGCGCGCAAGATCGACGACATGACGGTGGAATTGACCACCAAGGAGCCGGACAGCTTTCTCCCGATCAATCTGACCAACCTGTTCATGGCGAGCCCTGCCAAATGGCAGGCCTTCTATGACAAGGCTGAAGGCGCCGACGCCAAGGCGAAATCGCAGGCCGCGTGGGCGGCGTTCGCCAAGGACGCCTCGGGCACCGGCCCTTGGAAGATGTCGAAGTTCACGCCGCGCGAGCGGCTCGAACTCGTCAAGAACGAAGGCTATTGGGACAAGGGCCGCGTGCCCAAGGTCGACCGGATGGTGCTGCTGCCGATGCCGGAGGCCAATGCCCGCACCGCGGCCTTGCTGTCCGGCCAGGTCGACTGGGTCGAGGCGCCCGCGCCCGACGCGGTCAGGGAGATCAAGCAGCGGGGCTTCCAGCTCCAGGCCAATGAATCGCCGCACGTCTGGCCGTGGCAGTTCTCGCGCATCGAGGGCTCGCCCTGGAACGACATCCGCGTCCGCAAGGCCGCCAATCTCTGCATCGACCGCGAAGGGCTCAAGGAGGGGCTGCTTGCCGGCCTGATGGTGCCGGCGACCGGCACGTTCGAGCCCGGCCATCCCTGGCGCGGAAAGCCGACCTTCGAGATCAAATATGACCTGAAGGCCGCCCAGAAGCTGATGCAAGAGGCGGGCTACGGCCCGAACAAGAAGCTGACAGTGAAGACGCAGACCTCGGCGTCGGGATCGGGCCAGATGCAGCCCTTGCCGATGAACGAATATCTGCAGCAGGCGCTGGCGGAATGCTATTTCGACGTTCAGCTCGATGTTATCGAGTGGAACACGCTGTTCACCAACTGGCGCCGCGGCGCCAAGGATCCCAGCGCTAACGGCGCCAACGCCACCAACGTCACCTACGCGGCGATGGATCCGTTCTTCGCGCTGGTGCGCTTCCTGCAATCGTCGATGGCGCCTCCCGTCTCGAACAATTGGGGCTACATCAACAATCCCAAGTTCGACGAGCTGGTGACCAAGGCGCGCCAGACCTTCGACCCCGCCGCGCGTGATGCGGCGCTGGCCGAACTGCATGCGGCCTCGGTGGACGATGCGGCGTTCCTCTACGTCGCCCACGACGTCTCGCCGCGGGCCATGAGCCCGAAGGTGAAAGGCTTCGTGCAGCCGAAGAGCTGGTTCGTCGACTTCTCGCCGGTGTCGATGGCGCCGTGAGTCCAGGAGCGTAATGCTTGCTGACCCTCTCCCCTTGTGGGAGAGGGTGGATCGAATGAGCGGAGCTCATTCGAGACGGGTGAGGGGTTCTCTCCGCGGATACGCCTCCCTCATCTGAATTGCCCCCGTCCGCGGATGGAACCCCTCATTCGGCGCGGACCAAGGTCCGCGCCACCTTCTCCCATAAGGGGAGAAGGGAAGAAGAGAGTAACTCGTGTTCGCTTACATTGCCCGGCGTATCATCTACGTCATTCCGATCGTGATCAGCGTCGCGCTGGTGTGCTTCCTGCTGGTGCACATCACGCCCGGCGATCCCCTGGTTGCGGTGCTGCCGGCGGATGCGTCGCAGGAACTCGCCGCGCAAATGCGCACGGCTTACGGCTTCGACCGGCCGCTGCCCGTGCAATTCGGCCTGTGGCTATGGCGCGCGCTCCATGGCGATCTCGGCAGCTCGATCGCGACCGGCCGCCCGGTGCTGTCGGAAGTCCTACGCGCCGTCGGCAACACCGTCACGCTTGCGGTTGCCGCCGCGCTGATCGGCTTCACGCTCGGGCTCATGTTCGGCCTGATCGCCGGCTATTTCCGCGACACCTGGATCGACAAGGTCGCGACCTCCATTGCGATCGCCGGCGTCTCGGTGCCGCATTACTGGCTCGGCATGGTGATGGTCATCATCTTCTCGGTGCAGCTCAACTGGCTGCCCGCGGTCGGTGCCGGTCCCGGCGGCTCCGGTTCGTGGGGCTGGGACTGGGAGCACATGAAATACCTGATCCTGCCGGCGATCACGACCGCGGTGATCCCGATGGGCATCATCACCCGCACCGTCCGGGCGCTGACCGGCGACATCCTGAGCCAGGACTTTGTCGAAGCGTTGCGCGCCAAAGGGATGCGCGAACTGGACGTGTTCCGCCACGTCATCAAGAACGCCGCGCCTACCGCGCTTGCGGTGATGGGCCTGCAACTCGGGTACATGCTCGGCGGCTCGATCCTGATCGAGACCGTGTTCTCGTGGCCCGGCTCGGGCTTGCTGCTCAATTCCGCGATCTTCCAGCGCGACCTGCCGCTGCTGCAAGGCACGATTTTGGTGCTGGCGCTGTTCTTCGTCACGCTCAATCTGCTGGTCGATATCGCGCAGGCCGCGATCGACCCGCGCATCAAGCGGGGTTAGAGCATGATCCGGAAAAGTGGGCACCGGTTTTCCCTCGCGACAAACGCGGAACGCGTTTGCGCGGAGATCATGCTCCAACAAAGAGTCTACGCATGACCGTGATGTCGGATACCGCCCTGCAAGCCGCGCCCGCGACCAAGGCGCGCGGCTATTGGGCCACCGTCGGCCGCCGCATCGCGCGCGACAAGGTCAGCATGGTCTGCGCTTTCGTGCTGGTGCTGATCTTCGCCTCCGCACTTCTTGCGCCGTGGCTTGGGCTGGCCGACCCCTATCAGGGCTCGATGATCCGCCGGCTTCGCCATATCGGCACGCCGAACTATCCGCTCGGCACCGACGAGCTCGGCCGCGACATGCTGGCGCGGCTGATCTATGGCGGAAGGCTGTCGCTGATCATCGGCATTCTGCCGGTGATTTTCGCCTTCGTGATTGGCACCTCGCTCGGCCTCGTCGCCGGCTATGTCGGCGGCCGGCTCAACACCGCCATCATGCGTACGGTGGACGTCTTCTACGCGTTCCCGTCGGTGCTGCTGGCAATCGCGATCTCCGGCGCGCTGGGCGCGGGTATCGTCAATTCCATCGTCTCGCTGACCATCGTGTTCGTGCCGCAGATCACCCGCGTCGCCGAAAGCGTTACTACCGGCGTGCGTAACATGGATTTCGTCGAAGCCGCGCGCGCCTCCGGCGCCGGACCTTTTACCATAATGCGCGTGCATATGCTCGGAAACGTTCTCGGCCCGATCTTCGTCTACGCAACAGGCTTGATCTCGGTGTCGATGATCCTCGCCGCCGGCCTGTCATTCCTCGGCCTCGGCACAAAACCGCCGGAGCCGGAGTGGGGCTTGATGCTGAACACGCTGCGCACCGCGATCTATATCAATCCCTGGGTGGCGGCGCTGCCGGGCGTGATGATCTTTGCGGTGTCGATCTGCTTCAATCTTTTGAGCGACGGCATGCGCAGCGCCATGGACATCAGGAACTGACGCATGGGTGAGACGTCCACCTCAGTCGACTTGCTGGAACAGGTCGAGGACATCGGCGGGGCGGCGCAACCGCTGCTGCAGGTCACCGGCCTGACCAAACATTTCCCGGTGCGCGGCGACCTGTTCAGCCCTCGTAAAACGGTGCGCGCGGTCGATGATGTGTCGTTCTCGATCGCCAAGGGCGAAACGGTCGGCATCGTCGGCGAGTCCGGCTGCGGCAAGTCGACCACGGCGCGATTGCTGATGCACCTGATGAAGCGCGATGCCGGCGACATCGTCTATGACGGCATGCAGGTCGGCCGCGCGCTGTCCCTGCGTGAATTGCGTCGCGGCATGCAGATGGTGTTTCAGGACAGCTACGCCTCGCTCAATCCGCGCCTCACCATCGAGGAGTCGATCGCCTTCGGCCCCAAGGTGCATGGCATGGCCGACGCAGCCGCGCGCACTCTGGCGCGCGAACTGCTCGGCAAAGTTGGATTGCGTCCCGAAACTTTCGCCAACCGCTACCCGCACGAAATTTCCGGCGGCCAGCGCCAGCGCGTCAATATCGCGCGTGCGCTGGCGTTGTCGCCGCGGCTGGTGATTCTTGATGAAGCGGTGTCTGCGCTCGACAAATCGGTCGAAGCCCAGGTGCTGAACCTGTTGGCAGACCTCAAGCGCGAATTCGGCCTGACCTATCTTTTCATCAGCCACGATCTCAACGTGGTGCGCTACATCTCGGATCGTGTGCTGGTGATGTATCTCGGCGAAGTGGTCGAACTCGGCCCCGTCGACAAGGTCTGGGATGCGCCGGCACATCCCTACACGCGGGCGCTCTTGGCTGCGATGCCGTCGTCCGATCCTGATAACCGCACCGAGACGCCGCCGATCTCCGGCGATCCGCCCAATCCGATCGACCCGCCGTCGGGGTGCCGGTTTCACACCCGATGCCCGTTTGCGGAGCCGCTCTGCGCAGATGCGACGCCAAAACTCAGCGATGTCGATACAATGGGTCATCAGGCGGCGTGCTACATGGCCATACCCGGCTCCGGGCACAGCCGCGCGCCGGCCAAAGAAAATGCCAAGAAAAGTGACATGGGAGTAACCGCTGCATGACCAGACCCGATCCCAAACAGGTCAAGGTAATGACCGACGTCGCCGGCGTGCCGCAAGATGCGGAAGTTGCCGCCCGCATCGCCAATTCCATCGGCCCGGCGTTTGACGGGTTTACGCCCATTGCCGGCACGCTGCCGATGGATCTCGAGCCCGCGAGTTTCCTGCTGGTGCAGAACGCGAAGGTGTCGAAATGAGCGGCGAACCGGCCTTGATGTCAGCGGTCGCGATCGCCAAGGCGATCGCCGGCAAGAAGTTGTCCTCGCGCGAAGTGACGCAATCCTGCCTCGACCGCATCGCGCAATGGCAACCGCGCGTCAACGCCTTCATGTCGGTCGAGGCGGAGGAGGCACTTGCCGCGGCTGATGCCGCTGACGCCGCGCTCGCCAAGGGCCAAAATCTCGGTCCGCTGCACGGCGTCCCGATGGCGCACAAGGACATGTATTACGAGGCCGGCAAGGTGGTCACCTGCGGCTCCAAAATCCGGCGCGATTTCGTTGCGACGACGACCTCGACCGCGTTGCAGCGCCTGAAGGACGCCGGCTCCGTCAGGCTCGGCTCGCTGCAGATGGTCGAGTTCGCCTACGGGCCGACCGGCCACAACGTGCATTACGGCGCAGTGCGTAACCCCTGGAATGTCGATCACATCACCGGCGGCTCGTCGTCCGGCTCCGGCTCGGCGGTCGCGGCGCGGCTGACCTTTGCCGCGCTCGGTTCGGATACCGGCGGCTCGATCCGGATGCCCGCGCATTTCTGCGGCGTCACCGGTTTCAAAACCACCGTCGGCCTGATCAGCCGCGCCGGCGCGATGCCGCTGTCGCAATCGCTCGACACCGTCGGCCCGCTGGCGCAAACCGTGGAGGACTGCGCGCTGCTCGTAGGGCTGATGGCGGGTGCGGATCCCGAGGACCCGACCACGTCCACGCGGCCGGTGCCGCACTACATGACCGCGACCACGGGCTCGATGAAAGGCCTGAAGATCGGCGTGCCGACCGCCTTCTATGTCGACGACCTCGATCCCGAGGTCGCGCGCGTGCTCGACGAGACCATCGCTAGCCTCAAAAAAGAGGGCGCCGAGATCGTCAAGGTCGAACTGCCGGACCAGCGCCAGCTCACGGCCGCCTGCCAGATCGTGCTCGCCACCGAGGCGGCTGCCTTCCACAAGCGCTGGATGATCGAGCGTCCCCAGGATTACGGTAGTCAGGTCTTGATGCGGCTCCAGAACGGGCTCGCCATTCCGGCCGTGACCTACCTCGAAGCGATGCGCTGGCGCGGTCCGGCGCTTGCCGCCTACCTCGCGGCGGTCGAAGGCACCGACGCCGTGATCGCACCGGTCGCGCCGATGCCGGCGGCGACGATTGCCGAAAGCGATATCGGCAACAGCCTCGATGCGGAAGCCGTGATCCAGCGCATCACGCGCTTCACCCGACCGATCAACTATCTCGGCCTGCCGTCGCTTTCGATTCCCTCAGGCTTCACCAAGAGCGGCCTGCCGGTCGGCATGCAGTTGATCGGCCGCCCCTTCGATGAGGCCGGGCTGGTGCGGATCGGCGCGGCGTTCCAGTGTGCGACGGATTATCACCAGCAGGTACCCGAACTGGCATGAGCAACCTCGTCGATATCCGCGACCTCAACATCCGCTTCACCGGCGAACGTACGGTTCATGCCGTCAACGACATCTCGCTCTCGCTTGGCGAGGGCGAGGTGCTCGGCCTGCTCGGCGAATCCGGCTCGGGAAAAAGCGTGACGCTGCGCGCGCTGATGCGGCTGTTGCCGAAAAAGCGGACGCAGATTTCGGGCACCGTGAAGGTGTTGGGACGCGACGTGCTCGCAATGAACGACGAGGAGCTGTCGGCGTTTCGCGGCCAGACCGTCTCGATGATCTTTCAGGAGCCCGCGCTGGCGCTCGACCCCGTCTACACGATCGGCCGCCAGATTGCGGAAACCGTGATCCGCCACGAAGGCAAGAGCGAAAAGGAGGGACTCGCGCGCGCGCTGGAAATGCTGGAGGTGGTGCGGATTCCCTCCGCCAAGCGCCGCTTAGAGGCCTATCCGCACGAAATGAGCGGTGGCATGCGGCAGCGCGCCATGATCGCGCTGGCGCTGGCGTGCAAGCCGAAAATCCTGCTGGCGGACGAGCCGACCACCGCGCTGGACGCCACCGTGCAGATTCAGATCCTGCTGCTGCTCCGCGAATTGCAGCGCGAGTTCGGCATGTCCGTGATTTTCGTGACCCACGATATCGGCGTCGCCATCGAGATCTGCGACCGCGTCGCGGTCATGTATGCCGGCCAGATCGTGGAGCAGGGCCGCTTGCGCGACATCGTCCGCACCCCCGTGCATCCCTATGCCAAGGGGCTATTGGCCGCGACCGTCCACGGTGCAAAACGCGGCCAGCGGCTGGAGACCATCCCGGGCACGCCGCCCTCGCTCGACAAGGCGCCCGTCAGTTGTTCGTTCGCGCCACGCTGCACGGTTGCGCAGCCGCGCTGCAGCGAGCGTCTGCCGCCGAATGTGCAGGTATCGCCGGATCGAACGGCGCGTTGTGTGCTGGCGGAGGCGGAAGTTTCTGCTGCGACCTGAAGTGACGCGGTTTCGGCTGCGTTCCCTGGAGTCAGCCACCCAATCCGGGATCAGCCCACTGCTCGATTTGCGCCGGTCCCACGACCTGCTTCGGTTGATGCGGATTGAGCGTGCCAGCGCTGGCGGACCAGCCCTTGGCCAAAATTTGCATTGCAAACAGCTTGGCGTCGATTTCAGATTTGAAGGTGCGGGTCGAGCGAGCCGTGCTCTCCGCAGTATCGTCCGTCGTGTCCGGACCAAAAGTCACATACCAAATATCGCCCTGTTTCATGCCGACATAACGCATGTGAGGCAAAAAAGTTTCACTTCGCAGCCGCAGTTGGAAGGCGCGCGGATTGCGGCTCGTCACATCGGACAATCGTGGATACGCTGTCGTGCGGCCTGCGCCGCAAAACCCCGGGGGCTTCACACATGCAGATTTCCAACGAAGGCATTCTCGTCATTCTGTTTGTCGGCCTGGTGGCCGGCTGGCTCGCCGGCAAGATCGTGCGCGGCACCGGCTTTGGCATCATCGGCGACATTCTCGTGGGCATCGCCGGTGCGCTGCTTGCGAGCCTGCTGTTTCCCAAGCTCGGCATCCGTATCGGCACCGGCCTGGTGTCCGAGATCGTCTACTCCACTATCGGCGCCGTCATCTTGCTGCTGATCGTCCGGCTGTTGCGGACCGGCGGGCGGTTCTAGCGCGGCGCTATTTTGCGCGGCCACCGCATCTGCGATCCAACGCAGGAGGGCCGTGCCTTGATCAGCGGCGACATGCCGAGCATCACGCCAAGCTCTGTTCGGTAACCTCAAGCATCGCCGTCGGCGGACTGGACCCACGGCATTGCCCATTCCGCCCGCCCTGCCGGCGAATGGGTCGGCGTTCGCGCGCGAGCCCGATGGCGGCCGGCGGGCGGGCTGGGCGCCGGAACCGGCGTCCTGCTCGATACCAACGGCGAGATCGGCCGGGTGTCGATGTCAGTGATTCTGGTGCCGTTTCCACAGCCAACCAAGCCAGTACCCGTGGTGGGACCGGCGCCGGCGTCAAAATTAGCTGCCCCAAACCCGCCAACCTCCCTCTTTACCCCTTCATGGGGGTGAACTGGATCGGGGTTAACGTGACTTAAATAGACGGTGCTCACAAACATCGGTAAAACCTGCACGTCACCTGATCCTTTTGAAGAGACACGCATTTATGGCAGCCGCTCCCGGCGTCCGGCGTTCCGAACTTGGTGAGGCGCTGCGCGCCTGCCGCAACGCTTTTATCGGCGTCGGCGTCATGAGCTGCATGATCAATCTGCTGTATCTCACCGGCTCGATTTTCATGCTGGAGGTCTACGACCGCGTGCTGCCGAGCCGCAGCGTGCCCACCCTGGTCGGCCTCGTGATTCTCGCGGCCGGGCTATACATCGCGCAAGGTGGCCTCGATCTGATCCGCGGGCGGATTCTCGGCCGGATCGGCACCGCGCTCGATGAGGCCATCAACACGCGCGTGTTCGAGACCGTGGTGGGGCTGCCGCTGATGGTCGGCAGCCGCAACGAGGGCCTGCAGCCGCTGCGCGATCTCGACAATGTCAGGTCGTTCCTCGGCAGCATGGGGCCGGGCGCGTTCTTCGATCTGCCGTGGCTGCCGTTCTATCTCGCGATCTGCTTTCTGTTCCACTGGATGCTCGGCGTCACCGCGCTGGTCGGCGCCGTCATTCTGGTGACGCTGACGCTGATTACCGAGTTCCTGTCGCGCACACCGGCGAAGGAGGCGATGACGCTGGCCGCGCGGCGCAGCGATCTCGCCGCCACCAGCCGGCGCAACGCCGAAGTGTTGGTGGCGATGGGCATGTCCGGACGGCTGATGAAGCGCTGGAGCGAGGCCAACGAGACCTATCTGGCGGGCAATCAGCGCGCCAGCGACATCGCCGGCGGCCTCGGCGCGGTCGCCAAGGTCCTGCGCATGATGCTGCAATCGGCGGTGCTCGCGGTCGGCGCTTACCTCGTGATCCATCAGGAAGCCACCGCCGGCATCATCATCGCGGGCTCGATCTTGAGCGCGCGGGCGCTGGCACCGGTCGATCTCGCCATCGCCCACTGGAAAGGTTTTGTCGCCGCGCGCCAGAGCTGGCATCGCCTGTCAAAACTCCTGCAGCAAATGCCGCCGGCAAATGAACAGACGCTGTTGCAGGCGCCCACGAAGCGGCTCTCGGTCGAGGCGGTCAGTATCGTGCCGCCGGGCGACCAGCGCGTCATCGTGCAGGACGTCAGCTTCGCCGTCGAGGCCGGGTCCGGCGTCGGCGTCATCGGTCCGAGCGGTTCCGGCAAGTCGTCGCTGGTCCGCGCGCTGGTCGGCGTCTGGACACCCGCCCGCGGCAAGGTGCGGCTCGACGGCGCAGCGCTCGACCAATGGTCGTCAGACGTGCTCGGCCGCCATATCGGCTATCTGCCGCAGGACGTCGAATTGTTCTCCGGCACCGTGGCGCAGAACATCTGCCGCTTCGACCCCGAGGCGAAATCGGAGGCGATCATTGCCGCCGCCAAGGACGCCGGCGTGCACGATATGATCATCAAGATGCGCGAAGGCTACGATACCCAGATCGGCGAGCAGGGCACTGCGCTGTCGGCCGGGCAGGCGCAGCGCGTGGCGCTGGCGCGCGCGCTCTATGGCATCCCGTTCCTGATCGTGCTCGACGAGCCGAACTCCAATCTCGATAGCGAGGGCGACGAGGCGCTGACCCGCGCCGTGCGCGCCGCCCGCGAGCGCGGCGCCATCGTGGTCGTGGTGGCGCACCGGCCGATCGGCATCGAGGCCGTCGATCAATTGCTGGTCTTGAAAGACGGCCGCATGCAGGCGTTCGGTCCCAAGGAAACCGTGCTCGGCCAGGTGCTGCAGCGCGTCCCGCCGCCGCCGATCAAGATCGTGTCCGAAGCGGGAGCTGCGAAAAAATCATGACCGCGGACCTGAAAGGCGCGCGCCGCTCGATACGCTCGCATCTCATCGTAGGTCTGGCGCTGATGCTGGTCATTGCCGGCGGGTTCGGCGGCTGGGCCTCAACGGTGCAGATCTCGGGCGCGCTGATCGCGCCGGGTTCGGTGGTGGTCGATTCCAACGTCAAGAAGGTGCAGCACCCGACCGGCGGCGTGGTCGGCGAGGTCAGGGTGCGCGACGGCGACGTGGTCAAGGCGGGCGACGTCGTGGTGCGGCTCGACGAGACCGTGGTCAAGGCAAGCCTTGCCATCGTCGTCAAGACGCTGAACGGCCTGTGGGCGCGGGCGGCGCGGTTGGAGGCCGAGCAGCGAGGCCTCGACAAGATCAAGTTCCCGCCGCAGCTCTCCGATCGCGCCGACGACCCTGACGTCCGCGACATCATCGCGAGCGAAACCAAACTGTTCGAGGTTCGCGTGTTCGGGCGCGCCGGGCAGAAATCGCAATTGCGCGAACGCGTGGCCCAGCTCAATGAAGAAATCGCCGGCCTCACCGCGCAAGAACAGGCCAAGGAAAAGGAAATCGCGCTGGTCGAGAAAGAGCTGGTCGGCGTCCGCCAGCTCTACGAGCAGCGCCTGATCCAGATATCGCGCCTGACGATTTTGGAGCGCGATCTCGCCCGGCTGTCGGGCGAGCGTGCGCAATACATCGCCGCGCGCGCGCAGGCGCGGGGCAAGATCACCGAAACCGAACTGCAGATCATCCAGATCGACAAGGACGTGGTCAGCGAAGTCTCCAAGGATCTGCGCGAGACCAACGACAAGATCGGCGAGTTCGTCGAGCGCAAGGTCACCGCGGAGGATCAACTGCGCCGCATCGACATCCGCGCGCCGCAGGACGGCGTCGTGCTGCAGTCGACCGTGCACACCGTCGGCGGCGTCATCACCGCGGGCGACGCCATCATGATGATCGTGCCGAAAGCCGACGATCTCTCAGTCGAGGCCAAGGTCAATCCGCAGGACATCGACAAGCTGCAGATCGGCCAGAAGACGCTGCTCAGGCTCTCCGCCTTCAACCAGCGTACCACGCCGGAACTCAATGGCGTGGTGACCCGCGTCTCCGCCGACGTCACCACCGACCAGCGCACCGGTCAGAGCTACTACACCATCCGCGTCTCGATGCCGCCCGATGAAGTCGCCCGCCTCGGTGAGGTCAAGATCATTCCGGGCATGCCGGTGGAAGCCTTCGTGCAAACCGGCGATCGCACCATGTTCTCCTATCTGATGAAGCCGTTCAGCGACCAACTGATGCGCTCGTTCCGGGAACGGTGAGGCCTACGTTGAATGTCGCCACTCGGTCGTCCCTGCGAACGCAGGGACAACGTCTCATTTCGACAATTCATTTAACAGCAGATTCAACGCCGTCGTCGCAAACTCTTGCATATTGGCCTGTCGATCATTGCTCCCGGTCTCCAGCGTGAATACCGATTGCGATGGCCCCGCCACCGCCATGCAGCTATGGCCCGCGGCATCGCCGTAGCGGTTGCCGGTTGGTCCCGTTGCGCCGGTTTCCGACAATCCCCAGTCGGTCGCGAAGCGTTGGCGGACTTGGGCGGCGAGCAATTTCGCGTATGGTTCAGACGCCGAGCGGATGCCCTTCATTGCCTCGTCCGGAATATCCATCAGCAGCCGACGCGCGTCGCGGGTATAGACCACGGCGCCGCCGAGGAAATAGGCCGATGCGCCCGGCACCGACAATAGCGCCGCCGAGATCAGGCCGCCGGTGGAGGATTCCGCCACCGAAATCGTCTGTTTCCGCGCGATCAGTTGGGTCGCGATCTTTTCGGCGATCGTAACAAGCTCTTTCATTTCAACTCCTGCGCACACGCCATTGGTCCAGTCATGCCTTCCTAACACAGGAGGGTTACGCTTGCCGAGTTGCCGCGCGCGCGCCGCCCTGATTGAATGCCTCAAACAACTGCGTCCACGCGGCCATACGAGGAAACACCATGACGTCGCCGATCGCGGGTGGCGTGGACTGCGATCTGCATCCCGCCGTTCCGCATCTGACCAGCCTGTTGCCCTACATGAACGACTACTGGCGCGACCAGGTGACGACGCGCGGCATGACCGATCTGGTCTCGCAATCCTATCCCACCCATTCGCCGATCTCGTCGCGGCCGGACTGGCGGCCGGCGCAGGGCAAGCCGGGCGCCGATCTGGTCGACATGCAGAAGCAGGCGCTCGACCGGTTCGGCGTTCGTTTCGGCATCTGCAATCCGCTCTACGGCGTGCAGATGGTGTTCTCCGAGGACATGCAGGACGCGTTCTGCCGCGCGCTGAACGACTGGCTGGCCAAAGAATGGCTCGACAAGAACGATCGGCTGCGCGGCTCGATCGTGATCCCGACGCAAAGCGTCGAGAAGTCGGTCGCGGAGATCGAACGCTGTGCTGAGGATAAGCGCTTCGTCCAGGTGCTGATGCTGGTCATGGGCGACATGCCGCTCGGAAAACGCGCCTACTGGCCGATCTACGCCGCCGCCGAACGGCTGGGCTTGGCCGTCGGCATGCATGCCGGCAGCGCCTATCACAACCCGCCGACATCGATCGGTTGGGGCTCCTACCACATCGAGGATTACGTAGCCCAAGCGACCGCGTTCCAGACTCAGCTCACCAGCCTGATCGTGGAGGGCGTGTTCGCCCGCCATCCGAACCTGAAAATGGTGATGCTGGAATCAGGCTTCACCTGGTTGCCGGCCTATCTCTGGCGGCTGCACAAGTTCTGGCGCGGCATCCGGATGGAAACGCCGTGGGTGGATCGCGCGCCGCTGGAGATTGTGCGCAGCAACATCCGCTTCTCGCTGCAGCCGGTCGATGCGCCGCCGGATCCGGCAACCCTGAACCGCCTGTTTGACCATATGCAGTCGGACGAATTGCTCCTATTCTCGACCGACTATCCGCACTGGCAGTTCGATGGCGACGAGGTGCTGCCGCCGGGATTGTCGCCCGATCTGGTTCGCAGGATCATGATCGACAATCCGCTCGCGACATACGGCCGGCTGCAGGTAGTGAAGGAGACGACGCCATGAACGTCCAGCTCCGCCCAGAGTCTTCGGCTTCCGTTAGCATCAAGACCGCGATCGCCGATTGCGACATTCACCCGGCGCGCGCTACCAAGGACGAACTTTATCCTTATCTGGCGAAGCGCTGGCATTCGCATCTCGAAACCTACGGCATTCAGGCCTATCACGGCATGATGGAAGGCCCGCCCTATCCGAAGGCGCAGCCGAACGCCTCGCGGCGCGATGCCTGGCCGCCGGAAGGCGGGCCGCAGGGCTCCTCGCTGTCCTTCATGCAGAAGCAGCTTCTCGATCCCTACAATGTCGCGCTCGGCGTGCTCAATCCGCTCGCCAGCGGGCAGGGACTGCGCAACCAGGATCTGGCGGGCGCGATCTGCTCCGCGATCAACGACTGGCAGATCGAGAAATGGACCAGCAAGGACCAGCGTCTGAAGGCTTCGATCGTCGTCGCCAATGAGGACGGCCCTTCCGCTGCGGCCGAGATCCGCAAGCGCGCGGGCGATCCGAATTTTGTGCAGGTGCTGCTGCTCTCGCGCAATGTCGAGCCGCTCGGCCAGCGCCGCTACTGGCCGGTCTACGAGGCCGCGCAGGAGATCGGGCTTCCGGTCGGCGTTCACGCCTTCGGCTTCGGCGGCAATCCGCTCACCCCCTCGGGGTGGCCGAGCTTCTACATCGAGGAGATGGTCGGCCATTCGCAGTGTCAGCAGAACGCGCTGGCGAGCCTCGTGCTCGAAGGCGTGTTCGAACGCTTCCCGAAGCTGAAGATGGTGATGATCGAGGCCGGCTTCGGCTGGGCGCCGTCCCTTAGCTGGCGGCTCGACAACACATTTGAGAGGCTGCACAGCGAGGTGCCGCATCTGAAGCGAAAACCGTCGGAATATATTCGCGACCATATCTGGTGGACCACGCAGCCGATGGAAGATCCGGAGCGCCGCGATCACCTGTTCCAGACGATCGAATGGATCGGTTGGGACAAATTGCTGTTCGCGACCGATTACCCACATTGGGATTTTGATGAGCCGTCGCGCGTGTTGCCGGCCGGCGTCAGCGAAGCCAACCGGGAAGCGTTCTATTTCGGCAACGCGAAGAAGCTGTACGGAATTTCTTGATGGTTCGACACGTCATTGCCCCGGTGGACGAATTGCCGCCGGGGACACGAAAATTCCTCGACATCGACGGCCGGCCGATCGCGATTTTCAACATCAAGGGCGAGTTCTTCGGCCTGCTGAACCGCTGCCCGCATCAGGGCGCGGCCTTGTGCGAGGGCCCGTTGATTGGCCTCGCGCAATCCTCCAACCCCGGCGAGATCGAGTATACAAAACTCGGCGAAATCATCCGCTGTCCCTGGCACGGCTGGGAATTCGACATCCGCACCGGCCAGTCCTACTGCGACCCGAAACGCTTCCGCGCGCGGGCCTATCCCGTCAACGTCGAGCCGGGATCGGCCGTGATGAAGGGCCCGTATGTCGCCGAGACCATCGCGGTCTCGGTGGATAGCGATTACGTGGTGGTCGATTTGTAGCGGCCTTCATTCCGGCGCGTCGAAGGCGCGAACCTGGACGTGCAATTGTACGTCCGGAAATCCCAAGATCCTGCTCAGGCTCTTCGAAAACGTCCTGGCTCTTTGCTGATTCCATTGAGTAGATGCCAAGGCATTCAGCAACGGCCAAGGGACCACGTATCCCGGCAGAGGCTAAGGTTCAAACCGTCCTGAGCGAAGTGGCAAGGCAAGGAGCAGTGCGTTAACGGCCCATGGTTGCAATGCACAAGTCGGATGCCGCACATCGCGTCATTCGCTGCGCTGCAAGCCGGTCGACATGACGTTTCCCCGAGGCTGATCAGCGAACCGGTCGGCCGCGATCGTCTCGAGCACCTGCAATCCAAGCTCGAGTCACTGATGAGTTCCCCTCTGCGGCGGCGGTTCTTCAGCCGCGGACAATGCTCTGGTCCGCGTCTTTCTCGGAGCGTTGACCGGCCGTGGAACGGACTTTGCCTTGGCGGAATTTACCCTCGAAAGCAAGCTCAACCTGATTTCATTTGGTTTAAGCATCGGCCTCGGCGGCAAACCATCGTCAGAATGGCCGCCGCAAGAAAAAGACGGGAGGCAAGGGGCGGCACGCCGGCACGAAGCCGCAGGGAGGATGTGATGAAAAATTTGGCCGTAATTACGTATGCTGCGCTCGGCCTGTGGGCGCTCGGCTATTCGAATGTTTTGGCTCAGGCACCGAAAACATTCACGCTAAAATTCAATCACGTGCTTGGCCCGAAGGAGCCATACCACGACGGCTTCCTGAAGTGGGCCAAAGCCGTCGAGCAGCGCACCAATGGCGGTCTCAAGATCGATGTCTTCCATTCCGCGCAATTGGGGCTTGAGGAAGACATCATCGAGCAGATCAGGCAGGGAGCCAATATCGGCCAGAACACCGACGCCGCGCGTATGGGAAACTACGTTCCCGGCATCGCCGTGATGAACGGACCATATTTCGTCGAGACGCTGGAAGAAGTTGCCAAGCTGCGCAAAGCGCCGACCGTCGCAAAATGGCAGGAAGAACTTGCGACCAAGTTCGGGCTCAAGGTGGTGTCTTTCAACTGGGTGCAAGGCTATCGACATTTCTTTACCAACAAGCCGATAAAGACGCCGGATGATCTGAAGGGCCTGCGCATCCGCACGCCGCCGGCGCCAATTTGGCAAGAGTCGATACGCGCGCTTGGTGCCGTGCCGGTAGCGATGGCATTCGGCGAGATGTACCCGGGACTGCAGCAGCGGGCGATCGATGGTGTCGAGCTGGTTTACAACAACATTCCGGGTGGCCGCTTCTACGAGGTGCTTAAGGTCGCGAATGAAACAAGGCACATCATGCTGATCAACTTCGAAGTCGTCAGCGCCAAATGGTTCGACAGCCTGCCGAAGGAGTATCAGGACGCGTTGGTGGAAGAGGCCGATCGAGCCGGAGAGGAGACATCGCGTCAGATCCTGAGGCTGGAAGCCGAAGTCGAGCAGCAATTGAAGTCTCGCGGCATGACGATCAATAAGGATGCCGATCTCGCCGCTTTCCGGAAGGCCGGCGAAAAGGCGTACGAGGTCCTGAAGATCACCGACGCCAAGAACGCGGTGCATAAGGAAATCGGCAAGTAGGTTCCGCCAAATGCAGAAAATCTACCAGCGTGTATGCGCCGCCGAGGCATGGATCGCCTCCGTGTTTCTCATCGTGATGGTAATCCTTATCTTTCTTGGCGGCGTTATGCGGATGCTTGGCCATCCGATCAACTGGTCGACGGATGTTTCGACCGCCCTGTTCGCCTGGGCCTGCTTTCTGTGCGCCGATATTGCCTGGCGGAAAAATAGCATGATGGCCATCGAAGTTTTCGCCAGTCGCCTGCCGGACAAGCTCCAGACGACCCTCCGTATGGTGAACTACGCATTGATCACCGCGTTTCTGGTTTACCTACTCGTGATGGGCGCCTATTTATCGTGGATCAGTCGGGTACGCAGCTTCCAGGGCATTCCGGAAGTCAGCTACTCCTGGGTCACAATGAGCTTGCCGGTCGGCGCGGCGCTGCTGATCGTGACAACCGCGCTCAAGGTCCGCGGAGAATTCCGGGGCGAGCGCGCCGAATATCGCGCCGTCGACGTCATATAATCCGACGCGCATAGCCATGCTGATCGTAATCATTGCGTTCACAGTACTGATGCTGATCGGAATGCCAGTTGCCTTCGCGATTGGAATTGCCGGCGCGCTGTTCTTCATCCAGCATCCGGAACTGCCGGCAACAATCCCGATACAGGTAACGGTAACCGAGACGCAGAATTTCGCGCTGCTTGCGGTTCCGCTGTTTATCCTCGCCGGCAATTTTCTCAACAACTCCGGCATCACGACCAACCTGCTCAAGCTGGCCACGGTACTGACAGGAAGAATGCACGGCAGTCTGGCGCAGACCTCTATTGCACTCTCAACGCTGATGAGCGGGGTGACGGGATCCTCGATTGCGGACGCCGCCATGAATGCCCGCATCATCGGCTTGCAGATGCTCAAGCGCGGCTATGCCCGCGGCTACGCGGCCGGCGTGATTTCGTACGGTTCTCTGCTGGCGCCAATCATTCCCCCCGGGATTGGTTTCATACTGTATGGCACAGTCGGCCAGGTCTCGATCGGACGGCTGTTTGCCGCCGGTATTATTCCGGGCCTCATGCTGTGGGCAGCTCTCGCCATTGCGATCGCCATCACCGCCCGCCGCCGCGGCTACGGGCCGGAACGCGAGACGCGGGCGACCGGGCGTGAAATCCTGCTGGCGTCGTGGGGTGGCATCTGGGCAATCCTGTTTCCCATCATGCTGTTGGCGGGATTGCGCTACGGCGTCTTCACGCCATCGGAGATTGGGGCCTTCGCGGTCATCTATGCGGTGGCGGTGGGGTTCTTCGCTTACCGGATGCTGACGTTCGCGGGTTTCCGTGAAGCCATCGAGGGCGGCCTGGTCGATGTCGGGGCCGTGATGTTCCTGCTCGCGCTCTCGGCGATCTTTGGTTACGGCATCGTGTTTGAGCGAATACCCGAGGTGATTTCGGATTGGATGCTGGGTGTGACGGAAAACGCGCACGTTGTAATGGTGCTCATCGTGCTCTTCATCCTGATCGCTGGCACCTTCATGGAGGGCTCGGTGCTCATCATCATGCTGACGCCCATCTTCCTTCCGCTGGTGACGAATTACGGCATTGATCCGGTCCATTTCGGGCTCGTGTTCATTATTGCTGCGACGATCGGAAACTACACGCCGCCCGTCGGCGCCGCCATGTTCGTCGCCTGCCAGGTGCTGCGTTGTCCTATCAGCGAGTACACCCGGGACTCGACGCCGTTCTTGATCGCCGTCACCGTGGTGACCTTGATACTGATCTTTGTCCCCTCAGTGGTCTTGCTTGTCCCTGATATGATCTTCGGTGCCGATTTGCGATGAGATCGAACGGACGGCCGCTCCTGGCACATCGCGTCATTTTGCCGGGCTGCGGAATTGGTCGCTGTCGGGGAATGAACATCGATCAAGCCGCACCGATCAAGCACGATCAGCGGGTACGCGTCCTAACCCGTTTTACGGATCGCTTCCCTTGCAAACACGCTCGGCGTGCAAAGCTGGCGCTTGCGGGCGCGCCTATTGGCTTCCACATGCTTCCGCGGAGTGATAGCGTTCCGACCGAACCCGCTCATCCCGGGAATATCTTAAGGAACTGGGCGGGCCTACATTGCTTTTTCCTACCGATCTGACCTCGTTTCTCGAGCTCATCCGCCAGCACGGCGATGTGGCCTACAGCCTGATGTTTGCCTATGCGGCCTCGCATAGCCTGCTGCTTGCGCTATTTGCGGGCTACGCGGCGCACTCGGGTGCGCTGGGTCTTGGAACGCTCATCGTGGTCTGCTGGTTCGGCAGTTTCGCCGGCGACGTCATTCGCTTCTGGATCGGGCGGCGTTACGGCCTCCGCCTGCTCGATCGTTTCCCGCGGTTTGAGCGCCCCGTCCAGACCGCAGTCCGGCTGACAGAGCGCCACTATGTCTGGATGATCCTGTTTCATCGCTTCCCGCACGGTATTCGCGGGATCGCGGGGTTTGCCTACGGAATATCGCGGCTGCCCTGGTCGACCTTCCTTGCGCTCAACTTCGTTGCGGCAGGTCTTTGGTCCGGCGCCGTTGTCTCGGCCGGCTATGCCTTCGGTCAGTTCTCGGAGAAGTCGATCAACAATGCCTCTTCGGGCCTGGGTATCGTGATGTTGGTCGCGTTTCTCGGCCTGTCATGGTTGCTCAGCAGGAAGCTCGATCAGATCGCAGAGCGGTACTGAAGCAATGCGCTCGCCTGTACTGATGTCGATGGGGCACGCATACCGCCTCAGGCGCCGAGGAATCCCCGTCGCAGCAATCCGGCCAGCGCGCCGCGCAGGCTGGCTTCACTGGCGATGTTACCGCGAGATGTGCTGAAAAGCCGAACTACCAGCCGCTGATATTGTTCGGCCGTAGGTTCAAGGCGCGCCAGCACCGTCTCGCGGAATCGCGAGACCATTGATATGTCGGTCCATCCCAATCCTTCCAGATGAATCTGATATCGCCAGCCGGCAAGCTCGAGGGCGTTGCCGGCCGGACCCGAAAAGCGCACCGAGGTCGGTGACACCGCGAGCAGGCGACACGAGAGGATTTTCCCTTCGCCCGACAGCCAGGCGGGCTCATCGGTTTCGAACATGTCGCCAGGACGGGGCAATTCGAAGCAGACGAGAAACGCGATGAAGGCGATCAGCATCGCGATGCCGGCCCACAGCAGATTAAAGAAGTCGAGCGAGGAAATCTCGCTGGCCGCATAGGGCGAGATGAACGCCCAGAGGATGCTGGCGGCAGAACTTGCGGCGATCAGTCCAAAGATCGCTGCAAGCGTCCAATGCACGCGTGGCGTCGAGCGGTCGCCGCCCTTGTCGGTGATCTTGAACGGGCGGCCGAACGGCTTGACGATAGCGCTCAAGAGCGTCGCGGTCACCGCAAAGCAGGTGACCGCGTGGGTGGCCTCCATGAATAACGGCAGCGTCCGCCCGCGCGAGATCCAGCCCATGTAGATGATTTGACCGAGCAGCGCCGGCAGGCCGTAGCGCAGGAAGGTATGGTAGTCGGCTTCGAAGGCGGGCAGGCCGCCGAACCAGTAGATCGTCGGCGCGATCAGCAGCAACACCATGAATGGCTTGCTGAGCCAGTTCAGCACCCCGTGAAAATAGTGCCAGCGCTGTGTGAAGCTGAAGCCGCGGCCGAATAGCGGGCCATTGCCGAGTAGAGCGACCTGTATGGTGCCAAGGCACCAGCGAGCGCGCTGGGTGATGTATTCGGGGATGCCTTCGGCGGAAAGCCCGAAGCTGATTGGTTCGTTCAGCCACCAGGTACGGTAGCCGTGCGCAAGCATCGTGTAGGTGAGATTGATGTCTTCCGAAATCGCTTGCTGCGGGAAGCCGCCGATCTCGTCAAGCCGGTCGCGGCGAACGACAAAGGAAGTGCCGACGCAAAACGCGCAGCCCCACGCGTCCTTGGCAGGCTGAAAGACGTCGAAGAAGAAGCGTTGATCGTCGACCCAGCTTTTTCCGGCGAGCAGATTGTGCTGGATCGGGTCCGCGTTATGGTAAAACTGCGGCGTCTGCACGATCGCAACTTCCGGATCGGACAACAGCAGGCCGACCGTGCGTTTCAAAAAATCCTGCCGTGGGGCAAAATCGGCGTCGAGCACCAGGATGACGGGCGCATTGGTCTCGCGCGCGGTCGCCATCAGCCCGTTATTGAGATTGCCGGCCTTGGCGCCGTTGTTGTCTGGCCGCGTCACATGATGCGCACCGACTTGTGCGCAATACTCCCGCAGCCAGTCGCGCCTGGTGTCGTCGAGCACCCAGACCGTCGCATTGGGATAGTCGAGCGCCAGCGCGCTGAGGATCGATCGTTCGAGGATTTCGAGCGGCTCGTCATAGGTGCAGATGAAGATGTCGACGGCGGGGAAGCCACGCGGCCCGGATAGTTCACGTTGCGCCGCGTCGGCCTGCGCGGAGCGATCGGTGCTGCGGAACAGGATGACGATCGAGATCAGCGTGTAGAGAATGGCAAGAAATTCAAACGAGATGAACAGCCGCGGCCACAGGCTTTCGGCCGATAGCGCAAACGGCGGCAACGTATCGTTCCATCGCCAGAGCGCATAGAGGATCAGAAGGGATGAAGCCGTGATGCCGAACAGGATACGGTCCTTGGCATGCAGCGGATCCAGCAGCCGCGCCATCGCCAGAAGCCCAAGGAGGATTCCCATATCCATGGTGACGATCGATAGGTCATCGCCTGCGCTCGGGAACATCATCGTATCTTTTCCCCGGTGAACGGGTTCCAACCTGTTTCAGCCAGCGCCGCCCATGCGGTCGCGCCGAGGTGCGGGCGGCGGTAGTAGAAGAAGTCGGGCACGGTGCCGGTGGGATCGATCGACAACCCCGTCGTCAGTCGCGCGGTGCGTGCGGCGTTGAGTAGACCGGAGCGCGTTTGATCGGCCTTCAAATTGGCCAGCAGCCGATCGCTCTGCCGTGTGTCGCCGCTGATCCGGTAGGCCAATGCCGCCTGCGCCATTCCCTCGACCCAGACGCCGTCGCGGTCGCCGTTGAAATCGAAACCGCCATCCACCGCCAGGTGAGTTTGCGCGAAATCAAGCGTGCTTCGCCAGGCCGCAGGCGCATCCGGCACGGCCATCCATGGCCAAAGCTGAGCGTCGAGCGCGAGCAGGCCTTCATCCGCAAGACTGCCGTCGGGCTTGGTGCCGAGCAGGAAGTGATTTCCGCGGAAGCTACGGTCGAGCAGCCGCCGGGCCCGCCCGGCCGCGTCGGCGTATTTTGGCTCGCCGGTCAGGCGTAACAACCAGCTCGCGGCGGCGTGGACGTCGGCATTGTGCTCGGTCGACATCCAGGTGAGCGTGACCTGCTGCGGATCGTAGCCATGAACGCCACCGCAGAACCCATCGCCGCAGGCGGTGGTGGCGATGACCCAATCGATCAGGCTTTTGGCATCGTTGAGATACTGCCGATCGTGCGTCGCCTGATGCAGCGTCAGCAGCGCCAAGGCCGCCCATGCAACGTTGCCGGTCGAGGTGCCGTCCTGCGCCGCATCCTCGGCCCAGATCCTGGCGTGCTCATCCCACCATCCCGGCAGATTCGGAGCCCCGCTGCCAACCGGGCCGGCGCGATAGGCGTTGCGCACCCGATGATCGTGAAAGGTCCGGTCGTTGCGGGCCGCCCGGCTCAATGCGTTACCGATCGGTTTGGCATCCGGCACGTTGCCGCAGGCGATCAGCGCAATGACGGCGAGCGCGTTGTCATAGACAAACGCCGTCGTGGCAATGCCCGCCGGCAGGCTCGCTTCGCCAGCGCCGGGTTCATAGCTGCGAATGAAGACGGCGTCAGCCTCGCCGGTCAGCGGTGCCACCGCCTTGTTCAGCCCGGCGCAAAACGGGCCGCCGCTCTTTTCCGGCTGCTTGCTCGCAACCGGCGTCGAACCCAGGACCATTGCACATAACGCCATCCCGATCGCGTGCTTCATCGCGATACGAGCGTGCCAGTGCGGGACCACCAGTTTTCATCGGCCTTCGGCGCCTCGGGTTGGGCCATGCCGGAACGGCGTGTATCCGCATCGATCGGGTGGCTTTGCGCGGTCTCGCTGTTGCGGCCATCGTCATGCGTCCACGAGGCCATGAGATTGCCGAGCCGCCGCCAGGTGACCGACATCGACGGCACAACGCCGTCGTCGCGCGTAACGGTGACCCACTGGCCGACCGGGCAGGCCGCATTATCCGAAGCCTGCGTTTCCCGCACCGGCGCGCCAGCCTCGTTCGCGCCTTCAGGCGTAATGATCGCATAGAGCTCGCGCCGCTCGGTTTGCGGAAACGGCACGGCAAAGCGCTCATCGACCTTGTCGCTGGTCTTCGGTAACACCGCGCTGATGATTCCGGTACGGAACGTGCTCCCGTCAATGCGGACACGGGTGCCGGGCATCATGTTCTGTCCTTGCCGGTACGAAAAAATGGCAACCACGAAGCGCTTGTCGCAATCAACGACGGAGCTGATGGTATCGCCGGGGTTGACGTGACGCCCCATCGCAGCGCCGATGGTCAGCACCTTGCCGGGGCCGCGAGAAACGACGTCCGCTCCTGCCAGGCTCGCAAGCCGCCTCTGCTCGGCGTCGATCAGGCGCTCCAGGTCGCCGAGGACGGCAGACTGCTGCCGCTCCTCGATCTCCATGCGCTGGGCGTCGAGATCGATGTCCCTGCGCTTTTGAGTCAGATTGTTGAGCACAATCAGTTCCTCTCCGACATAGATGCCCCTGTTCAAGGCATCGAGCTGCGCAATCTTTTGATTGAGCTTGGCGCGCTCCGCGTCCGCATTGTGCATGGCCGCGGCATATTGCTGCGTGGTCGGCCTGAGCATGTCCATACTTGCCGTATTGCGCGTCACCATGTTGCTTTGCCGTTCTACCAAAACCTTCTTTTCGCCGCTCTGGGCATTGGACTGCGACACGCGGGCGCGCAGCTCCTCGATCTGCGACTGGAACTGCATCTTGAGCTGCTCAGTTTGGCTGGCGAGTTCGGCCTCGAGGGAAGCAACATAGGCGCGGTCGGATGCGCCCTTTGCCCGCGTCGCGTCGAGCTTCTGGCGCGCATCGGATGATTTTTCTTCCAACGAGATCAGAGTGCTGCGATCGACCCTTGGATTGCTGATCTGCGCCAGCTTATCGCCGTCGCGGACGTCGCGGCCGGGAAGCGCCGTCAGCGTGTCGATTTCGCCGCCGATCGGTGCAGTCAGCAGCGTCACCGGCGCGTTGACAACGGCGCGGTCCGATTGATCGGCGGTAATCGGCGGAGCCACGGCCGTCACCATCAATGCCGACAACAGCCCGGCGACACCGACGGCGGAAACTCTCAGGATGGTCGGGTGGCGCCGGGCTCTCGGTGGGAGGCCGTGGTCGATTCCGGAGGAACGTGCAGTCGCACCGGCGTTGAATAGATTGTTCATCAGCTCTCTCTCGGTTGGTGGCGCCCGAAAGAGCGCTTCCTCATGAACCGGCTCCGGTTCCTCCGGCAGCCTTGTTAATGCACTGCAAACAATGCAGGGCGCGATTGGTTCAGGTCAGTTCGGGAGAAAGCTGCAAAAACTTTCGGCGAGAAATGCGCAGTGAACTCGCGTTTCCGGCGATCACGTCTGCGACATCATCATCATCATCATCATCATCAACGAACGCCGCGCTCCCAACATCACCGCTACCGCACGAGAGGTCTGTTCCCTCCCCGCAAGGGGAGAGGGAGCCGACTGCCGACGTGGCGAGACGGTCCGCTCGCAATGACGTAGAAAGACAGCGATCTTACTCCGCCGTCCCCTGTGCCATCGCTCTTCGTTCCATCGCATAGCGCACCAGGGCGGCGAAACGGTAAATGCCGTGGACGAACTTGCCATAGGGCATGGTGACGAACAGCGAAAACACCACGCCGAGATGCATCGCCAGCAGCGGTCCCATTGCTGCCGTCTCGCGCAAGATCAGCAACACCATGCCTGTGAGACTCGTTAGGAACAACATCGCGATGAACGCGACATCCATGCCGTAACGCGCTTCATCGACCAGGATGGAATCGCGCTTCCATCGTTCAGCGAGCAAACCGATCGGCCCGATCAACAGCCCGATGCCGCCGAGCGTGCCGAGCACGACGGGCAGATCCCACCACGGATACGGCGCCTCGCGCGCCAGCAGATAGTGATACAGCGTTGCGACGCAGGTCGAGGCAAAGCACAGCGCAAAACCGTAGAAGGTGAAGTGATGATAGAGCCTGCGGCGGTCGGTCGGGCGGTCGTCCTCGTTGAAACAGCCGACGCCGCCGCCATCGAGATAGCGCAACTCGCCGGCGTCCCTGATCGCCTGCAGCACTGCGGCCGCATCGGTCTTCATGCCGATGGGCTCGCCGATGTCGCGCCAGAAGGCCCGCACGCCCATCGCCAGCGCTGCGATCGCGTAAAGGAACGCCGCGCCGAACAGGGCTGCCATCGCATTGTGCGGCATCAATTTGTAGAACGCGCCCGGACCGGTGTGCGTGCCAAACAGCACCTGGCGATCGTGTAAAGCAGCGAAGCCGAAAATGAATGCGGCGACGCTGAGCGCGGCAACAAGACTGATGACAAGTCCGTTGCGTGCGAACGTGCCCGCGAAGGCGCGTGGCCATGCATAGGCCGCATAAGATTCCGCGCGCGCCACCGCGAGCGTCCTCGGCACATTGACGTTGAATTCGTGCGGCGGCGAGAACTGGCAATCGGTATAGCAGGCGCCGCAGGCGTGGCAGAGATTGGCGAGATAATTGAGATCGCCGTCGGAGAAAGCCCGGCGCATTTCCATCGCTGGAAACACTGCGCAGAGGCCCTCGCAATAGCGGCAGGAATTGCAGACCGTCATCAGGCGGTCGGCCTCCTCCAGAATCTTCGTTCCGTGCATGATGCGCTGCTTCCTGCCTCGCGGCCAACCGGCTATTTCGTCAACCCCTTGCCCTCCAGCCACTTCTGGATCAGGGCGGCGACCTCGGCGTTGTTCTTGTCCATCATCACCATGTGCGAATTGCCCTTGATGCCTGCTTGCGGCAGATCGACGACATCGACGCTGCCGCCCGCCGCCTTGATCGCGTCTGCAAACGCGAGGCCGTTGGCGCGAATCTTCGGCCAGCGCGAATCCTTTTCGATGTAGTCGCCATAGACGATCAGCGTCGGAATGTTCTTCAGCGCGTCGACCTTGGCGAGATCGCCGACGCCGGCCGGCTCGATCGCAATCAGCGCCTTGACCTTGTCGGGCCGCGCCTGCGCCACCTTGAAGCCGAAACTGCCGGCCTGGCTGTGGAACAGGATGATGGAAGGACCGACGCGGTCGATCTCGGCGATATAGGCGGCGATGATCGCATCATCGGTGGTGGTCCAGCGCGGCACGTTCTGCTTGACGAAGTTCTCATAGCCTTCGTTCGGAAACTGGCTGCCCGGCATCAGCTTCCGCTTGGCCGGATCGGGATTGTAGGAGCCGACGCCGTCGCCGATCCGAAACCGCTCGAACGGATTGGCTGTCGTGAGGAATACCGGCTCACTCTTGAAGATGTCAGGGTATTGCGCCCAGCCGGCGCGGCCGCGCTCGACCGCGTCGGAATTGTAGACGGCCCAGCCCTTGCGCTGAAAATAGTTCAGCCAGCCCTCGCGCCCGTCGGGCGTCGTCTCATAGGTGACGCCGGTGAGCCCGCCGCCATGCCACATCAGCAGCGGATAGGCGCCCCTTTCGTTCGCGGGCAGAAAATACTGCACATACATCTGCTCGACCTGATAGGTGCCGTTGGGATCGACTTTTGCCGGCACACCGCCGGGGGTGAAGGTCACTTCCTTCACCGGCTTGCCGGAAATTTCGACCAGCCGGCCGCCGACATGGAACGAACCCATGTCGCGCAGCGCGATCGGCTCGGCGGCGTGGGCCAGCGTCGCGTTCATCAGAACGACTGCAGCAGAAATAATCGCAAGGCGAGTCATGATCTCTCCTTCTGGGTTCTCCCTCTCCCTGCCCTTCGCGGGGAGAGGGTTGGGGGTGAGGGGCTCTCTCCACACACCATGCTCGCGGAGAGAGCCCCTCACCCGGATCGCTTCGCGATCCGACCTCTCCGCGTAAAGAGCGGGGAGAGGTAACTCGTCAATTCCGCGCATTCTTCGCCGCTTCCCGTCCCGCGACCCGTCCGAACACGCTGCCGATGGTCATCCCGATACCGGCCGCATAGCCCTTGCCGAGTACGTTGCCGGCCATGATCTCGCCGGCCGCGAACATGTTGGCCGAAGGCTTGCCGTCCTTCATCACCATGCGCGCCTGCCTGTTCACGCGGGTGCCGAGATAGGTGAAGGTGATGCCGGGCCGCACTGGATAGGCGAGGTAAGGCGGCGTCTCGATCCGGCGCGCCCAATGCGTCTTCGGCGGCGTGATGCCCTCCGTGCGGCAATCGTCGAGAATGGTGTGATCGAACGTGCCGGACCTAACCGCGGCGTTGAATTCGACGATGGTCTTCTCCAGCGACGCCGGATCGAGTTCGAGCTTGGCGGCTAACTCGGCAATACTCCCGCCTTCGATCGGCGGAAACAGCGTCGGCATAAAGCTGTTGCGAACGGATGCATCAAAGATGATGTAGGCGATCTGGTCCGGTTGCGCGGCCACCAGCCGCCCCCAGATCGCGTAACGCTTCGGCCAGATATCCTCGCCCTCGTCGTAGAAGCGCTGGGCGTGCTTGTTGACGACGATGCCGAACACGACCGAGTCGTGGCGGGTGATGATGCCGCCGTCGAATTTCGGTGCGCGAGCGTCGATCGCAACCGCATGGCATTGGGTGGGATCGCCGATATCCTGCACGCCCTTGTCGAGCAGCATTTTCAGGATCGAGCCGCGGTTATAGGGCGTGCCGCGGATCAGGAAATTATCCGCCGCCTCGCCCCAATATTCCTTCAGCCATTCGATATTGGCTTCAAAGCCGCCGGCGGCTGCAACCAGTGCGGAAGCGCGGATTTCGCTCGTGCCGTCGATCGGCTGCTTCAGCTTCGCCGACAGAAACATGCCGTGCTCGATCTCGAGGTCGATCACCTCGGCATCGTAGACGATTTCGACGCCAAGTTTTTCCGCGGTGAGATAGAGCGCGTTCAGCATCGCCCGCCCGCCGCCGAGGAAGAACGAGTTGGTGCGGCCGAGGCTCAGCGTGCCGCCGAGCGAGGGTTGCCAGCGCACGCCCTGTTCGACGATCCAGTTCAGAATGTCCTTGGACTCCCTGATCATGAATTTCGCCAGTTCCTCGTCGGTCTGACCACCGGTCAGCCGCAACAGATCGTCCCAGAACTCCTCTTCGGTGTACGGCCCGGTGAGAATGTCGGTCGCGGCATCGTGCGCGCAACGCATGTTGCGGGTATGGCGGGTGTTGCCGCCGCGATAAAATTTCGGAGCGCCTTCCAGCACCAGCACGGAAGCACCTGCGCGCCGGGCGCTGATGGCGGCGCAGAGAGCAGCATTGCCGCCGCCGATCACCAGCACATCGAACTTCTGATTCAAATCGGCCATGCGCTCTTGTTGTCGTTGTTGGCCTCAAAAATCAAACCGGCGCTCGGCCAGGCAAATCCATCCGCCCCCGCGATTTTCTAGCCTGATGCAACGGCCGCGTCACGCCTCTCGTGCGCCTGCATCAGTAATCAGCATGGCCGCATGCGACGATGTCGCATGCACCTGGCTCTGCGGAATATCAGCACGCTCAGGGACGGTTCTGAACGGAGGCGAGCAGCCATTGCCGGAAGGCTGCGAGCTTCGGCGGATCGGCTCTACCCGCCGGCGAGACCAGATAGAAACCGGCATCGACCGGGAAAGCCATCTTGAAGGGAACGACCAAGCGTCCTTTGGCGATGTCCTCCTGCACATAGGCGGTGCGGCCCATCGCAACGCCGAGGCCGTCGATCGCGGCCTGCACCGTCATGAAGATCATGTCGAAGGTCACGCCGGGCTGTTTGGAAAAATCGGCCGGCAGCCCGGCCGCCGTCAGCCACAGCCGCCAGTCGTCGCTGTTCGCGTTGCTGGTATGCAGCAGCACGTGATCCCGGAGGTCTTCGGGGCATTTCAGCGGCTTGTTCCCCTTGAGCAGCGCCGGACTGCACACCGGAAAGAGTTCGTCCGCCATCAGCCAGTCGGCGCGAACGCCAGGCCACTGGCCGCGGCCGTAGCGGATCGCGGCGTCGACCTTGTCGCGCTGGAAGTCGACGAGGTTGATCGAGGTCGTGATGCGAACGTCGATCCCCGGTTGCGCTTCCTGAAAAGCCGTGAGGCGCGGCAGCAGCCATTTGGCGGCCAGCGAGGCCAGCGTCGACACCGTCAGCACATGGTCGTCGTCTTTCCGCAGCAGGCGATCGGTCGCGAGCCGGAGATCGTTGAAGGCGGCGCGGATGCCGGGAAGGTATTCCTGCGCTTCCGCCGTCAATGTCAGTGAGCGGTTCTGGCGGACAAAGAGGCGGACCCCGAGCTCTTCCTCCAGCCGCTTGATCTGGTGACTGATCGCGGTCTGCGTGACGTTCAGCTCGGAGGCGGCCTGCGTGAAGCTCAAATGCCGGGCGGCTGCCTCGAAGGCGCGCAGGCCATTCAGCGACGGCAGTCTGCCGGTCATTCCCGATCTCCCTAATGCATGAGTTTATATCATCCGAAACGGTACAAAGTGTCGTTTGTGAATGGCCCCGATAGCGCAGATGTTAGCGCCAACAGATTACTACAGGAGCCAAAAATGTCCACTTACACGCATGAATCGATGATAAATCATCATGGACCGGGGATTTTGAGCCGATTGGCCGAGACCCTCCACGTCTGGCGGCAGCGCTACCAGTCCCGCCGCGAGCTTGCCAAGTGGTCCGAGCGGGAGCTGCACGACATCGGCGTCTCCTGGAGCGACGTCGCCTACGAGGCCGAAAAACCGTTCTGGCGGGCTTAAGTAGCAGCCGGCCGGCGCCGCCTTGTCTGGGGACGCCGGCCATTTTCATTGAGGACCGACGGGAGCGCGCAATGACCAGGTTGCGTTTCGACGATCTCAGGCAGTATTCGGACGTGCTGCGCTCGCGACATGGCCAAGCCGTGACCGTGCGTTTCGTCGAGCCGCGCGACGCCGAGGCGCTGCAGAACTATTTCCGCGCGCTCTCGACGCGCTCCCGTTACAACCGCTTCCTCGGCGCCGCCAGCGAACTGCCGCCGTCCGAACTCGAGCGCTTCATCCATGTCGGCGAAGCGGACCGGTTCAGTGTGGTCGCGACCATGCCGGCCGACGGCCGCGAGACCATCGTCGGCGAAGCGCGCTATGCCTTCGACAGCCAGACTGCTGCAATCGAATTCGGTCTGTCGATCGACGATCGCTGGCAGGGGCACGGCATCGGCAAGGCGCTGTTGAAGAACCTCGAATGCCGCGCCGCCGCGTTCGGCGCCGAACGCATCTTCGGCGACACGCTGCGTTCCAACGATGCCATGATCACGCTCGCCCGCAAGTTCGGCTACGGCTTTACCAATACCCCCGGCGACTGGAGGCTGACGCGCTTTCAGAAAGAGATCCAAAATCACGTTCGTATCGAACCGCAGGAAATCCCATGCGCCAGTTGGCGGCTCGCCGCCGTCTCTCCCCGCGCAATGTCCTCGCCTGCGGTTTGACCACTGAGCCCGGTTCTGGCCGCGCCGGAACCGGGCCATTTTCCACCCGCGGAAAAGGGGACTCAGCTTCCCCTGAACACCGGCTTGCGCTTGTCGATGAAGGCTTGCACCGCTTCCTTGTGATCGGCGGTGGTGGTCAGGCGGACGAGACGCTCGGCCTCGTGGTCGCGCGCAGTGGCGAAGTCGAATTGCAGCGCTTCGTCGAGATTGTCCTTGATGTAGCGCAGCGCCAACGTCGGGCCTTCGGCCATCGATTTGGCAAGCGCGAAGGCTTCAGTCTGCAGCTTGTCGTCGGGCACCACGCGGTTGACGAGACCGATCGCCTCGCATCTGGCGGCATCGACCTTGTCCCCGGTAAACATCAGTTCGCGCGCCCGCGAGGTGCCGACCAGCCGCGTCAGCAGCCAGGCGATGCCGTAATCGCCGGAGAGCGCGACGCGGACATAGCCGGTGGAGATGAAGGCCGATTGCGCCGCTAGTCTGATATCGCAGGCCAGCGCGAGCGCGAGGCCAGCGCCGACCGCGGGGCCGGGCAGCGCCGCAATCGTCGGCTTGCGCACCGAGGCCAGCGCGCCGGTAAGCAGGCGCTGCCGCTCCTGCAGGTCGGCGACCTTCTCGTCGTAGGACATCTCTAACTTCTTCTTGTCGCGATGCGCGCCCATGCCCTTCACATTGCCGCCGGCGCAGAACGCCGTGCCCGCGCCGGTGAGCAGGAGCGCACCGACCTCGGGGTTCTCGCCGCAGGCCTTGATCATGCTGCGAAGCGCCGGCGTCAGCGTGTCCGAGAACGCGTTGCGCGCCTCGGGGCGGTTCAGCGTGACGATGGCGACGCGGTCGCGGATCACGCAGAGCAGTTCGTCAGTGCCGGTGTCCAGTTTGGTTTCGGTGGTCATGGTGGCCCCTGTGTCGTTGTTTTTCCGTCATTGCGAGGAGCGGTAGGGTGCGCAAAGCGAAGCGTGCCCACCATTCAAGTCGCGCGCTCAGCGATAGATGGTGGGCACGGCGCAAGTGCCTTTGCCCACCCTACGCTTTCACGCCTCTAAAACTTCTCCACCCAGGGCCGCAGCTCCACTTCCCACGTCCAGGCGCTGCGCGGTTGCTGCAGCACGTTCCAGTAGCTCAGCGCAATCGCGTCGGGATCGAGCATCGAATCCGGCCGATCGGCAGGCTCCGTACGCGCAGCGCTGCGGATGCCGCCGTCGATGACGAAATGCGCCACATGGATGCCCTGCGGCGACAATTCGCGCGCCATGCTCTGGGCCAGCCCGCGCAGTGCAAACTTGCCCATCGCGAACGGCGCCGACTGCGGATAGCCCTTCACGCTGGCGGAGGCGCCGGTGAACAGGATCGCGCCGTACTTGTTCGGCAGCATGCGTGTCGCGGCCTGCTGGGCCACCAGAAAGCCGCCGAAGGCGGAGACCGCGATCGCATTCGCAACTTCGGCCGGAACCAGGTCGGTGAAGGCGCCGCGTGCGCGGCCGCTGGCATTATAGACGACGAGATCGGGCGTGCCGATCTCGCGCTCGACCATGCCAAAGAGACGTTCGACTTCCTCCGCCTCGGTAGCATTGCAGGCAAAGGCGCGGGCGCCGGTCTCGGTGCAGAGCGCGCCAAGCTTCTCGATCTTGCGCGCGGCAAGCGCAACCTTGATGCCTTCGCGCGCGAACAGTCGCGCCAGCGATGCGCTCAATCCCTCGCCGACGCCAACAATCAGGGCAATCTTGTATTTTGGCAATTCCATGGGCGCAGTCCTCGGATGGTGGGAATTAGGTAATCTAGGAACCCGATTCCGCCTGGCAATCGTCCGCCATGGCGGCCCTCCAATTATGGTTGTTGACGGCACGTCCGCCCGCGTTATCGATAGTTGACCAACATCGGGCGGAACGAACAAGGGCTAAAAATGCATCCACTCATGCAAGACCGCGCAGCCGCGTCAGCCAATCAGCCGGGATTGCTCGCACCTGATACGACGGGGATGAATTTCTACCGCGCCGATCCGGCGTTGGCGGATCTGCTTCGCCTGCATCTGCCGGACGCGCTGTTTCGCCATATCGAGCCGCATCTCGACCGGCTCGGCGAATTGGCCGGCGGCTATCTCGACGAATGCGCGCGGCTTGCCGACCGCCACACACCGGTGCTGCACCAGCGCGACAAGTTCGGCCGCGATATCCAGTACATCGAATATCACCCGGCCTATCGCGAGCTGGAAAAAGCCGCATTCGGCGAGTTCGGCATTCACGCGATGTCGATCCGCAAGGGCATCATGGACTGGCCGGATAAATACCCCGTCGTCGCCAAGCATGCCTTCACCTTCCTGTTCAACCAGACCGAATTCGGCATGGGCTGTCCGATCAACGTCACGGATGGTTGCGCGAAACTGCTCAACAATTTCGGCAGCGATGCGTTGAAGGCAAAATATCTCGACGGCCTGACCCAGACCGACATGAGCAGGCTGACTCAAGGTGGCCAGTTCATGACCGAGAAGGAAGGCGGCTCCGACGTCGGCACGCTGACGACGCGGGCCGTGCAGGAGGGCGACCACTGGCGGCTCTACGGCGAGAAATGGTTCTGCTCCAATGCCGACGCCAAGGTGGTGATGCTGCTGGCGCGGCCGGAAGGCGCGGGGCCCGGCACGCGCGGCGTCGGCCTGTTCCTGATGCCGCGCTTCCTCGATGACGGCTCGCAGAATCACTACCGGATCGTTCGCCTGAAGGACAAACTCGGCACCCGTTCGATGGCGTCGGGCGAGATCAAGTTCGAGGGCGCGATTGCCTACGCCGTCGGCAAGCTCGACCGCGGCTTCGTGCAGATGGCCGAGATGGTCAACTCCTCGCGGCTGTCCAATGGCGTCAAGTCCACCGCGCTGATGCGGCGCGCGCACCATGACGCGATGACAGTGGCGAAGAACCGTGTGGTGTTCGGCCAGCGCATCATCGACCTGCCGCTGGCGCGGCGGCAGTTGATGAAGATCATGCTGCCGACCGAGCAGGCGCTGTCGATGAGTTTTCTCACGGCCGACGCGCTCGATCGCGCGGAAGCCGGCAGCCAGGACGCGGCGGCTTTGTTGCGTATCCTGACGCCAACGCTGAAATTCCGCGCCACGCGCGACGCGCGAAAGGTCTGCGGCGATGCGTTGGAGATGCGCGGCGGCATCGGCTACATCGAGGAGTTTGCCACCGCGCGGCTGCTGCGCGACGCCCATCTCGGCTCGATCTGGGAAGGCACCGGCAACATCGTCGCAATCGACGCGCTGACCCGCGCGATCGGCCGCCACGGCGCCGACGCCGCGCTCGCGGCCGATCTGCACGCCCGCCTCGACGACAGCACCAACGTGCCGCAGGCCTGGCGCAACCGGCTGCGTGAACTGACCGACCGTGCGGTCGGCTTTGCCCGCGAGGTAGCCAGCCGGACCGACAATGAGGGCGATGCGCGGCGCGCCACCAGCCTGCTCTATCATGTCGCCAGCGCTGTCGCGCTGGCCTGGGAGGGTGGGCGAATTCACGAGGTGCGCGGCGACGCCAGGCGGCTGTTGCTATCGCGGATGGTGGTCGACCATCGCGTCACGCCGGGCGATCCGTTCCGGCTTGCGGAAAATGCCACCCAACGCGCAATTGCCGGCCATCTGCTCGGCGAACGCAGCGTCGGCATGGCCGAGGTTGGCGAATTGCTTGTCGCAGCGTAGGCTGCAGCCAGTACTGGTTCAAAAAATAACAGAATTGAAGGGGAAGCACCGATGAAGGCCGCCGTTCTGCATGAAGTCAACCAGCCGCTGGTGATCGAGGAGGTCAGCGTGCCGAATCCCGGCCCGCGCGAAGTCCTGATCCGCACGCGCGTCGCCGGCCTCTGTCATTCCGACCTGCACTTCATGGAAGGGCTGTATCCGCATCCGTTGCCGGCGGTGCTCGGCCATGAATCGGCCGGCGTCGTCGAAAAGGTCGGCTCCGACGTCACCTATGTAAAGCCCGGCGATCACGTCGTGACGTGTCTTTCGGTGTTCTGCGGCACCTGCGATAACTGCACGACCGGCCGCACCGTGCTGTGCACCGACACGACCGTGAAGATGCTGCCCGGTCAGTCGAACCGGCTGTCCTGGGCGCGTGAGGAAAAGCTCCATCAGTTCCTCAACCTCTCGTCATTCGCCGAGCAGATGCTGGTGCACGAAAACGCCATTGTCAAAATCCGCAAGGACATGCCACTGGAGCTGGCCGCCCTGATCGGCTGCGGCGTCATCACCGGCTATGGTGCGGTCGTGAACACCGCAAAGGTGCAGGCCGGCGAAACGGTGGCCGTGATCGGCTGCGGCGGCGTCGGCATGGCCGCGATCAATGGCGCCGCGATCGCCGGCGCCGGCCGCATCATCGCGATCGACACCAATCCGGCCAAGCTCCAGTTGGCCACAAAACTCGGCGCCACCGATATCGTCGATCCCTCCCGCGGCGATGTGGTGCAGCAGGTGCGCGAACTCACCGGCGGCGGCGTGCATCACTCCTTCGAGGTGCTGGGCCGCAAGGAAACCGCCGAGCAGTCCTTTGCGATGCTGGCGGCCGGCGGCACCGCGACCATCGTCGGCATGATCCCGTTCGGCCAGAAGATCGAGCTGCACGGCTTCGATTTCCTTAGGGAGCGCCGCATCCAGGGCTCGTCGATGGGCTCAAATCATTTCCGCGTCGACATGCCCCGCCTGGTCGAATTCTACATGCGCGGCAAGCTGCATCTGGAGGATTGGATCTCGGCCAAGCTGAAACTCTCCGAAATCAACGAAGGTTTTGCCAACATGAAAGCCGGCAAGACGCTCCGCAGCGTGATCATGTTTGATGCGTGAGGCGTAGTTCGCAATTGCATCCGTTGTCCCTGCGAGCGCCGGGACCCATACGGTGCGGCCGATCGTAGGGACACAAGGGGAGACGGCTTTTCTCGCAACGCCCGTCAGTGGTTATGGGTCCCTGCTTTCGCAGGGACGACGCGGGGTTAGATATTGGCCTACCGCGACACGTGCGCTGATACCGCAAGCCACTTGCCATTCTGCTTCGCCCAGCAATCGGTATAGCGCCCATGGGCCTGCTGGCCGTCCGCGGTCGTATAGCTGGTGGCGGCGTGGATGATGGCGAAGTCGCCGAGCACACGGATTTTGACGTCGTGCGCGGTGAGGTTCTTGATCGTCACCGGCACTGCGGTTTGCCTGAGAAAGGCCGCGCGGTCGACCAGGGTCTTATCAGGGTTTGAGCAATAGAAGTCGGCGGCCAGGATTTCATCGAAGCGCTTGACATCGGAGTTTTGAACCGAGTTCACGTAGTCGCGGTTCAGCGCGGTGAGTTCGTCGATGTCCTTGCTCATGGATTTTCTCCCTCTATCCTTTCGTCATTGCGAGCCAACGAGTTGCGCGAATGCGCGCCCGATGACAAGCTCAGCGAAGCAATCCATCGTGCCGTTCGGGAAAATGGATTGCTTCGTCGCTTCGCTCCTCGCAATGACGGAGTTGGTGTCTCAATCATCAAACATCGGCGGCGGCTTGAAGCCGCCGAATTCGCGCTCGATCAGTTCCGCCAACGTCAAGGGCGTCCGGTCCTCCAGCCACGGCCCGACGATCTGCACACCGACCGGCAATCCGTTCGGTGAAAAGCCGGTCGGGATCGCGGTCGCGGGCAGGCCGGGTAGGGTGGCGATGCCGGGCCACGAAAGCTGATCGGGATAGACGTAATCTTTGCCGTCGATCTCGATGCTGCGTTTTTCCTGGTCGTCGGAATGGTCGTGCGGATAGGCCGGGGTCGGCATGATCGGGCAGATCACAGCATCATAGGTCTTGAACAGTTCGCGCCATTGCGCGCGCAGGCGCGCACGCGCGACGTCGTCCATCAACCAGTTGCGGTGGCTTTGCGCCATGCCCCGCAGGCGTTCGGCAGCAAGGCTTACATCGCTCGGCGGTAGCGCGGCGGCGGCGGCCTGCGCGCCGGCATAGATTTCCGGCGAGAAGGAAGCGGCGAGGAACGACATCAGCATCCGCATGTAGAGCCGGGACGTCTCGGCAAAGTTTGGCAGCAACGGGCTGTTGCGATCGACCTTGGTGCCGGCCTTTTCGAGGTTGGAAGCGAGCACGTGGATCGTGCCGCGCACCACCTCATCGGTCGGCATGACCGGGTCGGTATCGACCACCAACACGCGAAAATCTTTCAGCGCGCCGTGGCGCGGCGGCGGCAGGGCGAGCTGGTAGCCCTTGCCGGCCTCCAGCGGATCGGGACCGGCGATGGTGTCGAGCAGCAGCGAGAGATCGGCGGCGCTGCGTGCCATCGGGCCGATCACGGCAAGATCGCGGTCGAGCGGCAGCGGCTGAAACGGTGGCGGCGTGTGGCCGCGCCCCGGTACCAGCGCAAACGTCGGCTTGTGCGCGTAGACGCCGCAATGAAAGGCGGGCACGCGCAGCGAACCGCCGATGTCGGAGCCGAGCGATAGCGGGCCATAACCGGCCGCGAGCGCGGCCGAGGAGCCGCCGGACGAGCCGCCCGGCGTCCGGCCGAGATCGAACGGGTTGTTGGTGGTGCCGTAGACCTCGTTATAGCTCTGCCAGTCGCCGAGGCCGAACGGGACATTGGTCTTGCCGAGGATGACGCCGCCGGCGTCCTTGACGCGCGAGATCGACAGCGCGTCTTCCGTCGGCGTGAAATCCTTCTGCGCCGGAATGCCCCAGGTCGTCGGCAGCCCCGCGATATTGTAGGACTCCTTCACGGTCAGCGGGAGGCCGAGCAGCGGCTTCTTCACGCCGCGAGCCAGTTCGGCGTCGGCGGCGCGGGCGGCGGCAAGGCCTCGCTCGAAATCGCGAACGCAAATTGCGTTGATCTTCGTATCGTGCCGCTCGATCCGGCCGATCGCGTCCTCGGCCAGTTCGACGGCCGAGACCTTTTTCGCGGCAAGTGCCGCGGACAATTCAACGGCGGTCTTGAAGCTCCATTGCGATTTGGCCAAGGCGTACGCTCCGCTCTGTTTTTCGAATACGGCGCGGATGATGCTCAGTTTGGGCGCGTGCAGCAAGAGCAATAGCTGTACAGCGGCGGTCCTCTCTTGCCGATACCCTACTGGGTCGCCCTTGTCTTTGCGTTTTCCTTTGCTTGCTGCAGGAATTGCATCAGCAACCGGCTCACTTCGCCGGACTGCTCCTGCTGCACCCAGTGACCGGCACCGTCGACGAGATGGCAGCCGATCATGTTGGTGCAGGCTCTCGATTGCATCGCCTCATAGACGCCGGGTCGCTGATAGGTGCCCCAGTCCTGCCTGCCCGACATGAAAGCGGACGGCACGTCAATGGTGCGGCCGGACCATATCTGCAATTCCGGCACGAACGCGCCGGAGGTGCCGCAGCGATACCACTGCAGCCCGCCCTGGAATCCGTTGCGCTCGTACTCGGCGCTGTAGAAGGCAAGCTCACTGTCCGGCAGCCATTTGTTGGCGGCGATTTGCGCGGCCGACGGCATTTCCTCGGCAACGGTGGCCGCCATGTCCTTGGCGAGGTCCATCACATAGTAGGTCGGCAGCTTTGCGATCTCTTCCGCGCTCCAGGACTTCAGCGGGTAGGGCTGGTTGGCTTTCCAGTCGGCGCTCTTGTGGTGGTAGTAGGCGCGCAGGAAATCATGCACGCCCTGCGGCGCGCGGTGCATGTCGTCATTGGCCTCGCGCATCGAATAGTACCATTGATAATGCTTGCGCGGGCGCGGCAGCGCGGCGAGATCGCGATGAATGGGATCTTCTGCTGCGGGCTTGGCCGGCCCATCCACCGTATTGAAGGGCAGCGAGGGCGGCCCACCGAACGGCGCGCTCATCATGACGACCGAGCGAAACACGTCGGGGCGGATCAATGCGCACCATGCTGCGACCGATGAGCCGAAATCATGCCCGATCACGGCATCGACGCTTGCGTAACCGAACGCCGACACCAGCCCCAGCGCGTCGCGCACCAGATTGGGGAGGCGGAACGAGGCGAGATCGCCGTCGTAATCCGGGTCCCATCCGGTGGTGCGGCCATAACCGCGCTGGTCCGGCGCGATCACGTGATAGCCGGCGTCGGCGAGAACCGGCATCACCTTACGCCAGGAATAGGCGAGTTCGGGAAAGCCGTGCAGCAGCAGGAGGCACGGACGGCCGGGTGTCTCGAAGCCGGCTTCCAGCACGTGCATGCGCAAGCCGTTGATGCCATCGACATAGCGCGAGCGGATGGTGGATGGCAGCGGGATCTCGGGGAGGGAATCTGTTGTGCTCATCCGGCGGACCTCCTTGTCGTCCCGGACAAGCGAGCGTAGCGAGCGCGATCCGGGACCCATAAACACAAATGTTTGCAGCGATAAGAGGCTGTGGCCCCAGCTTTGTAAAGCGGTCAACAGCGGTGGTTATGGATCCCTGCGTTCACCGGGACGACAATAGAGAGATTTACGTCTTCGCCTTCGGCCAATACCGGTCGCGCAGATGGCGCTTCACCAGCTTGCCGGTCGGCGTGCGCGGCAGCTCCGCCTCGAAGTCGATGCTCTTCGGACACTTGATCGGCGACAGATGTTTTCGGCAGAACACGATCAGTTCGGCCTCGAGATCCTTGCCGGCTTTTACCATGTCGTGGGGTTGCACCACGGCCTTGACCTCCTCGCCCATTTCCTCGTTCGGCACGCCGAATACGGCGACGTCGGAGACGGCAGGATGGGTGATCAGGATGTCCTCGGTCTCCTGCGGGTAGATGTTTACCCCACCGGAGATGATCATGTAGCTCTTGCGGTCGGTGAGATAGAGATAGCCTTCCGCGTCGAGGTAGCCGACGTCGCCGAGCGTCGACCAGCCCTTGGCGTTGTAGGCCTTCTTGGTCTTCTCGGGATCGTTGTGATAGGTGAAAACAGGCGCATCGGCGAAATAGACCGTGCCGATTTCGCCGGTCGGTCTCTCCTCGTCATTCTCGTCGAGGATTTTCACCTTGCCGACCACGGCGCGGCCGACGGTGCCGCGATGGGTCAGCCATTGCTGCGAAGTTGAAACGGTGACGCCGTTGCCTTCGGAGCCGGCGTAATATTCGATCAGGATCGGTCCCCACCATTCGATCATTTTCGCTTTGACATCGACCGGGCAGGGGGCGGCGGCGTGGATCGCGCCTTTCAGCGTCGAGACGTCATAAGCCGCGCGCACCTCGTCCGGCAGCTTCAGCATGCGCACGAACATGGTCGGCACGAGCTGCGACTGCGTGACCTTGTACTTCTCGACCAGCCTCAAGAATTCCTCGGCGTCGAAATGCTCCATGATGATGGAGGTGCCGCCGAGCGTGATCGCCATCATGTTGAAGCGCAGGGGAGCTGCGTGATAGAGCGGCGCCGGCGACAGATAGATGCTGTCGGACGACATGCCGCACATGTCGGCGCAGAGAATTTTCAGGAGCGGATTCGGCACGTCGATCGCCTTGCCCTCGAGCTCCTTCTTGATGCCCTTGGGCCGGCCGGTGGTGCCGGACGAATACAGCATGTCATAGCCGGCGACCTCGTCCGCAATCGGCGTCACAGGCATTGCGATCGCTTCCTTGTCCCAGGAGCGGAATCCCGGCGCGGGCTCGTCGACCATAAAGAACAGCGGCTCGCCGGGTTCGCCCTTGATCAGGCCTTTAACCTTGTCGGCGCATTGCGGCGTGGTGATAAAAACCTTGGCGCCGCAATCCTTCACGATATAGGCGATCTCTTCCTCGGTGAGGTAGCGGCTGATCGCGGTGTAATAGAGCCCCGAGCGCTGCGCCGCCCAGCAGATTTCCATGAATGCCAGGCGGTTTTCCATCAGGAATGCGATGTGGTCACCGGCCTTCAGCCCGAGCTTGCGGAACAATTGCGCGCCCTGGTTCGATAGCTCGTCAAGCTCGCGATAGGTGATCGCCTTGCCGGTCCCGGCCATCTGATAGGCGATCTTGTTCGGCGTAGTGCGGGCATGGATGGAGGGGTGGGTCACAAATGTTTCCTCGGGTGATTATTATTTTTCGTCGCCCCTGCGAACGCAGGGGCCCATAACCACTGATGTGAATTTTTAAAGCGAGCTGGAGCTCCAGCTCGGCGTAACCACGACCATCTGTGGTTATGGGTCCCGGCTCAAGGCCGGGACGACCGTCGTTTGTGCGGCCGCAGATGCGGACCTTGCTTGCAGCTTACAGCCTTTCCACGATCGTCACGTTCGCCATGCCGCCGCCTTCGCACATGGTCTGCAGGCCGTAGCGCTTGTTGTTCTGCCTCAGCGCATTGACCAGCGTGGTCATCAGCTTGGTGCCGGAGCCGCCGAGCGGATGGCCGAGCGCGATCGCGCCGCCGTTGACGTTGAGCCTGTCAGGATCGGCGCCCGTCGTCTTCAGCCACGCCACCGGCACGGCCGCGAAGGCTTCGTTCACTTCGAACAGGTCGATGTCGTCGATCGACATGCCGGCCTTCTCCAGCGCCCGCTTGGTGGCGTGCAGCGGGGCATCCAGCATGATCACGGGGTCGCCGCCCATCATGGTCATGTGATGGATGCGCGCCAACGGCTTCACGCCGAGCGACTTCAGGCCCTTCTCGTTGACCACCATCACGCCGGAAGCGCCATCGCAGATCTGGCTGGCGCTGGCGGCGGTGTGCTTGCCGTTCTCGGCGATCAGCTTGACGCCCCGGATGCCGTCGAGGCTCGCGTCGAAGCGGATGCCTTCGTCGATATGGTGGGTGTCAGTCGAGTTGTCGGCGCGGGTAATCTGCAGCGGAACGATTTCATCCCTAAACTTGCCGGCTTGCGTCGCAGCAATCGCGCGCTGATGGCTGTTGTAGGAGTACTCGTCGAGCTGGTCCTTGGAGAGCCCGTACTTCTCCGCCATCATTTCCGCGCCGGTGAACTGGCTGAACACAATGTTCGGATATTTCGCCTCGATACCCGGGCTCTTGTAATGGCCAAAGCCGTTCTTGGCCGGCAGCGACGAAGCAAGCCCCATCGGCACCCGCGTCATCGATTCCACGCCGGCGGCGATCACGATGTCCATCGAACCGGCCATCACCGCCTGCGCCGCAAAATGCAGCGCCTGCTGCGACGAGCCGCACTGCCGGTCGACCGAGGTGGCGGGCACGCTCTCAGGCAGCTTCGAGGCCATCACGGCGTTGCGGGCGACGTTGTTGGATTGCTCGCCGGCCTGCATCACGCAGCCCATGATCACGTCCTCGATCTGGGCCGGGTCGACGCCGGTGCGGTCGACCAGCGAATTGAGCACGGAAGCGGCGAGATCGGCCGGGTGCCAGCCTGCGAGACGTCCGCCCTTGCGGCCACCGGCAGTGCGTGCGGCGGCGACGATATAGGCCTCGGCCATGTCTGTTCTCCCTGAATGTTGTTTGTGGCTTGGAAAGATGGGCCGGATTTAAGGGGGGCAGCGGGATTTAGTCAATCAATCAATTAACTCTTGAGTGCAGCCGCGGCATGCGCTTATGTGCGGCCAGATTTCCCGCCCCTCAGCAGTGATGGGATGACAGTTGAATACCAGCGTACCGGCCAGGCTCCCGAGCGGCAAAAATACCACCGCCGAGAAGCTGCTCGTGGCGGCGAGCGAGCTGATGATCGAGCGCGCCTCGATCGAGGTCTCGCTGTCCGACATTGCGCAGAAGTCGGGCGTCAACGCCGCGCTGGTGAAATACCATTTCGGCAACAAGGACGGGCTGTTGCTGGCGCTGCTGGCCCGGGACGCCGCGACCGAGATGTCGCAGCTCGAATATCTGATCAGCCAGCCGATCTCGCCGACGGCAAAGCTTCGCCTGCATATCGGCGGCATCATCCGCGCCTATCACCAGTTCCCCTACATGAACCGGCTGATCCACTATCTCCTGCACGAGAGCAGCCCGGAAGCCGCCGACGAAGTCTCGCAATTCTTTGTTGCGCCCTTGCTGGATTTTCATCGCCGCCTGCTCGCCGAGGGCGTCAAGGCCGGCGAATTCCGGAATATCGATCCGGTGCTGTTCTACACCAGCCTGATCGGCGCCTGCGATCACCTGTTCTTCGGCCGCCACGCGATGTCGCGCGCGACCGGGGTCGGCCCGGTCACTGACGAAGTCTGCCGCGAATACATCAAGCACATGGAAGCGCTGATCTGCGGCGGCATGCTGGAAGCAGGGAAGGGGCCAATAGCGAGTAGCGAATAGCGAATGGATCCATTCGCCACTCGCTATTCGCCATTCGCCAACTAGAGAAGAAAACACCCAAGGAAAGGTTCTCAAAATGCAGTTGAAAGACGTTGCCGTTCTCATCACCGGCGGTGGCTCCGGCTTAGGGGCAGCGACCGCCCGCGCCATGGCCGCGAAGGGCGCCAAGATCGGCGTGCTCGACCAGAACAAGGAGAATGCCGAGAAGGTCGCGGCCGAAGTGAAGGGTGTAGCCCTTCATGCCGACGTCACCAGCGAGGAGCAGATGAAGGCGGCGATCGCCAAGGCGGAAGCTGCTCATGGTGTCGCGCGCGTGCTGATGAACTGCGCCGGCATCGGCGGCTCGCAGCGCGTGGTCGGCAAGGACGGCGTCTATCCCTTGGAAAAGTTTGTCCGTATCATCAACGTCAATCTGATCGGCACCTTCAACGCGCTGCGATTGTTCGCCGAGCGGCTCGCCACCGCGGCCCCCGTTGGCGAGGAGCGCGGCGTCGTCATCAACACCGCTTCCGTTGCGGCCTATGAAGGCCAGATCGGCCAGATCGCCTATTCCGCCTCGAAGGGCGGCATCGTCGGCCTAACCTTGCCGGCGGCGCGCGATCTCGCGAGCCTGAAGATCCGCGTCAACACGATTGCCCCCGGCATCTTCTTCACGCCGCTGTTGATGGGCCTGAACGAAGAGGCCCGCAAGAGCCTTGGCGCCCAGGTGCCGCATCCGGCCCGCCTCGGCGAGCCCGACGAATACGGCGCGCTCGCGGTGCACATCGTCGAGAACGCGATGCTCAACGGCGAGACCATCCGTCTCGACGGCGCCATCCGCATGGCGCCGCGGTAAGGCACGCACTACCGTCGTCCCCGCGAAAGCGGGGACCCATACTCCGCGGCGGCTCTTGTTGCAGAAGGTCTCTGCCACCATGCCTCATCGATACGGCACGGCGTATGGGTCCCGGCTCGCGCTTCGCTTGGCCGGGACGACGATGGATGGGAGATCCGCGTGACTCAACCGCTCTTGATCGAACACCAAGACGGCGTCAACTGGGTCACGCTCGACCGGCCTGTCTTCCTCGAAAAGCGAAAGCCTGTCTATATCAGGCGATGACGACAAGATCCGCAAAGGACAAGAATTCCGGGAGACGCAATATGAGTGGGAGTGCAGCAAAGGTGCTGACAAAGCCGGCCTTCCGCAAGGTCGAATGGCTGCCGCGCGACATCGCGGTCGAGTGTCGTCCCGATGGCATCATCATCCTGAAGTCGCGCATTCCGCTGCAGCCTTACGAGAAGCACATTCCGGCGGCGCTTTCGAAATGGGCGAAGCAAGCGCCGGAGCGCATCTGGCTGGCGCAACGCGGCGGCGCTGAGCGGCAATGGCGGAAAGTCTCCTATGGCGAAGCCAAGCGCGTCGTCGACGGGGTGACGCAAGGCCTGCTCAACCTTGGCCTCGAAGCAGGCCGTCCCGTCACGATCCTCTCGGGCAACTCCATCGAGCACGCGCTGATGACGCAGGCCGCGATGCAGGCCCGCTTGCCGGCCGCGCCGGTGTCGCCGGCCTATTCGCTGATGAGCCAGGATCATCTCAAGCTCAAATATCTCTTCAGCCTGATCAAGCCTGCGGTCGTGATGGTGCAGGACGGTCCGACCTTTGCGAAGGCGCTCAGGGCAATCGACCTGGCCGGCGTCACTGTGGTTCACGTCGCGCGCCCCTGCGAAGGTATCAGAAGCGTGTCGTTTGCCGAGCTCGCGGCAACGCCGGCTACCAAAGATGTCGAAGACTCGATTTCAAAGATCACGCCAAAGACCGTCGGCAAGCTCTTGTTCACCTCGGGCTCGACCGGCATGCCGAAGGCCGTCATCAACACCCAGGAGATGATGTGCGCCAACGCGGCGATGATGATGCAGGTGCGCCCGCGCGACCCGAACGGGCCGGTTTCCACCTATCTCGATTGGATGCCCTGGAATCACACCATGGGCGGCAATGCGCTGTTCAACCCGGCGCTGATCGACGGCGGCACGCTCTACATCGACGACGGCCGCCCGATGCCCGGCCAGTTCGACGAGACCATCCGCAATTTGCACGAGATCTCGCCGACCTATTACGCCAACGTCCCCGCCGGCTATGCCGCGCTCGCCGCTGCGATGGAGAAGGATGACGCGCTGTGCCGCAGCTTCTTCAAGAACCTGACCGTGATGGCCTATGGCGGCGCGCGGCTGCCGGACGATCTTTACGACCGCATGCAGGCGCTAGCGGTGAAGACCACCGGCGAGCGCATCGTGTTCTACACCGGCTGGGGCTCGACCGAGACCGCGCCGACCTCGACCGGCACCTATTGGGACACCGAGCGTGTCGGCCTGATCGGCCTGCCGTTTCCCGGCGTCGAGCTGAAGATGGTGCCGTGCGGCTCCAAGTACGAATTGCGCCTGCGCGGCATCAACGTCACGCCGGGTTATTTCGGCCAGCCTGAATTGACGAAGAAGATGTTCGACGAGGAAGGTTTTTACTGCATCGGCGATGCCGGCGTGTTCGTCGATGACAACGATCCGCTGCAGGGCATCATCTTTGCCGGGCGCGTTGTCGAAGACTTCAAGCTCACGACCGGCACCTTCGTCCATGTCGGCTCATTGCGCACCGACGCCATCGCGGCCGCGACGCCGGTCGTGCACGACGCTTTGGTCACGGGGCAGGATCGTCCGTTCATCGGACTTTTGGCCTGGCCCAATCTGCACGCCTGCCGGCAGATCGTGGGGAATCCCGATGCGACGTTTGAGCAGGTGGTCAAGCATCCCCAGGTGATCGCCTGCCTGAAGCGTGGCTTGGAAGCGTATAATGCTTCCGCCACCGGCAGCAGCATGCGGATTACCCGCGCCATGCTGATGGCCGAGCCGCCCTCAATCGACGGCAATGAACTCACCGACAAGGGCTACATCAACCAGCGCGCCGGCCTCGAACGCCGCGCCGCGATGGTGGAGAAGCTTTACGCCGACAAGCCGGGAGACGACGTGATTGTGCTGCAATGAGAATCACGCTCCATCGTCGTCCCCGCGAACGCGGGGACCCATACTCCGAGGCCTTTCAATGTTAGGTTGGAGCTAGTTCCGGATAAAGCATAACGCCGGTGGTTATGGGTCCCCGCGTTCGCGGGGACGACGAGCCAAAGAGATACACCACACACAACGCGAGTAACACGCCATGAACTTCGATTTCTCCGACGAACAAAAACAGATGCGCGACGCGGCGCGGAAATTTCTCACTGAGAAATGCCCGCCGAAGGCCGTGCGCGAGGTGCTCGACGGCAAGGCGCCGTACGACAAGGAATTATGGAAAGGCCTCGCCGAAATGGGCTTCCTCGGCGTCGCAATTCCCGAACAGTTTGGCGGCGCGGGCGCAGGCCATCTCGAACTTTGCGTGATCGCGGAAGAAATGGGCCGCGCGAATGCGCCGGTGCCGTTCTCCTCCACGGTCTATCTCGCCGCCGAGGCGCTGCTGCTGGCCGGCTCCGATGCGCAGAAGCAGAAATGGCTGCCGAAAATCGCTTCCGGTGAGGCGATCGGCACGCTGGCGCTGTTCGAAGGCAAGGGCAATCCGTCACCGAAGGCGATCAAGCTGCAGGCTTCCGGCGGCACGCTCAACGGCGTGAAGAGGCCGGTGCCGGATGGCGCGATTGCCGATTTTGCCGTCGTTGCCGCGCGTACCGGTTCAACCGGTCGCGATTCCGATATCTCGTTGTTCCTGGTCGACCTCAAAGCCGGCGGCGTCGAGGCGAAGCCGCTGACCAATATCGATCCGACGCGCGGGCAAGCCGAGTTCACCTTCACGAAAGCGAAGGCCGAACCGCTGGGAGCGGCCGACGACGGCTGGAGCATCCTCACGCAAGTGCTCGACCGCGCCGCCGTGCTGCTGGCGTTCGAGCAGGTCGGCGGCTCCGATCGCGCACTGGAAATGGGCCGCGACTATGCGCTCGACCGTATCGCGTTCGGCCGGCCGATCGGCTCGTTCCAGGCAGTGAAGCACATGCTTGCCGACATGTACGTCTCGGCGACGCTGGCTCGCTCGAATTGCTATTACGGCGCCTGGGCGCTCTCGACCAACGCGTCGGAATTGCCGGAAGCCGCAGCGGCCGCGCGCATCAGCGCGACGCAGGCGTTCCAGCACTGCTCCAAGAACAATATCCAGGTTCACGGCGGCATGGGTTTCACCTGGGAGTTCGACTGCCACATGTACTACCGCCGCGCCAACGCGTCAGCGCTGACGCTCGGCAGCCTGTCGTATTGGGAAGATCAGTTGATTGATCGCATGCGCAAGAAGAACGCGGCCTAAGCTTGTGAGAACCGTAGGATGGGTAGAGCGCAGCGAAACCCATCAAACCGCGGGCTGAGGATGATGGGTTTCGCTTCGCTCTACCCCTCCTACGAAGCCGCCGAGGATTGAAAACATGAACTTCGACGACACCCCGCAGGAAGCCGCGTTCCGCGCCGAAGCCAGGGCGTGGATACGAGCAAACGCGCCGAAGCAATATGAGGAAGAACTTCGAAAGTCCTCGCTCGGCCGCACCGTGCTGAAGGGCGCCAACATTCTCGAGGTCGCGAAGGCCTGGCAGAAGAAGAAGGCCGAAGCGGGGTGGGCCTGCCTGCACTGGCCGAAGGAATATGGCGGCCGCGGCGCCTCGCCGATCGAGCGGGTGATCTGGCAGCAGGAGGAGGGACCGTTCGGGAAGCTCTCCGGCATGTTCATCATCGGCCACGGCATGTGCGGGCCGACCATGATGGCCTATGCCGGCGAGGAGCAGAAACGCAAATATCTGCCGCCGCTTGCTTCCGGCGAGAAGATCTGGTGCCAGCTATTCTCCGAGCCCGCCGGCGGCTCCGACGTCGCAGGGCTTCGCACCCGTGCCGAGAGGAAGGGCGACGACTGGATCATCAACGGCCAGAAGATCTGGACCTCGGGCGCGCATTATTCCGATTACGGCATCCTGCTGACGCGCACCGATCCCAATGTGCCGAAGCACAAGGGGCTGACCATGTTCTTCCTGGACATGAAGAGCCCCGGCGTCGAGGTGCGGCCGATCAAACAGGCCAGTGGCCAGTCCGACTTCAACGAAGTCTATTTTACCGACGTGAAGATCCCGGACTCGCAGCGACTTGGCGCCGTCAATGACGGCTGGAACGTCTCGCTGACCACGCTGATGAACGAGCGCATGTCGATCGGCGCCGGCGTCGCGACCGGCTTCCCTGAACTGTTCGAGTTCTGCAACAGCCTAGTGCTGGAAGATGGCCCCGCAATCGAGGATCGCAGCGTTCGTTCGAGGCTGGCGAACTATGCGGTGAAGGCCAGTGGCCTCCGATACACCAGCATGCGCGCGATCTCGGCGCTCTCCAAGGGCGAGCGTCCTGGGCCGGAAAATTCCATCGGCAAGCTGGTGGCGGGATCGATGGTCCAGGAAGTCGCGATGTATGCGCTCGACCTGCAGGGCGCCGCCGGCGTGCTGAGCGGGCCGGAAGACGCCGAAGTCGCCGGCAAATTCCAGGCGATGCTGCTGCGCGCGCCGGGCACCCGCGTCGAAGGCGGTACCGATGAGATCATGCGCAACATCATCGCCGAGCGCGTGCTTGGCTTGCCGGGTGATATCCGGGTCGACAAGGACGTGCCGTTCAACCAGATCCCGACCAAGGGAAGGACGTAACGAATTTGTAGGGTGGGCAACACGTAGGCGTTGCCCACCGCGTCACACTCAGATGGTGGGCTCGCTTCGCTTAGCCCACCCTACGCAGAACAAAAAAGGAAGACGCAATGAACTTCGACGATACGCCGCAAGAGGCCGAATTTCGTAGCCTCGCCCGCAAATGGATCGACGCCAACGCGCCGAAGCAATACGAGGCGGAGCTTTCAAAATCCTCGCTCGGCCGCATCCGGCTGGAGAAGGAAGACATCGTCGACGTCGGCAAGGCCTGGCAGAAGAAGAAGGCCGAAGGCGGCTGGGCCTGCCTGCATTGGCCGAAGGAATATGGCGGCCGCGGCGCCAGCCCGATCGAGAAAGTGATCTGGCAGCAGGAAGAGGGCGTCTACGGCAAGCTGACGCAGCCGTTCCAGATCGGCGAGGGAATGTGCGGCCCGACGGTGATGGCGTTCGGCAGCGAGGAGCATAAGCGCCATTATCTGCCGAAGCTCGCTTCCGGCGAACACATCTGGTGTCAGCTTTTCTCCGAACCCGCCGGCGGCTCTGACGTCGCGGGGCTTCGCACGCGCGCGGAGAAGCAGGGCGACAACTGGATCGTCAACGGACAGAAGATCTGGACCTCAGGCGCGCACTACTCCGACTACGGCCTCTTGATCACGCGCACCGATCCCAATGTGCCCAAGCACAAGGGCCTGACGATGTTCTTCCTCGACATGAAGAGCAAGGGCGTCGAGGTGCGGCCGATCAAGCAGGCCAACGGCATGCAGGAGTTCAACGAGGTCTATTTCACCGATGTGGTGATTCCCGACAGCCAACGGCTCGGCGCGGTCGGCGACGGCTGGAACGTGTCGCTGACCACGTTGATGAACGAGCGGATGTCGATCGGTTCGCGGCTTGCGACGGGCTTCCCCGAGATGTTCGAGTTCTGCTCCAACCTGATGACCGATGACGGGCTTGCGATCGACGATCCCGCGACGCGCTCAAAACTCGCGAACTGGGCGGTGAAGGCGAGCGGGCTGAAATACACCAGCTACCGCGCGATTTCGTCGCTGTCGAAGGGCGAACGGCCGGGCCCGGAAAATTCGATCGGCAAGCTGGTGTCGGGTTCGATGCTGCAGGATATCGCCACCTATGCGATGGACCTGCAGGGCGCGGCCGGCGCGCTCACCGGCGCGGATGAGGAAATGGCGCGCGGTCAGTTCCAGCAGATGCTGTTGTCCTCGCCCTCGATGCGCATCGCCGGCGGCACCGACGAGATCCTGCGCAACATCATCGCCGAGCGCGTGCTCGGCCTGCCCGGCGATATCCGCGTCGACAAGGACGTGCCGTTTAACAAGATCCCGACCAAGGGAAGAGGCTAACCGTCATTCCGGGGCGCCGCGAAGCGGCGAACCCGGAATCCAGAGGTTTCGGATCGAGATTCCGGGTCGCGCTATGCGCGCCCCGGAATGACAAAAAGGGAAGCGCCATGGATGCGAAAGTGCCGAATACCCGTTACGAGACGGCAGACCGCATCGGCATGCTCGAAGACCTCCTGAACGAGCGCTACTCCGTGCGCGCGTTCCTGCCGCGAGACGTGCCGCGCGAGACCATCGAGCATATCGTCAAGGTCTCGCAGCGCACGGCCTCATGGTGCAATAGCCAGCCCTGGCAGGTGCTGATCGCCAGCGGCGAGGCCAAGGAAAAGTTTCGCAAGGCGATCTATGCCGAAGCCGCCTCCGGCGCGAAAGATGATCATGATTTCCCGCCACCGCGCGAATATCTCGGCGTCTATCTCGAACGCCGCCGCGAGAGCGGTTTTCAGCTCTACAACACGCTTGGCATCGCCAGAGGCGACAAGATGGCCTACGCCAAACAGGCGCTGGAGAACTACAATTTCTTCGGCGCCCCGCATGTCGCTGTTATCCACACCGATGAGCCGCTCGGCATCTATGGCGCGGTCGATTGCGGCGCCTATGTCTCGAATTTCATGCTGGCGGCGCAGGCGCTCGGCCTCGGCACCATTCCGCAGGCAGCATTGGCGCGACATTCCGGATTGATCCGGCGTCACTTCAATCTGGCGGATGACCGGCGCGTGGTCTGCGGCATTTCCTTCGGCTATGCCGACCACGCCCACAAGGTCAACAGTTACCGCACCTCGCGCGCGAGTGTGGCGGACACGGTTACGTTTGTGGACGAGTAGCCCTTCTCCCCTTGTGGGAGAAGGTGGCATAGGCGGCCTATGGCCGTCTCTTAGAACGCCGATGCTTTGCATCGGCTATGGCGCCGGATGAGGGGCCTCCATCCGCGGAGACAACCCCTCACCCGTCTTCGCTTCGCGAAGCCACCCCCTCCCACGAGGGGAGAGGGGCAAAATGTTCAAACTCCGCGACCCAGCAGCTCCTCGGTGACCTCGTCGGAAAAGCGTTTTCGCATGCCGGCGACCATCACCCACTCGGGATCGCCTGGAATCGCCGTTGCGCCCGGCATGCCGTGATCGAGCAGGGCGCGTGCGCAGCCGAGCCAATCGCCGCCCTCGACCGGTTCGTTGCAGGACGCCCAACCCAAGGTGCCGCAGGCATTGTCGCCGTGGCCGTGCTGCTCGGTCCAATCAGCGCCGTGTTCAAGCAGGAAGCGCGTCAGCGCGGTATCGCCGCGGAACACCGCGAGGTTGAGCGCGGATGCTTCCCAGTCGCCGCCGCGCACCGCGATCGGCCAGCCGAGCCTGACCATCATCTTGACGACGTCATCGGCGCCGGCCGCGGCCATGTCAGGCAGTAATCGCAACTGTGCCGGCGACAACGAGGCCGGCAGGTCCGGCCGCCGCGAGCGGATCGCTCGCGCATCGGTTTCGTCGCCGCGCGCGCATGCGGCGACGAAGCGCTCTTCGTCGGAAACATCAGGTTCGCCCTCGCGCAGCAGGACTGCAACATCGGAGAGGCCGAACTGCAGCGCCAGCCTGTAGGGACTGATGCCGTCAGCGGTTGGCCGAAACCGATCGGCGCCAGCCTCCAGCAATGCCTTCACATGGCGGGGGCGCCGGCGGTAGATCGCCCATGCCAAAGGTGAGCCCCAATCGGTCAGCGGCTCGTTCCGCGCCGGCTCGTTCGGATCGCCGCCATGCTGCAGCAACAGTTTTAGCGCGGTGTCGTCTTCGAGATCGATCGAGCGGTAGATCGCGTTGCTCTCCGCGATCCGCGCGCCGTGCTCCAGCAATAGCTGCGTGCACGCCGGACTCTCCAATGAATGATAAAGCGATTCGCCGTCATTCGGATCCGCTCCCGCTTCGAGCAGCAATTTGGTCAGCACCGGATCATGGTTGCTGCCGGCCGCGCCATAGAGCGTCGAGAGCGGATAGCGTTGGTCGGGCTCGTTCAGCGATCCAGGCGGCCAGCGGCTGTAGATGTGCTGGTTGACGTCGGCGCCATCAGCGATGAGCAATTGCACGCAGCGATGCAGGCGCTCGCGAAATTCTTCCACGCGCAGCAGGCTCGAATGCGTGACCGCGAACAGCGGCGGTAATCGCAGCGGGCCGCCGGGACGGTTGATCAAGGCCGGATCGGCCTGTGTCGCTCGCCGCAGTGCGCTTTCGTCGCCGGTCGCGCAGGCGAGATAAGGATCGCCCGCGACGAGTTCGGGATCATCGGCCAGGATGCGCAGCGCGACGCGCGGGTTGGCGCGGTTGGCCGCGCCGCTGACGTCGCCGGAATAGATGAGCTGAGCCCAGTGCAGAACGCGAGTGGCGCGCTCGTTGCGCGCTGCCATCTGCACTTCGACGTATTGTTTCAGGTCGGGCCAGGAAGCAAAACCGTGCTCGCGGGCGAGGCATGATTGCGCGTCATGCAGGCGAAGTTCGAGAGATGCAATATCGCCGTCGCTGCGGCCGGCCGCCGCCGGCAGCGCATGCCGAAACCGCGCCATCGCCTCCGGGTTGCGGCTTCGATAGAGGCGGATCAATTCCTTGGCTTGTTTCTTCAGATGATCGAGATTCAATCGATCGGGAGACCGGTTCATCAGACACCTCCGTGCATGACATCGCCGACGGCCCGCAATACCGGCTGCACAAAGGCTCTAGGTGTCGCTCGAAAGCTGCAAGTGGGTTCAACCCTTCCCGCGGGCCCGGGCGCGGCTTGCACCGCAGGCGCCACAATATGGCTGCAGCAGGCAGGGGTCAACGTATCAGGCAAGCGGAAAATCCCGGTCGCTGGCGCGACCGGGATCTTTCTTTCAAACGCTAGTTCGATCAGTAGGCGCAGACGTTCACGGTGCGCAGGCGCATGCCACGGCGGGTTTCGACCCAGCGCTGCTGCAGGCAGCCGTTGAAACCGGTGTCGACATAGACGCCGCCGAAGCCGACGCCGATGGCAGGACCCCAACCGTAGCCATGGCCCCAATGATGGCCCCAGTGAGGGCCGTGGTAGAAGCCGCCGGCGGAAGCGGGCGCTGCAGCGGCAATGGTCAGCGAGGCGGCGGCAATCAGTCCGAGGGTAACCTTGCGAAACATACTCATTTTCTCCAGTTGCTTGGCACGAAGCCGTTGTTGCGTCCCTGCCCATCAGTCGGATCAGGCGCGGCTTGCGTTCACGGGCGACGGGGAGAATCGTGTTTCAGGAGTGTTTCGTGGTGATCGCACTAAGCGAATATCATGTCCCGGACGCGGCGCGGCATGAAATGACCGATGCTGAGCCGGGACCCAGTGGACCCCGGCATGCAGCGCACCACGCCGCGTGGACGGCGCGCTGCGCAGAATCCGGGGAACGCGGGCCTCAGAATTTCGGCGGCCGCTTTTCCGCGAATGCATCGATGCCTTCCTTGATCTCGGCGCTGCGCATGCTCTCGCGGTGGCGGAGGTCGGCGGCCTCTTCGTCAAGCTTGCCGCGGGCGAATTCGTTGATGACGCGCTTCATGCCGCGCATCGCCAGCGGCGCGTTGCCGGCCAGGATAGCGGCGAGACGATCCACTTCCTCGTCCAGCATCGCCACCGGCACTATGGCAGTGAGGTAACCGATCCGCAGCATTTCCGGCGCGGTGATTTTTTGCGCGGTGAGAAACAGCATCTTTGCATTGTCGACGCCGAGCCGCGAGACGTAGCGCTTAATTCCGCTCTTGTAGTAGTGCAGGCCGAGCCGTGCCGCCGGCATGAACATTTCGGCCGTATCGACCCCGATACGGAAATCGCAGGCCAGCGCCAGGTCGGTCGCGCCGCCATAGACGCCGCCATTGAGCCGGCAGATCGTCGGCACGCCGAGGTCCTCGAGCCGATCGACCACTGCTTCGAATGCCGATCCCGCGCTCGGCTGTTCCTTCTCGCTGATCGCTCGGTCCGCGACCGAATTGAGATCATAGCCGGCGCTGAACGCGCGGCCGGTGCCGGTCAGCACCAGCACGCGGATCGCGGGATCGGCCTCGATCCGGTCGAACAGTTTCATGAGTTCGCCGAGATCCTCGCTCTGCAGCCGGTTCAGATGTTTCGGCCGGTTGAGGCGGATGGTGGCGCGCGGGCCGCTGATATCGAGGACTGGTGCGCTCGCCGCTTCGGACATTCTGTTCTCCATTATTCTTTTGTCTGTCTTGGCACGCCGTCGGGCCGGGAGGACCGCCAAATGCCTTGTTAAAACCCAGGCCGCGGCCGGCACTGTCCAGCAAGCGTCATTGCGGTGAATTTTACCCCGGAAAGGTGAGAATCCCGACAAATAGTCGCGTTTTCCTCGTATACCAAAGCAAGCCCGCGGACATTACGATAGCGGGTGCGTGAATTTAGATCACTCCCTGAAGAAAATTGGTTGGCCTCCAATGGATACGTCTCATCTGGCACAACACGCGGGAACGGCCGGTGCGCTGTTTGCCACGATCTTCGTCGTTGCCACCACGACGATGAAGACCATGATCCCGTTGCGGGTCTTCGGTATTCTCGCCAACGTCATCCTCATCATCACCGCAATTCCCGCCCGAAACTACCTGGTCATGGTGGTGCAGTTGATCATGCTGCTGGTTAATTCCTATCGGCTGCACCAGATGTTGCAGTTGGTGCGCGACGTCAAAAAATCCGTCAACAGCGATCTGTCGATGGAATGGTTGAAGCCGTTCATGACCGAGCGCCAATGCCAGGCCGGCGAAATCCTGTTCTACAAGGATGAGAAGGCCGAGGACATGCTCTATATCGTCAGCGGCAAGTTCAAGCTGGTCGAATCCGGCATCGTGCTGCCGGTCGGCGCCATCGTTGGCGAGCTCGGTATGCTGTCGCCGTCGAACATGCGAACCCAGACGCTGGAATGCGTCGAATCCGGCCTCATCCTCAGCGTCAGTTACACCAAGGTTGAGGAGCTCTACGTGCAGAACCCGGCCTTCGGCTTCTATTTCCTGCGGCTGTCGAGTGCCCGGCTGTTTCAGAATATTGAAACGCTTGAGCGGCGACTGGCACAGCAGTCTGCGCCGGCAGCCGAGCCGAAACCCGCGTAGAGGCCGGAGCCCAAGGAGTGTCAGACCGCGGTATTCTGTCGTCGTTGCGTTATCTCTTCGCCGATTTCATCGGCGACGATGACGACGAGCCGCCGTTCCTGCCCGAAGGACTGCCGGAGCCGGTGATGGCGGTGGCGAGCGAGGCCATCCATCTCCTCATCGACTATCAGGGCCCGGGCTACGCCCGCCTCTATGTCGACCGGCTGCGGCGGTTCATCGGCAAGCGAGGCGTTGACGACGTGATGCTCGGCGAAATAGCGCGGCTGATGGCGATGCGCATGAGCTATCAGGACCCGATCCGGATCGCGCAGCTCAAGCTCGCCGAACTGCACGGCCCGCCCGGTGCGTCGGCCGGGTCCGTCGAGGTCAAAAAATTCCGGCTTGAAGAGCTGATCGGCGCGCTTCCCGCCGTCATCGCCGAATACCTGCTCGATGCGCTGGAGTGGGTGGGATGGACGCACAAGCGTGTCTCGATCCGCTTTAGTACGGCAAGTCGCTTTGGCATTCGCCGCCTCAAGATCGAGGCGGGGCTGCGGCGATGGCGGCTGCTTTCAGTGCGTTACGCCAAGGAGCGGGTCTGGGTCGAACGCTGGCTGCACATGATCGACCGCAGCCTGACCAAACAGCCCCAGGCCGCGCCCACGATCATCCAGACCGCGACCATGATCGAGGGCTATGGCGACGTCTATCGGCAGGGCATGGCGGACTGGAACGCGATCATCGACGGGCTGGCCAAGCCGACCTTCGATGGCGTGCTGGCCTTGTCAGATCTCGCCGGCGCGATAGCCGAAGCGCGCGCCGCCGTCTCGCCCGACCCGCGGCAGACCGCGCTTAAACGCAAGATCGCCGAGATAAGGGCACGGGTGTCCGCCGGTGCGGATACGGCAGTTCGTTAATTGTAGGTGGGCAAAGCAACCGGTTCGCGCGAATGCGCGCCCGATGACGGGCTCCGCGTGCCCACCGTCAGGACCTCCCGCATGGGTAGATGGTGGGTACGTCGCTGGCGCTCTCTTGCCCACCTTACAAGAACTCGGGTTTACGCGCTTTGCGCGGTCTTCACGACCACGACCTTGTCGTCCTGCGGATGATCATGCGCGGCATGCCGCTTGAGATGTTCGCGGCGCAGGCCGATTTCGTCGCGCACGAATTCATAGCCGAGCTTGAGGGTATCCAGCCCATCGCTACTGATGGTGCCGTCGCGCAAGCCGATCACCAGCCGCGCAGGATCGCTTCCAGCCGTCCTGCAGTTCGTCGAGCGCGTCGAAAGAGTTGGCGTATTCGCGTTCGCCGATATCGAGGATCGCCGTCGCGAGTTGGCTGGGCTTTTCCGGTGCGATCCGGGTGACTTTGGCGTAGATGGCGGCAAAGATCGAGCCGATGACGCTGAGCGCCAATAGCGCCACATACATCAAATCGCTGTAGCGCTCGACAAAGGACTTGGTGTCGTGGTTGATGTATTCGGCAGCGCCCGGATGCGCCACGACGAAGGCGTCCTTGTCGGTCTCTGCCGGCTCGATCTTGGAGGCGAAGCCGTCGGGTAGCGCAAGCTCGGCCTTATTCTCGTAGATGATCCGCGCAAGATCGCCCACGGTGGTGGTCGAGAGCTTGGATTGGGCGACCAGCAGCCATTCGAGCCCGATCGTCTCAATGTCTTCCGCAGGGACGGCTGGGGAGGCGGACAGCATTCCGGCCACCCCACACCACGGCGGTGAGGACTAGCGTCAGGATGGAAAACAGCAGGATCTGGGTCCGGTTGCTCTTGACCGCCCGCATGCGGCGACGCGGCATTTTCGGATGCGGCGTTGGGGCTTCAGCACTCATGGCTCGTACCCGGGGGCAGGGGCGTTGCGCCGGCTGAGCTGGCGTCGCGGGCCGTCCGAATGAATTCGTAAATATATACAAAAGAATGATAATTTTGCCCGCCAGCCGATGGTAGCCCTCTCCTAGGGGATTGCAGACCGCGCCGGCCGGGCAACCTTACCCCCGGGGCCGCGCGGCGCGAGGTTGCCGCAGTATCGCAGTTCCGCCACACCGTGCGATTTTCAGACTACCCACAGGTGCATTCCGCCGCGGGAGATGTCATAAATAATGCAACGTTCGAATAGTCCGGGTTTGACAAGAACATTGCGCTGACAGCCTAGGCCCCGGTTTTTTCGCCATCTCGTCAGTCCCAGCCAAAGGGCGTCAGCTTTGTTGTTCCCTTCGATGTCGTCCTCGATCCCGGTAGGTGCGCTGATCGGATGGATGCTGCTTCTCACGGTGAAGCACGTCATTGCCGATTTCATGCTGCAAACTTCCTGGATGGCGATCGGCAAGGATCAAAAGACCGGCTGGGCGATGCCGCTGCTCGCACATTGCCTCGTGCACCTTGCGGTATCGCTGGCGTTGATCCTGATCGTCGCGCCGCGATTCTGGTTCGTCGCGTTTATCGATTTCTTCATCCACATCACCGTCGACCGCCTCAAGGGGATCATCGCCTCCCGGTTCGGCGTGACGCTTGAGAACGAGCATCCGTGGTTCTGGACACTGATCGGCGTCGATCAGGCGCTGCATCATCTCACCGGTTTCGGCCTGGCGATTTTCATGGCGGCGAACTGATCCCGCCTGGCGCCATGTGTCCAATCTTCTCCGAATTCGGAAGGCGCACCCACGCTGGCGCGAATCACGTTCTGATTCCGGTTCATGCGTCATTGGCAAGCGCCCCGGAACACTACTGGTGCAGGTGGTTAACCCTTCATTAGAGAATTACGCGGCATCTTCCGGATAGGGAGAACCCGCAATGTTTTCAAGCCGCGCCGCCTTCGAGAATGATTTCTGTCCGGTCCGGGACGAGCTGCTCGGCGAGATGTATCGCGCCAATCCGCACGGGCTGTCGCGGCTGGTGGAAAGCGTTTCATCCGACGTCCGTGCCATGCTGGCACTGTTCTGCTACCGCCGCAGCCACCTCCACGCGTTGGCCATCGCCATCGCCGCGAGCTGCACCGAACGCGAGCTGATCCATTTCGGCGGCCGGGTCGGCTCCACGCTCTACGCGCTGTCGCGCGAACCCGCCGCGCGTTCCGCCTCGTCGTCATCTAACGGCCGCAAGCCGATCACCCTTTCGACCAAGCCGCTCTCGACCTTCAAACCGATCGAAGATGAGATCGACGACGAAGATTTTGCGGAAGCCGTGACGGCGTAAAGAACGCTCAAACTCTCCGTCGTCCCGGCGAACGCAGGGACCCATAACCACCGGCCTTGGTTGGTTATCGAGCGACAGTCGTTCTGCTCTATCGATAGATCACGCGGTATGGTCCCTGCGCCCGTGCGCAATTGCGCACTAGGCAGGGACGACAACTAATATCACGCCAGCACCGGCAATCCGTGCCGCTTTCGCGCCATCGCGCATTCCACGTCACCGGGCATGCAGGTGCGGCACACCTCGGGCCGCACCGGGTAGACCAGGCACGACGTCGTCTCGCCGACCTTGCCTGACAGAGCCGAACAGCGATCGCCGTCGCAGCGCATTCCCGACAACCGTTCGTTGATGAATTGTTCTGGGATCAGGTCGAGCGCCGCATCGTCCTCGGTGGTGAAACGCGGCCAGTTCTGCGAGTAGCTGCAGCAGGCGCCGCAGGCTTGGCAGGGGTTTTGGTTGTCGGCGGCGATTCCTTGCATGTTTCAGCGTTTAGCCCGGAATGACGGCCGCGACCAGCGAGCGGCCTCAAGTATCCTTTGGCGCCTCCCAGACCAGGCTTCGCCGCCATTTCGCCCGCAGGATATCGCGCCGTTCCGGATATTTTTCGTCGTGGTAGACCGCGTCGACGACGCGGTCGGTGCGGAAGCTGCGAAAATCCTTCCGCAGTTCGCACCATGCCGCCAGTATCCGCACCGCCTCGTGATAGCCGACCGCAATCGGCCAGATCGTGCGCTGGCTGTCGCGGCCATGCTCGTCGCGATAGTTCAGCGTGATCTTCTTACCGTCGTGGATCTGCGCCCGTGTTCGCACCATGTCGATGCGGTCGGGCTCCCGGTTCCAGGCTCGCCGGGCGCGGCTGGCCGGCTCCAGCACAAATGGCCGCAAGCGCTCCGGCACTGTCTCGGCGACTTTCGCCATCAAGTCCTGGGCGGCGCGCGCCAATGCGGGATCGGCGTGGCCGACCACCCATTGCGCGCCGAGCACGCAGGCCTCGATCTCATCTGGCGTGAGCATCAAGGGCGGCAGGTCGAATCCCTTTTCCAGGATGTAGCCGACGCCGGCTTCGCCGCGGATCGGCACGCGCTGTTCGATCAGGGTCGTTATGTCGCGGTAGATGGTTCGCTTCGAAGTCTCCAGCTCCGCCGCGATCGCGTCCGCAGTCAAAGGCTTCCGGGTGCGCCGGAGCACCTGAATGATTTGAAACAGCCGGTCGGCCCGTCTCATGGCTCGTCTCTTTTCCTGATCGATGACCCGCGATGCTGACAGCATGTTGGCAGCAGGGGTTTTGTATATCGGGACAACACCTCAATTAAAGGGAACTTGTCCATGACGATTTTCAGCGAATTCGGCCTTCGGCGAAGCCGCGGACCCCTCGTGAATGCCCATCGATTTGCATTGGAACAGCTCGTCTCCATCCACTGCGTCACCACCGACCTGCGCTGGGCGACGGTTGAGCTGGCATGGCGTTCGCTCGTCGCCATGTGCGCCCTGGCGCAAGAGCAGCTTGCGTCGTGGGCGCGCAAGCCCCGTTCGCCGCGGCAGGAGGAAGGCGGCCGGCACTGCTGCTGCTGACACCATGGTGGCAGCAGGGGGGCGCTAGCCTCGGCCCGCGTTTTTGAGATCGGGAGACCAGCATGATTACCCTCTACGGCTTCGGTGCCGGCTTCGGCCTGCCGGAGATCAGCCCCTTTGTGACCAAGACCGAGGTCCAGCTCAAGATGGCCGGTCTTGCCTATCGCAAGGAGAAGGCCAAGCCGCCGGCTTCGCCCAAGGGGCAGTTGCCGTACATCGTCGACGAGGCCGAGACGATCGCCGACTCCACCTTCATTCGCGCGCATCTGGAGGCCAAGTATGGTTTCGACTTCGATGCGCCGCTCAGCCTGCAGGCGCGGGCGCAGGCCTGGGCGTTCGAGCGGATGATCGAGCATCATATTTATTGGGCGCTGGTCGGCGCGCGCTGGGTCGACGGCGACAATTTTGCCAAGGGCCCTGCGCATTTCTTCGACAGCGCGCCGGCGCACCTACGCGAGAAGATGCGCGAGGACGCCCAGTTCCGCGTCGCCGAGAACTACCTGCTCAGCGGCCTCGGCCGCCACGCCCCGGACGAGGACATCGATCTTGCCGCCCGCTCGCTGTTTGCGCTGTCGGTTCAGCTCGGCGACAAGCCGTTCTTGATGGGCGAAACACCCTGCGGCATGGACGCCACCGCGTTCGGCGCGCTCGCCGGAATCCTGACGCCGTTCTTCGAGTCGGCGCTGCGGCAGCGGACCGAGCAATTCGCCAATCTCACCGCCTATGTCGACCGGATGATGCTGCTGTACTATCCGGAATTCGCCTGGGCGCCGGTGCAACAGCAGGCCGCCTGATTACGACGTTGCCGCTGGGTGCCGGCCCTTCAGAGCGGCCAGCTCCGCTTCGAGCTCGGCAATGCGGGCGTCGCGCATGGCCAACGCCTGGGCGACGTCGGCAGCATCGAACTTCTGCGGAATGTGCTGTGGGCAGTTGGTGTCCCACGCCGCTATCCTGAACAGGATGACCTGCTCGGGGCGCGCTTTGTAGCCGTGCGGCATCAGCGATTTCGTCAGCGCCGGATCGTCTTCCACCACGCGCGCCTCGCCCCAGATCTTCACACGCCGGCGATGCGCATAGTCCATCACGAAAATATGTGCCTTCGGATTCTCCGATAGATTGCCCTGGCTGATGTACTGCCGGTTGCCGCTGTAATCGGCGAACGCGATGGTGTTCTTGTCGAGAATTTTGACAAAGCCCTTCGGCCCGCCGCGGTGCTGTATGTAAGGCTGGCCGTCGGCGGAAGCGGTCGCGAGATAGAAGCTCGTGGTCTCCGCCAGGAAGCCGGCGAGGTTCTCGTCGATCTCGACGCGCCAGCCGCCGCGCGCCTCGACGCTGGCATAGGCCTCGCGCGAGCCCTTGCGGGTCTGGATCGCCTTCACCGCCGGGGTGAAGGCAACGTCGCTGGAATAGGTGTGAACGTCAGACATCTGAGCCTCCCGTGGAGCGCCTAAATGATCGTCCTTCGGCCTTTAAGATGGATGTTTCCGTAACTTAAACAATCTTTGGAATTGACACTTCACTATTGCTGGATATGCAATAATAGGATGGACCGGCTCGATGCCATGCAGGCCTTTGTCGCGGTGGCTGACCTGCGGGGCTTTGCCCCCGCGGCACGCAAGCTTGGGCTGTCTCCGTCCGGCGTGACGCGGCTGATTGCGGCGCTGGAGGATCGTCTCGGCGCGCGGCTGCTGCAGCGGACGACGCGGCAGGTGACGCTGACCGACGCCGGCTCGCGCTATCTGGAGCGGGCGCGGCGGATCCTTGCTGACGTCGAGGAGGCCGAGGGCGCTGTCGCGGGCGAGCGTACGCGCCCCGAGGGGCAGCTCGTCATCTCGGCGCCGGTCGGGTTCGGCCGGCTGCATGTCAGCGCAATCGTGACCGCCTATCTGAAGCGCTATCCCGACGTCGGCGTCGATCTCCGCTTGTCCGACCGCATGATCAACCTGGTCGAGGACGGTGTCGATCTCGCGGTTAGAATCGGCCATCTGCCCGACTCGACGCTGGTGGCGCGCCATGTCGGCGAGATGCGGCGGATCGTGGTGGCTTCGCCCGGCTACCTCCGGGCGCGCGGCGAGCCGCAGCGGCCGCGGGACATCTCGGCGCATGACACGATCCAGTTCGGCGCCATGACCGCAGCGCTCGACTGGCGTTTCGTCGAGGACGGCCGCGAAATTCGCGTCGCCAGCACGCCGCGCTTTGCCACCAACAGCTCGGATGCCGCCATTCAGTATGCCGAGCAGGACGGCGGGCTGACGCGGGTGATGGCCTATCAGGCCGCCGAATCGCTGAAAGCGCGGCGTCTCCGAATCGTGCTCGCGCCGTTCGAACAGCCCGCGATGCCGATCCACATCGTCTATCCGACCTCGCGGCTGCTTTCGGCCAAGGTGCGCACCTTCGTCGATCTCGTAACCGAAATCGCCGATTGGCATTTCGGGTAGGGTCGTCGTTCCGGGGCGATGCGAAGCATCGAAGCCGGAACCTCGAGATTCCGAGTCTGGTGCTGGCGCACCATCCCGGAATGACATCACTCCTTCTTCGGCACCACCCGAAACGTCGCATTGGCCCGCGCGATCACGGCGTCATCGGCCTTGATCAGGCTCTGCGCGAAGCAGATCGTCCTGCCGGTCTTGACCACCTCGCTCTCGACTGCGAGCCACTGCCCGACCTCCGCGGTGCCGACGAAATCGACCGCCAGCCCGATCGTCACCAGCGACGACACCCCGCCCGTCACATGGGCGCAGCTATGGCCCATGGCAGCATCGGCGAGCGCCGCGATCAGCCCGCCATGGATGAGCCCTCGGCCGTTGGTGTGCGGTTTTGCCAGCCGCAGCCCGATGATCACGGCCTTGTCGGTCTTCTTCGAATACAGCGGCTCCCAGGGATCGGTAAGCGGGCTCTTGCGGGAGCGCGGCTCGAAGCCTTGGGGAATGTCGGATGCGGTCATTGGCGGCTCGCGGTGTGCCGAGGTTTTCAGTCATTGAACGCAAGGCGGCCGCGATGTCATCGCCTACAAAGTTTTAAACGGGATTTGCAAGCACGTTTGAAAAGGCATGACGGCGGAGCGACGTAGGGTGGGCAAAGCGAAGCGTGCCCACCATCATCATACACTCCGCAAGAATGGTGGGCACGCTGCGCTTTGCCCACCCTACAACACCTTAAAACGGCAGCCCGACATAATTCTCCGACAGCGATGCCGACGCCGCCTTCGAGTTGACGACGTAATCCAGCTCGGCGAGCTGAATCCGTGCGCCGAATTCGCCCTGGTCCGGGAATTTGTGCAGCATCGAGGTCATCCACCACGAGAAGCGCACCGCCTTCCAGACGCGCGACAATGCCTTGGCGGAATAATTGTCGATCCCGGCCGAAGATTTCTCATCGTAATATTCGCGCAGCGCCTGCGAGAGGTAATGCACATCGCTGGCGGCAAGGTTCAGGCCCTTGGCGCCGGTCGGCGGCACGATGTGGGAGGCGTCGCCGGCCAAAAACATCCGGCCGAACCGCATCGGCTCGGCGACGAAGCTGCGCAGCGGCGCAATGCTTTTTTCGATCGAGGGGCCGGTGACGAGTTCGTCGGCCGCCTTCTGGTCGATCCGGCGCTTCAGTTCGTCCCAGAAGCGCTCGTCCGGCCACTGGTCGATATGATCGTCGAGCGGACACTGCACGTAATAGCGGCTGCGTCGGGTCGATCGCATGGTGCAGAGCGCGAACCCGCGCGCATGGTTCGAGTAGATCAGCTCGGGGCTGACCGGCGGCGTCTCCGAGAGGATGCCGAGCCAGCCGAATGGATAAATCCGTTCAAAGGTCTGGATCGCGGACGGCTTTACGCTGGCGCGGCTGACGCCGTGAAAGCCGTCGCAGCCGGCGATGAAGTCGCATTCGATCTCGTGGGTGACGCCGTCCTTGACGTAGCTGACGCGCGGGCGGTCGGTATCGAAATCGAGCGGTTTGACGTCAGCGGCCTGGTAGATGGTGGTGAGGCCAGCCGCCTTGCGCGCGTTCATCAGGTCGAGCGTCACCTCGGTCTGACCGTAGATCATGACGGTCTTGCCGGTGGCGCCGTGCAAGTCGATTCGGTGCCGCGCGCCGCCAAACGCCAATTCCAGACCATGGTGGACCAGTCCCTCGCGATGGGCGCGCTCACCGGCGCCTACCTCGTCGAGCAGCGCCACTGTGCCCTCCTCGAGCAGGCCGGCGCGGATGCGGCCGAGCACGTATTCGCCTGTCTGGCGCTCGAGAATGACGTTATCGATGCCGTAGCGGTGAAGTAGTTGCCCAAGCAACAATCCTGCCGGACCTGCACCTATGATTGCGACTTTTGTCCTCAATACCCGCTCCTTCCGGTATTATAGGTTTCAAACCGGCGGTTGCCCCAGGCTTGCAATGGTAGTTATCTTGCAATGGTAGTTATATCATATAACGGTTTTGGCAAAGGACATTGGCGCGAAACAGTATGAATGTACTTCGCAGCGGTGCACATGGCGACCAGGGGAAGAGGAGACGCCGCGGCTGAACGTTCGCCTTGAAAACGCGGGCGAGTTAGATAACATGTTAATTAACAAGGTCGGGCGATCGAACAGCCCGCGTGCCAAGGGAGAGGATGCCGATGAGGAAAGCATTTCTGGCGATGCTGCTGGCCGCCAGCGTGACGCCTGCGCTGGCGCAGGAAAAAACCTTCGAACTGAAAATATCGCATTGGGTGCCGGCCTCGCATCCGCTGCAGAAGGCGCTGGAGGAATGGGGCGCGGCGGTCGAGAAGGAATCCGGCGGCACCGTCAAGTCCAAGGTGTTCCCGGCGCAGCAGCTCGGCAAGGCATTCGACCACTACGACATGGCGCGCGACGGCATCGCCGATGTCACCTATATCAACCCGGGCTATCAGCCGGGGCGGTTTCCACTCATCGGCGCCGGTGAATTGCCCTTCCTGATGTCGGACGCCAAGGGCGGCTCGATGGCGCTGGACGCCTGGTATCGCAAATATGCCGAGAAGGAGATGAAGGACGTCAAGTTCTGTCTGGCCTTCATCCATTCACCGTCGACGTTCCATTCCCGGACGAAGAAAATCGTTACGCCCGAAGACATCAAGGGCATGAAGATCCGGCCCGCCCACGCCACCATGGCGAACTTCGTCACCCAGCTCGGCGGCACCAACGTGCAGTCCTCGGCGCCCGAGGTCCGCGACATCATCGAACGCGGCGTGGCTGACGCCGTCACCTTCCCGTGGGGCTCGGTAGTGCTGTTCGGCATCGACAAGGTGACGAAGTATCACATCGAAGCGCCGATCTACGTCACGACCTTTGCCTTCGTGATGAACAAGGACAAGTACAACCAGATGTCCGACAAGCAAAAGAAGGCGATCGACAACAACTGCAACACGGAAGCCTCCGGCCGCGTCGGCGAACCCTGGGGCAAGTACGAGGATGCCGGCGTCGAGAAGATCAAGGCGATGTCGGGTCATGAGGTCTATAAACTGACGCCGGAGCAGACTGCGCAGTGGAAGAAGGCGGCCGAGCCGCTGGTCAAGACCTGGGGTGAGGGCGTCAAGAAGAACGGCGGCGATCCGGACGCAGCGCTGTCCGAACTCAAGGCCTCGCTCACCAAGTACAACGCGCTCGCGCAGTAAGGCCGAAGCCGTACCGAAGAGGCTGCGCTCCCTCTCCCGCGCTTGCGGGGGAGGGCTGGGGTGGGGGTCGTGCCGCATAACGCATGCTGGAGTTCGGGGAGAGAGCCCCCACCCGCTGCGCTTCGCGCCGCGACCTCCCCCGCAAGCGGGAGAGGTTAAGTGAGTTCGCGGCCAGACCTATTCAATCAACCGGCATCAGTCGATGGGGAGCTCCGCACATGAATCGCGCGTGGATGGATCGTTTCATCGACACGATCGAATGGATCGCGGCCGGCTTTGTCGGCATCGTGGCGCTCAACATCTTCATCGGCGTCCTCTTACGCAACACTTTCAATTATGCGATCCCGGATTCGTTCGACATCGGGCGCATGCTGCTCGGCATCCTGATCTTCTGGGGCATCGCCGCCACCAGCTATCGCGGCGGCCACATCACGGTCGATCTGATCTGGGCCAATGTCGGCCCGAAATACCAGCGCATGATCGACGTGTTCGCGACGCTGGTGCTGCTGTTCGTCGTCACGGTGCAGACCTATACCCTGTTCGACAAGGTGCGCGGCACCTACAACGACAATGTTCTCACCTTTGAAATGCACATGCCGACCTGGCCGTTCTTTGCGATCGCCTGGGCGGGCGATGCCGCCGCGGTGCTCCTGATCGCGATCCGCACTTGGCGGCTGGTCTTCCATCCGGAAGACATTCATGACGCCAAGATCAAGACCGTGGAGTAGGCGCCATGAGCACCGATACCGTCGCGGTCCTGGGATTTGGCGCGCTGTTCGTGCTGATGGTGCTGCGCGTGCCGGTCGGCATGGCGATGGGCCTCGTCGGCGTCTGCGGCTTCGGTTATCTGGTCGGGTTCACACCGGCGCTCAAGATGGTCGGCCAGACCTCGATGCGCACGGTGACCGACTACACCTTCGGCGTGATCCCGATGTTCCTGTTGATGGGCGCGTTCGTCAGCAATTCCGGCATGAGCCGCGAACTGTTTCGTGCTGCCAACGGCTTTGTCGGCCATCTGCGCGGCGGGCTTGGCATTGCTACCGTCGGGGCCTGCGGCGGTTTTGCCGCGATCTGCGGCTCGTCGGTGGCGACCGCCGCAACGTTCTCGGCCGTCGCCTATCCGGAAATGCGGCGCTATGGCTATCCGCAATCCTTTGCCACCGGCGTCATCGCGGCCGGCGGCACGTTAGGCGCCATGTTGCCGCCATCGACGGTGCTCGCCGTCTACGGCATCATCACTGAGCAGGACATCGGCAAGCTGTTCATCGCCGGCATCATCCCCGGCCTGCTCGCCATCGCCATGTACATGCTTACGATTTCGCTGATCGGCTGGTTCCGGCCGGACTTCCTGCCGGCGGGTCCGCAAACCAAATGGCGCGAGCGCCTGGCCGGCCTGAAGAACATCTGGGCGCCGGTGCTGCTGTTCATCTTCGTAATCGGTGGGCTGTACGGCCTGCCATTTCTGCCGCGCTTTACGCCGACGGAGGCAGGCGGCGTCGGCGCCACCGGTGCATTCCTGATCGGCGTGCTGACGGGAAGGCTGAACAAGGAAAAGATCCTGGGCGCGTTGCTGCAGGCGACGCGCACCGCCGCCGCGGTGTTCACGGTGCTGATCGGCGCGCTGATCTTCGGCTACTTCCTGACGGTGACTCAGACCCCGCAGAAGGTCACCGAGCTGCTCACCGGCCTCGGGCTCGGTCCCTACGGCATCCTGGCGCTGATCATGGTGATGTATCTGGTGCTGGGCTGCCTGATGGATGCCATGGCCATGATCATCCTGACGGTGCCGATCATCTTTCCAGTGATCGTCCACCTCGGTTTTGATCCGATCTGGTTCGGCGTCATCATCGTGATGACAGTCGAGCTTGGCCTCATCTCTCCACCGATCGGCATGAATGTCTTTGTCATCAAGAGCGTCGTCAAGGACGTGTCGTTCTCCACGATCTTCCGGGGCGTGATGCCTTTCGTGGTGACGGACTTGATCCGGCTGGTGATCCTGATCGCATTTCCAATGCTGGCACTGTGGCTGCCGCAGCGCATGGCCGGATAGGGCTGTTACGATGACCCCACAGCTTTCGACCCAGTACGTCTTCACCATCACGGCGCGGATCGGCGAGGTGATTTCGGCGGGCGAGATCGGCACCGGCGTGCGCCGGATCATTCCGATCATCGGCGGCGAGGTGAAGGGCGAAGTCAACGGCAAGGTTCTTCCCTTCGGCGCCGATTTTCAGATCATCCGCCCGAACGAGCTCATCGAGCTGGAAGCCAAATACGCTTTCGAGACCGACGACGGCGCCGTCGTCTATGTCGAGAACAAGGGTCTGCGCTTCGGCCCGGTCGAACTGCTGCGGAAGCTCAAGCGCGGCGAGCCGGTTGATCCGAAATTGATCTATTTCCGCACCGTGCCGAAGTTCGAGACGGGTGCAGAGAAATATCGCTGGCTGATGCAAAACCTCTTCATCGCCTCCGCCGCCCGCCACGCCGACCGCGTCGTCATCGACGTGCATCAGGTGCTGTGAGCCTTTCTTACGCTCCTGGGGAGGGTGAACAGCTACGCCGTAGTCGTCCACCCGCGAAGGCGGGTGACCCAGTATTCCAGAGACAGCAGTGATCGAACCGAGAAGCCGCGGGGTACTGGATCCCCGCATCCGCGGGGATGACAGTCGAGTGTTGCGTCGACGTCTCCGCGTCGTTGCGAGCGCAGCGAAGCAATCCATTCCACCGCTTGCGGAGATAGATTGCTTCGTCGCTGGCGCTCCTCGCAACGACGGGGAGGGACCGTAAACGCAACGACGCGCCTTGACTCCCGCCCGGCAAAATCGTTATAAAACATAACTATTCTGCGCAGGACCTAAAATTGCCCATGGGAAACGCCTCCACCGCCGCCGCGGGTCAATCCGACCTGCTCAAGATCGAGCAGAAGGGCGCGGTGCTGACCGTGGGCCTCAACCGTCCGGCCAAGCGCAATGCGCTGAACGACGGCATTATCCTCGCGATCCAGGATTGCTTCTCCAATCTGCCCGATGGCACAGGCGCGGTGGTCATCCATGGCGTCGGCGACCACTTTTCCTCCGGCCTTGACCTGTCCGAACTCACCGAACACGACGCCACCGAGGGCCTGCGGCATTCGCAAATGTGGCACCGGGTGTTCGATCGCATCCAGTATAGCCGCGTTCCCGTGATCGCGGCACTGAAGGGTGCGGTGATCGGCGGCGGGTTGGAGCTGGCCTGCGCGGCCCATATCCGCGTTGCCGAACCATCAGCCTATTTCGCGCTGCCCGAAGGCCAGCGCGGCATCTTCGTCGGCGGCGGCGGATCGGTGCGGCTGCCGCGCCTGATCGGGGTAGCGCGGATGATCGACATGATGCTCACGGGGCGGGTCTATTCGGCCACCGAAGGCTCGTCTTATGGTTTCTCGCAATATCTCACGGAGGCCGACGGCGCGCTGCCGAAGGCGCTGGAACTGGCGGAACGGGTGGCGGCGAACGCGCCGCTGACCAATTTCGCCGTGCTGCAGGCGCTGCCGATGATCGCGGAGGCCAACCCGCAAACCGGCCTGTTGATGGAATCCCTGATGGCGACTGTGGCGCAGAGCGACAAGGAAGCAAAACGCCGCATTCGTGCGTTTCTCGACCACAAGACCGCAAAGGTGAAGCCGACCTGACATGAGCGCCAAGCCCAGCATGTCCGCCTCGACCGATTCAGCCGCGCGCGCCGATCATCCGCTGCGCCCGATCTCGTTCGGCACGCCCGCGGTGCATGTCGAGCGCCGCGACGACGGCACCATCTATCTGCGTCCGAAAGCGCAGTTGCGCGACTATCCGATGCGCATCACCGACCGCCTGCATCATTGGGCCGCAGCGGCGCCTGACCGGGTCTTCATGGCGGAACGCAACGCGGCACGGGGCTGGCGGCAGATCACCTATGCAGGGCTCCTGACGTCATCGCGGCACATCGCGTCTGCGCTGCTGGCGCGTGGACTTTCGGCCGAGAAGCCGGTCGTCATCCTGTCCGGCAACTCGGTCGATCATGCGCTCATAGCGTTCGGCGCGCTCTATGCCGGCATTCCCTTCTGTCCGGTATCGCCGGCCTATTCGCTGGTATCGCGCGACTACGGCAAGCTCGCCTATCTGGTGAAGCTGTTGACTCCCGGCCTCGTGTTCGTCGACGACGCGACGAAATTCGCCGATGCGCTCGCCGCCAATGTATCGTTCGGGACCGAGATCGCTGCTTCGCGCGGTGCGGTGCCCGGCCGTGATGTCACGACGCTTGCGGATCTGATGGCGATGCCATTGCATCCGCGACTCGACGCGGCGCACGAGGCGATCGGCCCGGACACAATCGCCAAATTCCTGCTGACGTCGGGCTCGACCGGCAACCCCAAGGCCGTCATCAACACCCAGCGCATGATCTGCGCTAACCAGGTGATGCTGCGCGAGACGCTGGCGTTCCTGAAGGACGAGCCGCCGGTCATCATCGATTGGCTGCCGTGGAATCACACCTTTGGCGGCAATCACAATATCGGGTTGACGCTCTATAATGGTGGCTCGATGTATCTCGACGAGGGCAAGCCGATGCCCGGCGGCATTGAAGAGACCGTGCGCAATCTGCGGGAGATTTCGCCGACGGTCTATTTCAACGTGCCCAAGGGCTATGAATCGCTGTTGCCCTATCTGCGCGACGATGCGGCCTTGCGCAAAAAGTTCTTTGCGCGGCTGCACGCGATGTTCTTTTCGGGCGCGGCGCTGTCGGCCTTCGTCTGGAACAGCCTCGACGAATTGTCGGTCCAGGAAACCGGCTATCGCGTGCCGATGCTGACTGGTCTCGGCGCCACCGAGACCGCGCCGTTCTTCATGTCGGTCAATCCGGTGACCAGCCGCTCCGGCCATGTCGGGCTGCCGGTTCTGGGCAATGATGCGAAACTCGTGCCCAATAACGGCAAGCTGGAGGTTCGCGCCAAGGGGCCGAACGTGATGCCCGGCTATTGGCGTCAGCCTGATATGACGGCGAAGTCTTTCGATGAGGAAGGCTTCTACAAGATGGGCGATGCGCTCAAGCCGGCCGTTGCAGATGATTTCGACGCCGGCTTCGATTTCGACGGCCGCATCGGCGAGGACTTCAAGCTCGCCAGCGGCACCTGGGTCAGCGTCGGCCCGTTACGGGCGCGCTTCGTCGCGGCCTGCGCGCCGCTGGTGCGGGACGTCGTGATTGCCGGCATCAACCGCGACGAAATATCGGCGCTGGTGGTGCTCGATCTCGACGGTTGCCGCCTGATCAATCCGGCGCTTCCGCATGACGACCTCGCTGCTGCGGCGTCCGACCCGCTGATCGTCGCGGCCTTCCGCGAACGCTTTAGGAAGCTCGTCGCGGGCGCGACCGGTTCATCGACCCGGATCACGCGCGCGGTGCTGCTCGATACGCCGCTGTCGATCGATCGCGGCGAGGTCACCGACAAGGGTTCGATCAACCAGCGCGCGGTTCTGGAGAACCGCAGCGCGCTGATCGAGGAGATCTATTCGCCCGCGCCACCAGCGCAGGTGATCACGCCGTAACCGAATTCGTGCAAAGCTTGTCAGGGAGAGGACCATGCAGTTGAAGGACCAGGCCGCCATCGTCACCGGCGGCGCATCGGGATTGGGCGCGGCGACCGCGCGCCGCCTCGCGGCGCAGGGCGCCAAGGTCGCAGTCTGCGATCTCAATGCCCAGCTTGCCGAAACCGTTGCCGCCGAGATCGGCGGCGTCGCCGTGATCTGCGACGTTTCCGATGCCGCCTCGGCGGAGGCCGCGATCGCCAAGGCGGCGGCGGCCCATGGTCCGGCGCGCGTGCTGGTGAACTGCGCCGGCATCGGCGTCGCCAAGCGCGTGATCGGCAAGGACGGCCCGATGGCGCTCGGCGATTTCGACAAGGTGATCAAGGTCAACCTGATCGGCTCGTTCAACATGCTGCGGTTGGCGACCGCGCCGATGTCGAAGCTCGAGCCGCTTGCGACCGGCGAGCGCGGCGTGGTGATCTCGACTGCCTCGGTCGCGGCCTATGACGGCCAGATCGGTCAGTCGGCTTATTCGGCTTCCAAGGGCGGCATCGTCGCCATGACGCTGCCGATCGCGCGCGAACTGGCGCAGTTCGGCATTCGCGTGCTGACGATCGCGCCGGGCCTGTTCCTCACGCCGCTGCTCGCCAACCTGCCGCAGGAAGCGCAGGATTCGCTTGCCGCCTCGATCCCGTTCCCGCGCCGCCTCGGCCAGGCCGACGAGTTTGCCTCGCTGGCGCTGCACATGATCGACAATCCGTACCTGAACGGCGAAGTGGTGCGGCTCGATGCTGCGCTTCGCATGGCGCCGCGCTAGGATGCTTGATCCCATGTTCGTCAACCGGCGCGACGTGCAGATCCAGTGGGGCGATTGCGACCCCGCCAACATCGTTTACTACCCGCGTTACTTCGCGATGTTCGACGATTCCACCTCGGTCATGTTCGAAGCCGCCGGCTTTTCGAAACAGGATCTCATCCGCAAATATGGCCTCGTCGGCATTCCCATGGTCGACACAAGGGCCAAATTTCATATCCCGTCCACCCATGGCGACTGGATCCGGATCGAAAGCCGGATCGAGAGCTTCAAGCGCTCCAGCTTCGAGGTGATCCACAACGTGTTCAAGGGCGAGGCGTTGGCGATCGAGGCGTTCGAAACCCGCGTGCTGGTCGGCAAGCACCCGGATGATCCCGCAAAGCTGAAATCGGCGCCGATGCCGCCGGAGATCATCGAGCGTTTCATGCGGGGCTGACTTACTATCCGGCATGACCTAAAGAAGGGGCTGAATTAAGGGCCCGGTTTTGCTTAAGACTGCAGATAATAATCCAAGGGAGGAATGAATGAAGAAGGCTTTTCTGTCCGCGGCGGCGGTCATCGCGGCTCTCGCCCTGTCGGGGGCGCCGGCCATTGCACAGACCAATGAAATCACGATCGGCATCACCGTCACCACGACCGGTCCCGCAGCCGCTCTCGGTATTCCCGAACGCAACTCGCTCGATTTTGTGCCGAAGGAAATCGGCGGCGTGCCGATCAAGATCATCGTGCTCGATGACGGCGGCGATCCAACCACGGCTACCACCAATGCACGGCGCTTCGTCACCGAGTCGAAGGCCGACATCATCATGGGCTCCTCGACAACACCTCCGACGGTTGCGGTCTCCACGGTTGCGAACGAAGCGGGGATTCCGCATTTCGGCCTGGCGCCGCTGCCGATCAACGAGGCGCGCATGAAGTGGTCGGTCGCGATGCCGCAGCCGATTCCGATCATGGGCAAGGTGCTGTACGAGCACATGAAAGCGCACGGCATCAAGACCGTCGGCTACATCGGCTACTCCGATTCCTACGGTGATCTCTGGGTCAACGACTTCAAGACCCAGGCTGTACCCATGGGCCTGACCATGGTGACCGAAGAGCGCTACGCCCGTCCCGATACGTCGGTCGCGGGCCAGGTGCTAAAACTGGTTGCCGCCAATCCCGACGCCATTCTGGTCGGTGCCTCCGGCACCGCCGCAGCGCTGCCGCAGACCGCGCTGCGCGAGCGCGGCTACAAGGGCCTGATCTACCAGACCCACGGCGCCGCCAGCATGGACTTCATCCGCATCGCGGGTCCCGCGGCGGAAGGCGTGATCATGGCTTCCGGTCCGGTGATGTCGCCGGAAACCCAGCCCGACAGCGCGCTGACCAAGAAGCCGGGACTGGCGCTCAACACCGCCTACGAAGCCAAGTATGGCGCCAACAGCCGCAGCCAGTTCGCCGGCCATTCCTACGACGCCTTTGAGGTGCTCAAGCGCGTGATACCGGTGGCGCTGAAGAAGGCCAAGCCGGGCACGCCGGAATTCCGCGAGGCGATCCGTCTGGCGCTGATCTCGGAGAAGGAAATCGCGGCAAGCCAGGGCGTCTACAACTTCACCGAAAAGGATCGCTACGGCCTCGACGACCGCTCGCGCATCATCCTGACCGTGAAGGACGGAAAATACGTCCCGGCGAAGTGAAGGCCGCCCACTCAGCCGTCATCACCCGCGAAAGCGGGTGATCCAGTACGCCGCGGCACCTGACGTAAACCTCGATTTCCCGGCGTACTGGATGCCCCGCCTTCGCGGGGCATGACGAACGTGGGATTAGATCCCGCTTGCGCCCTCGTGCTGGAAGCCGAGATAGCTCGCCGCGACGCGCTGGTTGCTGGCGATATCCTTGGCCGATCCGGACAGGATGAATTCGCCGAGTTCCATGACGTAAGCGCGGTCGGCGATTTTAAGCGCCGCTTGCGCATTCTGTTCCACCAGCAGCACCGAGACCCCGGCGGCGCGCAATTCGCCGATGGTGCGGAAGATATCGGCCACGATGATCGGCGCGAGACCAAGGCTCGGTTCGTCCAGCATCAACAGTTTTGGCGCGCCCATCAGGGCGCGGCCCATCGCCAGCATCTGCTGCTCGCCGCCGGAGAGCGTGCCGGCCAATTGCTTGCGCCGCTCCTTGAGCCGCGGAAACAGCGTGTACACCCGCTCGAACGACCTTGCCGCGGATTCCTTCGGAATCCGGAAGGCGCCGAGCTGCAGATTGTCCTCGACGTTCATCGTGCCGAACAGTTCGCGGTGCTCCGGCACGAGACAGAGGCCCGCCGCGACGCGATCCTCGATGTCGAGCAGGGTCATGTCGGCGCCGGCGAAGGCGGTGGCGCCCTTGAGCGGCAGCACGCCCATGATGGCGTTCAGCAGCGTGGTCTTGCCGGCGCCGTTGGCGCCGATGATGGTGACGATCTCATCGTCGGCGACCTCGAGCGAAACCGAGCGCACGGCTTCGACCTTGCCGTAGGAAACGTGGGCGTCGGAGACCGATAACAGCGCACTCATGCGGTAGCTCCGAGATAGGCCTTGATCACATCGGGATTGGTCTTGATCGCATCCGGCGTGCCCTCGGCAATCTTGGTGCCGAAATCGAGCACGACGATGCGGTCGGCGAGATCCATCACGAAACCCATGTCGTGCTCGACCAGCAGCACCGACATGCCGCCGTCGCGCAGTTGACGGAGCAGGGCAGCGAGCCGCTGCTTTTCCAGATGGCGCAGTCCCGCAGCCGGCTCGTCGAGCAGCAGCAGCAACGGATCGACGCACAGCGCGCGTGCAATCTCGACAATGCGCTGCTGGCCGAGCGACAGGCTTCCGGCCAACTGGTCGATCTGGTCGCCGAGGCCGACGCGCTCGATCTGGCGAGCGGCTTCCGCCAGCAATTTCGCCTCGTCGGCCCGGTCGAGCCGGAGCATGCTGGAGATCGCGCCCGCAGACCCCCGCAAATGCGCACCGATCGCGACGTTCTCCAGCACGGTCATGTCAGGGACCAGCTTGACATGCTGGAAGGTGCGCGCGACGCCGAGTTTGACAACCTCCTGCGGCGGAGCGTTGTCGACCTTGTTGCCGAGCACCGAGATGGTGCCGCCGGTCGTCGTCAGCACGCCTGTGATCAGATTGAACGTCGTGCTCTTGCCGGCGCCGTTGGGGCCGATCAGGGCGACGATCTCGCGGGCCTGGACGTCGAACGAGACGTCGTTGACGGCAATCACGCCGCCGAACTGCTTGCGCGCCTTCTCGATCTGCAGCAGCACGGCGGACGAAGCCTGTGCGCGCACGGGCGTGGCAAGCGGAAGCGATGCATCGGGCATCTTGCGGCCCGGCTGGATCGGTAGCCGCGACATCAGCCAGGGCCAGACGCCGGTCGGCGCCAGTTGCAGCAGAACAACCAGCAGGATGCCGAACACGATGGTCTCGAGCTGGCTCTGGCCGCCGAAGATATAGGGCAGATAGCTCTGCAGGATCTCCTTGAGGATCACGACGATGCCGGCGCCGAGCACCGCGCCCCAGACATAGCCGGCGCCGCCGACCACGGCGATGAACAGATATTCGATACCGGCATGTGCGCCGAACGGCGTCGGATTGGCGGCGCGCTGGAAATGCGCATAGAGCCAGCCGGACAAACCCGCGAGAACCGCCGCATACACAAATACCAGAAGCTTGGCGCGCGGAGTCTGCACGCCGAACGCTTCGCCGGCGACATGCCCGCGCCGCAGCGCGCGGATCGCGCGGCCGGTGCGGGAGTCCAGGAGGTTCATGGTCAGGAGCGCCGAGACCAGCACCGCGATCCAGATCGCGAAATAGATCGTGCCGGGATCGAGCATCCGGAAATTGCCGATCGAGAGCGGCGGGATGCCGGAGATGCCGTCATTGCGGCCGAGAAATTCCAGCTTGCTGAACAGGTAAAACAGGCCGATGCCCCAGGCGATGGTGCCGAGCGGCAGATAATGGCCGGATAGCCGTACCGTGACGATGCCGAGCAGGACGGCGGCGATGCCGCTGACCACGAGCGAGAGCGGCAGCGTGAGCCATGGCGAGACACCATAGGCCGTGGTCAATACCGCCGTGGTGTAGGCGCCGAAGCCGCAGAAGGCGGCCTGGCCGAACGAGGTGAGGCCGCCAACGCCGGTCAGGAGCACGAGGCCCATCGCCACCAGTGCGGCGAGGCCGATATTGTTGAGCAGCACGATCCAGAATGGCGGGACCCCCGGAATGAACGGGATCGCTGCCATCACGAGCGCGAAGATGATGAGAGGGGTGCGCTGGTTCATCGCCGTCAATCCTTCTCTTCCTCGACCGCGGGCGCTGCGAGCGAGCGCAGCACCAGCACGGGAAGGATCAGCGTAAAGACGATGACCTCCTTGAAATTGCTGGCGTAGAACGATGAGAACGCTTCGACGCTGCCGACCAGCAAGGCTGCGACGGCCGTCAGCGGATAGCTGACCAATCCGCCGATGATCGCGGCAATAAAACCTTTCAGGCCGATCAGGAAGCCGGTATCGTAATAGAGCGTGGTGATCGGCACAATCAGGATCCCGGAAATCGCGCCGATGATGGATGCCAGCAGGAAAGCAATCTGCCCCGATAGCGTGGTGCGGATGCCGACGAGGCGGGCGCCGAGGCGGTTGACGGCGGTAGCGCGCAACGCCTTGCCCATCAGCGTGAAGCCGAAGAACAGCCACAGCGCGACGATGAAGGCGACCGTCAGCCCGTAGACCGCAAGGCTCTGGCCGGTGAAGCGCAGCGGGCCGATCGTCAGTGCGGTATTCGACAGCGCCGGCCCGCGCAGGCCCTCGGCGCCGAAGAACACGAGCCCCAGGCCCTGCAGCGCAAGATGGCAGCCGACAGAGGCGATCAGCAGCACCAGCACCGAGGTATGAGCGATCGGTTGAAACGCGATGCGGTAGAGGAACAGCCCGATCGCCGCGACGATCAACAGCGACAGCGCGATGTTGACTGCAATCGGGGTCTTGGGACCGGCAAGGCCGTAGGTCAGGGCCAGGATCGCGGCGGGGAGAGCGATGTTGAGGGCAAAGGCGCGCGCGACCCGCCTCGGCCGTAACGATCGCCGTGCCTCAAACAGGTCGAGGCCGAAGGCGACGACGCCCATGGCCATCGCCAGCTTTGCAGTGCCCGGCACCTGACCGGTTGCGAGCATGGCGTAGCTCAGCGCGCCGAAGGTCACGAACTCGCCCTGCGGGATCAGGATGACGCGGGTGACGGCAAACACCAGCACCAGCGCAAGCCCGAGCAGCGCATAGATCGCGCCATTGGTGATGCCGTCCTGCAGCAGGAACAGCATGATCGTCGTATTCAAGACTGGCGCTCCCCCTAAAAGCGTCGCCGGTCCTGACCTCGCACGGTCCGCCGGCCGTCCCATATCTCGGCAGTTGAAAGACGCCGATATTTGATATATCCAATAACAATTATTAAATATAACATCAAGGCCCGGTCACCCGACGAGCCTTTTTGGGGGCGAGCCTCACGCCATGACAGTTTCCAAGGCAGCGACCGATGTCGTCAAGTCGTCGCGCGGCAACGGCAAGGAAATCGCCGATGGCGCCGCGGAGAATGCCGGGCTGCAACTGGGCGAGCTGGCCGACCTGCTCGGCTATTCGCTCAAGCGCGCGCAGCTCAAGGTATTCGAGGATTTCCTGCGCTGTGTCGCGCCGCTGCAACTGACGCCGGCGCAATTCTCGGTGCTATTGTTGCTCGATCGCAATCCCGGGCGCAACCAGACCGAAATCGCCAACACGCTCGGCATCCTCAGGCCGAATTTCGTCTCGATGCTGGATGCGCTGGAGAGCCGCGGCCTCTGTGCCCGGATGCGCTCGACCAACGACCGTCGCTCGCACATCCTGGTTCTGACGGAGAAGGGAAGGGCGGTGCTGGCGCGCGCCAAGAAGCTCGTTGCCAGCAAGCACGAGGCGCGCCTCAACGAGTTGCTGGGTCCCGCCAACCGCGTCGCGCTGCTCGAAATGCTGTCGAAGATCGCGGCGGAGTTTTGAGGGACGTTGTCATTCCGGGATGGTCCGAAGGACCAGACCTCAGATGTGCAATTGCACATCGGGGAATCTCGAGATTCTCAGGTGCGCAATTGCGCACCATAGTTCGATGCTTTCGCATCGCCCCGGAATGACGGTATGGGGAGCCCTCACGCCGCGACGATACGGCCTTGAGCCTCTCGCGGCCCGCGTCCCGACAAAAACTGCCGCTCGATCTCGGCGGCGGGAAGCGGCTTGCTGAACAGGAAGCCCTGCATTTCCGTGCATCCCTCGGATGCGATGCTGTGGAGTTGCTCCGCCGTTTCGACGCCCTCGGCGGTAGCCGTCATGCCCATGCCATTGGCGAGCGCGGCAACCGCGCGCACGATGTTGAGCGAGCTCGAATTCTCGGTGATGTTCTTGACGAACGAGCGGTCGATCTTGATCTTGTCGAACGGAAAGCTCTGCAGGTAGGTCAGCGACGAATAACCGGTGCCGAAATCGTCCATGGCGATCCGGATTCCGAGCGCCCGCAACTGATGCAGCAGCGCGAGCGTCGCTTCCTTGTTGTGGAGCAACACGCTCTCGGTGATTTCGATCTCCAGCCGCGTCGGCGCGAGACCGGAGGCGGCGAGCGCACCGACGATCACCTGCATCAGGCCGGGACTGCGAAACTGGATCGCTGAAATATTGACGGCGACTTGAAGGTTGTCGGGCCATTGCGCGGCGGTGGCACAAGCCTTCCTGATGACCCACTCGCCCATCGGCACGATGAAGCCGATCTCTTCGGCCAGCGGGATGAAGGCGGCCGGCGAGATCAATCCCTTGGTCGGATGATTCCAGCGTATCAGCGCCTCGAAGCCGCTGATTTCCTTGCTCGCCAGATTGACGACCGGCTGGTAATGCAGCTCGAACTCGCCCGCCGGCAGGGCCTTGCGCAGATCCTGCTCCATGATGCGGCGGGTTTGCATCTGCAGATCCATCGCAGGCTCGAAGAAGCGAAACGTGCTGCGGCCGTCGCTCTTGGCGCGGTAGAGTGCGAGGTCGGCATTGCGCAGCAATTTGTCGGGGTTCGATCCGTCGCCGGGACCGACCGAAATGCCGATGCTGACGCCGATCACGACCTGCTGGCCGTCGATTTCATAGGGCTCGCTCAGCGCATCGATGACGCCCTGCGCCAGCGAAGTGGCATCGGCGGGGTCCGAGATCGCGGCCTGCACGATGACGAATTCATCGCCGCCCATTCGCGCGATCGTGTCGGAATCGCCGACGAGCCGGCGCAACCGTTCGGCGACGCTCCTGAGCAACTTGTCGCCGCAGGGGTGGCCGAACGTATCGTTCACGGCCTTGAACTGATCGAGATCGAGGTGATGGACGGCCACCATTTCCCCGTCCGAAACCCTGCCCAGCGCATACTCGAGCCGATCGTTCAACAACACCCGATTGGCAAGATCGGTCAGCGCATCGTGATGCGCCATGTATTCGATCTTGACCTCGGACTGGCGCTGCTCGGTGATGTCCTCATGCGTGGCGACCCAGCCGCCGCCGGGCATGGGGCGGTGCCGGATCTTGAAGGTACGCCCGTTCTTCAACTCGACGATGCTGTCTTTCGCTTCATTGGAAACCGCCACGTTGGTGCGCCATTGCAGATATTCGTCGCGCGTCATGGCAGGGAAGCTGCCGGCTTCGAAGCGCAGGTCGACGATCTCGACCAGCGACATGCCGGGGCTGACGCGCTCGGGCGCAATGTCGTACATCGTAACGAAGCGATCGTTGCAGACGATCAGGCGGTGGTCGGAATCGAAGAAGCAAAGCCCCTGCGACATGTTGTTGATCGCGGTGTCGAACTGGAAGTTCCTGACGCGCAGGGCCTCTTCCTGCTCCTTGCCGAGCTCGTACTGTTTCTTCAGCCGGGCATTGAGCGCTTCCCGCTCGGTGATGTCCTCGTGGGTCGCCATCCCGCCGCCGTCCGGCATCGGGTAGACGGTGTAGGCGACGATCCGGCCGTCGGTGAACTCCTGCACCGTGGTGTCGAGTGCGATGTCACGACCGACGCGCTCACGGATATAATCATCGACCGCGACCTGCACCTTCAGTCCGAGTTTCAGCCGGTGCCGGATCAGTTCCTGTGTCGGTGTTCCCGGCTTCACCTGTTCAGGCGAGAGCCCGTACATTTCCGTGTAGCGGCGGTTGCAGAAAACGACCTCGCGCTTCTCGTCGAATACGACGATTCCGAGCGACATATGGTTGATCGCGTCCTCCAGCCGAGCACTCAAATGCGCTGACCGCGGCGCGGTTGTCGCGATGTGATCCGTCATAGAGCGTTCCCCAGCCGCCACTGGCGACTCTCCTCCTGCAGGAGAACGGCCATTAGAAGCCAGGCTGGTGAATCGCACCTTCGAGAGAGGCAAACCGCGCGCGGGTTCCTCGCAAACTGCTCAACAAAGCGTTAATGCCGTTACGGCGCGTGCGAGGCTCCGGCAACTGCCCCGGCGATCTACGCCGGGTCCACCAGGATCACCCTGACGTCGTTGACGTTGGTGAGGGTCGGGCCGATCAGCAGGAGATCGCCGGTGGCTGAAAAGAACGCGGTCGCATCGTTGTTGGCGAGATAGGCCGCAGGATCGAGGCCGAGCGACTTCATCTTCGCGAACGTCGCCTCATCGATCAAAGCGCCAGCCGGGTCGGTCGCACTGCCGGCGCCGCCGTCGGCGCCGTCGGTGTCTGCGGCCAGCGCCACAATGCCGGACGTATCCTTCAGAAGATCGGCCAGCGCCAGCGCATATTCCTGGTTGGGACCGCCGCGGCCATTGCCGCGCACGGTCACCGTGAGTTCGCCGCCCGATAGGATCGCGATGCGTTTGCCCTCGCTCTGTGCTTTCAGCGCCAGTCGCGCATGATCGGCCGCCACCTCGCGCGCCTCGCCTTCGAGATCCGCGCCGAGGCCAACAACCTCATACCCTGCATCCTTCGCGACCTTGATCGCCGCGTCGAGAGAAGCCTTCGGTTTTGCGATCATCTCGAATTGCGCGCGGGCAAAGGCGGGATCGCCGGGCTTGCAGCTCTCGTTCCTGGGATCGTCGAGCGCGCGCCTGATGGCATCGTCGACCGTGAGATTATACTTTGCGACCAGGGCGCGGGCGTCCGCCAGCGTGGAGGCGTCCGGTACCGTCGGTCCCGATGCAATCGCGGACGGATCGTCGTGCGGTACGTCGGAGATCGCAAGCGTCACGATCTCGGCGGCGCGCTGCCCGGCGCGGGCCAGCCGGCCGCCCTTGATCCGCGACAGATGCTTGCGCACGACGTTCATCTCGCCGATCGGCGCGCCCGAGCGCAATAGCGCGCGGTTTACCTGCTGCTTCTGTGCGAACGGAACGCCATCTGCGGGTGCGATCCAGTTTGCCGAGCCGCCGCCGGACAACAGCACCAGCAAAAGGTCGTCCGCAGTCGCCTCCGCGGCAAGACGCAGCGTCTCGTCGGCGGCTTTCAGGCCGGCTTCGTCGGGCACGGGATGGCCGGCTTCGACGACCCTGATGCGCCGCGTCGGCACGCCGTGGCCGTGGCGCGTGGTGGCAAGGCCGGTCAGCCGCGACGGATCGAGGCCAAGCGTATCGAGGTAGTGCCGTTCCGCCGCGGCCGCCATCGCTGCCGCGCCCTTGCCTGCGGCGAGGCAGATCACCTTGCCCTTGGGCGCGGGACGCAGATGCGCCGAGAGCACGACGTCGGGATGCGCGGCCGCAACGGCCGCATCAAAGATCGAACGCAAGAGGGAACGTCGGTCGGTCATGATCTGCTACGAGGCTGCTAACGGGACGGGAGGTCTGGTTATCCATCCAATCGTTGCAAAAGAAAACCCCCGCAGACGGGCCGCGGGGGGTCTCCCGGCCCGCAAATGGGCCGATCAGACTTCAAAATGACTAGCCGCCGGCGTCGCCGGACAGGATTTCACCGAAGCGTTCCCAGGTGTCGCCCTTGAACTTGATCAATTGCACGGAGGAGATCGGGGCAAAGTCGGTCGCTGACGTGTTGACCTTGATGCCCGGCAGCAGGCCGCCGAGTTCGAGATCCTTGATGCTGGCCGCTTGCTTCATGACGTTCTCGCGGGTGAGGTTATCACCGCAGGCCTTCAGCACATGCACCAGACCCTGGGCAACGGTGTAGCCGAACATGACATTCGCGTCGGCGCGGTTGGCTTCCGGATAGTACTTGTCCAGGAACTCGTTCCAGGCCTTCAATCCGGCGTCATTCTTCCACTGTGCATCCGTCGGGTCCTTCAGGTACTGCGACGAGATGATGTCCTGCGCGTTCTCCATGCCGGCCGGCTTGATAACGGCGCCGATCGAGGCCGAGACGTTGTTGAGGAAGTGCAATGGCTTCCAGCCAATCTCGGCGTTCTTCTTGATCGCCTGCGCCGCAAACTTCGGCGTGGTGATGTTGATGAACACGTCGGCGCCGGACGCCTTCAGCTTGACGATGTGCGAGTCGATGGTCGGCTCGGAGACTTCGTAGCTTTCCTCTAGGACGATCATCGACGCAGCCTTGGCGCCAAGGCCGTCCTTGAAGCCCTTCAGATAGTCCTTACCGTAGTCGTCATTCTGATAGAGGATCCCGATCTTGGCGTTCGGCTTCTCCTTCAGGATGTACTTGGCATAGATCTGCGTTTCGCTCTGGTAGTTCGGCTGCCAGCCCATCGTCCACGGAAAACTCTTCGGATCATTCCACTTGGTGGCGCCGGTGGCGACGAACAGTTGCGGCACCTTCTTGCTGTTCAGGTACTTCTGGATCGCCGTGTTCGGCGGGGTGCCAAGCGGGTTGAAGACCAGCAGGACCTCATCGCTCTCGACCAGCTTGCGTGCCTGCTCCACGGTCTTCGGCGGGCTGTAGGCGTCGTCATAGCTGATGAAATTGATCTTTCGACCGTTGACGCCGCCCTCGGCATTGATCTTCCTGAAATAGGCCTCTTCGGTTTTGCCGATCACACCGTAAGCGGAAGCTGGCCCGCTGTAGGGCATAATATTGCCGATCTTGATTTCAGTGTCGCTCGCACCGGGATCGTATTTTTTCTGTGCGAGAACGCCGCTCGAACTTGCCGCGAGCAATCCAAACGCGGTCGAAACCACCGCAAGTTTTTTGATTGTGGACACTTCTGTCTCTCCCTTTTCATTTCTTAATGTAACTGTCGGGCCTCTTGACGAGGCTCTTTTGACAGCGTCGTGATTAGCATCTTGCCAAAGGCGTCACAATAAAAAGGCCCCTGCGGCAGAAGCCGCAGGGGCTGCATCTTAAACAGAGCTCGCAGCCAGGTCAGCCGCCGACGTCGCCCGAGAGAATTTCGCCGAAGCGTTCCCAATTCTCGCCCTTGAACCTTATCAGTTGCAATTGCGACAGCGGAGCAAAATCGGTCGGCGACGTGTTGACCTTGACCCCAGGCAGCAGGCCACCGAGTTCGAGGTCCTTGATGCTGGCCGCCTGCTTCATGACGTTTGCGCGGGTCAGGTCGTCGCCGCAGGCCTTTAGCACGTGCACCAAGCCTTGAGAGACGATATAGGCGTACATCACAGATGCATCGGCCCGGTTGGCTTCCGGATAATACTTATCCAGGAACTCGTTCCATGCCTTCATCGCGGCATCGTTCTTCCATTGCGCGTCGGTTGGATCTTTGAAGTATTGCGACGAGATGATGTCCTGCCCGTTCTCGAACCCGGCCGGCTTCATCACGCTGCCGATCGAGGCCGAGACGTTATTGAGGAAGTGCACTGGCTTCCAGCCGATCTCGGCATTCTTCTTGATCGCCTGAGCCGCGAACTTCGGCGTGGTAATGTTGAAAAAGACGTCGGCGCCGCTCGACTTCAGCTTGACGATGTGGGAGTCGATCGTCGGTTGAGAGACTTCGTAGCTCTCCTCAAGGACGATCATCGATGCGGCCTTGGCGCCGAGCCCGTCCTTGAAGCCCTTCAGGTAGTCCTTGCCGTAGTCGTCGTTCTGATAAAGAATTCCGATCTTGGCGTTCGGGTAGTTCTTCAGGATGTACTTGGCGTAGATCTGCGACTCGCTCTGGTAGTTGGGCTGCCAACCCATCGTCCAGGGAAAGTCCTTCGGATCATTCCACTTGGTGGCGCCGGTCGCGACGAACAGTTGCGGCACCTTCTTGCTGTTCAGGTACTTCTGGATCGCCGTGTTCGGCGGGGTGCCCAGCGGATTGAAGACGAGGAGCACTTCATCGCTCTCCACCAGCTTGCGGGCCTGCTCCACTGTCTTCGGCGGGCTGTACGCATCGTCATAGCTGATGAAGTTGATCTTGCGGCCATTGATGCCGCCTTCGGCGTTGATCTTCCTGAAGTAGGCCTCTTCGGTTTTACCGATCACGCCGTAAGCGGAAGCCGGTCCGCTGTAAGGCATGATGTTGCCGATCTTGATTTCGGTATCGCTGGCGCCGGTGTCGTATTTTTTCTGCGCGAGTGCGCCGCTGCTGGTCGCAGCAAGCAATGCGAGGGCGGCCGCAAAGGCCCCCAAACGCAAGTTGATGGCGGACATTTTTTGATCTCCCTAGGATCGGTGACTGTGTCATTGTTTTTGATTGGAGCGCTTGGCGGCTCTTGGGCTTCATTGAATACCTTTCGGCTGCGTCCAGCAACAAAAAGCCCCCCGCGACGGCGTCGCGGAGGGCGATATTTAGTCGGATGCTCCGGGAAACTACCGCCCCGCGGAATATTGGTTAATGGCCGAGTTCGCCGCTGATGATGTCAGCCGAACAGATCCTGCGGCGCGAGGTTAGTTCTTCAACTTACCGAGCATCTGCTGCGCAACAATTGCGACCTGCCTTGCGCCATGCGGCACGAGGAAGATGACAATAAACAAGAGCACGCCGAACACCGCACCGGAGAGGCCCTTTGAGATGCTCTCCGCGATGTTGGGCACGAAGATGATGAAGGCGGCGCCCACGAACGAGCCCGGCAGCCAGCCGACGCCGCCGACCACCATGCCGAGGAATAGCGCGATGGCCAGGTTGATCGTGTAGCTGTCGGGCGCCACGAACGCCACGACGATGGCGCTGAGCCCGCCGGCGATACCGGTGATGCCCGCAGATACGCCGAAGGCAAGCGTCTTGTACTGGGCGACGTCGACGCCCATGGCGGAAGCCGCGATCTCGTTGTCGCGGATCGACATGAGGGCGCGGCCCGAGCGCGAGCGCAGCAGGTTGACTGACCCGACATAGATCGCGACCGAGATCGCCAGCGTAAAGTAATAGAGCCACTTGTCCTGACCGATCGGCAAGCCGAACGGCGCATCGGGTTTCATGACGGTGAGGCCCTGAACGCCGCCGGTCCAATGCTCGAGGAAATGCAGCTTCAGGAGCTGCGGCATGGCGACCGCCAGCGCGAAGGTGGCTAGCGCGAGGTAGATGCCGGAAAGCCGCAACGCGGGTTTGCCGAACAGGTAGCCGGCACCGAACGAGACCAGCCCCGCGATCGGCAGCGTCAGCGCATAGTTCATGTTGGCGTTTTCCATCAGGACCGCCGACGTATAGGCGCCGAGCGCATAGAACGCGCTCTGGCCGAGCGAAAACTGCCCGCTGCCGCCGGTCAGGATGTTGAGTGCCAGCACCGCGATCCCGTAGATCATGACCATCGTCATCTGGAAGACGACGAAGTTCTTCACGAATACCGGCGTTACAAGCAGCGCCGCCAGGATCACCAGCGAGGTGCCGGTGCCCAGCGTCATGGCGCGCTTCGGAACAGCTTCGACGGCCGGGGCTTCTGTGACGGTGTCTTCTGCAGCTACGCTCATGATCAGACTCGCTTGACGATGGCTCGGCCGAAGAGACCGGCAGGTTTGAAGACCAGGACGGTGATGATCAGCGCAAGCGCGATCGGCAGTTTCAGTTCATTGCCCACGCCGGGGATGTAGGTGCCGGCGAGGTTTTCGAAGACGCCGACCAGGAAGCCGCCCATGACGGCGCCCAGCGGCGAACTAAGGCCGCCGAGCACGGCAGCGGCGAAACCGTACACCAGCACGCCGCCCATCATGTTCGGTTCGAGGAACACGACCGGGGCGATCAGGATGCCGGCGACGGCGCCGATCGCGGAGGCCATGCCCCAGCCGAGCGCGATCATCCAGGAGGTGTTGACGCCGACCAGCCGCGCCGATTCCGGCAATGCCGCCGCTGCACGCATGGCAAGGCCGATCCGGGTGAACTGGAAGAACAGGTAGAGCCCGATCAGCATCAGGAGAGTGACGCCGATCATCCCGACCTGGTGGGTCGAGATCAGCTGGCTGCCGAGGAACGGCGAGGAGCCGAACGGGGTCGGATATTGCTTGATGGTGAAGTCCCAGGTCAGGCCGGCCACCGAGTTGACGATCGCAAACAGCGCGATGAAACCGGCGACGTTGGTCAGCACCGGCGCTTTCGCAAGCGGCTTGAACAGGAGGCGTTCGATCAGGATGCCGCCGGCGAACGAAATCGCCAGCGTGAGCAGGAACGACCACCAATAGGGCACGCCCCACTGCATCAATTGCCAGGAGATGAAGGTCGAGAACATCGCCATTTCGCCCTGGGCGAAGTTCAGATGGTCGATCGCCTGGTAGATCATGACCACCGCGAGCGCCATACAGGCATAGATCGCGCCCGTGGCGATGCCGGCCAGGACTTGGTTGGTGAACAATTCCATCGTCCCAGCTCCTCAGTAGCCCAGATAGGATTTGCGGACGTCTTCGTTGCTCGCGATTTCCTTCGCGTTCCCCGACATCACGATTTTTCCGGTTTCGATCACATAGGCCTGGTCGGCGAGCTCCAGCGCGAGCTGCGCGTTCTGCTCCACCACGAGGATGGTGACCTTGTCCTCACGGTTGATCTTGCCGAGGATCTTGAACAGGTCGCGCACGATCAGCGGAGCGAGGCCGAACGACGGCTCGTCCAGCAACATCAGCCGCGGCCGCAGCATCAGCGCACGCGCTACCGCCAGCATCTGCTGCTCGCCGCCCGACAGGGTGCCGGCCTGCTGGGTGTGGCGTTCCTTCAGTACGGGAAAGTGCTCGTACATCCGCTCGATGTCGGCGACGATGTTCTTCTTGTCGGTGCGGGTGATGGCGCCGAGCTGCAGGTTCTCCTCCACCGTCATGGTGGTGAAGGTGCCGCGGCCCTGCGGCACATGCGCGATACCGAGGCGAACGACGTTTTCGGTCGACTTGCCGGACAGCGGCTTGCCCTCGAACTCGATCGCGCCGGTCGAGCGCACCATGTTGCAGATTGCCCGCAGGGTGGTGGTCTTGCCGGCGCCGTTGGCACCGAGCAGCGTGGTGAGGCTGCCTTCGTTTAGGGCGAAGGAGAGGCCGTGAAGGGCCTGGACCTGGCCGTAATAGGCGCGCAGGTCCCTGACATTGAGCATCGCAGTCATTGGTCCTTGCTCCCCAGGTAGGCCTTGATGACGTCAGGATCGGCCTGGACCTGGGCCGGCGTTCCCTCGGCAAGCTTGCGGCCGAAATTGAGCGCCACGACATGATCGGCGATCGACATCACCAGACCCATGTGGTGCTCGACCAGCAGCACCGTCATGTGCCGTTCGTCCCTGATGCGCTTGATCAGGTCACCAAGCACATGGACTTCCTCATGGTTGAGGCCGCCGGCGGGTTCGTCGAGCAGCAGGATCTTCGGATCCGCGGCCAGTGCGCGCGCCAGCTCGACGCGCTTCTGGGTGCCGAACGGCAGCCCGGACACGATGGTATGGGCAACATCCTCGAGATGCAGATAGGCGAGGATCTCCTGCACCTTCTTGTTGATCTCGACCTCGCCGCGGCGAACCCAGGGGAGTTTGATCGAGTCGGAGATGATGTCGCTGGAGGAGCGCGCGTGGCAGCCGACGCGGACGTTGTCGAGCACCGACAAATTGGGAAACAGCGCGACGTTCTGGAAAGTGCGGCCGATGCCGATCTCCGCGATCTTGTGCGCCGGGCGCGTCAGGATGCTGACGCCTTCCATCAGGATGTCGCCGGTGCTCGGCTGATAGAGGCGGGACAGACAGTTGAAGAGTGTCGTCTTGCCGGCGCCGTTCGGTCCGATCAGCCCGAGGATGTTTCCCTTATGCATGTCAAAGGACACACCGTTGAGCGCGATGATGCCGCCGAACACGACGCTGACGTCGCGGACCGCGAGCAGGGGAGCATTGCCCTGCGCGAGCTGTGGCTGCGTCATCGCGTCCTGCCCGCCCTGATCACGGAGCGGGAATGACCGCGCAAATGTTTTTGCCGGTCATGGTGAAGGCTATCTGATCCCCTCGGCCAAACGTGCAACTCTTCCTCCTGCTTTCAACTTCTTGTTCTCTGATTTTTTTGATTGCGGTGCTGCGCCGCCCAGCGCTGCTTCGATGTTCCTTACCATCGTGACAAGGCGAGGTCCAATGTCGTTGATCAAACGATCTTCCGTGAAACGGAAAGCGGGCGCACCGCAATTGAAGGCATACGGTCCGGTTCCGTCGCTGAGCTTCAGCGGCACACCTACGGCGTGCACATCGTCCTGCCATTCGCCGGCAGAGATAGTGAAGCCGTGACGGGCGAGCATTTCGCCCGCGCGCTCGATGCCGTCGCGCATTTTGGGCCAGCGATTGCCGTAGTGGTCGCGCAGTTCGCGCAATAGTGAGGCGCGCTCGTCGTCGGGCAGGGCCCAGAGATAGGCCCGTCCCATCGCGGTGGTCGCGATCGGAACGCGTGAGCCGACGTCAAGCTGCACACCGAGCAGCCCGGTGCGGCTCTGGCCGAAATAGATCATGCTGTGACGGTCGCGCCCGCCGACGGCCACGGCGCCACCGGTCTCGCGCATCAGGGCTTCGCGATAAGGCTCGGACAAATGCCGAACGCTGAGATTGGCAAGGGCGGCATACCCCAGCGCCATGGCTGATGGCGCGAGCTGATACTTCTCGAAACGCGGAACGGGTGTAAGATAGCCGAGTTTGGTCAGGGTGTAAGTCAGCCGGGAAATGGTTGGCTTCGGCAGTTTGGTACGGGCGGCGAGTTCTTGATTGCCAAGAAGCCCGTCATTGGGTTGGAATGCGCGCAACACATCGAGTCCGCGGGAGAGCGCGACGACGAAGCTGCGATCAGTCGCCACTTTCTTCCCTGGACGTTTCATTACCCGCTACTGCTGCTGATGAGCTCGTTGACAAGGGACGTGCTTCAAAATAACCCTCCCTGTCAAGATGTGGAATTAAATTTCGCAGTGCGAAATTGATGAAATGGCCGTAGCTACTCAACGCAAGTTGGGCGGTATCCAAGAACAAACGATCCAGGGAGAGTCCCGTGAGCGAAGTGGTAAAACTCGAGCGTCATGACGTCATCGCCATCGTCACGGTCAACAGTCCTCCCGTCAACGCGCTGAGTGCCGCGGTGCGCGGCGGCATCTTCGACTGCATGAAGAGCGCGATCGCGGATTCGGAAGTGAAGGCCATCGTGCTGACCTGCGCCGGCCGCACCTTCATCGCCGGCGCCGACATCACCGAGTTTGGCAAGCCGCCGAAGCCACCGGGCCTGGCCGAGGTGCTTGATCTCATGGAGAAGTCGCCGAAGCCGATCATTGCTGCCATTCACGGCACGGCGCTCGGCGGCGGTCTCGAAGTCGCGCTGGCATGCCACTATCGCGTCGCCACCAAGGACGCTCGCCTCGGCCTGCCCGAGGTGAAGCTCGGCCTGCTGCCGGGCGCCGGCGGCACCCAGCGCCTGCCGCGCGCGGTCGGGCCCGAGCTGGCGGTCAAGATGATCGTCAGCGGCGATCCGATCAGCGCGGCGGAGGCGCTCAAGAACGGCCTGATCGAGGAGATCGTCGAGGGGCCGGCGTCGGGTGGCGAATCCTTTGCACTGAAGGTGCTGGCGGAGAAGCGCCCGCTGCGCAAGCTGCGCGACGATGACTCAAAACTCGCAGCCGCCAAGGCCGACATCTCGATCTTTACCAACGCGGTCGCCGCATTGACCAAGAAGGCGCGCGGGCTGGAAGCGCCGTTCGCCGCGGCCGATGCGGTGCGCGCCGCGATCGAGCTGCCGTTCGACGAAGGGTTGAAGAAGGAGCGTGAAGGTTTCCTCAAGCTGGTCTCCAGCGACCAGTCCAAGGCGCAGCGTTACGCGTTCTTCGCCGAGCGCGAAGCCGCAAAAATCGCCGGCGTGCCTGATGGCACCAAGCCGCGCCCGGTCGAACGCGTCGCCATTATCGGCGCCGGCACCATGGGCGGCGGCATCGCAATGTCCTTTGCCAACGCCGGTATCCCGGTGACGCTGATCGAGACCGGCGAAGAGCAGCTCAAGCGCGGCATGGGCGTGATGCAGAAGAATTACGAGGCGACCGCGGCGCGCGGTGGCATCCCAGCGGATGCGCCGGCCAAGCGCATGGGCTTGATCGATGGCAAGGTCGGTCTCGAGCACGTCAAGGACGCTGACCTTGTGATCGAAGCGGTGTTCGAGACCATGGCGGTCAAGAAGGAGGTCTTCGAGGCGCTCGATAAATACGCCAAGCCCGGCGCGGTGCTGGCTTCCAACACCTCCTATCTCAACATCGACGAGATCGCGAAGGTGACGAAGCGTCCGCAGGACGTGCTCGGCATGCATTTCTTCTCGCCGGCCAACGTGATGAAGCTGTGCGAGATCGTCCGTGCCGACAAGACCGCGCCGGATGCCTTGACCACCGCGGTGTCGATCGCGCGCAAGATCGCAAAAGTGCCGGCCGTGGTCGGCGTCTGCGACGGCTTCGTCGGCAACCGCATGCTGGCCCAGCGCGGCAAGCAGTCGGAGAAGCTCTTGTTCGAAGGCGCGTTGCCGCAGCAGGTCGACGCCGTGGTGACGAAGTTCGGCATGCCGATGGGCCCGTTCGCGATGAGCGATCTCGCTGGCCTCGATATCGGCTGGCGTTCGCGCAAGGACCGCGGCATCAAGTCGGAAATCGCCGACGCGCTGTGCGAGGCGGGCCGCTTCGGCCAGAAGACCGGCAAGGGCTATTACAAATATGAAGGCGGCTCGCGCGCGCCGCTGCCTGATCCGGAAGTCGAGAAGCTGATCGATGAGACCTTGCAGCGGATGGGCCGCAAGAAGCGCGTCGTCAGCGACGACGAAATCCTCGAGCGCATGATGTACCCGATGATCAACGAGGGCGCGCGCATCCTGGAGGAAGGCATCGCGGCGCGGCCGAGCGACATCGACGTGATCTGGCTTTATGGCTATGGCTGGCCGATCTATCGCGGCGGCCCGATGTTCTATGCTGATCAGGTCGGGCTGAAGCATATTGCCGACCGGCTGTCGTACTATGCGAAGGAGACCAACGATCCGTCGCTCGAGCCGGCCCCGCTGCTCAAGCGCCTCGCCGCAGAAGGCAAGACGTTTGCGTCGCTGGCCGCGCAGTCGAAGGCGGCTTGATGGGTCACTGCTCTTGCCACACGTCATTCCGGGATGGTGCGACAGCACCAGACCTCAGATGCGCATTGCGCATCGGGGAATCTCAAGATTCCGGGTTCGCGCTCCGCGCGCCCCGGAATGACGGCTTCCGCTGAGCGCATCCATGACCCACCCCGGCGAGCAGTTCTATCCGGAAGGCGTCCGCTGGGACGATCAGATCGCGCGCGGCACGCTGCCGGATCTATTGTCGACAGCCGCCGCCGAGTTCGCCTCGCGGCCGGCCATCGAATTCCGCGACCGGCCGATCAGCTACGGCGAACTCGAAGCGTTGGTGGAGACCGCCGCAAGCGCCTTCCTCCGCGCGGGGTACGGCAAGAACAGTTCGGTCGCGCTGTTCCTCGGCAATTCGCCCGATCACCCGATCAGTTTCTTCGGTGCGCTGAAGGCCGGCGCCCGCGTCGTGCATCTGTCGCCGCTCGATGGCGAGATCGCGCTGTCGCACAAGCTCACGGATTCGGGCGCGCGCGTGCTGGTTACAAGCAATCTGTCGGCGCTGTTGCCGACTGCGCTGAAATTTCTCGCTCACGGACTGCTCGATTGCCTGATCGTTTGCGAGGACGATCATTGGGGCAAGGTCGGGACGCCGCAGACGGCGCTGCCGGTTAATCCGAAAATCGTCACCTACCAGCAATTCACCGACGGTGCGGCAAGGCCCGTGCAATGGCCCGCGATCTCGGCCGACGACGTCGCGCTGCTGCAATATACCGGCGGAACCACCGGATTGCCGAAGGGCGCGATGCTCAGCCACGGCAATCTGACGTCGGCGGTGTCGATCTACGACGTCTGGGGCAAGCCGTCGCGCGCCGAGCGCAATGCGATCGAGCGCGTGATCTGCGTGCTGCCGCTGTTCCATATCTATGCGCTGACGGTGGTGCTGCTGTCGTCGATCCGGCGCGGTAATCTGATCTCGCTGCATCAGCGTTTCGACGTCGAGGCCGTGATGCGCGATATCGAGGTCAAGCGCGCCACCTTTTTCCCCGGCGTGCCGACCATGTGGATCGCGATCGCGGCGCTGCCGGACCTCGACAAGCGCGATCTGTCCTCGCTGGTCAGCGTTGGTTCGGGCGGCGCACCGCTGCCGGTCGAAGTCGCGCGGATCCTGGAGCAGAGGGTCGGCATGAAGCTGAAGAGCGGTTGGGGCATGACCGAGACCTGCTCGCCCGGCACCGCACACCCGAAGGAGGGGCCTGATAAGCCGGGCTCGATCGGCCTGATGCTGCCCGGCATCGAGATGGACGTGGTGTCGCTGGAGGATCCGACCAAGTTGATGCCGGTGGGTGAAACCGGCGAAATCCGCATCCGCGGCCCGAACGTCACCAAGGGATACTGGAACCGGCCGAAGGAAACTGCGGAAGCCTTTGTCGGCGACCGTTTTCTCACCGGTGATATCGGCTACATGGACGCCGATGGCTATTTCTATCTGGTCGACCGCAAGAAGGACATGATTATCTCCGGCGGCTTCAACGTCTATCCGCAGATGATCGAGCAGGCGATCTATACGCACCCTGCCGTGCAGGAAGTGATCGTGATCGGAATTCCCGATGATTACCGCGGCGAGGCGGCGAAAGCCTTCATCAGGCTGCGTGATAGCGCCAAGCCGTTCACCATCGATGAGCTGCGCAGCTTCCTCGCGGGCAAGCTCGGCAAGCACGAGCTGCCGGCCGCCGTCGAGTTCGTCACGGAATTGCCGCGCACGCCGGTCGGCAAGCTGTCGCGCCACGAATTGCGCATGCAGCAGCCTTCTCAGGCTGCGCCATCGAAACAGCAAGTCGTATCAGGAGGTCGTTCCTAAACTCCGCCGTCGTCCCGGCCTTGAGCCGGGACCCATACGCCGCGGCCTGGCTTGAGGCACTTGGGGAGACGGCTTTGCGAGTTACAGAAGCCGGTGGTTATGGGTCCCTGCGTTCGCAGGGACGACGAAAGAAAGAGTTTCGCGTTACAACGGATGCAATTCATTCGCTCACAGGAGGATCTGATGGATCTCGCTTTCAGCAAGGAAGAAATCGCGTTTCGTGAAGAAGTCAGAGCCTTCTTCAGGGACAACGTACCGCCGGAAACGCGGCGCAAGATGGTCGAGGGCCGTCACCTCTCCAAGGACGAGATGGTCGCCTGGTGGCGCATCCTGAACAAGAAGGGCTGGGGCGTCTCGCACTGGCCGAAGGAATATGGCGGCACTGGCTGGAGCTCGGTGCAGCAGTACATTTTCAACGAAGAGCTGCAGATGCATCCGGCGCCGGCGCCGCTCGCCTTCGGCGTCAGCATGGTCGGCCCGGTCATCTACACCTTCGGCAACGAGAAGCAGAAGCAATATTATCTGCCGCGCATCGCCAATGTCGACGACTGGTGGTGCCAGGGCTTCTCGGAGCCGGGCTCGGGTTCTGACCTCGCCTCGCTGAAGACCAAGGCCGAGCGCAAGGGCGACAAGTACATCATCAACGGCCAGAAGACCTGGACCACGCTGGCCCAGCACGCCGACATGATCTTCTGCCTGTGCCGCACCGACACGTCAGCGAAGAAGCAGATGGGCATTTCCTTCATCGTGTTCAGCATGAAGTCGAAGGGCGTCACGGTGCGGCCGATCGAGACCATCGACGGCGGCCACGAGGTCAATGAAGTGTTCTTCGACGACGTCGAGGTGCCGGTCGAGAACCTGATCGGAGAGGAGAACAAGGGCTGGGATTACGCAAAGTTCCTGCTCGGCAACGAGCGCACCGGCATCGCCCGCGTCGGCGTCTCCAAGGAGCGGCTGCGCCGCATCAAGGAGCTCGCCTCCAAGGTCGAGCAGAACGGCAAGCCGGTACTGGAAGACCAGGGTTTCCGCGAGAAGCTGGCGGCCTGCGAGATCGAGCTGAAGGCGCTCGAACTGACGCAGCTCCGCGTCGTTGCCGACGAGGGCAAGCACGGCAAGGGCAAGCCCAACCCGGCGTCTTCGGTCCTGAAGATCAAGGGTTCGGAAATCCAGCAGACCACCACCGAACTTCTGATGGAAGTGATCGGCCCGTTCGCCGCGCCTTACGACGAGCACGGCGACGACGCCTCCAACGAAACCATGGATTGGACCGCCCAGATCGCGCCGAGCTACTTCAACAACCGCAAGGTCTCGATCTACGGCGGCTCCAACGAGATCCAGCGCAACATCATCACCAAGGCGGTGCTAGGGCTGTAGGCAAGGTAGCGCCACAACAATGCACGTCGTCCCCGCGAAAGCGGGGACCCAGTACGCCGCGGCGGTCGTGATTCACGAAGAACGCCGGTGAATACTGGATCCCCGCATTCGCGGGGATGACGACTGAGGGTGGGGCGCGGATGCCCGCGCATGACGACGAATTTGGTTAGCCGGAGAAAGAAAACAACATGGATTTTGATTTGTCCGAGGAGCAGCGCCTTCTCAAGGAGAGCATCGACGGTCTGTTGACCGATTCCTACGATTTCGATGCGCGCAAGAAGTACCAGAAGGAGAAGGGCGGCTGGAGCAAGGCCGTCTGGGGCAAGCTCGCCGAGCAGGGCCTGTTGGGCCTGCCGTTCGCGGAAGCCGACGGTGGCTTCGGCGCCGGCGCGGTTGAAACCATGATCGTGATGGAAGCGCTCGGCAGGGCGCTGGTGCTGGAGCCGTATCTCGCCACCGTCGTGATCGGCGGCGGCTTCCTGCGCCATGGCGGCTCGGCCGAGCAGAAGGCCGCGCACATTCCCGGGATCATCGACGGCAGCAAGACCTTTGCTTTCGCGCAGCTCGAGAAGAACTCGCGCTACGATCTCGCCGACGTCTCGACCACGGCCAAGAAGAAGGACGGGGCTTACGTGATAGACGGTGAAAAATTCGTCGTGCTCAACGGCGAGAATGCCGACACGCTGATCGTGACCGCGCGCACCAAGGGCAGCCGGCGCGACAAGACGGGCATCGGTGTGTTCCTCGTGCCGGCGAATGCCAAGGGCGTTACCCGCAAGGGCTATCCGACCCAGGACGGGCTGCATGCCGCCGACATCACCTTCACCGGTGTCGAGGTTGGCAGCGACGCTGCGATCGGCGATCCCGAGAACGGCTTGCCGCTGATCGAGCGCGTGGTCGATGAAGCCCGCACTGCGATGTGCGCGGAAGCCGTCGGTGCGATGGATGAATCGCTGAAGACGACCGTCGAGTATCTCAAGACGCGGAAACAGTTCGGCGTTCCGATCGGCAGCTTTCAGACCCTGCAGCATCGCGCCGCCGACATGTTCGTCGCCCTCGAACAGGCCCGCAGCATGTCGATGTTCGCGACCATGGCGGCCGATTTCGAAGACGCCAAGGAGCGCGCGACCGCGGTTGCCGCTGCCAAGGTGCAGATCGGGAAATCCGGAAAGTTCATCGGCCAGCAGTCGATCCAGCTCCACGGCGGCATCGGTATGACCCAGGAAGCCAAGATCGGCCACTACTTCAAGCGCCTGACCATGATCGAGAATACGTTCGGCGACACCGACTACCACCTCCGCCGTGTCGCGGAAGGTGGGCTGGTGTAGTTCCCAGCATTCAGACTGTCATCCTCCGCGTATTCCAGAGAACTTTCAATCATCACTGACGCCGCGGCGTACTGGATCGCCCGGTCCCAGTGCGCAATTGCGCACAAGGCCGGGCGATGACAGCGGCGCGTGCGCAGCATGCGGAGACAACAACAATGAAAAACACCCCGTTCGATCTCACCGGAAAAGTCGCCGTCATCACCGGCTCCAGCCGCGGCATCGGCCGTTCCTCCGCCGAACTGCTGGCAAAACTCGGGGCCAAGGTCGTGATCTCCAGCCGCAAGGCGGATGCCTGCCACGAAGTGGCCGAAGGCATCAAAAAGGCCGGCGGCGACGCCCATGTCATCCCCTGCAACATCTCGCGCCGCGAGGAAGTAGAGGCATTGATATCGGGCACGACAAAACATTACGGCAAGGTCGATATCCTCGTCTGCAACGCAGCGGTGAACCCCTATTACGGTCCGCTGCTCGATATCAAGGACGAGGCCTTCGACAAGATCATGGGCAGTAACGTCAAGAGCAACATCTGGCTCTGCGCGCTGGCGATCCCGCAGATGGCGGAGCGCGGCAACGGCTCGGTGGTGATCATCTCGTCCATCGGCGGCATGCGCGGCTCGACCGTGATCGGCGCCTACGGCATTTCGAAAGCGGCGGATTTCGCACTCTGCCGCAGCCTTGCCGGCGAATGGGGCCCAAAGGGCGTTCGCGTCAACTGTGTGGCGCCGGGCCTCGTCAAAACCGATTTCGCCCGCGCGCTGTGGGAAGACGCCGACCTCCTCAAACGCCGCACCGCCACCACGCCGCTGCGCCGGATCGGCGAGCCGGATGAAATCGCAAGCGCCGTAGCGTACCTCGCCTCCGATGCCTCCACCTTCATGACCGGCCAGACCATCGTGGTGGACGGCGGCGTGACCACGGCGGCGGTGTAGGTCCTGTCGTCCCTGCGAACGCAGGGACCCATAACCACCGGCGCTCATTGGTGCAGGAAGCGTCTGCCATCTAAGCTTGAGCCGAGGAAGCAACGCGGTATGGGTCCCTGCGTTCGCAGGGACGACGAAGATCTTTCGCAGGGTCGACGGAGATATTGACCTTCGCCTCCCGATCGGATTGCCTCTGCGCAACCAACAATCCTTCGGGGAAGCAGCGTCATGTCCTTTGTGCTGGCCATCGATCAGGGCACCACGTCCTCGCGCGCCATGGTGTTTCGCAGCGATATTTCCATCGCCGCCACGGCGCAGCAGGAATTCCCGCAGCATTTCCCGGCGTCGGGCTGGGTCGAGCATGAGCCGGAGGACATCTGGACCTCGACGTTACAGGTCTGCCGCGAGGCGCTGGAAAAGGCCGGACTGAAAGCGCAGGACATCGCCGCGATCGGCATCACCAACCAACGCGAGACCACGGTGGTGTGGGACCGCGCGACGGGCCAGGCGGTGCACCGCGCCATTGTCTGGCAGGACCGCCGCACCGCGGACATCTGCGCCAAATTAAAGAGCGAAGGCCACGAGCCCACGATCTCGGCCAAGACCGGCCTGATCATCGATCCCTATTTCTCCGGCACCAAAGTCGCATGGATCCTCGATCACGTCCCGGGCGCGCGCGAACGCGCCGGGCGCGGTGAACTGATGTTCGGCACCGTCGATTGCTACCTGCTGTGGCGGCTGACCGGCGGCAACGTGCACGTCACCGACGCCACCAACGCCTCGCGCACGCTGCTGTTCAACATCCACACCGGCGACTGGGACGACGAGCTCTTGAAAATCCTGCGCGTGCCGCGCTCGATGCTGCCCGAGGTCAAGGATTCCTCCGCCAAGTTCGGCGAAACCATGCCCGACCTGTTCGGCGGCTCGATCGCCATCTCCGGCATCGCCGGCGACCAGCAGGCCGCAACCATCGGCCAGGCCTGCTTCACGCCCGGCATGATCAAATCGACCTACGGCACCGGCTGCTTTGCGCTGCTCAACACCGGCACCACGCCGGTGGCCTCGAAGAACAAGCTGCTCACCACCATCGCCTATCAATTGAACGGCAAGCGCACCTATGCGCTCGAAGGCTCGATCTTCGTCGCGGGCTCGGCGGTGCAATGGCTGCGCGACGGCCTCGGCATCATCAAGCAGGCATCCGAAACCGGCCCGCTCGCCGACAAGTCCGATTCCATGCAAAGCGTCTATCTGGTGCCCGCCTTCGTCGGCCTCGGCGCGCCGTACTGGAATCCGCGCGTACGCGGCGCGCTGTTCGGCCTGACCCGCAACACCGGTCCGGCCGAACTCGCGCATGCGGCGCTGGAAAGCGTCTGTTACCAGACCTTCGACCTCTGGGCCGCGATGCGCGCCGACTGGCCGGACGCAACCGCCGCCAACATCGTGCTCCGCGTCGACGGTGGCATGACCGCTTCCGACTGGACCATGCAGCGCCTAGCTGATCTGCTTGACGCACCTGTCGATCGCCCGATGATCCAGGAGACCACGGCGCTGGGCGCGGCGTATCTCGCCGGGCTGAATGCCGGGGTCTATCCCGAGCCGGCAAAGTTCGCCGACAACTGGCGGCTGGAACACCGCTTCAAGCCGGCGATGAGCACGGCGACGCGCGAGCGGAAGCTGGCAGGTTGGGCGAGGGCGGTGAAAGGCGTGCTGGCAAGCGATGAAGGGGAGTGATGTCAGTTGATAGTGCCTGATGGTTACTCCGACATCGCTGCCGGCAAGATCGCGGCCGTCGTCACGCATCTGGAGATGACTGAACGGCCTGCGCCGCGTTCCGATCCGCCCCGAGCCTGGTCGCTGCGTCGGGTGGAGATGCCGCCGCTCGATTGGTTTCGCGATCTCTATCGTCGCGTCGGCGAGGAATGGCTGTGGTTCTCGCGAATACAGATGCCCGATGCCGAACTCGCAGCACGGCTCCATTCGCCGCAGCTCGAAGTCTACGCACTGGTCGATAACGGCCGCGACGAGGGTCTGTTAGAGCTGGATTTTCGCGGGCCCGATCAATGCGAGATCGGCATGTTCGGTGTCACCGCAAAACTGGTCGGCACCGGCGCCGGCCGCTGGCTGATGAACCGCGCGCTGGAGCTCGCATGGTCGCGACCGATCAACCGCGTCTGGCTGCACACCTGCACCTTTGACCACCCCGCTGCGCTCGCGTTCTACCAGCGCTCGGGGTTTCGTGCGTTCCGACGGCAGATTGAGGTCGTCGACGATCCGCGGCTCGACGGCACCGCACCGCGCGAGGTTGCGCAGCATGTGCCGGTGATTGAGTGACATGTGCCGGTGATTGAGTGAGGAGATAGAGAGAAGTTAGGGGCAGGAGCCTACGCCAATCGGAGCTACGTCCAACAAGTGGTCCCCCTTGCTACAACTGCAGAGCTTATCGATGATTCCAATGGAGTAAAAGTGCTTCGAGGGACATCTAAAGTTCTAGAATTGGTTCGATAATCCTAAAAACACCTTCTGCTTTGCCCGCGCCAGCTAGAACTCGCGGCGGTCTGCGCCGCCTATCTCGCCGGGCTGACCGCCGGCGTCTATCCCGAGCCGGCCAAGTTCGTTGACAACTGGCGCCTCGAACACCGCTTCAAGCCGGCAATGAGCGAGGCGACGCGGGAGCGGAAGCTCGCGGGCTGGGCAAGGAGGGCGTGCTGGCGAGCGATGAAGGGGAGGGGTAAGGAAGTTATCTTCCTCTCGATAGCAATTTTCGTTGGAGTATTCTGAAATGCCGACGCAACTGCCTTACAGGAGAGTCATCGCCTAATATGGCGCTTGCCTTTTTTGCATACGTGTAGAAATTTTGCCGACCGAGATGAGTTAGGTCTCTATAGATACCTCGAAGGAAAACTTTTCCTGAGCCGGATTTTTTCGCGGACCGAATAGTTTGACGCGTCGCATAAGTCATCCGGCGATAGTACCGAGAAATCGTACGCCCCCGAAGCAGCGCACGTTGCCCGTCATATGTTAAGCCAAGATAGGTCATCGGCCTATCGCATTCAAATACGCCTGAGGCGAGACGTTCAAATTCGGACACTTCAGTTTTGCTGTCGTTGATTTTCATCGAGGAGCCAAGTTTGGCAACCTCTATCTTTATGAAATCCAGCGCCTCCTTAGCCGTTTCCCGGCTGCCGATAATGAGTATGTCGTCGGAATATCGTCTATAAAAAACGCCGGTAGTCGCAAATTGCTTTACACAGGCAAGATCAAAACGCGTCATGTAAATATTAGATAGGACCGCAGACAGAGGGGACCCTTGCGGGATCCCAAATCCTTCTTTGTTTCGATTGATTAACGAGACATGCTTGCCGTCGTCACCGCGAACTATTTTTCGATAGATTTCGGGCGAGCAAATCGGCCGCGGTGGATTGTCCTTTTCGAAGTTCAATCGCTCGGAAAGATCCGAAATATCCACCCAAGAATACTGCGTCATCGATCTGTAGACTTTGAACCAGTCAAGGGGCAGCCGAACCTCACCAAGGACCTCGCAGAGATTTTGCTTTAGAACATTATGGTCGATGCTATCGAAAAAAGAGTTGATATCGAGAGCGATCGCACAGCAGGAGATTCGACGGTTGATTTCGTCGAATGCGGCTTTGGCCATATCGACATTCGTGCCCCTTCCCTTGCGGTAACCAATAACGACATCACTTAGATTGTGTTTGGCTAGGAATTCCTCGTATCTGGGGATAATTTGCTGGGCATAGAAAGAATGAATGTAACCATCGACGTGCGAGCAGTAGCGGAGGGGTCTATCCTTCGTGCTTACTATCGACGTTCCAGCCTCTTTTTTGAATTTTCTCTTGCTGTCGACAAATCCGATTAGCGGCCAAAAAGACCGCTCTATAATGAATTGCTTGTCCTGTACCCTTGAGAGCGCTGCCTCATAGGTCAAAGGTAGGTCAAAATGAGCAAATGGCTTCTTGACGTACCAGCCGCCTACACGGAGCTTGCGACGCCGTAACATGTTTTTCTCTCGTAGCAAGTTCGGAGGGGCGCAGGTACGCGTCCACCTTTGTCCCCTCCGAAACCAACTTAGTCTCGGCTTGTCATCGCCGTCCGCAAGATACTCGGTGAGCTATAATGTTGAAGGATATAACTCAATGCACTTCATTGGTCGCGTGATTGTCACGCTTGCAATCCATGCCGGCAAGTTCATGGCCTTGGCCATTGGACTTGACGGAAGTTACGCCTTCCCCCTTCGCCTTGCGCGAGGGCAAGGTTGATTTAGGTTCGGATTGCGCTACTTCAATATGCAGCTCTAGGTTTTTTGCTGTGTAGAGCCTCTTTTTTTGCTTGATTACGAATTGATGGGGCTTTGAGCGAACTGATTCGTGGGCGCAGTATCCGCTCATGGTGGAATCGATCACGAGCAAAGCCTGATCGCCTCCTCAAAACACCTCCTGCTTCGCCTTCGCCAGCGAAAACCCGCGCCGGTCGGTGTTGAAGCAGGTCACGCCTGCCTGCTCCGACTTGCACGTAAATCCCCCGCGCTGCCAGACCTCGTCGTAGGCCAGCACCGGCAGTGATTTGTCCATCACGGTGTCACCATGGCAGATGCGGGCGGCGGGGCCTTTGGCGTTCATCTCGAAGGCTTGGCCGTAGTCGAGCTCGCAATCGGCAGGCCTCCGCGGCTTGGTTTCCATGACGCTGAGGTCGCAGCGGAGCACGTTCTGCTTGTCGTAGTCGAAATATTTGCAGGCGATGTTTTTGGATGGCGACTGGAAGCCGGTCGGGCCGGATTGGGCGTGGGCGAGGTCGGGGAAAATCAGAAGGCACAGCGTGAGGAGAACTGGTCGCATACCACGCATGATGAGTGACTCCTGAGTTGCAATACGCCTCAACGTACTTAGGATGACGCATAGCGCAACCCCGACCCCGCATGTCATGCCCGGACTTGATCCGGGCATCCATCAATCTTCAAAAAAATCTTTCGAAGAGGATGGATTGCCGGGTCGAGTTCGGGTGGACGCGCTTCGCGCTTTTGCCCGGCAATGACGAGTGAGAAACCATGATCCTGATTGGCCAATTCGACTCCCCCTTTGTCCGCCGCGTCGCCATCGCTATGCGGCTCTATGGCATCGCCTTCGAGCACAAGCCGTGGTCGACCTTCGGCGACGCCGACAAGATCGCAGCCTATAACCCGCTGCGACGGGTGCCGACGCTGGTGCTCGATGATGGCGAGGCGCTGATCGAGAGCGCGATGATCCTCGATTATCTCGACGATCTCGTCGGCCCCGACAAGGCGATGATTGCGCGAAGCGGCGAGACGCGGCGGCGGCATTTGCGGGTCGCGGCGCTGGCGATGGGGCTCGGCGACAAGGGCGTCAGCCTGCTCTACGAGCGCGTGCTGCGGAAGGAGCAGCTCGATCTGTGGGTCGAGCGCTGCAAGTCGCAGATCGCCGGCGTGCTGGAGGTGCTGGAGAAGGAGCGCGCCGCGGTCAAAACGCCGTATTGGTTCGGCGAACGCGCCGGACACGCCGACATCGCGGTCGCCTGCGTGCTGCGCTTCGTCGGCGAGGCGCATCCGGAGTTGTTCGACGCCAGCTATCGGGCGCTGAAAGCGCATTCCGCTACTTGCGAGGCGCTGCCGCCGTTTAAAGAAATCGTGCAGCCGTTAGCCCCGCCGAGCGGCGATTGAGCTGGATGGGCCGTGCCCGGCCACGGCCGCGGAGTTAGGCCCAATCCTACTTTGCATGGGGTTGTTTTCGCGATTTGTTCAGCAGCCGCTGGCCCCGTAGGGTGGGCAAAGCCAACGGGTCGCGCGAATGCGCGCCCGATGACAGGCTCCGCGTGCCCACCATCGAGGATGGTCTGCCGACAAATGGTGGGCACGGCGCAAGCGCGCCTTTGCCCACCCTACTTCGCCCGCATCGCCTCCGGCGTATCCGGCTGCGCCAGCGGATGCGCCTTCGCAAATTCCGGCAGCGCCATCGCGGTCTCGAAAATGCGCTTCACGGTCGGATAGGTCGCCAGATTGACCTGCTGGTTCAGCGCAGCGGTGACATGGCCGACCATGCAGATGTCGACGATGGTCGGCGCATCGCCATGGCAGAATCTGCCGGTGTCCTTGTGGTCGACGAGATGTCCCTCCAGCGCTGCCAGCGTCTCGGCGATCCAGTGCCGCCGCCACGCCGCCTGCTGCGTATCGCGCAGATTCAGCTCGTGATCGAGATAGCGCCGCACCCGCGGCGTCAGCAGCGGGTGGCCCTCGCACGCCACCATCAGCGCCAGCGCGCGGACGCGGGCGCGGCCGGCGAGGTCGGAGGGCAATAGCGGCGGGGAGGGATATTTCTCGTCGAGATATTCGAGGATGGCGAGCGATTGGAACAGCGTGGTGCCGTCATCCTCCACCAGCGCCGGCAGCGCCATCTGCGGGTTGACCTTGCGATACTCGCCATCGCGGTGCGCATTGGCGTCGATGTCGACGAACATCACTTCGACCGGAACATTTTTCAGATTGAGCGCGATGCGAACGCGAAAGCTCGCCAGCGATCGCCAGAACGAGAAGAATTTCATGGGGCCTCCACGCACGCGTCACGCGCGGGCTTGACCCGCGCATCCATCACCCTTGTAAGACTCTTGAAGATGGATCACCGGGTCAAGCCCGGTGATGACACGTCAAGCCCCGACCGCCTTCTTCCGCCAGGCGAGGTGCACGGCGCAGGTGCAGCCGGGCGGATGCGAGGTGACGTCGTTGGCGGGGACGATCTCCGCCGCTGGCGCCTTCGTCGCGGGCTGCTCCTGCGAAGGGATGTAGTTCAGCACCGGGGCCAGCCAGCGTTCGGTCTCGGCGACGCTCATGCTCTTGCGCGCGGCATAGTCCTCGACCTGGTCGCGCTCGATCTTGCCGACGCCGAAATAGAAGCTTTCGGGATGGCTGAAATACAGCCCCGACACCGACGAGCCCGGCCACATCGCAAAGCTCTCGGTCAGCTTCACGCCGGCTGTCTTTTCCGCATCGAGCAAGCGGAAAAGCGTCGCCTTCTCGGTGTGGTCGGGCTGCGCGGGATAGCCGGGCGCCGGGCGAATGCCGGCATATTGCTCCAGGATCAACTGGTCGGAGGTCAGCGCCTCGTCCGGCGCATAACCCCAGAATTCCTTGCGGACGCGCTGGTGCATCCGCTCGGCAAAGGCTTCCGCCAGGCGATCGGCCAGCGCCTTGCACAGGATCGAGGAGTAGTCGTCATTGGCGTTCTTGAAGCGGTCGGCGACTACGTCCTCGCCGATTCCTGCCGTGACGACAAAGCCGCCGATATAGTCTGATACGCCCGACGACGCAGGCGCGATGAAATCCGACAATGCGGCGTTGAAGCGGCCTTCGCGCTTCTCCAACTGCTGACGCAGCGTATGGAAGGTTGCGATCTTCTTGGCTCGCGTATCGTCGGCATAGATGATGATATCGTCGCCTTCCACATTGGCCGGCCAGAAGCCGATCGTTGCACGCGCGGTGAACCATTTCTCCTTGATGATGCGGTCCAGCATCTTGCGTGCGTCGTCATAGAGCGAGCGCGCGACCTCGCCGATCTTGGGATCGTCGAGAATGGCCGGGAAACGCCCGGTCAGTTCCCAGGTCTGGAAGAACGGCGTCCAGTCGATGTATTCGGCAAGCTCGGCCAGATCATAGGCGTCAAAAGTCTTGAGCCCCAGGAACGACGGCTTCTTCGGCGGCGTTTTCACAAAGTCCGCCTTGACCGCATTGGCGCGGGCGTCCGCCAGCTTCAGCCGCTTCTTGTCGGCCTGCGCGCGCAGATGCGCGGCCGAAATCTTGGCGTATTCGGCGCGGATGTCGGCGGCATAGGCCTCGCGCTTGTCCGGCGAGAGCAGCGAGGATGCGACACCCACCGCGCGGCTGGCGTCATTGACGTGCACCACCGGACCGCCCTTGTAGTTCGGTTCGATCTTCACGGCAGTATGGACCCGGCTGGTGGTGGCGCCGCCGATCAACAGCGGCATCTTCATGCCCTGCCGTTCCATCTCGCCGGCCAGAAAGCTCATTTCGTCGAGCGAGGGCGTGATCAGGCCCGACAGCCCGATGATGTCGGCGCCCTCGGCTTTCGCCGTCTCGATGATCTTGGTCGCCGGTACCATGACGCCGAGGTCGATCACCTCGAAATTGTTACATTGCAGCACGATGCCGACGATGTTCTTGCCGATGTCGTGGACGTCGCCCTTCACGGTGGCCAGCACGATCTTGCCGGCGGCATTGCGGCCGTCGCCGGTGACACCATTGGCGAGGTTGCGCGCCTTCTCCTCTTCCATGAACGGCATCAGATAGGCGACGGCCTGCTTCATCACGCGCGCCGACTTCACCACCTGCGGCAGGAACATTTTGCCGTCGCCGAAGAGGTCGCCGACGATGTTCATGCCCGCCATCAGCGGCCCTTCGATCACATTCAGGGGGCGTTCGACCGTCAGCCGCGCGGCCTCGGTGTCTTCCTCGATGAATTCGGTGATGCCGTGCACCAGCGCGTGACTCAGCCGCTTTTCGACCGGCCATTCGCGCCAGGCGAGGTCCTGCTCTTTTGTCTGCTTCTCCTTGCCTCGGAATTTTTCCGCCAGCGCCAGCAGCCGCTCGGACGCGCCGGGGTCGCGGTTGAGGATCACGTCCTCGCACACCTGCCGCAGCTCGGGATCGATATCGTCATAAACGATCATCTGCCCGGCATTGACGATGCCCATATCCATGCCGGCGTGGATGGCGTGGTAGAGAAACACCGAATGCATCGCCTCGCGCACCGGCTCGTTGCCGCGGAACGAGAACGACAGGTTCGAGACGCCACCGGAGACATGCGCTCCCGGCAGGTTCGTCCGGATCCAGCGCGTTGCCTCGATGAAGTCGACGCCGTAATTGTTGTGCTCTTCGAGGCCCGTCGCGATCGCAAAGATATTCGGATCGAAGATGATGTCCTCGGGCGCAAAGCCGACCTCGTTGACCAGAATGTCATAGGCGCGCTTGCAGATTTCGGTCTTGCGCGCGAACGTGTCGGCCTGGCCGATCTCGTCGAACGCCATCACCACGACGGCCGCGCCATGGCGGCGCGCGATGCGGGCCTCGTGGATAAATTTCTCCACGCCTTCCTTCATCGAAATCGAGTTCACCACCGGCTTGCCCTGAACGCATTTCAGGCCGGCCTCGATCACATGGAATTTCGAGGAGTCGACCATCACAGGGACGCGCGCGATATCCGGCTCGGCAGCGACCAGGTTGAGGAACGTCACCATCGCGGCTTCCGAATCCAGCAATCCCTCGTCCATGTTGACGTCGATGATCTGCGCGCCGTTCTCGACCTGGTCGCGCGCCACCTGCAGTGCCGCGGTGTAATCGCCCGCGGTGATCAGCTTGCGGAATCTCGCTGAGCCCGTGATATTGGTGCGCTCACCGATGTTCACGAACGGAATCGCCGGCGTCAGTTCGAACGGCTCCAGCCCCGACAGCCGCAGCCGGGGCTCGATCATGGGCACAATACGCGGCTTGTGCGGGGCGACCGCGGCGGCAATCGCGGCGATATGGTCGGGCGTGGTGCCGCAGCAGCCGCCGACAATGTTGACGAGGCCGGCTTCGGCAAACTCGCCGATCAGCCGCGCCATATATTCCGGCGTCTCGTCGTACTGGCCGAATTCGTTGGGCAGGCCGGCATTCGGATAGGCGCAAACCAGCGTGTCGGCCACGCGGCCGATATCGGCGATATGGGCGCGAAGGTCTTCCGCACCGAGTGCGCAGTTGAAGCCAACGGTGATCGGCTTGGCGTGGCGGATCGAATTCCAGAATGCTTCCGGCAATTGGCCGGAGAGCAGGCGGCCGGATTTGTCGGTAATGGTGCCCGAGATCATCACGGGCACGTCGATGCCGCGTTCCTCCGTGATCTCCGAAATCGCGTAAAGCGCCGCCTTGGCATTCAGCGTGTCGAAAATGGTTTCGACCAGCAGCAGGTCGGCGCCACCGTCGAGCAGGCCATTGACCTGTTCGCCATAGGCCTTGCGCAGATCGTCGAAGGTGACGGCGCGATAGCCGGGATTGGAAACGTCGGGCGAAATCGAAGCGGTGCGGTTGGTCGGGCCGAGCGCGCCGGCAACGAAGCGCGGCTTGCCGTCCTCAGCCGAGACGCGCATCGCTGCGGCGCGGGCGAGTTTTGCGCCGTCACGGTTCAGCTCATAGGCGAGGTCCGACATATCGTAGTCGGCCTGTGCGATCGAGGTGGACGAAAACGTGTTGGTCGCGACGATGTCGGCGCCGGCGCGCAAGTAGGCGGCGTGGATGTCCTCGATTGCCTTGGGCTGCGTCAGAATCAACAGATCGTTGTTGCCTCTGACGTCGCGATGGAAGTCCTTGAAACGCTCGCCGCGAAACGCTGTTTCGTCGAACTGCAGGCCCTGGATCATGGTGCCCATGGCGCCATCGAGCACCAGGATGCGTTCGCGGGCGGCGGCGAGCAGGGCAGTTCGCTTCGGCGAAACCTTCGGAATCGAAACACTCATCGGATCAGGCGGCTTTCTGTGCGCCATTGGGGCGAATGCCCAGCAGATGGCTGATCGCGAACACCAGGTCCGCGCGGTTCATGGTGTAGAAGTGAAAAGTGTCGACGCCGTGCTTGGCGAGCTTTTGCACCTGGCCGGCGACCACAGTGGCGGCGACGAGCTTGCGCGTCTCCGCATCGTCGTCGAGGCCATCGAACTTGTCGGCGAGCCAGTCCGGCACCGTGGTGCCGGCACGGGTCACAAAACTCCGCGCCTGCTTGAAATTGTGCATCGGCATGATGCCGGGGACGATCGGAATATCGATGCCACGGGTACGGACGCGGTCGAGGTAGCGGAAGTAGAGATCGTTATCGAAGAACACCTGCGTGATCGCACGCGCCGCGCCGGCGTCGACCTTCGCCTTTAGCGTATCGATATCAGCGTCGATGGTCGGGCTTTCCGGATGTTTTTCCGGATAGGCGGACACCGAGATTTCGATATCGGGAAAGCGCTTCTTGATGCCTGCGATCAGGTCTGGCGAACTCTGGTAGCCGTCGGGGTGCGCGCGATAGGCGGTGCCGATGCCGGTGGTGGGATCGCCGCGCAGCGCTACGATATGGCGGACGCCGATCTCGTGATAGCGCGCCACCACGTCGTCGATCTCGCCCTTGGGCGCGCCGACGCAGGTCAGGTGCGCGGCAGGCGTTAGCCGCGTCTCTTTCAGGATGCGGGCAATGGTCGAATGGGTTCGCTCGCGGGTCGATCCCCCTGCGCCATAGGTCACCGAGACGAAATTGGGGGCGAGCGGCGCCAGCCGGTTGATAGTCTCCCACAGGCTCCGCTCCATCTCTTCGGTCTTGGGCGGAAAGAACTCAAAGGAGATCTTTGGCGAATGCAGCGCGCGATGGCCGTCGAAAGCGGGGGGCGTAACCTCGGTCATGGCACTTCACAAAGCTCCGAAACGATGGGCGAACATCAGCCGCAGCGAACGATGCGCTAAAATAAGCGAAACAGGGCGGACCAAACAGCCCATTGGAGATGGGAAGTAGCCCAATACGCGCAAAATAGACGAAGTTCCGGTCTTGATAGAATGGGTGAGTGGGCTGTCCTTTTAGTAAATTATACAGCGAAAGCAATGGCTTGTAGGATGGTCGCTTGCGGATGAGGTATAATCGGTAGTGGGCAATGGCGCAATTTATCGAATTTGTCACATTTCATCCCACTGCGGTGCTGCGATGTGGCGCTCTTTTCCCACGAGCGCGGGCCTGCTCTGCGCCGACCAGGCCTTTGTCGCCTCCCGTTGCCGCACTAGTTTAGCGCCATGATCCCGCTTTCCGTCCTCGACCTCTCCGTCGTCACCACAGGCACAAGACCCGCCGCCGCGCTGCAGAACAGCATTGATCTCGCGCGTCATGTCGATGGGCTCGGCTATGTCCGTTACTGGCTCGCCGAGCACCACAATCTGGCGTCGGTGGCGAGCCCCGCGCCTGATTTGATGATCGGGCAGATCGCCGCGGTGACCAAAAACATCCGCGTCGGCTCCGGCGGCGTGATGCTGCCCAACCATGCGCCGCTGGTGGTGGCCGAGCGCTTCAAGATGCTGGAGGCGCTGTTTCCCGGCCGCATCGATCTCGGTCTCGGCCGGGCGCCCGGCACCGATGGGGCGACCGCGCATGCGCTGCGCAGCCGGCTCGACCGCCGCGAGGGCGACGACTTTCTCGAACGGCTGAGCGAACTGGTGTTGTGGGAGACCCGCGGGTTTCCGGCCGGCCATCCCTACAACAATGTGGTGGCGATGCCGGACGACACGCCGCTGCCGCCGATCTGGCTGCTCGGCTCCTCCGATTACAGCTCGGAATTGGCGGCGCAAGTCGGCATGGGCTTCGCGTTCGCGCACCACTTCGCGTCCTACGACGCGATTGCAGCGATGACGAACTACCGCAGCCACTTCAAGTCGTCCGGCTGGCGGGAAACCCCACACGGCATTCTCGCCATTGCGGCGGTCGCCGCCGAGACCGATGCGGAGGCTGAGAAGCTCGCCTCCTCGATGGACCTCAACCGCTTGCGCCGCGATCGCGGGCAATACTTGCCATTGCCGAGCGTCGAGGAAGCGCTGGCCTATGATTACACCGACGCCGAGCGCGCCTCGGTCATGCGCAACCGTTCGCGCCTGTTTGTCGGCAGCCCCGCAACCATCATGGCGAAGCTGCAGCCGATGATTACGGCAAGTCAGCCGGATGAATTGATGATCATCACGGCCGTCTACGACCATGAGGCGCGCAAGAAGTCGTACAGCCTGCTCGCGGAAGCGTTCGGGCCGAGCAAGAAAGCCGCCGCCTAGACCGTGATGACTTTTCTGCGAATCTGTATCTCATTCTCTTGAGCATTCCTGCTTTTTCAGCATTCCTGATCTGCATGCCTGCGTTTGTTCGAGCCCCAGAAGCAACCAGGCGTTGTCAAGGAGGTTATTGAAGTCTCCAACCAAGGAGACAAACCATGGAACTGAAATCTGCTATTGTTGGGTTGGCCGCCCTCGGCGGCGTTGTGCTCGCGGCCGGCTCGGCTTCCGCCGCGATGCCGAACGGCATTCCGCAGGCCGACCAGATCTCACGCCAGGCCACTGATGTCGAGCAGGTCCGCTGGGTCTGCAACGCCTGGGGTCGCTGCTGGTGGCGTCCGGGTCCGAGATGGTACGGCGCCTATGGCGCTTGGGGCCCGCGCCCCGTGTGGCGTCCGGGATGGCGCGGCGCCTATGCTTGGGGCGGGCCAGTTTGGGGTCCGCGCCCCGTGTGGGGGCCGCGTCCAGGATGGGGCCCGCGTCCAGGATGGGGCTGGAACGGCCGGTGGTGATCGGAGAGGGGGCGTACGCCGGCTGATAACGCCGCGAGTACCGCTTTCATAATATCCGTATCCACTGCACCGTTAACGGCGCGCAACTTGCCGCTCGCTGGGCAAGCGTCCGGCTGTTGCACGTTACGTATCTGCGCGCCCACGGCAGCAGTCGTGCGCCGGGAGACGCGAACAGATGCGTGCGCGTCCCTTAATCCAGCTTTTCGCTGAACGTCGCGCGGAAAGGGTGGGCCGGGTAGACGCCGACGATGCGGAATTCGCGCGAGAAGAACTTCAGTTCCTCCAGCGCGAAGGCGAGGCCCCTGTCGTCGGGATGGCCCTCGACGTCGGCATAGAACTGGGTGGCGAAGAAATTGCCATCGACCATGTAGCTTTCGAGCTTGGTCATGTTGACGCCGTTGGTGGCAAAGCCGCCGAGCGCCTTGTAGAGCGCGGCGGGCAGGTTGCGCACCCGGAAAACAAAAGTCGTGACCAGCGGGCCCGAGCCTTGTTTCGCCCAGTCGGCCTCGCGCGCCAGCACCACGAAGCGCGTGGTGTTGTGCGCTTCGTCCTCGACGTCTTCGGCCAGGATATCGAGCCCGTAGATCTGTGCGGCCAGGCGGGACGCGATCGCGGCCACGCTTTTGTCCTTGCGTTCGGAAACGTCGCGCGCGCTGCCGGCGGTGTCGGCGGCGACGATCGGCTTGATGCCGAGCTTGCGGATGATACGGCGGCATTGGCCGAGCGCATGGACGTGGCTCTCCACCGTCCTGATGTCGGCGAGTTTTGCGCCTCTCGGCGCCATCAATTGATGGCGGATTGGCAGAAACCATTCGCCGACGATGAACAGGCCGGAAGCGGGCAATAAGTGATGGATGTCGGCGACGCGCCCCGCCACCGAATTCTCGATCGGGATCATGCCGAGATCGGCCTCGCCTGAGGCGATCGCCGACAGCGCGTCCTCGAAGGTCGCGCAGGGCAACGGCTCGGCGTCCGGATGGGCCTCGACGATGGCGATATGGGAATTGGCGCCAGGCTCGCCCTGGAACGCGATTTTGAACTTTTTGGTCATGTTGTCTTTCCTGGCGGGCCTTTTAGCAGCCGTTCAGCCATTTGCCAGTATGCGGCGGGCGGTGTCGAGGTCGGCCGGGGTATCGACGCCACGCGGCACGCTATCGACGATCGTGATGTCGATCCGCATCCCGGCTTCCAGCGCGCGGAGCTGTTCGAGCTTTTCCTGCTGCTCCAGCCGGGAGGGAGGCAAGGTCACGAACCGCTGCAGCGCGGCGCGGCGATAAGCATAGAGGCCGATATGGTGAAAGCGCGGTCCGTCGCCGTGAGGCGCGGTGGCGCGGGTGAAATACAGCGCGCGCAGCCGGTTTGGACCGATCGGCGAGCCGATCGCCTTCACCACGCTCGGCGCCCGGTCTTCCTCCTCGGTGTGGATCTGCGAGGCCAGCGTCGCGATGTCGACCGCGGGGTCGTCGAGCGGCGGCAGCGCAGCGCGGATGGTGTCCGGCGCGATCGTCGGGAAATCGCCCTGCAAGTTGACCACGATCTCAGCTTTGCCGGCCGGGTCGAGCGCCAGCATGGCCTCATGGATGCGGTCAGAGCCGGAAGCGTGGGAGGCACCGGTCATCACCGCCTCGCCGCCGGCAGCCCGCACCGCGTCGGCGATCTCCGGCGCGTCGGTCGCAACCGCAACCCGGCCGATCTTGGCTTCTTCCGCCCGCCGCAGCACGTGCACGATCATCGGCAGGCCGGCGATATCCAGCAGCGGCTTGCCCGGTAGCCGGGTCGCCGCCATCCGGGCGGGAATCAGCACCAAAATACGGGAATCGGTCATCGTCTGAAGGCCCGGCGGGATAGCTGGTTTTGATGGGGATGGGACGAAATTCGGCGCGTTTATACGGGTTGCCAGAGCCCGGGCAAACCGATATCTCAACCCTGCTGAGGGTGCGGCGCGAAAGGCTGATTCCTCACGCCCACCCGCGGCCGTTTTGCCGGCCTTCAGTCGACCTTTCCGGCCTGGAGCCTGATCCCGTTATGGACTCCTTCGAACTCAACAAGATTCTTGGTGCTATCCTTGGCACCTGCATTCTTCTTCTGGTGACGAACTTTGCTGCCGAGGCGATTTTTGCGCCGGTGAAGCCTGAAAAGCCGGGCTTCGAGATCGCCGTGAAGGAAGACACTTCTCAGGGTGCAGCCAAGGAAGCCGCCGCGCCGTCCGAGCCGATCGAGAAGCTTTTGCAGACCGCTTCCGTCGAGAAGGGCACCGCGGCCGCCAAGAAATGCGCCGCCTGCCATACGTTCGAAAAGGGCGGCCCCAACCGCGTCGGGCCCAATTTGTACGGCGTCTTGAATGAGCCGAAGGGCCAAGGGCGCGGCGGTTTCAACTTCTCGGCCGCCTTGAAGGCCAAGGGTGGCACCTGGACCTATGAGGACCTCAACAAGTTCCTCGCCAATCCCAAGGCCTTCGTTCCGGGCACGGCGATGGGCTTTGCCGGTATCCCGAAGGACAGCGAGCGCGCGGACGTGATCGCCTATCTGCGCAGCCTCTCGGACAGCCCGGCTCCGCTCCCGACGGCGGCGAACTAATATTTCGTCAGTCTCGCAGAGACTTCCATGTGGCATCACGGCCGGGCATTGCCTGGCCGTTTCGCTATGCGGGATCGCTTCGTCGTTGTCGGAGTTGTTACCGGGACTATTCGCCGCAGCGGCGGTGTTCTCAAGCTGCTATCATGAGGAAAAAGCAACGTAATTCGTCGAACCCTTGCCTTATATTAGGTCCTCACTAGCTCCGCCTTGTTGTTTTGCGTAGTTCGTGGCAGGGGCGGCGAACTTCGAAACAACGGATACTGGCGTCAGCAACAGGAATTCTGCATTTGGCCATTACCCGACGACATCTTCTCCAGGGCAGCGCAGTTGCCGCCATGGCACCTGCATTGGGGCTAGGCATACCCGAAATTTCGCCGGCTCACGCGCAATCGGACGCGGGCGAACCGGTCTTTCGGCATGCCCTGTCGCTGTTCGGCGACATCAAATACCCCGCCCACTTCAAGCGCTTTGACTACGTTAATCCGGACGCGCCCAAGGGTGGCACCGTCCGCAACGCTGCCTTCGGGACCTTCGACAATTTTAATATGGTGGTCGCAGGCGTGAAGGGCGCGCTCGCCGGTGCGATCCCACTCATCTATGAAACTCTGACGACAGCGTCGCTTGATGAGGCCTCGACGGAGTATGGCGAACTCGCCGAGGCCGTCTGCCATCCCGACGATTTCTCTTGGGTGATCTATCGCCTGCGGCCGGAGGCGAAATGGCACGACGGCAAGCCGATCAGCGCCGATGACGTCATCTTCTCGCTGGAAGCTTTCAAGAAGCATCATCCGCAGTTTTCGCAATACTATCGCCACGTTGTACAGACCGACAAGTTGAACGATCGAGAGGTAAAATTTGTCTTCGATGGTCCGGGCAACCGCGAGCTCCCGCTGATCGTCGGCCAGTTGTATGTCCTGCCCAAGCATTGGTGGGAAGGAACTGACGGCGAGGGACGCAAGCGCGATATCTCCACAACGACCCTGGAAGTGCCGCTCGGGTCTGGCCCATACCGAGTGAAGGAGTTTGTTGCAGGCAGGTCAATCACGTTTGAGCGTGTGAAGGACTATTGGGGCCGCAATCTTGCGGTCAATGTCGGCCGTGCCAATTTCGACGAGCTTCGGTACGACTATTTTCGAGATGCAACGGTCGCGCTTGAGGCCTTCAAAGGCGATCAAGTCGATTTTCGTGTCGAGAACAGCGCGAAGAACTGGGCGACAGCCTATGATTTTCCTGCGGTGACCGACAAACGAGTGCTGAAGGAGGAATTCCCCAACAATCGATCGGGGGTGATGCAGGCGTTTGTGCCGAACACTCGCCGCGGCAAGTTTGCCGATCCTCGGGTGCGACTAGCATTGAATTTCGCGTTCGACTTCGAAGAGATGAACAAGCAGATCTTCTTCGGGCAATACACGCGGATCAGCAGCTATTTCCACGGCATCGACGAATTGATGGCAACCGGGCTTCCGACCGGAAAGGAGCTGGAGATTCTCGAGTCCGTGCGGGCAGACGTTCCGAAGGAGGTCTTCACGACCGCCTACTCCAATCCGGTTGGAGGAAGTCCGGAAGCGGTCCGCAGCAATCTGCAGCAAGCGCTAAGACTGATGAAGCAGGCGGGCTTCGAGGTTCGTGATCGAAGGCTCGTCAATGCTGCAAGCGGTGAGCCGTTCTCAATCGAGCTGTTGTCGCGTGCCGATGATCCGGCTTTCGAACGCGTCGCCTTGTTTTACAAACCTTCTCTGGAACGGATCGGCATTTCGGTCTCCGTTCGTGGTGTCGATGCGATCCAATATCAGAATAGGCTTCGCAACTGGGACTACGACATGTTGACGATTTCGTCGTGGGGCCAGTCGCTGTCGCCGGGCAACGAGCAGCGTGAGCACTGGAGTTCGAAGTCCGCCGACCAGCCTGGATCGGACAACTACGTTGGAATCAAGAATCCGGCAATCGACAAGCTGGTTGACCGCGTCATCTTCGCGACGGATCGTCAAGACCTCATTGCGGCCACCAAAGCGCTCGACCGGGTGCTACTGTGGAATCACTACGTCGTGCCGCAGTGGACCTATCCGAAACAGCGCACGGTGCGTTGGGATCGCTTCAGCCGTCCTGCGGAAATGCCAAAATATGGCTTGTCGGCCTTCCCTGACATCTGGTGGTACGATGCGGAGAAGGCTACCCGGATCAGCAAGCGCTCTTGAAGGATATTTCGCGCATGGCGCAATTTTCCCGCCGGCACGTCCTCGGCCTTGGCGCAGGCGCGCTGAGCGTTCTGCGGCTTGGCCCCGTCCGCGCTACAGAGGAAAACGGCGCTGAGGTGCACGGCATCTCGGCGTTCGGCGATCTGAAATATCCGGCCGACTTCAAGAATTTCGACTATGTGAATGTCTCTGCCCCCAAGGGCGGCGTGTTCTCGACCATCCCGTCGACGCGCTCCTACAATCAGTCCTACCACACCTTCAATTCGCTCAACGCCTACATCCTCAAGGGCGAGGGCGCGCAGGGCATGGACCTGACCTTCTCAGTGCTGATGGTACGCGCGGGCGACGAGCCGGATGCGATGTACGGACTCGTCGCGAAGTCGGTGCGAATTTCGCCGGACAAGCTGATCTACCGCTTTACGCTGCGCCCTGAGGCCAAGTTTCACGACGGCTCGAGGATCACGGCGCATGACGTCGCATGGTCCATCAATACGCTGAAGGCCAAGGGCCATCCGCTGATCCAGGTGCAGATGCGTGACGTCAAGGGGGCCGAGGCGCTCGACGATGCGACCGTGATCGTTACCTTCGCAGAGAAGCGCGCGCGCGATGTGCCGCTCTACGTCGCGGGCCTGCCGATCTTCTCGAAGAAATATTATGAGACCCGGCCCTTCGATGAATCGACGCTGGACACGCCGCTGGGCTCGGGGCCCTATAAGGTCGGCAAGTTCGAGGTCAACCGTTTCATCGAGTACGAACGCGTCAAGGACTGGTGGGGGGCAAACCTCCCGGTCTGCCGCGGTCATTACAATTACGATGTGGTCCGCTACGAATTCTATCGCGACCGCGACGTCGCCTTCGAAGGCTTTACCAGCAAGAACTATCTATTCCGCGAAGAGTTCACTGCGCGCATCTGGGCGACGCGCTACGACTTCCCCGCCATCAAGGACGGCCGCGTCAAGCGCGAGCAGGTGCCGGACGAAAGGCCGTCCGGCGCGCAGGGCTGGTTCATCAATACCCGCCGCGACAAGTTCAAGGACCCCCGCGTGCGGGAGGCGCTGATCAACGCCTTCGATTTCGAGTGGACCAACAAGACTATTATGTACGACGCCTATGCGCGTACGCATTCGCCATTCCAGAATTCAGACATGATGGCGAAGGGGCCGCCCTCGCCGGACGAACTGAAGTTGCTCGAGCCATTCCGCGGCCAGGTGCCCGACGAAGTGTTCGGCCAGCCCTACGTGCCCCCAGTTTCGGACGGCTCTGGGCAAGACCGCACCATGCTGCGCAAGGCGCAGCAATTGCTCAACGAAGCCGGCTTCGTCATCAAGGACGGCAAGCGGATGACGCCGAGCGGCGAAGTGTTTCGCATCGAATTCCTGTACGATGAGCCTTCGCTGAATCCGCATCACGCGCCCTATATCAAGAATCTGGGAACGCTCGGCATCGAGGCGAGCCCGCGCATGGTCGATGCCGTGCAGTATCGCGCGAGGGTGGAAGATTTCGATTTCGACATGACTATCACGCGCTTCTCGATGTCGACGACGCCGGGCGACGCAATGCGTGCCTTCTTCTCCTCGCACGCTGCCAAAACCAAGGGCTCCTACAACCTGGCCGGTATAGAGAACCCCGCCATCGATGCGCTGATCGAAAAGATCATTGCGGCGGATACCCGCGCCGAGCTGACGGTTGCCTGCCATGCCTTCGACCGCGTTTTCCGCGCCGGCCGCTACTGGGTGCCGCAGTGGTACAACAAGACGCATCGGCTGGCTTATTGGGACATCTTCGATCGCCCGAAGAACCTGCCGCGTTATCAGATCGATGCATCGGGCTCCGGCGAGCGAGTTATCTGGTGGTATGACGCTGCCAAGGCCGGCAAACTTGAGCAGGCGAAGCAGTAATGACCGCTTATATCGCCCGCCGCATCCTTTTGATGTTTCCGACCTTGCTCGGCATCCTCTTCATTTCCTTCGTGGTCGTGCAGTTCGCGCCGGGCGGCCCTGTCGAACGTGTGATCGCACAGCTTTCCGGTGCCGATACCGGCGGCTCCTCGCGCATCTCTGGTTCTTCCACCGGCGATTTCGCCGGCCGCACGCCGCAGGCGGGTGCCTCAGCCGATGCCGTCAATTCGAAATACCGCGGCGCGCAGGGGCTTGACCCGGAATTCATCAAGAACCTGGAAAAACAGTTCGGCTTCGACAAGCCGGCGCATGAGCGCTTTGCGCTGATGGTGTGGAATTTCGCCCGCTTCGATTTTGGCAAGAGCTACTTTCGCGACACCACCGTGTTGCAGCTGATCAAGGAGAAGCTGCCGGTCTCGATATCGCTCGGCCTCTGGTTGACGCTGCTGACCTATTTGATCTCGATCCCGCTAGGCATCCGCAAGGCGGTGGCGGACGGAACGCGATTTGATACCTGGACTTCCGCCGCTATCATCGTCGGCTTTGCGATCCCCGGTTTCCTGTTCGCGATCCTGCTGATTATCCTGTTTGCCGGCGGCTCGTTCTTCAACTGGTTTCCGCTGCGCGGATTGACCTCGGACGGCTGGTCGCAATTCCCCTGGTACTGGAAGATCATTGACTACTTCTGGCACCTCACCCTGCCTTTGATCGCGATGGGTCTCGGCGCCTTCGCCACCATGACGCTGCTGACCAAGAACTCGTTTCTCGATGAGATCAGGAAGCAGTACGTCATGACCGCGCGTGCAAAGGGTTGCAGCGAGGGGCAGGTGCTCTACGGCCATATCTTCCGCAACGCCATGCTGATCGTAATCGCAGGCTTTCCCGGTGCGTTCATTGGTGCATTCTTCTCCGGCTCGCTGCTGATCGAGACCATCTTCTCGCTCGACGGCCTCGGCCTGCTCGGCTTCGAAAGCGTGCTCAACCGCGACTATCCGGTCGTGTTCGGCACGCTGTTCATCTTCTCCCTCGTGGGCCTTGTGGTGGGTCTGATCTCCGACCTCGCCTACATGTGGATCGATCCCCGGATCGACTTTGAGGCGAGGGAAGTCTGATGGCGCTGCTCGCTCCACAACCGGTCGAAACCACCGCGCGGTCGCCGCTTGGCGAGGTCGTCCCGGCCACGCAGCACGTGTTCGCGCCATCGCCGCTGAACCGCCGGCGCTGGCAGAACTTCAAGGCGAACCGCCGCGGCTACTGGTCGCTCTGGATATTCCTTGCGCTGTTTATGATCTCGCTGTTTGCCGAACTGATCGCCAACGATCGGCCGTTCCTTATCAAGTATGACGGAAAGCTGTACTGGCCGGCTTTCGTCAGCTATTCCGAGACCACTTTCGGCGGCGATTTCGAAACCGCGGCCGACTACCGCGATCCCTATTTGCAAAAGCTGATCGCCGAAAAGGGCGGCACCATCATCTGGCCCTTGATCCGCTATTCCTACTCTACCCACAATCTCGATTTACCGACGCCGGCGCCGTCGAAGCCGACATGGATGCTGACGGAAGAGCAGTGCAAGCCCGTGGTAGAGAAGAAGGGCCTGAAGAGCTGCAGCGACCTCGAATACAACTGGCTCGGTACCGACGACCAGGGCCGCGACGTGGTGGCGCGACTGATCTACGGCTTTCGCATCTCGGTGCTGTTCGGCCTGACGCTGACCATCCTGTCCTCGATCATCGGCGTCGTCGCCGGCGGCGTGCAAGGCTATTTCGGCGGCTGGACCGATCTGATCTTCCAGCGCATCATCGAAATCTGGAGCGCAATTCCCTCGCTCTATCTGCTGCTGATCCTGTCATCGGTGCTGGTGCCCGGCTTCTTCGTGCTGCTTGGCATTCTCCTGCTGTTCTCATGGACCTCGCTGGTTGGCCTGGTTCGCGCGGAATTCTTGCGTGGGCGCAATTTCGAATACATCCAGGCGGCGCGTGCGCTCGGCGTCTCCAACGGCGTGATCATGTTCCGGCATCTGCTGCCGAACGCGATGGTGGCGACCATGACCTTTCTGCCGTTCATCGTGTCGTCCTCGGTGATGACGCTGACGGCGCTCGACTTCCTCGGTTTCGGCCTGCCGCCGGGCTCGCCGTCGCTCGGCGAGCTGCTGTCGCAGGGTAAGTCCAACGTGCAGGCACCATGGCTCGGTTTTACCGGCTTCTTCTCGGTCGCGATCATGCTGTCGCTTTTGATCTTCATCGGGGAGGGCGTGCGCGACGCCTTCGACCCGCGCAAGACGTTCCGGTAGAGCATGATGGACGCCGTCAACCAGCCCTTGCTCGATGTGCGCGATCTCTCGGTGGCCTTTCACCAGCCGAGCGGCGCCACGACTGCGGTCGACCGCGTCTCGTTTTCCATTAAGCGCGGCGAGTGCGTGGCCCTGGTCGGCGAATCCGGTTCCGGCAAATCGGTCAGCGCGCTGTCGGTGCTAAGACTGCTGCCCTATCCGACCGCGTCGCATCCCTCCGGCACCATCCATTTCAAGGGCCGAGAGCTGCTCAATGCCTCGGAACGCGAGATGCGCGAGATCCGCGGCAACGATATCTCGATCATTTTTCAGGAGCCGATGACCTCGCTCAATCCGCTCCACACCATCGAGGCGCAGATCGGCGAAATCCTCTCGCTGCATAGAGGCATCAGCGGATCGATGGCGCGGGCGCGGACGCTCGAACTCTTGACGCAGGTCGGCATTCCCGATCCGGAAACGAGGCTACAAAGCTATCCGCACCAACTGTCCGGCGGCCAGCGTCAGCGTGTCATGATCGCGATGGCGCTCGCAAACGAGCCGGATCTTCTGATCGCGGACGAGCCGACCACCGCGCTCGACGTCACGGTGCAGGCCCAGATCCTGGCGTTGCTCGCGGAGATCAGGTCCCGGCTCGGCATGAGCATGCTGTTCATCACCCATGACCTCGGCATCGTCCGCCGCATCGCCGACGTGGTCTGCGTGATGAACTCGGGCAAGATCGTCGAGCAGGGCCCGGTCGAACAGGTCTTCACCGCGCCGAAACATACCTATACCCGCGCGCTGCTCGCGGCCGAGCCCAAGCCCGATCCGGCGCCGCCGCGGCCCAACGAGCCGGTGGTGATGTCGGCCGACAATCTCAAGGTCTGGTTTCCGATCAAGCGCGGGCTGTTGCGCTCGACCGTCGGCCACATCAAGGCGGTGGATGGCGTCAGCGTCTCGGTGCGCAAGGGTGAGACGCTCGGCGTCGTCGGCGAATCCGGCTCGGGCAAGACCACGCTGGGTCTCGCGCTGCTCCGGCTGATTTCCTCCGACGGCCCGATCGTGTTCCTCGGCAACAACATCCAGGGCCTGCGCTTCAAGGCCATGCTGCCGCACCGTCGCGACATGCAGATCGTGTTTCAGGATCCGTTCGGCGCGCTCAGCCCGCGAATGTCGGTCGGCGATATCGTCGCCGAAGGCCTGAGCGTGCATCAGAAGTCGCTGTCGCGTGAAGAGCGCGAGGCGCGCGTCGTCAAGGCGCTCACAGACGTCGGTCTCGACCCGGCGACGCGATTCCGCTATCCGCATGAATTTTCCGGCGGCCAGCGCCAGCGTATCTCGATTGCGCGCGCGGTGGTGCTGGAGCCGAATTTTGTCGTGCTGGACGAGCCGACCAGCGCGCTCGACATGCTGTTCCAAGCGCAGATGGTCGACCTGCTGCGCGAGCTGCAGCGCAAGCGCGATCTGACCTACATGTTCATCTCGCACGATTTGCGCGTCGTGGCCTCGCTGGCCAGCCATCTGATCGTGATGCGTCACGGCAAGGTGGTTGAGGAGGGGCCGGCCGCGGAGCTGTTCAAGAACCCGAAGAGCGACTACACCCGCGCCCTGTTCGCTGCCGCGTTCCGGATCGAGGCGGTTCCGGAGCCGCAGTAGCGGCCGTCAAGAGTAACAGCCGTCAAAGATAACAGCCGTCAAAGATAACGGTCGTCATGCCCCGCGAAGGCGGGGCATCCAGTACGCCGCGGCCCCTCATTCACTCACAACTGTCTCGGAGTACTGGATCACCCGCTTTCGCGGGTGATGACAGCGGGCTTGTGGTTAGAGCCGCTTGATCGCCGTCACCTCGCTGCCGATGGCCTTGATCCGCGCAATAGCCTCCTGCGTGTTCTCCACCACCGTCGCCATATGATGCGCATTGGCGTGCACGATGCTGTCAGCGTCGCGAACGATCGCGACGTGACCCTCCCAGAAGATCAGATCGCCGCGCTGCAGCTTCGTCATCTCGTTCTTATCCAGTGCACGGCCAAGACCCGCCTCTTGCATGTCGCTATCGCGCGGGCAACCCGTGCCGGCGGCGTTCAGCGATACCTGGACGAGGCCGGAGCAATCGATGCCGAGCGAGCTCTTGCCGCCCCAGAGATAGGGCGTACCGATGAAGCGTTCGGCGACCGCCACGAAATCCTTTTCCACCGCGTCGAGGCTGCCGACATGGTGGCGCGGCAGATACCGGCCGTCGCTTGTAATGGCGAACGCGCCGTCTTCGCGTATGACCGTCATCCTTGCTTCCATCGTCAGCGTCTCGACCGGCGGCAGCTTGATCGAGGGGCCCGGAAACGCGAACGTCCGCAGCACCGTGACCTTGTGCGTCGGTGCGGCCGCAGGCTTTGCCAGCGCGGCATCCGGAATCCAGCCGACATAGCCGTCGCTCGCGAGCTGACCCCACGCAAACCCTTCGCCATTGCGGTCGTAGATCGTGACGCGTTCGCCCTTCAGCGCCTGCGTCAGCATCATGGCGCCCGCGGCAGGTCGCTCCCACAGCGGCGCGATGGCCTCACACACGCAAAGTTCCTCGCCGGACACGTAGCGCGCGGCCTTCACCTTGCCTTCGAGATATTTCGCGGCGATTTCGGGCCGTGCCGGCATCAGGCGCGGATCATCCATAGCGTTCGCTCAACAGTTTGTAGATCGCACGCGCGGCCTGGCATTCGCCGCCTTCGGGACGCGCGGGTTTTGCGGAAGGCGTCCAGCCGTAGATATCGACATGCAGCCAGCTTTTGGCATCGGTGACGAAGCGCTGCAGGAACAAAGCGCAGGTGATCGAGCCGGCAAAGCCGCCCGACGGCGCGTTGTTGATGTCGGCGACCTTCGAATCCAGCCACGAATCATAGGGTGGCCACAGCGGCATCCGCCACAACGGATCGTTCTCCCGCTTTGCATGTTCTGCGACGCTTTCGGCCAGCGTCTCATCATGGGTGTAAAAGGGCGGTAAATCCGGTCCCAGCGCCACCCGCGCAGCGCCGGTCAGTGTGCCCAAGTCAATCAGCAGATCCGGTTTGTCTTCGTCCGCCAAGGCCAGCGCATCTGCCAGCACCAACCGTCCCTCGGCATCGGTATTGCCGATCTCCACCGTCGACCCCTTGCGCGACTTGAAGATGTCGAGCGGACGGAAGGCGTTGCCGGCGACTGCGTTCTCGACCGCGGGGATCACGACGCGCAGGCGGACCTTCAGCTTCGCGTCCATCATCATCTGCGCCAGCGCCAGAACGTTGGCGGCGCCGCCCATGTCCTTTTTCATGATCAGCATGCCGCTGGACGTTTTTAGGTCGAGCCCGCCGGTGTCGAAGCAGACACCCTTGCCGACCAGCGTGACCTTGGGGTCAGTGGCATCGCCCCAGCTCAGGTCGATCAGGCGCGGGGAACGCGCCGAGGCCATGCCGACTGCGTGGATCAGCGGAAAGTTCTGCTTCACGAGTTCGTCGCCGACGATGCAATCGAAGCTGGCGCCGAAACGCGCCGCAAGCGCTTGTGCGGCGTCTGCCAGTTGCTCCGGCCCCAGGTCGTTCGACGGCGTGTTGATCAGGTCGCGCGCCAGCGCCGCCGCTTCCGCCATCCGCGCGATGTCGGTGATATCGACGCCGTCGGGCGGCACCAGCCGGACCTCGGGCTTTTCGGCTTTGCGGTAGCGGCCGAAGCGGTAGCTCCCGAGTGCAAAGGCGAGTGTCGCCAGGCGCAGGTCGTGCGGCGCGTTGGCGAAGCGATAGACGCCCGGCGGCAGCAGGCCGGGCAGCGCGCCGGGCCGGAACAGGTCGCGCGACTTGGCGGTTTCTTCATCAAGCCCGAACACGACCTGCGCAATCTTCCCGTCTGGCGCCGGCAGCGTCAGGCACTTGCCGGGCTTGGCGGTAAAATCATTGGCGAGCGCAAACTGACGGGCCGATTCGGGAAGTTCTTTGGCAATCGTGCTCCAGGTGGTTTTGGTGGCGAAGGTAATCGGAATGGCGGGGGCGATGGGCGCGGTCTCGAACGGCGATTGCATGCATGTCTCGCGGGGAATGGGCGTGTCCGGCTGGCATAGCACAGCCGATTAACCGGCCGTTAGGGTTAACAGTCTATTGCTGACTAGCACGCTCTATTTGTTCCGCCATTCCCATGAGTTGAAGTGCCATGCGTCGATCGTCCAGCCACGCCGGGTCTTTTGCCCGGTTCCTGACCTCAGCCGCGGTAACCGCGGTTTTGGCCGCGGGCCTTGGCGGCTGCCAGACCATATCCGACATCACGGGATCGCTGAGCTCATCGTCAAAGGCCCAAGCTGCCCCCGACGATCCGCGCCGCGCGGCTGAGATATATGGCGAGCGCTATCGCGCCAATCCCAAGGATGCCGAAGCGGCGCTGGGCTATGGCCAGGCGCTCCGTGCTACCGGCCAGCGCGCGCAGGCCGCCGCCGTGCTCGAACAGGCCACCATCGCCCATCCCGGCAACAAGACGCTGCTCGCCGCTTACGGCCGCGCACTCGCCGATAACGGCAATTCGCAGGCTGCCTTCGAGGTGCTCAGCCGTGCCCATACGCCGGCCAATCCCGACTGGCGCATTCTTTCGGTGCAGGGGACCACGCTCGACAAGATGGGCAAACACGAAGAGGCCCGCCGCTATTACGCGAGCGCGCTGAAGATCACGCCGGAAGAGCCCTCGGTGCTGTCCAATCTCGGCCTCTCCTACATGCTGACGCGGGAGCTGCCGCAAGCCGAGGAAACGCTGCGGCGCGCCTATTCCAATCCGCGCGCCGATGCCAGGGTGCGGCAGAACCTCGCGCTGGTCGTCGGCTTGCAGGGCCGTTTCGCCGAAGCCGAGACTATCGCCAGGGGCGATCTGCCCGCCGACGAGGCCGCCGCCAACGTGACTTACCTGCGGGAAATGCTGAGCCGCAAGGACAAGGACCATTCGCGTCCCCCCGGCAACAGGGCGACCGTCCCGGTCGCCGCTCTCAACCGGCCGGACTGAGCATCACGCCGGTCACCCGCCGCAGCCTTGATCGCTATAGCCCCGGCTGCAGCGTTCGGGGAACGGAAAGCTATTTCCGGGTCTCAAAAGCTCTCGTGTCCCGGACGCGGCGCGGCGCACAGTGACGCGACGCAGAGACGGGGCCTACGACCAGCGGATACGTGGCCGGGGAAGCGCCGGCCGCCGTGCCGCTCGCCTCACGGCATCGCCTGAAGCTTGATGTAGGTCGGTCCGAGAATGACGATGAACAGGCATGGCAGGAAGAACAGGATCATCGGCACGGTCAGTTTCGGCGGCAGCGCTGCCGCCTTCTTCTCGGCCTCGGTCATGCGCATGTCGCGGTTTTCCTGCGCCATCACGCGCAGGCTCTGGCCGAGCGGAGTGCCGTAGCGTTCCGACTGCATCAGCGCGAGACAGACCGATTTCACGCCCTCCAGGCCGGTGCGCTTGGCGAGATTCTCGTAGGCCACCTTGCGGTCTTGCAGATAGGACAATTCCGCCGTGGTCAGCGCGAATTCCTCCGACAGCGCGATCGATTGCGACGTGATCTCGGTGGAAACCTTGCGGAAGGCGACTTCGACCGACATGCCGGACTCGATGCAGATCAGCAGGAGGTCGAGCGCGTCGGGAAAGGCGCGCTTGATGGAGAGCTGTCGCTTGCTGATGGCGTTTTTCAGGAACAGCATCGGCGCCTGCAGCCCGAGATAGGCGGCGCCGATGCAGATGCCGAGCTTGACTGTCAACGACTTGTCCAAGTTGGTGATCACGAAGACGTAGAGGGCCGCGCCGAGAAACAGCGCGACCGGCGTCACCGCGCGGGCAAACAGGAAGGTGATGTAGGGCGCGTGGCCGCGGTAGCCGGCCATGATCAGCTTGTCGCGCGCGGCTTCCTGCGCCAGCCATTTGGTCAGGTTCAGGTCTTCCACAACCTTGGAAACGAGTTGCTTCGGAGTCTGGCGCAGCGATACCTTTTCCGATTTGTTGAGGCGCTCGCGCTCGCGCTGGCGGAGCCGTTCGCGCTCGCTGGCCACCGCCTTCATGCGTTTGGCAAGGCCTTCGCCGGCGAACAGCGGCATGATCAGCGTATAGGCGGTCGCACTCGCCGCGATGGCGGCAAGCAGCATGGTCATGAACCGCGCGTCGTGCATCTTGCCGATCAGAAGCTCAATCATAGGCGCACCGTCAGAAGTCGAAGTTGATCATTTTCTTCATCACCAGGACGCCCATCCCCATCCAGCTCACGCAGCATAGCAGCATGAACTGGCCGAGGTGGGTGGTCCAAAGCAGCGAGACGTAGTCGGGCGTCGTGATCCACACCAGCAGCATCACGGCCGGCGGCAACGAGCCGATGATGCCGGCGGAGGCCTTGGCTTCCATCGACATCGCCTGAATCTTCTCCGCCATCTTCTTGCGATCGCGCAGAACCTTGGAGAGGTTGCCAAGTGCTTCCGACAGGTTACCGCCGGACTTCTGCTGGATCGCGACCACGATGCCGAAGAAGTTCGCCTCCGGCAGCGGCATCCGTTCATACAGCCGCGCGCAGGCCTCGCCGAGCGGCATGCCGATGGTCTGGGTTTCGACGATGGCGTTGAACTCGCTCCTGAGCGGCTCCGGCGAGTCGGCTGCGACCACCTTGATCGATTCGAACAACGGCAGACCGGCCTTGATGCCGCGTACGATGACGTCGACAGCGTCGGGAAGCGCTTTCAGAAACGCCTTCTCGCGGCGCTTCTTGAGGTAGCTCAAGAGCCAGCGCGGCAGGCCGAGGCCGGTGCCGAATGCCATCACGGCGGCGCCCAACGGCGAGCCGCCGACGATGAATGCGAGCACGAAGCCCACCGCCGCGAGGATGCCGGAAACGATCCAGAATTTCTGAGGCGTCCAGGATCCCAGCCCGGCCTGGGCGAGGCGGGTCGAGAGCGGAACGGACTTGTCCTTCTTGCGCCGGGCGTCGAGCTCCTTGAGCGATCCCTCGACCTGCTCGCGGCGCGAGCGCTGGCTTTTCTCGGCCTGCCGCGCCGGCGCATCGGAACGGGCGATCGAGGCGCGGCGGGATTCGGCCTTCTTCTCGCCCGACAGCGTCGGATAGACGAACACCCATGCCAGGCCGCCGATGGCGGTGGCGGCGAGAAACGCCAGTGCGAGCGCTTGCATGCTCATCGCCTCTTCACGTCTTGTCGACGACTTCGGCGGCATCGAGCGCCGCCGCAAGCCGCTTCTCTTCGTTGTAATATCGCGCGCGTTCCCAGAACTTCGGACGGCCGATGCCTGTCGAGCGGTGCCGCCCGATGATCTTGCCGTTGGCGTCTTCGCCGAGCAATTCGTAGACGAACAGGTCCTGGGTGATGATGGTGTCGCCTTCCATGCCCATCACCTCGGTGATGTGGGTGATGCGGCGCGAGCCGTCGCGCAGGCGCGCGGCCTGCACGATGACGTCGATCGAGGCGCAGATCATCTCGCGGATGGTGCGCGAGGGCAGCGAGAAGCCGCCCATCGTGATCATGGATTCGCAGCGCGACATGGCTTCGCGCGGGTTGTTGGCGTGCAGCGTTCCCATCGAGCCGTCGTGGCCGGTGTTCATCGCCTGCAACAGGTCAAACGCCTCGGGTCCGCGGACTTCGCCGACGATGATGCGTTCGGGACGCATACGCAGGCAATTGCGCACCAGCTCGCGCATGGTGACCTGGCCTTCGCCCTCGATGTTGGGCGGACGGGTTTCCAGCCGCACCACGTGAGGCTGCTGCAACTGAAGTTCGGCGGCGTCTTCGCAGGTGATGACGCGCTCGTCATGCTCGATGAACTGGGTCAGGCAGTTCAGCAGCGTGGTCTTGCCGGAGCCGGTACCGCCCGAGATCAGCACGTTGCAGCGGACACGGCCGATGATCTGCAGGATCGTAGCGCCTTCCGGTGAGATCGCGCCGAACTTGACCAGTTGATCGAGCGTCAGCTTGTCCTTCTTGAACTTACGAATGGTGAGGGCAGGCCCATCGATCGCCAGCGGCGGAACGATGGCATTGACGCGGGAGCCATCGGCGAGGCGGGCGTCGCAGATCGGCGAGGATTCGTCGACGCGCCGGCCGACCTGGCTGACGATGCGCTGGCAGATGTTGAGGAGCTGCTGGTTGTCGCGGAAGCGGATGCCGGTCTTCTGGATTTTGCCGGCGACTTCGATGAACACCGTACCGGCGCCGTTGACCATGATGTCGGCGATGTCGTCGCGTGACAACAGCGGCTCGAGCGGGCCGTAGCCGAGCACGTCGTTGCAGATGTCGTCGAGCAGCTCTTCCTGCTCGGCGATCGACATCACGATGTTCTTGATCGCGATGATCTCGTTGACGATGTCGCGGATTTCCTCGCGCGCGGACTCGCCGTCGAGCTTGGCGAGTTGGGCAAGGTCGATCGCCTCGATCAGCGCGCCGAAGATGGTCGCCTTGACCTGGTAGTAATTGTCGGAGCGCCGCGCCTCCATGGTGGGCGCGGGCTGCTGCTTTGCGGGTGCGAGCGGCGGCGAAGCCACCGCCGGCGCCGCGATCTCGCGCGGCGCCGCTACGGCGCTGGAGACCGGCTCCGGCGCCTGAATGGCGGGCTTAAGGACCCGCGTATCACTATCATTTCCGCTACGCTTACCGAACACGATGGCACTCCACGCGGGCTATCTACTTCTTGGCCCGCAACTTCTCGATCAAAGGCGACAGCAACGAACTCTTCGGCTTCTTGGTCTCGCCGCGGCCGGTGAGCCGTTGCGCAATCTGCAGGAACATCTCGGTGGTGCGATGAGTTGCGGAGATCTCCGCAATCATCTGGCCGTTGTTGGCGGCCGAGCCGAAGAGTTGCGGCTCGAACGGGATCGTGGCGATCGGGTGGTTCTCGATCGCCTTGGCGAACTCGGCGGCGGGGATCTCCGGCCGCTTCGGGATACCGACCTGATTGAGGCAGTAGAGCGGCGCACGATCGTTCGGGCGCGATGCCTTCAGGAGGTCGAAGATGTTCTTGGTGTTGCGCAGGTTGGCGAGATCGGGCGCGGCAACGATCAGGATGTCGTCGGCCGCGATCAAAGCGCGCTTGGTCCATCCCGACCATTGATGGGGAACGTCGAGCACGATGCAGGGCATCGTGGTCCGAAGCGTATCGAAGATCGAATCGAAGGCTTCCGCGCCGAAATCGTAGACCCGGTCGAGCGTGGCCGGCGCCGCCAGCAGGCTGAGATGGTCGGTGCATTTCGACAGCAGGCGGTCGAGGAACGCGGTATCGACCCGGTCGGGCGAGAACACCGCATCCGCGATACCCTGCGGCGGGTCCTGATTGTAGTCGAGGCCGGCGGTGCCGAAAGCGAGGTCGAGGTCGGCGACAACGGAATCCAGCGCCAGATCGCGCGCGATCGCCCAGGCGACGTTGTGGGCAACTGTGGACGCGCCGACACCGCCCTTGGCGCCGACGACGGCGATGATGCGGCCGACGGCCTTGGCTTCCGGCGAAGAGAACAGGTTGCAGACCGAGCGCACGACATCGATGGCGCTGACCGGCGCGATGACGTAGTCGCTGACGCCGCGGCGGACCAGTTCGCGATAGAGCATCACGTCGTTGATGCGCCCGATCACGATCACGCGTGTTCCGGCGTCGCAGACGGCGGCAAGCTGGTCGAGGCCGGCGAGAATGTCGTTGCGGCCCTCGGTCTCCAGGATGATGACGTTCGGGGTCGGGGCCGAGCGGTAGGCTTCGATGGCCGCGGCCATGCCGCCCATCTGGATCTTGAGATGAGCTTTGCCGAGGCGGCGGTCTTCGCCCGCCGACTGCACGGCGGCCGCGGTTTCCACCGTCTCGCAGAACGCCTGCACCGACACCCGCGGCGCCGGTGCGATGTGGTCCTCGGTCGACGGCGCCGTGATTTCCGGCTGCGATTCTGTATTCTGGCGCGAGTAAGTGATCATTTGCCGGTATCGCTGAGTTTGGCCCTTTCGGCCTCGGGATAGGTGGTCGCGGTGGTCGTACCCTTGCGATACTTGTCGAAGGCGATGCCACGGCGCGGCGCAAAGGCGGGGGTTTCGGGACGCGGCTGCGCGAGGTCGGATGGGTTATCGACCATCGCCGCTAGGTTGCGCTGGTTGGAGCAGCCGAAATTGTAGTACTGTTTGTTGTCGAAGTAGCTCTTGTTGTTGATCGACGGTCCGAGATCCTCCGGCCACAGCCCGCACGGCCCGGCCACCGCCGAGATCTTCGGATAGTTGAGGCGGATCGCGGCCATATGCCTGGGATCTTCCGGGTGATACTGACGGACATTGATCGCGCGCGGTGGCACGCCGGCAGCGGCAAAGCTCGCCCGGATCTCGCGCAATGAATCCTCGGCCGCCCGCGCGTTCGGCGTATTGACGGGTACGTCAACGCTGATGACGCCGGTGCCTTCACGAAGCCAGTCCTGGGCCAGACCCATGACATCGGCGCGCTGAGAGGCGGACAAGCCGCCGCGTCCGCGACCGACGAAAACGACGATCGAGCGGTCTGCTTCCTGGACGGCGATCGGATGGCGCTGGCGGTAATCATCGGGCACGCCGGCCGTCGTCACGGGATCGACGACGGTATGCTTGCAGGCGCCGAGCGCCACGGAAAGGCCGATCAGCGCTGCGGTCAGGCGAAGCGCGCGCTTGCGATCGGCGGGTTTTGTGCTCTGTGCTGTCATCGTCCCGCCTCAGTCCGTAATAAAGCCGTAGGTGCCGCGATAATTCCGCGCCTTCTCGACGCGGCCGGGAACGCCGTAGATGCGATTGATGCTGCCGAGCAGATCGGCCTGCGGATCCGATGCGCTGGCAAAGCCGTCATCGGGGCGCGACAGGTCCTTCTGCGCCACCGCGCGCACCACATAGGGCGTGACCAGTACCATCAGTTCGCTCTGGTTGTTGACGAAGTCGCGGCTGCGGAACAGCGTGCCGAGAACCGGCAGTTGCGCCAAACCCGGAAGACCGTTGATCGCCTGCTTGGTCTGGTCCTGGATCAGGCCGGCCATCGCCATCGCGCCGCCGGAGGGAATTTCCAGCGTCGTCTCGGCGCGGCGGGTCTTGATCGAGGGGATCGTCGTTCCACCGGCACCGCCCTTTAAAGCGTTTTCGGTCGAGACTTCCGACACTTCGGTCATCACCCGAAGGCTGATCCGCCCCTCCGTCAGCACGACCGGTGTAAAGTTAAGCGAGATGCCGAACTTCTTGAAGCTGACTGTCTGGACGCATTGTCCGATGCCACCACCCACTGTGGTTTGGCAGGTCACGCCGGTCGGAATTGGAAATTCGCCGCCGGAGATAAAGGTTGCGGATTCGCCGGAAATGGCTGTGAGGTTGGGCTCGGCAAGGGTCCGCACCACGCCGGCGCTTTCCATCGCGCGCAGCGTCGCCGTCACGGATGGCATCGTGCCGAATTTCCCGGTAAGGGCGTTGTCGGCGACGAGCGGCGCACTGTTTGCGGTGAACGGGTTGCTGTTGTTGAAGTTAACAACTGATGTGCCGTAGGTCATGCTGGCGCTGAGATCAATGCCTAGCTGCTTGATGACCGAGCGCTGGACTTCGGCGAGCGTGACCTTCAACATCACCTGGTCACGGCCGCGAATTGCAATCGAATTGACGACCCTTTCGGCGCCATTCACCAGGCGGGCGGCGATGTCGACGGCCTGCTGCGCCTCGACCGGGCTCGCCGCGCTGCCGCTCAGCACCACGCCGTCACCGACGCCTTCGATCTGGATGTCCGAATTCGGCAGCGACTGCTTCAGCGCCGCGCGCACGCCGTTGAGGTCGCGCTTGACCGCAATGTCATAGGCCGCGATCTGCGCGCCGGTGGAATCGAAGAAAACGATATTGGTCTGGCCGACCGCGGCGCCGATGATATAAGCGCGCTGGGTCGAACGCACCACGGCGTTGGCGATCTTCGGATCGGCAACCAGCACGTCCTTGATCTCGCGCGGCAGGTCGATCACGATGGATTTGCCGATTCCGAGAGAAACGAAGCGCGCGTTCATCTGCCCGTCGGTGGACACCGGCGCGACGCGATAGTCGCTCGCCACAACCGGCGTCAGCGCCGGATTGAGCGTGAGAGCAGCCACGGCCGAAAACGACAGGGCGCGGACGATGAACGTTCGCATCGTCGGCTGAATTTCCCTGCACTTCATATCGTGCGTCCTTTTGGTCACTTCTGCACCGTCTGCTGGCTGGCAACGCCGTAACGGATGACGTTAAGGTTCTCGCCGCGCTTGTTGAGTTGCTCGTCCGGCTTTTCGACCGCGTTGACGTCGGCGATGCTGCGCAGCGCCAGCGTCAGCGAGCCGTTCTGGCGCGACCGCGCCAGCGTCTCGGCCTGCTCGGGCTTGAGTTCGAGGGTAACCGTCCTGCCGATCAGCGCGCTGGCGCCTTCCTTTTCCTTCGGCGCCTGGTCGATCGCGAGAACGCGAACATTGCTGAGAATGACCTCCGAACTGGAGACGTCCGGGCCCTTGGCGTCGGGATTCTTCTCGCGCTTGGTAAGAATCACGTCGACGCGGTCGTTCGGCAGGATGAAGCCGCCGGCGCCGGTTTCCGGCGAAATTTCGGTGGAAATGGCTCGGTAGCCTGCGGGCAGGATCGCCGCCATGAAACCGGAGCCGTCGGCCTTCACCAGCTTCTGCTCGCGAATCGGCTCGCCCGCGATGAACGGCGCGCGCGCGATCGAGCCGGTGATCTCCTTGACGGCGTCGGCCTTGCTGGCACGGCTGATGAAGTTACTGCTGGCGGACGTGGCCGGCCAGGTCTGCCATTGCAGATCGTCGGCCTTGACCGACTTGCCGAGGTCGATGTCCGATTTTGCGACGAGAATATCGACGGTCTGAAGCTGCGCGACCGGCTGAGCCGGGGCAGGCTCGTTGCCGGACCCGCTGGCGAGATATGCGGCAATGCCGCCGGCGCCGATCGCGATGGCCAGGACCACAATGCGTGGCTTATTCATACGCTTCACTTTCCACATTACGCCGCGACGCTTCCGTCGCCGTGATGGGAGTTGACCAGCTATTCGTCAAAGCATGGTTAATGAGGCGTGTGTAAATTGCCTTAACGGAAAGTGAGCGACGCCGGATCAGCGCATGGCGAGGTGAGTAAGGTCGACCGCCTTGATCCATTCGGTCTCCGGATAGACGATCAGCGCGCCGAGCGCGAGCGCGATGCCATAGGGAATCCCGCTCTGCTTGTCGTGCAGCCGGTTCAGCCAGGCTTGTCCCGTGAGCAGCGAGGGCAGCGGCCATTGCCGAAACTGAATCAGCAGGACCGTCAGCGCGCCGCCGAGCAGCGAGGCATAGACCAGATAATTGAGGAGATGGTCGAAACCGAACCAGAGCGCCACGCTGGCCGCGACCTTCGCGTCGCCGCCGCCGACCCAGCCCATCGCAAAGCAGGCAAAGGCCACGACGAGAACGGCGGCGCCGGCGCCGAAATGCAGGAGGATGTCGTGAAGGCCCATGCCGCCGAACACCGCAAGCGCGACGAAGCCCGCGATCAGGGCTAGCGACACTCGGTTCGAAATCGTCATGGTGAAAAGGTCGCTCGCGGCTGCGAACGCCATCAGGGCTGGAAACAGCAGGAGACGGGCGGTATCGAGGATCATGAACTCACGCTTGCTGGCGAATGGCCCGATGTCCAGGCTCCGGCCGAGCCTAGCCACGAGAAGTGAACAATCGGGAAACGCCGGAAATCGTAGTCGTGCGCATCCGAGGCGCTTTCTGAGTCCGGCAGTGCGGACCTTGCGAAAAACAACAAAGGCCCCGGCATGCCGGGGCCCTTGAAAGCTAGCTCGCACCCGTCGCTTACTTCAGCGAGGTCGAGATGGCAGTGAACTTGCTCGACAGCGTGGTGCCGAGACCGTTGACGACGCCGATGATCGCGATCGAGATGCCGGCGGCGATCAGGCCGTATTCGATGGCAGTTGCGCCGGACTCGTCCTTCACGAAACGCGAAACGAGATTCTTCATGATAACTCCTGTGTACACACGTGGCTGGTCGAACTTAAGTTTGGTCTCGCCGGCGTTCTCAGCACCGTGACCATGGCGTCACCCTAGGGTGCGACAATTTCGGCGCAGTTAATTCGACCGTGCAAAAATGCTTGAAGCTTGCAGTTCTTGAGCACAGTAAACGCCGCATTAAGGCATCCGATAAAATGCAAGCGCGACGTCATGCACGGCTACAGGCGGTCGCGCCGTGCCGGCCGACCCTTTTGATTCACGGCTCCTTAAGTGCGGGCGGATACCCCTTGCAGTGTCCGATTGAACGAGGTCGTCATGTCCAGTTTGCCAATGGAAGTCATCGAGGTAGTGGGCCAGACGATAGCGAAGGTCGTTCCTGTCACGATCGCGCTTGCTCTCGTGTTCACGGTACTCTCGCATTTTTGGGCCTGCAATCCGGGCAAACCCTGGTGGCGCAAGCGCGAGCTCATCACCGACATCTGCTACTGGTTTCTCGTACCGGTGTTCGCGCGCACCTTGCGCATCGGACTATTGGTGCTCGGCGCCGGCATCGTCTTCAACATTCACGAGGCCGACGAACTGATCGCATTCTACGACAATGGCCATGGACCGCTGTCGCAGCTTCCGCTCTGGCTGCAGGCGGTGTTGTTCCTCGTTGCATCCGACTTCATGCTGTACTGGCTGCACCGCATGTTTCACGGCGGCGGGTTCTGGAAGTATCATGCCATCCATCATTCCTCTGAGGATCTCGAGTGGATCTCGGCGGCGCGGTTTCACCCCGTCAACCTGTTCATCGGAACGATCCTGGTCGACGTCATCCTGCTGATGGCGGGCATTTCTCCCAACATCATGCTCTGGGTCGGGCCGTTCACGACCTTCCACTCCGCCTTCGTTCACGCCAACCTGAACTGGACACTGGGGCCGTTCAAATACGTGCTTGCCACGCCGGTGTTCCATCGCTGGCATCACACCTCGCTTGAAGAGGGCGGCAATACCAATTTCGCGGGCACGTTTCCGCTCTGGGACATCCTGTTCGGAACGTTCCGCATGCCGGAGAACCGGCTGCCCGACAATTACGGCGTCGACGATCAGCAGATCCCGACCGAGATCGGCGGGCAATTGGCCTATCCATTCCGTCAGTAGCCCGGCCGGTAATTTCGCATGAGCACTGAAGTCGGGACGATCCAGCGGGCCAAAGCCTTCAGCCTGGGCGATGTCCCGGCATGGTTCTGGCTCGGCATCGCCGTCTACGCGCTGCTACTGATCGGTAGATGGCTTCTGAACGATTCGGATACCTACTGGCAGATCGCCGTGGGCCAGTGGATCCTCGACCACCACGCTTTGCCACGCGTCGATATCTATTCTTTCACCAAGGCCGGAGAGCCGTGGACATCATCGTCCTGGCTGTCGCAGGTACTGTATGCGGTGAGCTACAATCTGGCGGGCTGGACCGGACCCGTGGTTCTCGCCGCGACCTCCATCGCCGTAACCTTTGCGTTGTTCGCCCATATTCTCGGCCGCCGCATTCCCGCGGCCTATGCGGTCGCGGTCGCGATCGCGGCGCTGGTGCTCTCGATGGGGCATTTTCTGGCGCGCCCGCACGTATTGGTACTGCCGATCATGCTGGCATGGGCGTACGGGCTGATGTCGGCGAGCGAGCGCGGCCAGGCGCCGTCGCCATGGCTTTTGCTGCTGATCGCATTGTGGGCGAACCTGCACGGCGGATTCATATTCGGCCTGGTGCTGGTCGGCGCCTTCGCGCTCGATGCGCTGTGGAATGCCGATCGCGCGCAGCAAAGGTCGCTGGCGCTGCGCTGGGCAGCATTCGGCGTCGCTGCTCTGGCGGCGTGTTGCGTCACGCCCTACGGATGGGGGTCGATTCTTGCGGCGCGCAAGATTCTCGATCTCGGGGAACTGCTGCATCTCATCTATGAATGGATGCCGGCCAACTTCAGCAAGTTCGGCCTGTTCGAGATGTCGATCCTGGCGTTGATCGCGGGCGCGCTTTACGGCGGCGTAAAGCTATCGCCGCCGCGGATCGCGCTCGTGCTGGGTCTTTTGCACATGGCGCTGTCGCACGTCCGGAACATCGAGATCTTCGCGTTGTTGCTGCCGATCGCGGTGCTCGCACCGGTGGCGTCGCAGTTCGCGTTGCGGCCGGCTTGGTCTGCCCGCACCGGCGCTCCGATGCCTGTGCTGGCCGCGGTGATGATCCTCCTTGGCGGCTGGACATGGCTGCTCGCGGCGAACACCGCATTTGCGCCGCCCGAAAACCACTCGCCGGCCGCCGCCGTCGATGCTCTCAAGGTGCGCAATCCCAAGCGCGTCCTCAACGACCTTCCCTTCGGTGGCTATCTGATCTGGCGGCAGATGCCGGTGTTCATCGACGGGCGTGCCGAACTCTACGGCGAGGCGTTCGAAATGGCGTATTACCGCGCGCTCCAGCTCAAGGACATCAACCAGCTCCTCAGCCTTCTCAAGGACTACGAGATCGACGCCGTGCTGCTGACGCCCGCCACTCCGGCGGCGAGCCTGCTCGATCATCTCGACGGCTGGCAGAAAGTCTACGCGGACAAGAATGCAGTGCTGCATGTTCGCGCCGCGAATTGATTGATCGCGGCAGTTTCCGAATCAGCGGCGATTTCGCGCGGGCGGCGCTTTTCACCCCATGATGCTGCTGCTCGGAACCATCGCCGTTGAGGGCAACGGCTCCCGCCGCCACCATGGGCCTGCGCGGCGCAAGACCAGACCGGCGACGATCAGCGTAGCGCCGAGCCCGACCGGGATGCCTGCGAAGATGAAGGTTAGGATCAGGGCCATCGCACAGCCGAGCGCGGGAAGCTCGTAAGCGCGAAATCCGGACTTCAGTCCGATGCGGACCAGGAACGCTATCGGAATCGCCAGCACCATCATGTCGTACATGTACAGATACGGCGTGCTCAACAAGGTGCCGGCCGCAAGCGCCGCGGCCTTCATCGCGTAGGGCACGCGGCTCCTCCACATCAGCGCCAGCACAGTGGCGACCGAAGCGGTCAAGACCCATTGAAACGCCCACGCCAATTGGTCGGAGCCGCCCAAATAGCGCACCAGCGCAAGAAGGCTCTGCAGTTTCCACCACGCGGCCCTGCCTTCGGTCAGGAAGGCTTGCGAGGACAGCGGCAGCCAGTGAAAGAACGCCTGCCAGCTTTCGGTGCCGAACGCGAGCCAGGACGCGAGAGCCAACAGGACAGCCGTGACGCCGGCGCTAATGAACACGCGCCAATGTCCGGCGGCGATCAGCACGATCGGAAACAACAACCCGTATTGGGGCTTGTAGCTGAGCAGCCCGAGACACACGCCCGCCAGAACCGGTCTCGTCGGTAGCAGGTAGAGTGTGCCACCGATCAGCGCGGCGGTCAGAAAGCCGTTCTGTCCGACCATCATGTTGACGAACAGCATCGGAAGCGCGACCGCGAGCATCAGGCCGAAACTACGGCCAACGACCGCCCGCATAACCGCGAGATATGGCACCAGGCTGATTACCATCCAGCCAAGGAAGGCCATCGGATAAGGAAACTGAGCCAGAAAGGCCGCAACGAACAGGAACGGCGGCGGATAATGCCACGCGAAATTGCCGGAGAAGTCCTGGCCAAGTACCGCCACCTCGACTTGCCTCTGGATATCCCAGTCATAGGCCAGTGCCGGATGACCATCGAGCACGAGGCGGCCCGCGGCCCAGACGTTCACGAAATCGGTCGGCTCGAGGCGGCCATTCAGATCGTAGATCCATAAGCCCAGGAAGTACGCCACCGCGAAATAGCCGGCATTGATGCCGCATAGCACAAAGCACGCTCTGAACAGCGCGTCAGGAACGCCGCCTTGCCCGGGCGGGTTCATCGCAGCTTGTGCCAAAGTGGCCATGCGGATTCTCTTGCCTTTGCTGGAGCTCAGACTCTCAAGCAGTAGGCCGGAGTGAATTGCCGAAATCTTAAGCCTTTGGGTGTTCCGGCAGGATTTCGACGGCGCCGCTGGATGTCAGCGGTCAAACTGGCGGGTGCGCCCGAATTCTGGTAGCGAGTCCGCAAACTCAGGGCCCACCGGTTGGAGCAATTGCCGCTCCGGGTTGCCCGACCGGAAGAGACGGGTATGTCGGGCCTGCCCACGGAAATCGTCGAGATGCTAGGCCAGACCCTGGCCAAGGTGGTGCCGGTCACGATCGCGCTGGCGCTCGTGTTCTCGCTGCTTTCGCATTTCTGGGCCTGCAATCCCGGCAAGCCGTGGTGGCGCAAGCGCGAACTCGTCACCGACATCTGCTACTGGTTCCTGGTGCCGCTGTTCGCGCGCGTATTCCGCATCGGGCTATTGGTGCTCGGCACCGCTTTGCTGTTTGGAATTCACGACGCCGACGAGCTGATCGCCTTCTACGACAACGGCCACGGCCCATTGTCTAGGATGCCGTTGTGGCTGCAGGCGATGCTGTTTCTGGTGGCTGCCGATTTCATGATGTACTGGCTGCACCGCATGTTCCACGGCGGCGGATTCTGGAAATACCACGCCATTCATCATTCGTCGGAAGATGTGGACTGGATCTCGGCGGCACGCTTTCACCCGGTCAACCTGCTGCTCGGGACCATCGGGGTCGACGTCGTGCTGCTGATAGCCGGCATTTCGCCGGGCGTGATGCTGTGGCTCGGGCCGTTCAACATTTTCCATTCGGCGTTCGTTCACGCCAACCTCAACTGGACGCTGGGGCCGTTCAGATATGTCGTGGCGACGCCGGTGTTTCACCGCTGGCATCACACCTCGCGCGAGGAGGGCGGCGACACCAATTTTGCCGGCACCTTTCCGCTCTGGGACATCCTGTTCGGGACCTTCCGGATGCCGAAGGGCGCGCTGCCGGAGCAGTACGGCGTAGACGATCAGTCCTCGTTCCCGCGCGAAATCATTGGGCAACTGGCTTACCCATTCCGCAAATAGGCCGGCGGCGGATTTCTTGCCGCACAGCCGGTTCTATTTGCCGTTTGTTCATGAATTGTCGTCAGATTCACCTTGTCGGGCGCCGGTTCCGCTGCGTATCGCCATCGCCGGCTTGTTGATGCCCCGGGGTAAAGTATGTCGTTCAAGTTCCCGCGTATTCGCGCACGAGCGCGTTCTGGATTGCGTTCTCTCGCTGCAGGAATACTGCTGTGGCCGGCCGTCGGCCTGGCCTCGCCCGATCCCGACCGCATCGCCGTCTATGTCGACCAGGCGAAGCTCGTGAAGCTTCCCGCCAAGGTCTCCACGATTGTGGTCGGAAACCCCTTGATCGCGGACGTCACGCTGCAGAGCGGCGGCATCGTCGTCGTCACCGGCAAGGGCTACGGCGCGACCAACTTCATCGCCATGGACCGCAACGGCGAGGTGCTGGTGGACCGCCAGATCCAGGTCGAAGGCCCGACCGATCAGCTCGTCACCGTCTATCGCGGCGTCGAACGCGAATCCTATAGCTGCATGCCGATCTGCCAGCGCCGGGTCACCCTTGGTGACGGCGACGGCTACTTCAAGACCGCCATCGATCAGGCCGGTTCGCTCAGCGGTCAAGCCAGCGGCGCTGCAGGCAAAACGGGAAACTGAGCCCCTAACCGGTCCCTTTGCGAGACGGGTCAGAGGAAGCTTGTCGGCGCGTCCAGCACATTGTCCCGTCTGCGAATCGACGTCGGCCCGCACGCTCCGAGGTTAGTTAACGCCCGGTTAGCGAGGCGGGCCGCCCCACTTCGATTCGACGAAACACTTCCACAATCACTTTCAGCTAGTTCTTGCGGGCGGATAATCGCTGCCGTCTGGGGACTTTTCGATGTCGTCACCCGCTCCTGCAACAGTCTCTGTTAGAAGTCTATTGCGCCGATTTCGCCGCAACCGGCGGGGCACGGCCGCCGTCGAGTTCGCGCTGATCGCGCCGTTGTTCTTCCTCCTGCTGTTTGCGATTATCGAGGCGGCGATCGTGTTTTTTGCAGGCCAGCTTCTGGAACAGGGAACGGCGGATAGCGCGCGGCTGATGATGACGCATCAGGCCCAGGACAGCGGCATGGACGAAACTGCGTTCAAAACGAACCTCTGCAATCGCATTAAAGTATTGTTCAACTGCGACGGCGGCAATCTGGCCAACCTTACCGTGGATGTGAAGGTCTTTACCCCGGGCACCGAGATCACGATTACCGATCCGATCGTCGCTGGAAGCCTGACCGGACCTTTCTCATATTCTGTGCCGCCTTCGGGCTCTCCCAATACCATCGTCGTTCGCGCCTTTTATAAATGGCCGCTATTCGTGACCGGATTAGGCTTCAACTTGGCAAATCTCAACGGCAGCCAACGGTTGCTCGCTGCGACCGCCGCTTTTCATGTAGAGCCGTGATGCGATGATGGTGTCCCCGATGCAGAAGATGTCGCTTCGCGTGCGCGGTCTGTTGGCCGATCGCAGCGGCCTTGCGGCGGTTGAGTTTGCCATTATCTTGCCGGTGATGGTGGTGATGGTCTTCGGAGTGGTCGAGATTTCGTCGGCCATTTCTGCGGATCGCAAGGCCACCCTGGCGGCGCGAACGCTTTCCGATCTGACGTCTCAGATGAAGAGCGTGGCAGATGCCGACCTCAAAAATTTTGGTCAAACGGCAAAGGCGATCATGACGCCGTACCCGGCATCGCCGTTGATATCCTCGATTACGCAGGTTTACATCGATGCATCGGGGGTCGCTAAGGTCCAGTGGAGCAAGGGACTGACGATCGATCCGTCAGGCAAAGTCGATATCACGATGGCGCCTCATAACAAGGATGACATTGTGCCCTTGCCGTCGACTCTCGTTGCGGCCAAGGGCACATACGTGATCTGGAGCAAAGTCAGCTACAAATATACACCGGCCGTCGGCTATGTGGTGGCGAAGACCATCGACCCCTTTGACAGTGCCGCTTACACGCGTCCGCGGACGGAGCTCTGTGTTACATATCCGACGGGTGGCTACGCCACTTGTCAGGGCTCGTAGCATTCGCCGCGGACCTTCCCTTGGAAGACGGGCGGCGCTGTTTCGTGGGTTGAGTTGGTCGGGCTTCGGTAAGGGCGGGCCCGATCCGCTGCATTGGAAAGCGGTCCTGTACGGCTTCGATCGGATCAGGATCTAATGCGCGCGCCAGCAACGCGGTATTCCTGCATCGATCGCCTGCCTCGCCGCCAAACGGACAACCTTAGTCTCATCGCGGTCGTTCCGGGCGCCTTGCCGTTTGGGATAGAACGCCAGGAAAGACGTTGGCCTTGTGGGGCCAAGGCCATCCGCAGTCGTGGCCGATTTTGAAGAAGACGGGGCTCGCCGGCCGAACAGCCCCGTTGAGGGGCTGATGGCCGGCCCCTTCTGCCAGGTCAGTGCGTGATATGCGCGGTCCGCAGCGCGTGCTTGAACATGGCGTCCAGAGCAAGTTTGATCTCGTCGGGCGTGTTCGCTGTGCGGAAGAAATCAGACGACGACGCGCATTTCCGCAGGCTGGCCGGAATATACTGAATGTTGTTGTTGGCATAGGTGCCTTCGTTGCCGGCAAAGCTCGTATTCACGGGATCGATCTTTTCATAGGGAATATAAAGCACGGAAACTTTGATGCCGCGGCCCTTGAGGGCTTCGCAGGAGGGAACGGTCGTCAGGGTGTTCTGGAGATCAATCGTGGTGGCGTGGTTGCTGCCGGACCAGGAGCCGTTGGGAACGCCTTTCACCTGGTTGTTTTGTGCGCCGTCGGTGATGAGGAAGACGTAAGGCTGCGGGGTGGTCGGCGTGCTGCCGTCGCCGACGGCGCCGCTGCCGCCGGAGATGAGGTTATTGACCGAAGTAAGCGCGGCACTGATATGCGTGCCGCCGGAGCCAAGGTTTGCATTTACATTTGTATCAAGCAGCGTGGCAAGGTTTGCGGCCGCGTAGTTGATGGTGCCGGGGGTTTCGGGATCGCCGTTGATGTTTTTGGTCAGCGGAAAATAGGCGTAGAGATACCGGATGAACGGGTAGAGACCGATCTTGAACTGGTCGGGAACCTTCTTCTCGGCGTTCGCGGTTTTGAACAACTCGGTCAAGGCGTAGCCGACCGCGTCGAGGCGCAACTGGATGCAGTCGTCGGTGCCAGGGGCCTTGCAGTTTGGAACCGCGGTCAGGCCTCCCCCGGTCAGGCCCGACTGCGGCCCGGGGTTCTTGGGGGCATACAGCGAGTTCGGCAGGCCTGAAGCGATGCCAGTCGGCAGTTGCTGCTTCTTGGGATAAGTGTTGTTTGTCATGAGGAGACTTGTGTATCCGGATTGGCTCACGCGCGAGATTTTATAGCCCAAGCAGTAGTTGTTCGTTGGGTATCCCTGGGTCCCGCTATTGGTGCAGGCGCTGTTCTGCGGCGAAAAATGGCAGGCGAAGGCGCAGCCGGTGGGATATTGGCGATAGTTATCCGGGTTGATTTGGGCAAGCCGCGTCTGCTCGGCGGGCGTCGACGCCAGGCCCATCGAGCCCGAGACGTCCAGCGTCAGATAAAAATCGAGATACGGCGGCAACGAAGCGGCCGAACTTGAAACGCCCGTTACCGTCAGCTTCTGAAACCCAACCACTTTCATGAAGGTTACCGGTACGTCGGCCGAGAACGTGACGCTGGCGGCCAGCTTGATTCCGGTCTTCGTAACGGTGCTGTTGCGGACCAGATTTTGGTAGCCGGTGATCCCGTTCATGTTGGCATCAAAGACATTGTTGGCATCGGTAACGCCGGCGGTGACCGAGCCGTTGCCTGTCATGGCCGAAGCCGCGAGAAAGCCAGGCGACTTCTGTGCAAGCGCGGCGATGCTCGCAGCGTCCGCCGCGGTTTGCATTTTGGCCTTCATTCGGGTCGCCTGCGAGTAATCCACTGCACAGCCGACGGCCGATATCAGGGGGATCGCCGCGATCGTGAAAATTACCGCCACATTGCCGCGTTGATCGCGGCGGAAACGGGAAAGAAGCTGCTGAAGACGGAATTGCACGAGAGCGCCCCTTGGCTATCCAAAAGCGCGTGATCGTAGCCCCGGCCCTCCTAAGTGCCCCTTAATTCGATTGCCGAAAAACGGGCTGATCTCGGACGTGACCGATTTCAGCAACGGTCGGTTACGATCTCTTTACTACGTGAGATCAGTGAAGACGCAGCGCCCTGTGCGTTCTTCGTCGACAAGCAGATCGCTCGCACCGACCAAATAAAAAGGCCGCGCATCAGCGCGGCCTTTCTATATTTCGAACTGGATTTCTCGGCCGAGGCCGAAGGAAATCCTTTATCCGGCGGCGCGCAGATTGTCGGCCGAAGATTTGCCAGAGCGGCGATCTGCCACGATTTCGTAGGAGATCTTCTGGCCTTCACGCAACGTTCCAAGACCGGCACGCTCGACAGCGCTGATGTGCACGAACACGTCATTGCCGCCGTCATCCGGCTGGATGAAGCCATAGCCCTTGGTTGCGTTAAACCACTTCACGGTTCCCATGCTCACGGGGGTAGTCCCTTCTCAGATATACAAGTCGTAGCCCACCTTTCGACGGGCTGGTGAGATCGAATTTTTGGAAGGGTCGTCAGCGTCTAAACCGGCTGTACCGGTGGATAGCTAATGTCGTCCGGCCGAAAATCGATACCTAATATTATTCTATAGTAGGGTTCAAAACAATCCTGACGTGCGACTTTTTGATTCGGCCGGCCAGCCGCCCTCATTCGCGCGCGACGCCGCCGCGTCGGGCGCGACTTCGAGGGCGTTTACGATCTGTTTACCGGCGGCGGAACTGGCCGCCGCGCGGCGGCGCGCCGCGTGGGGCGCCCGGTGTCGACGGACGCTCGTCCTTGTGTCGGAAGATCAGGCGACCCTTCTCCAGATCGTACGGCGACATTTCGATCGTCACGCGGTCGCCTGCCAGCGTCTTGATCCGGTTCTTCTTCATCTTGCCCGCGGTATAGGCAACAATCTCGTGTCCGGCATCGAGCTGCACGCGATAGCGCGCGTCGGGGAGAATTTCGGTCACCAGTCCTTCGAACTGGATCAGCTCTTCTTTAGCCATGGTGGTCTCCAGGTCGATCGAGGCTAGCGCTGCGGTCGGTGGTTACGGTTCGGTTGATTATTCGGACGGCTCTCGCGATGCAAGAAGGCGACGCCCTGAATGCCCTCGCTTTGGCCGGCCTGGCTCTTGCCGGCCTGCTGGGCCGGACGCGGCGCTTCGTGCCTGTTCGGCTGCTGCGCATTATTACCACCACCGCGTCGGCGTCGGCGAGGGCCTTTTGCGCTCGGGGCCGGTTCATGAGAACGGCCAGCATGGACGCGTGTTCCGGGCCGTCCGCCCCGGTTCTGGGCGGGGGCCGGCGCCGCATCACGGTGGCCCGGCGTCCTTCGGTCTTCCCGCGGCAGCGCAATGCGAATCAGCCGCTCGATGTCGCGCAGATAGCCCATTTCCTCGGCGCCCGCGATCAGCGAGATCGCCACGCCCTCGGCGCCGGCGCGCGCGGTGCGGCCGATGCGGTGGACATAGGTTTCGGGGACATTGGGCAGGTCGAAATTCACGACATGGCTGATGCCGTCGACATCAATGCCGCGGGCGGCAATGTCGGTGGCGACCAACGTGCGGATCTCGCCGGAGCGGAACGCCGCCAGCACGCGTTCCCGGTGGTTCTGCGACTTGTTGCCGTGAATCGCATTGGCTTCGATGCCGGCCTTGGCCAGCACCTTCACCACCTTGTCGGCGCCGTGCTTGGTGCGGGTGAAGACCAGCGCGCGGTCGACCGGTTCCTGCTTCAAGAGCTGCGCCAGCACCGCCGGCTTGGCCGCGAAATCGACCTGGATGATGCGCTGGCTGATCCGGTCGGCCGTCGAGGCCACCGGCGTCACCGCCACCCGCGCAGGGTCGCGCAGCATGGATTCGGCGAGTTCCGCGATATCCTTCGGCATGGTGGCCGAGAAGAACAGCGTCTGCCGCTTGATCGGCAGCTTGGCGACGACTTTGCGGATGTCGTTGATGAAGCCCATGTCGAGCATACGGTCGGCTTCGTCGAGCACCAGGAACTCGACCTGGTTCAGCTTCAGCCCGTTGCTCTGGACGAGATCGAGCAGACGGCCGGGGGTCGCCACCATCACTTCAACGCCCTGCATGACCGAGCGGACCTGGCGGCCCATCGGCACGCCGCCGATCGCCAGCGCCGAGGTCAGGCGGATGTGGCGGCCATAGGCGTTGAAGCTGTCGAGGATCTGGCCTGACAGCTCGCGGGTCGGCGACAGCACCAGCACGCGGCAGCTCTTCGGCTGTGGCCGGATGCGGTTCTCCAGGATCCGGTGCAGGATCGGCAGCGCAAACGCCGCGGTCTTGCCGGTGCCGGTCTGGGCGATGCCGACCACGTCACGGCCGGTCAATGCGATGGGAATGGTCTGGGCCTGAATGGGCGTGGGCGTGTGGTAATTTTCTTCCTTGAGTGCACGCGAGATGGGATCGGCAAGGCCGAAATCCTGAAAGGAGGTCAAAAGGGTGGTTCTTTCCATTAAAAGAGGCAGGCGCCCGGCGATGTCAGCCAGGAGCGCGCGAGTGTGTCAGAGACACCCGCGTGTTTGGGGCGTCGGTTTTGCTAGCTGAAGGGGGCAAGCCAGAAACCGCAAAACGGGATCAGAACACGCGGCTCGCAGGGACCTGATGATTCTCTAGGTCACGGCACTCATATGGAGCACCTGCGCGCCGCTTTCAAGGTGAATTCGGCGCGCCTCGCCAGCGCGGTTAAAGGAAACCGATCGGCCAGATCGCGCCGTGGCGCCTAGCCAACCCAAACGATCAAAATTCGTGCAAGAAATCTAGCCAAATTGCGGCATTTGCACAAAAAGTAGATGGTTTGCTGCCAAAGCATACATTTTTGCTGTCTAATAAATAGGCAGATTTCCTGCCGACGGCTTTCGCGTAGTCGGAATTTCCAAGCGATTATAGGAGCTTATCCGGCCATCGAGCGATGGCATGGTTCTTGCGATTCGCTTCACGCAGGCGGCCGTGGGGCCGTTCGCAGCGTTCAACGCCTGCGTCAGGGAGATGACATTTCATGCTTACAAAATTGACTCACGATATAGTGACGCTGAGCCGCCGCCGCTGGCTGGCGGCCACTGCCGGCCTGGTTTTGGGTCTGGCTGCGTTCTCGAACGCCAAGGCGCAGGAGACCATCAAGGTCGGCGTGCTGCATTCGCTTTCCGGCACCATGGCCATCAGCGAAACCACGCTGAAGGACACTATTCTCTTCCTGATCGAGGAGCAGAACAAGAAGGGCGGCGTGCTCGGCAAGAAGCTCGAGCCTGTCGTCGTCGACCCCGCCTCGAACTGGCCGCTGTTTGCCGAAAAGGCGCGCGAGCTGATCACCAAGGACAAGGTTTCGGTCGTGTTCGGCTGCTGGACCTCGGTGTCGCGCAAGTCCGTGCTCCCGGTATTCAAGGAACTGAACTCGATCCTGTTCTACCCCGTGCAATACGAGGGCGAGGAGAGCGAGCGCAACGTGTTCTACACCGGTGCTGCGCCGAACCAGCAGGCGATTCCTGCCGTCGACTATTTGATGAAGGACGAGAAGGTGAAGCGCTGGGTGCTGGCCGGCACCGACTACGTCTATCCGCGCACCACCAACAAGATCCTCGAAGCCTACTTGAAGTCGAAGGGCGTCAAGCAGGAAGACATCATGATCAACTACACGCCGTTTGGTCATAGTGACTGGCAGACGATCGTGGCCGACATCAAGAAGTTCGGCTCCGCCGGCAAGAAGACTGCCGTGGTCTCCACCATCAACGGCGACGCCAACGTTCCCTTCTACAAGGAGCTCGGCAACCAGGGCATCAAGGCGACCGACATTCCGGTGGTCGCGTTCTCGGTCGGTGAAGAAGAACTCGCCGGCATCGACACCAAGCCGCTGCTCGGCCATCTCGCCGCCTGGAACTACTTCCAGTCGATCAAGTCGCCCGAGAACGAGAAGTTCATCAAGGCCTGGCAGGCCTACACCAAGAATCCGAAGCGCGTGACCAACGATCCGATGGAAGCGCACGTCATCGGCTTCGACATGTGGGTCAAGGCGGTCGAGAAGGTGAAGTCGACCGATCCGGACAAGGTGATCGACGCGCTGCCCGGCATCGAAGCCAAGAACCTGACCGGCGGCACCTCCAAGATGCTGCCCAACCATCACATCACCAAGCCGGTGTTCATCGGCGAAATCAAAGCCAACGGCCAGTTCGACGTGGTGTGGAAGACCCCGGGCCTTGTCGCTGGCGACGCCTGGTCGAAGGAGCTCGAAGGCTCCAAGGACCTGATCGGCGACTGGGTCGGCAAGAAGTGCGGCAACTACAACACCAAGACCAACAAGTGCGGCGGTCAGGGCTCCTGATCCCGATCTGATCCGATTGGATCATGATCCCGATCTGATCCGACAGGATCAGGATCGCCCGAGTTGCAATAAAGAACTTCCAAAAGTTCTTCGAACAGAACGACCGGAGAAGGCGGCGCTGCCGCCGCCTTCTCCCCATACTCCTGCCGGGGTCGTATTGTGTCTGCCAATTTCCTTGATAGCCTTCGCGCGCTTTTGCTCGCGATCCTTTTGGCTGCAGCCTTTGCGGCGCCGGCGCTGGCGGGCCCGTTCGAGGACGCGGTCGCCAAGTTCGCCAACGACGATTTTTCCGATACCGATGAAGCGATCGGCGCGGTCGCGACGTCGGGCAATCCGCTGGCCTTTCCGATCATCAGCGCGCTGCAGGAAGGGCGGCTGTCGGCCGATCCTGATACCAAGAAGGTTTTCGTCACGCAGGCCGACGGCAAAGTCATCGATGCCGCGACCGGCGCTGCCGTGGACAAGCTGCCGGACAACGCGGCTGCCGTGCGCCTCAACAACCGCTTGCGCCGCGCCGTGGAAGCCGCGCTCGGTGGGCTGACGCTGTTGTCACCCGATCCGGCCAAGCGGATCGCGGCGGCGCAGTCGGTGTTCAAGAGCCATGAGGAGAGTGCGCTCGTCGTAATCGACGGCGCCCTGGCGAAGGAGACCAACAAGTCCGTCAAGGCCGCCTTCGCGGAAGCCCGCGCCGCCATCCTGCTCTACAAGTCCGACGCGACAGAGGTCGAGAAGCTCGAAGCGGTCGCCGTCGTTAAGGCGCGCGGCGATCAGGAGGCGATGGCGCTCTTGACGGGCTTGGGCAGCGACCTGCCGCCCAACGTCGCGCGCGCCGTAGCAAGCGCGATCGCCTCGATCCAGAGCAATCTGCAGATGTGGTCGATGGTGCAGTACGCCTGGTACGGCCTGTCGCTGGGATCGGTGCTGCTGCTCGCCGCGATCGGCCTCGCCATCACCTTCGGCGTCATGGGCGTCATCAACATGGCCCATGGCGAGATGGTGATGCTGGGCGCCTACACCACCTTCGTGGTGCAGGAGGTCATTCGCAGCAATTATCCCGGCCTGTTCGATTATTCGCTGCTGATCGCGGTGCCGCTGGCGTTCCTCGTCGCCGGCGCCGTCGGCGTAGCGATCGAGCGCGGCATCATCCGTTTCCTCTATGGCCGCCCGCTGGAAACGCTGCTCGCGACCTGGGGCCTGTCGCTGGTATTGCAGCAGGCCGTGCGCACCGCGTTCGGGCCCACCAACCGCGAGGTCGGCAATCCCTCCTGGATGAGCGGCGCGTTCGAGCTCGGGCAGATCACCATCACCTATAACCGGCTCTGGATCCTCTGCTTCACGCTCGCGGTGTTCGTCATCCTGCTCGCGATGCTGCGTTACACCGCGCTCGGGCTCGAGATGCGCGCGGTGACGCAGAACCGCCGCATGGCGGCCTCGATGGGCATCGCCACCTCGCGCGTCGATGCGCTGACCTTCGGCCTCGGCTCGGGCATCGCCGGGATTGCCGGCGTGGCGCTGTCGCAGATCGACAATGTCAGCCCCAATCTCGGCCAGAGCTACATCATCGATAGCTTCATGGTCGTCGTGTTCGGCGGCGTCGGCAATCTCTGGGGCACGCTGGTCGGCGCCTTCACGCTCGGCATCGCCAACAAGTTCCTGGAGCCGGTGGCGGGCGCCGTCCTCGGCAAGATCGCCATCCTGGTGCTGATCATCCTGTTCATCCAGAAACGCCCGCGCGGCCTGTTCGCGCTCAAGGGCCGGGCGGTGGAAGCATGACTCCGCACGTCCTCACGCGCTCGCTCGACCGCAGCGCCACCATCTTCCTGGTGGTGGTCGCCGGCCTCGGCGTGCTGATCCCGCTGTCCAACCTGCTGCTGCCGGCAGGATCTGCACTGCAGGTGCCGACCTATCTGGTCGCGCTGTTCGGCAAATACGCCTGCTACGCCATTTTGGCGCTCTCGATTGACCTGATCTGGGGTTATTGCGGCATTCTCTCGCTCGGCCATGGCGCGTTCTTCGCGCTCGGCGGCTACGCCATGGGCATGTACCTGATGCGCCAGATCGGCAGCCGCGGCGTCTACGGCAATCCGATCCTGCCCGACTTCATGGTGTTTCTGAACTATCCGGCGCTGCCCTGGTACTGGCACGGCTTTGATATGTTCTGGTTCGCGGCGCTGATGGTCATTCTTGTTCCCGGCCTGCTCGCGTTCTGCTTCGGCTGGTTGGCGTTCCGCTCCCGCGTCACCGGCGTCTATCTCTCGATCATCACCCAGGCCATGACGTATGCGCTGCTGCTGGCGTTCTTCCGCAACGATTTCGGCTTCGGCGGCAATAACGGCCTGACCGATTTCAAGGACATCCTCGGCTTCAACGTACAGGCCGACGGCACCCGCGCCGCTCTGTTCGCGCTGAGCTGCCTGGCGCTGATCGTCACCTTCCTGATCTGCCGGGCGGTAGTAACCTCGAAGCTCGGCAAGGTCCTGATCGCAATCCGCGATGCCGAGTCGCGGACCCGCTTCCTCGGCTACCGCGTCGAGTCCTACAAGCTGTTCGTGTTCACGCTCTCGGCCTGCATGGCCGGCGTCGCCGGCGCGCTGTACGTGCCGCAAGTCGGCATCATCAATCCGAGCGAATTTGCACCGGGCAACTCCATCGAAGCGGTGATCTGGGTTGCCGTGGGTGGCCGCGGCACGCTGGTGGGTGCGGCGCTCGGCGCTGTCGTCGTCAATTACGCAAAAACCTACTTCACCTCGGGCCCGCTGGCGCCGTACTGGCTGTTCATGCTGGGCGCGCTGTTCATCCTGGTAACGCTGCTGCTGCCAAAGGGGATCGTCGGCACCTTTAACGCCTGGCGGGAGTCCCGGAAGGCAACCGAAAAAGCCAATGCCGAAAGCGCCGCGCTCGAAGACGGCGTCGGCGAACCGAAGCCGGCGGAGTGAGCGCATGAGTGTCATGGAGGGAAGGACCACTTCGGCGCTGCTCTACCTCGACGGCGTGCATGTCTCGTTCGACGGCTTTCACGCCATCAACAACCTGTCGCTGACGCTTGAGCCCGGCGAGATGCGCGCCATCATCGGCCCGAACGGCGCCGGCAAGACCACGATGATGGACATCATCACCGGCAAGACCAAGCCGGACGAAGGCACAGTGCTGTTCGATGGCATGACCGACCTGACGCGACTGGACGAGACCCATATCGCCGAACTCGGCATTGGCCGCAAATTCCAGAAGCCGACGGTGTTCGAGAGCCAGACCATCGAGGACAATCTGTTGCTGGCGCTCAATGTCGATCACAGCGTCAGGGGCACGCTGTTCTGGCGCGGCAGCAGGGATGAGTCCGAGCGGATCGACCGCGTGCTCGAAACCATCCGCCTGACCGATGCGCGCAACCGCCTTGCGGGCAGCCTGTCACACGGCCAGAAGCAGTGGCTGGAAATCGGCATGCTGCTGGCACAGGACCCAAAACTGCTGCTGGTCGACGAGCCGGTCGCGGGCATGACCGATGTCGAGACGCATCAGACCGCCGAGCTTCTGAAGGAAATCAACAAGGAAAAGACCGTCATGGTCGTCGAGCACGACATGACCTTTGTGCGCGAACTCGGCGTCAAGGTCACCTGCCTGCACGAAGGCACGGTGCTGGCGGAGGGGACCATCGATCAGGTCTCATCGAACGAGCGCGTGATCGAAGTGTATCTGGGAAGATAGGCGGAGAGCGAGTAGCGAATAGCGATTGGAATTCTTCTTCGAACTATTCGCTACTCGCCATTCGCCATTCGCGAAAGGCTGACGATGCTGGATGCGAAAAACATCAATCTCTACTACGGCGCAGCACAAGCCTTGCGCGGCGTCTCGCTGTCCGCCGAACCCGGCAAGGTGACGTGCGTGCTGGGCCGCAACGGCGTCGGCAAGACCTCGCTGCTGCGCGCGATGGTCGGCCAGTATCCGATCGCCAGTGGCTCGATCGCGCTTGATGGTCACGATATCACCGGTCTGAAACCTTATGAACGCGCGCGGCGCGGCATCGGCTTCGTGCCGCAGGGCCGCGAAATTTTTCCGCTGCTCACGGTTGAGGAAAATCTCAAGACCGGCTTCGGGCCGCTCAAGCGCGAGGATCGCTATATCCCCGACGACGTGTTTTCACTGTTTCCGGTGTTGAATACGATGCTGGGGCGGCGCGGCGGCGATCTCTCCGGCGGCCAACAGCAGCAGCTCGCGATCGGCCGTGCCCTGGTGATGCGGCCGAAACTGTTGCTGTTGGACGAGCCGACCGAAGGCATTCAGCCCTCGATCATCAAGGACATCGGCCGCGCGATCTCGTACCTGCGCAGCCTCGGCAACATCGCGATCGTGCTGGTCGAACAATATCTCGACTTTGCCTGCGAGCTCGGCGACAATTTTGCGATCATGGACCGCGGTGCGGTGAAGTATGCCTGCGACCGCGCCAATCTCGATCCCGCGGAAATCAGTCGCCAGATGGCGCTGTAACGCTTTCGAGCGCGGCACACACCGTTTGGGGGACGGATGCGGACCGATATCACGCGCGCGGCTTCAGCAACGTTCGCGGCCAACCGCGCGCAGGGCGCTGTGCGGTTCGGCGTGCATCTGCAGGATGGTGTCACCCGCCGTGGCGACCTGCACGAATCCGGCTCGCTGCGCGTCCGCTTTCCCTCTCCTGAAGCGGAAGGACTGTTCGGCGTGTTCGTCAACACCGCCGGCGGCATTGCCGGCGGAGACCGCTTCGATATCGATATCGGGGCAGGCGAGGGGACGCGGCTGACGCTGACGACGGCGGCGGCCGAAAAGGTCTATCGCGCGCCCGGCGCCGCCGCCCAGCTCAGCATCGCCCTGAAGGCGGAAGCCGGTGCGCATCTCGCCTGGCTGCCGCAGGAAACCATCCTGTTCGACCGCGCGCGAATTGTCAGGCGCATCGACATCGACTTGGCCGAAGACGCCTCGCTTCTGCTCTGCGAAATCGTCGTGTTCGGCCGCGCCGCGATGGGCGAGCGGATGCTTCACGGCGAGTTCGTCGACCGCTGGCGCCTGCGCCGCGGCGGCAAGCTGGTGTTTGCGGAGACCATCCGGCTCGACGGCGACATCGGCGCAAAGCTGGCGCGGCCGGCCGTTGCGAAAGGCGGCGTTGCCATCGGCACCGCGCTGATCGTGCCCGGCGATGAGGCAGTCGTGGAGCGCATCCGTGAAGCCGGGGAAAGCTTCGGCGGCGAGGTCGGCATCTCCTGTTGGAATGGATTTGCAATGGCACGCTTCTGTGCCCAAGATGCGGCCCGGCTCCGCGCCGATATGATGACGGTGCTCGGCCGTGCCAGCGGCGTGGCGCTGCCAAGACTTTGGCTCAATTAACCGCTGTGGCTCAATTAGAGACAATCACCAGAGTGCTCGCATGAATTTCTCCCCCCGCGAAAAGGACAAGCTCTTGATCTCGATGGCGGCCGTGGTGGCGCGCCGCAGGCTGGAGCGCGGCGTCAAGCTCAACCACCCCGAGGCGGTGGCCATCATCTCCGACTTCATCGTCGAAGGCGCCCGCGACGGCCGCACTGTCGCCGAACTGATGCAAGCCGGCGCCCAGGTCCTGACCCGCGCGCAGGTGATGGATGGCATTCCCGAAATGATTCACGACATCCAGGTCGAAGCGACGTTTCCGGATGGTACAAAACTCGTCACCGTGCACGAGCCGATACGATAGTCATCGTCATTCCGGGGCGGCCGCAAAGCGGCCGAACCCGGAATCCAGAGGTTATTATCTCGAACTTCCAGGTTCGATGCTGCGCATCGCCCGGAATGACAGAGGAGGCTAAATGATCCCCGGCGAACGCTTCATCAAAGACGGCGAGATCGAACTCAACGCCGGCCGCAAGACGGTGACGCTTACCGTCGCCAATACCGGCGACCGCCCGATCCAGGTCGGCTCGCACTATCATTTCTTCGAAACCAATCCCGCACTGAAATTCGACCGCAAAAAATCCCGCGGGATGCGCCTCGACATCGCCGCCGGCACCGCGGTGCGGTTCGAACCCGGCCAGACCCGCGACGTACAACTGGTCGCCCTCGCCGGCAAGCGCGTCATCTACGGTTTCCGCGGCGACGTGCAGGGCAAACTGTGATCTTCGAAGGCGAAATGCTGACAGGAATATGTCTCGTCACCGAAGCTGCCGAGTTCGCTGCGCGCTGCCACACCGGCATGGCGCGCAAGGGGCGCGGCAACGAGCCCTACGTCAACCATCTCGCCGAGGTCGCACACCTGCTCGCCGTCGCGACCGATGGCGCGGATGCCGAGCTCGTCGCGGCCGGCTGGCTGCATGACACCATCGAAGACACCGAAACGACGCGCGAGGAGCTTGCGGAAGAGTTCGGCGCACGCGTCGCGGATATCGTGGTCGAGGTGACCGACGATATGAGTCTGCCCAAAGACCAGCGCCGGCAAAAGCAGATCGTCGATGCTCCGCACAAATCCTCTGAGGCGAAAATGATCAAGATCGCCGACAAGATCAGTAATATCCGCGCACGCGTCTTCCCGCATCCGAGCGAGACCGAACGCGACGATCTCGCCGACTATATCGCCTGGGCCGAAAAAGTCGTCGCCGGATGCCGCGGCGTCAACGCGGTGCTCGATCGAACTTTCGACAAAGCAGCCGAGCTTGCAAGGAGCACACTGTGAGCACGAAAATCAAACGTAGCGTCTATGCCGACATGTTCGGGCCGACCACCGGCGACAGAGTGCGGCTGGCCGATACCGATCTCATCATCGAGGTTGAAAAGGACTTCACCACCTATGGCGAGGAGGTGAAGTTCGGTGGCGGCAAGGTGATCCGCGATGGCATGGGGCAGTCGCAGGTCACCAACCGGCAGGGCGCTGCCGATACCGTCATCACCAATGCGCTGATCGTCGATCACTGGGGCATCGTCAAGGCCGACGTTGCGATCAAGGAGGGTATGATCGCGGCGATCGGCAAGGCCGGCAATCCCGATATCCAACCCGGCGTTACCATCATCATCGGCCCCGGCACCGACGTCATCGCGGGCGAGGGAAAAATTCTCACCGCCGGCGGCTTCGACAGCCACATCCATTTCATCTGCCCGCAGCAGATCGAGCATGCGTTGATGAGTGGCGTCACCTCGATGCTCGGCGGTGGCACCGGGCCCTCGCACGGCACCTTTGCGACCACCTGCACGCCCGGCCCCTGGCATATGGGCCGGATGATCCAGTCGTTCGACGCCTTCCCGGTCAATCTTGGCATATCAGGCAAGGGCAACGCCGCGCGTCCCGCTGCACTGGTCGAGATGATCAAGGCCGGTGCCTGCGCGCTGAAGCTGCACGAGGATTGGGGCACCACGCCGGCCGCGATCGACAACTGTCTCGCCGTCGCCGACGATTACGACGTCCAGGTGATGCTGCATTCGGACACGCTGAACGAATCCGGTTTCGTCGAGGACACGGTAAAAGCCTTCAAGGGCCGCACCATCCACGCCTTCCATACCGAAGGCGCCGGCGGCGGCCATGCGCCTGATATCATCAAGATTGCCGGCTTGAAGAATGTGCTGCCGTCCTCGACCAACCCGACGCGCCCCTTCACGCGCAACACCATCGACGAGCATCTGGACATGCTGATGGTGTGCCACCATCTCGATCCGTCGATTGCGGAGGATCTCGCGTTTGCCGAAAGCCGCATCCGGAAAGAAACCATCGCAGCCGAAGACATCCTGCACGATCTCGGCGCGCTGTCGATGATGTCGTCGGATTCGCAGGCGATGGGCCGGCTGGGCGAAGTCATCATCCGCACTTGGCAGACCGCCGACAAGATGAAGAAGCAGCGCGGCACGCTGCCGGAGGACAAGGGTAACGACAACGACAATTTCCGCGTCAAGCGCTACATCGCCAAATACACCATCAACCCCGCGATCGCGCATGGCGTCTCGAAACTGATCGGCTCGGTGGAGAAGGGCAAGCTCGCCGACCTCGTGCTGTGGTCACCGGCGTTCTTCGGCGTCAAGCCGGATTGCATCATCAAGGGCGGCTCGATCGTGGCGGCGCCGATGGGCGATCCGAACGCCTCGATCCCGACGCCGCAGCCGGTGCATTACCAGCCGATGTTCGCCGCCTTCGGCAAGTCGCTGACCGCATCCTCAGTGGTGTTCACCTCGAAGGCCGCTATCACCGGCGGGCTGGCGCGCAAGCTCGGTATCAGCAAGACGCTCTACCCGGTGAAGAACACCCGCGGCGGCATTTCCAAGAAGAGCATGATCCATAACGGCGCGACGCCCAAGATCGAGGTCGATGCCGAGACCTATGAGGTGCGCGCAGACGGCGAGCTTCTGACATGCGCGCCCGCAGAGGTTCTGCCCATGGCGCAGCGGTATTTCATGTTCTAAGGTCTGGCCCGGAACGTTAGCCAGAACAAAAATCCGGGAGGATCTAGTGATCTATGTCGTTGCCACGCTGACCATCAAGCCCGAAACGCGCGCCGATTTCATCGCCGCCGCCACCGCCTGCATCAAGGAAACCCGGAAAGAACCCGGCAATATCGCCTATGACCTGCACGAGAGCGTCACCGATCCTTCAAAAATGGTGTTCGTCGAGCAGTGGGAAAATGCCGAGGCGCTGGTGCCGCATCGTAGCGCCGAGCACATGAAGACCTTCGGTCGCGTCGCCGTGAAATGCATGTCGGCGCCACCGAAGATCGAAGTGATCACGCCCGAAAAGGTCGAGACCCGCTAACAAGAAAAGCCAGCGGGAGATAAATTGTGGAGAAGCTTTGAGGCCCACGTCATGATCCGCGCGACAAAAGTCCTGGGCCAGCATCGCTGGACACAAGCAGCCGCCGACACCGTGGTGCTCGATTTCGACGACCGGCACCGGCGGCGGATGGCGATGACGGGAACGCGCGGGCTCGAATTCCTGCTCGACCTGGAGAATGCGGTGGCGCTGCGCGGCGGTGACGCGCTGGTGCTGGAGGACGGCAGGCTGATCGAGGTGGTCGCGGCCGCCGAGCCCCTGATCGAGATCCGGGGCGTCGATCCCTTGCATCTGGTCCGCATCGCCTGGCATCTCGGCAACCGTCATTTGCCGACCCAGATCATGCCGAAAGGCCTGCGAATCCGCCGCGATCACGTCATCGAGGCGATGGTGAGGGGGCTGGGTGCGCGCGTCATCGAGATCGAGGCGCCGTTCGATCCCGAAGGCGGCGCCTATGCACAGGCTTCGCATGATCATGCCGCGCACGGCCACGGCCATGATCATCACCATCATGATGATCATACGCACCATCACCACCACGACGAACATTGCGACCACGATCATCACCACCACGATCACTCCCATGCTCATGACCACAAGTGAGCCTGCGCCCGCCGACGCGAGCAGTGGAATGAATACGGAGGAGTCGTCGGCGCTGTACCGGCTGATGACCTGGCTGTCGCCGTCCTTCCCGGTCGGTGCATTCTCTTATTCCAGTGGCATCGAGTGGGCGGTGGAGGCGGGCGACATCACCGACGCCGCATCGCTGCGCGACTGGCTGGCCGCGATGCTCAACGAAGGCTCCGGCTTCTGCGACGCCGTGTTTCTGGCGCAGGCGTATCGCGCCGCGTCCGTGCAGGACGCCACGGCGTTGCGCGAGGTTGCCGAACTCGCGGCTGCCTTCGTGCCCTCGCGCGAGCGTCAGCTCGAGACGACAACGCAGGGCCGCGCCTTCATCGATATCGCGCGCGCCGCCTGGGCCTGCGATGGCCTCGACGGCATGGTTGCCGCCAGCGGCAGCGCAATCGTTTATCCCGTCGCGGTTGGCGTCGTCAGCGCCGCCCATGCCGTTCCGCTTGCGCCGGCGATGCATGCCTTCCTGCATGCCGTGGTTTCGAACTGGATTTCCGCCGGCGCGCGCCTCGTGCCGCTCGGGCAAACCGACAGCCAGCGCATTCTCGCGGGCCTGGAAACTGATGTCGCCTCGACCGCCAGCCGAGCGCTTGCCGCCTCGCTGGACGATCTCGGCAGCGCCACCTTCCGCGCCGATCTCGCCAGCCTCCGCCACGAGACGCAGTATACGCGGCTGTTCCGGTCATGATGGGGGTGAGCCATTCACCATTCGTCGTCCCTGCGAAAGCAGGGACCCATAACCACAGGTGCCTGTTTTGCGAAGAGCGTCGGCCACCGCAATCTACCGTTAGGCCGCGGCGTATGGGTCCCTGCGTTCGCAGGGACGACGACAACAAAGAGAGCATCGCATATGTCTAAATCTCACGGCCCGCTTCGGATCGGCGTCGGCGGTCCTGTCGGCTCCGGCAAGACCGCGCTGATGGACCTGCTCTGCAAGTCGATGCGGGAGCGTTACGACATCGCCGCCATCACCAACGACATCTACACCAAGTGGGACGCCGAATTCCTGGTGCGTTCGGGCTCGCTGACACCCGACCGCATCGCCGGCGTCGAGACCGGCGGCTGCCCGCACACCGCGATCCGCGAGGACGCCTCGATGAATCTCGCGGCGGTCGCCGACATGCGGGCGAAATTTCCCGATCTCGATCTGGTGCTGATCGAATCCGGCGGCGACAATCTTGCGGCGACGTTTTCTCCCGAACTCGCCGATCTCACGATCTACGTGATCGACGTTGCCGCCGGCGACAAGATTCCCTCCAAGGGCGGCCCCGGCATCACCCGCTCGGACCTGCTCGTCATCAACAAGATCGACCTGGCGCCTTATGTCGGCGCGTCGCTGGAGAAGATGGAGACGGACGCCAAGCGGATGCGCGGCGAGCGGCCGTTCGTGATGACCAATCTGAAGAAGAGCGAGGGGCTCGATCGCATCATCGGCTTCATCGAGACCAAGGGCGGCCTGCGCCCGGCCACGAAGGCCCGGTAGGCCCGGGGCAGCCGGCCCCGCAGGGCCCGGACGACAGGCGGCCGAACGAGCGGTCAGGCCAGCGGCAGGTGAGCGGCGCGTTAACATTAATGCTCGGTCCGCCGCCGCAGCCCGCGGATTTGTCCGCCCGCGCCGGAACCAAATCGACGGTGTCAGATTATCCAACTTCTGGCGCCGCCAAATCAGCGTTAACGGCTGCCGTGTTGTTGCCCGCTGCCAAGCTGTCAGTTGCGTGCTGATGATCGCTCCGTCATATTCGCCGCGCTTGGCCTTCGCGCTATTGCCACGTGTCTCTGCCCCGGCAGACCCCGAAATGCTTCCAATACGTCTTCGCCAACACGTCATTCCTGAGTAAGCGAGTGGTTCGGCTGGGCTTCATTATCGGCTTTATCGCACTGATCGGAGTTCTGCTCTCCGGTCTCGCAGCCTATCGCGTCCACGAGCAGGAACTGGCGATCGACGGCATCGCGCTGTCGCGCGCCATCGACGTTCATGCCAGCCTGGTGCAGGATCGGCTGACCGAGCGCGAATTGCTCGCACGGGTTGCATCCGGCTTGTTTCGCTCCCCTTCAGTAGTGAAGGCCAACATGCTGCAGCCGCTGCGTTCGGCGATCTATGCCTTCAAGACCGATTTTGTGATCGCGTCCTGGATCGCGCGTCTCAAGCCGGGCGATCTGGTGGCTGCCCAGACGGAGCTGAAGGGCGCCGGCTTTACCAATCCGACGATCAGGGATTTCGACGACAAGCCGCTGGATCTACGGACCATCAACAAGCCGATCGACGTGCTGATGGATCTCGAGCCGCGCAGTCCTGATACGCTCGGCTTTCCCGGCCGGGCCTACGACCGGCACTCGGTGATCGGGCCGATGCTGGCGCAGGCGGCGGCAGCCGGCAAGCCGCTGGCGTCGGACCCGATCCCGCTGTTGCGCCAGAGCGGGCCGATCGGTCTCGTGCTGGCGTCTCCGATTCTGCTCGAGGGCAGTTCGGAGCCGGCCGGCTTCGTGACCTTTTCCTACGAGCTGGCGCCGCTGATGCTGACCGATGACGACCGCTCGTTGTTCTCGGTGGTGTTGAAAGACCCTGATGACGCCAACGACGAATATGTCGCCAACGACCAGGGCGTCGTCACGCTGCGGGCGGTGAGGCAGGGTGATCCGTTGCCGTCGGTGGTGCGGACGGTAACGTTCGGCGGCCGCGACTGGTCGCTCGGCTATTACGCCAAGAACAACGCCGCGCTGCGTGCGCAGCAGACCGCGATCGTCGTCGCAGCCATCGGGCTGGCGCTCACCGGAATCGTCTGCGGCCTGTTCGGCTATGTCGCCTACAACAATCTGCGGCTCAGCCGCGAGATCCAGGTGCGGATCGGCTTCGAGCGTCGCTTGACCGCCGTCATCGACGAGCTCAACCACCGGGTCAAGAACATCCTGGCCGTGATCCAGTCGATCGTGACGCGCACGCTGCGTCACGGCTCCGACATGGATGTGGCACGCGAGCTGTTGATCGGCCGCATTCACGCGATGTCGAACGTGGTGACGCTGCTCAGCGAAAGCCAGTGGCAGGGCGTCAAGCTCAAGGGCCTGTTCGAGTCGCGCGCGATCCCGCATGCCGACCGCATCGTCATCAACGGCCCGGATATCGCCGTCAGCGCGCGCGCCGCGCAGTCGCTCTCGCTATTGTTTTTCGAGCTGGCCTCGCACTCCGACGAGGGCCTGTCGCTGGTCGGCAAACATCCGCATATCGTCGCGAACTGGGAAGTGACCGGCGAGGAGCCCGACACGATCTTTCATTTCCGCTGGGAAGAGTTCAACACCAGTGCGGCGACACGGCGCGAAGATAGCGATTTCGGCCTCATCCTGCTCGACCGCGTCGCCCCCGAAGCGCTCGGCGGCACCGCAAAACGCTACTTCACCGATGTCAGCTATGTCTACGAACTCACCGCGCCGATGGCCACGGTGGTCGACATGACCGAGCGCGATCGCACGGGCGAAATTTCCGCGCCGGTACGGCCAGTAAAGTAGGTCACGTCGTCCCTGCGACGCAGGGACCCATAACCACCGCTGTGAATGGTGAGACACGCCGTCTTGCCTTGTGCCAGTTCCGCCGGCCGCGGCGTCTGGGTCCCTGCGTTCGCAGGGACGACCACGTTGAAGGCATCACGTCCAGGTTACGATAGCGACAAAAAAGGCGGCTGCTCCGGCCGCCTTTTTCATGTCACCTCGATCGCGTCATCAGCCGCCGTTGCCGCCGATCACGGCGCGCACGGTCTCGTCAGGTCCGAAATCCTCGGCGCCCTCGACATAGAGCAACGCGGAGAGTTTCGAGCGCGCGCGGTTGACGCGGCTCTTGATGGTGCCGACCGCGCAGCCGCAGATGGCGGCGGCGTCCTCGTAGGAGAAACCGGAGGCGCCGACCAGGATCAACGCTTCGCGCTGGTCCTGCGGCAGCTTGTCGAGTGCTGTGCGAAACTCCTCAAACTCCAGATGCGCGTTTTGCGACGGCTGGGTCTTCAAAGTTTTTGCGTAATTGCCCTCGGCGTCCTCCACCTCGCGCCGCCGCTTGCGATAGTCCGAGCGAAACAGGTTGCGCAGGATGGTGAACAACCAGGCCGGCAGGTTCGAGCCGGGCTGGAACGAGTCAATGTTGGCAATGGCGCGCAGCAACGTTTCCTGCACCAGGTCATCCGCACGGTCGCCATTACCCGAGAGCGAGATCGCGAACGCGCGCAGGCTGGGTACCGACGCCAAAATGTCGTCGCGAAGTTGGTCTGTGAGAGGCATTAGTCCCTCCCGTCATTTTTTGCTGTTTCGTCGATCTGGGCCGCCGCCGCCTCCGGCCCGTCGAGCTTCCGGATCAGCTCCGCAAAGCGGTCCGGCACGCCCTGTCGGACCACATCGTCGTACATGGCGCGGAGCTGGTGGCCGATCCTCGATTGAATCTCGGCATTGAGCCCGCCCTGCTTTTTTGCTTCCTTCATGGTCTGATCCACGCTTCCCCGAGAGTTAATTCTCTGTGGTTTCAAGAGTTTACCTCGAAATTGGGCCTAGGCCGCCGCGTTATAGGTCCGAGGCTAATGCGAATATCTGCGGAAGGTTCCGAAATCTGGGAACTTTTTCTGGAACTTTTTTGCCCTCCGCGAGTAGTCGGGGTGACAGGGGAACCGGGTCCCCCCGACTCAAATGGTTTAAAAAGTCTTAAATGGCGCCGGACGCGGCGCTCGAGGTTACGTCCGCCCAGATGCGACCCTAAGTACGGCCAAGAATACGGCCCTAGACAAGGATGAATGGGGATGTCCCGATCACAGCTCGTTGCTGAACATCTGCCGCTGTTGCGGCGCTATGCCCGTGCGCTCACCGGAAACCAGGCCTCGGGCGATGCCTATGTGGCCGCCATGTTGGAGGCCCTGCTGCAGGATGGCTCGCTGCTGGATGAACGGTACGGCCCGCGCGCCGGGCTGTTCAAGCTGTTCACCCAGATCTGGAATTCGGTCTCGCTCAACGACAATCCCGATGTCGCGACTTTGGCGCTGCCGCCGGAGCGGCGGCTGTCGAACATCACGCCGCTGCCGCGGCAGGCGTTCCTGTTGCTGTCGCTCGAAGGCTTCTCCGAGGAGGAGGTGGCGTTCATTCTCAATACCGACATTGCCGAGACCCGGCAGTTGACGGATGCTGCCGGCCGCGAGATGGCGGCCGAAATCGCCACCGACGTCCTCATCATCGAGGACGAGACCTTCATCGCGATGGACCTCGAAAGCCTCGTGAAGAACCTCGGTCACAACGTCATCGGCGTCGCCCGCACCCACGCCGACGCAGTCGCGCTGGCCAAGAACAAAAAGCCCGGCCTGATCCTCGCCGACATCCAGCTCGCCGACGGCTCGTCGGGCCTGGATGCGGTCAACGAATTGCTGCGTACGTTCGAGGTGCCGGTGGTGTTCATCACCGCTTACCCCGAGCGCTTCCTGACCGGCGAACGCCCCGAGCCGGCGTTCCTGATCTCAAAGCCGTTCCAGCCCGCAATGGTTTCGGCGGTGGCGAGCCAGGCGCTGTTCTTCCAGCGCAACTCGCGCAATCGCACCCCGCGCGCAGCCACCGGCTGACGGGAGCCTTGTAGCGAGAGTAGTAATGATCCGGCGCGCCCAACTAGCGCGTCGGATTTTTTGCGGTCATAAACCGCAGGGCTTGGGGCGGCGAATCAAATGGTGCGGGCTGGAAATCGATGAGTATCGGGCTGATCGGCCTTCTTGATGATGTCGCTGGTATCGCGAAGGTAGCTGCAGCCTCCCTCGATGATGTCGCCAGCCAGGCCGCCAGAGCGGGTGCGAAGGCCGCAGGTGTCGTGATCGACGATACCGCTGTTACGCCCGGTTACGTGATCGGGTTCGAGCCGAAGCGCGAGCTTCCCATTGTGGGCAGGATCGCCGCAGGATCGCTGCGCAACAAGCTGTTGATTCTGCTGCCAGCCGCCCTGGTGCTGAGCTACTTCCTTCCCTGGACGATCACGCCGCTGCTCATGCTGGGCGGGGCCTATCTCTGCTACGAAGGGGTGGAAAAGGTACTTGAGGCCGTTATGCCGCACAGCGCGCATCAGCATGAGGCCCAGCTCGAAACGGTCGCTTTGAACGCGCAGTCGGTCGAAGACGAGAAGGTCGCAAGCGCGATCAAGACCGACTTCATCCTCTCAGCCGAGATCATGGCGATCACGCTGGCGGCGCTCCCAGCGGGGAGCATTTGGAACCAGGCGCTCGTGTTGGCGGTCGTGGCGATCGGAATCACCGTCGCCGTGTATGGCGTGGTCGCGCTGATAGTGAAGGCCGACGATGTCGGCGTGGGTCTGGCGCAGAGCGACCGCGCCTCGCCTGTCGGCCGCGCGCTCGGCCGCGGCATCGTTCGCAGCATGCCCGTGCTGCTGAAAATCCTCAGCGTCGTCGGCACCGCCGCCATGATCTGGGTGGGCGGTGGCATCATCCTGCATGGCCTCGAGGTCTACGGCCCGCCCGCGATCGAACACGCCGTCAAGGCGGCGGCGGAGGCTGCGGCGCACGCAGTGCCGCCCCTCGCCGCGATTCTCGAATGGGTGGTTGAGGCCGCCATCTCCGGTGCCATCGGATTACTGGTCGGCGCCGCATCGATTCCGGTCGTCGGATTTGTCGTCGCGCCGGCGTGGAAATGGCTGAAGCATCTTCTGCAACGCGGTCAGAATGGGCCGGCTCAGTGAAGAGCCGCCGGTTTGCGGCGGAAGATGTTAAACCTTCGTATAGTCGGTCCATCCGTTTCGATACCGGCGGCTTACCTCGGTACAATTGAGCTCGGCGCGCATGCACCTTAACGTTGGCGTGTCGAGGCAGGATGCATATCGACTAAACTACTGGCGCAGCGCGCGATTGTTCCTCCCGGTCGTCGGCGCCCCTGCCTCGTCACCTCGGTCAGCTTTTGTAGCTAGCAGCGTGCGGGCAAGCCTTTAGCGAATGCTCGCCCGATCGGCGTCCCCTAAATGAGAGGCCAGTGTCTGATGATGCCGTCCGACAGAATTGCGCTCTTCATCGATGGCGCTAATCTCTACGCGACTGCCAGGACACTCGGTTTCGATATCGACTACCGGCGTCTGCTTAAGGAGTTCCAGCGCCGTGGCGCGTTATTGCGCGCGTTCTACTACACGACCATTATCGAGGATCAGGAATATACATCGATCCGTCCCCTGGTCGATTGGCTCGATTATAACGGCTACACTGTCGTCACCAAGCTCACCAAGGAATTCACTGACGCCAGCGGCCGTCGCAAGGTGAAGGGCAGCATGCATATCGAGCTTGCTGTCACTGCGATGGAGCTCGCCGAGCGTATCGACAGGATATTTCTGTTCTCCGGCGATGGGGATTTTCGCCCGCTGCTGGAGGCGGTGCAGCGCCGCGGCGTGCACGTTACTGTCGTCTCGACCCTGACCAGCCAGCCTCCGATGGTGGCTGACGAACTGCGGCGGCAGGCCGACGCTTTTCTCGACCTTGCGGAATTGCGGGCAACGATCGGGCGCGATCCGTCCGAGCGGCCGCCGGCACGCGACATCCGCCAGCAATTGCCGCCGCTCGCAGCGCGCGGAGCGATCAATGGCGGTGGCATCGCAGAATGATTTCGGATTGGTCTGTTGGACCGCAGGCCGCGGCCTGATCCGAGTTGTTGTTGCGTAGAGTTGGATGGATTCGGCGAGACCGCTGCACGGCCTGTCTTTTTGTGCAAGCGGTCTGTGAAGCAGTTCACCTCCGGCTTGTGAGGCCGGCGGTATGATTGCTTCGCCTGACACGCCGCCGATCCCGGAATTCCACACGCTGGAATTGGCGATCGCCGACGTTACCGTGTTCTCGGCCAGGCACCTCCCCCTGGCTAGAGCCACCAGCTTCGATGTGAAAGCTGGTCGGACTATCCGGCGCGCCACCAGCGCGCCGGATTTTTTCGGGCAGGAGCCACGCACGCACTGACATAGGGTTAGCAATCGGATCGATTGCTTGTTGAACTGCGCGCTGCGCCCGCATAGGCTCGTTGCAACGAGAAAACAAACGGAACGTCCCTTCACCGATGCAGTCCGCCGAGCGGCCTTTCCCCCACCGCCGGGGCCTCATCATCGTTGCGACATTGGCGACCGCCTATGTCGCCAGCCATTTTTTCCGCGCCTCCAACGTCACCATCGGCCTCGATTTGATGCGCGATCTTGCGATCGGGCCGGAAGCGCTGGGGGCGCTGACCGGCGCGTTCTTCTTCGGCTTCGCCGCGATGCAGATCCCGTGCGGCTTCTTCTTCGACCGTTTCGGGCCGCGCTATACCGTGGTTGGCATGCTGATCGTGGCCTGCATCGGCGGCGCGATGTTCACGCTGGCGCCGAGTTGGCCGGTGCTGCTCACCGGCCGCGTGCTGATGGGCGCCGGCTGGGGCGTGATGCTGATCGGCAGCATGGTGGTGATCTCGCGCTGGTTTCCGCCGGATCGTTTCTCCACGCTGACGGCGCTCGTGCTGTCGATCGGCCTGCTCGGCAACCTCGCCGCCACCACGCCGCTCGCCTGGGCATCGCAGGCGGTCGGCTGGCGTCCGGTGTTCGGCGCCGTCGTCGTGTTCACCGCGCTCGCCACAGTCGCGATCTTTCTGGTGGTGCGCGACGCGCCGCCGGGCCATCCCTTCCTGAGCCGAAAGGCGGAGCCGCCCGGCGAGATGCTCAAAGGCTTGATCGAGGTGCTGCGCAACCCGCGCCTGAAGCCGATCCTGGCGCTGAACTTCTGCAATTATGCCTGCACCTTCACCGTGCAGGGCCTGTGGGGCGGCGCATTCCTGCGCGAGGTGCATGGCTTGAGCCCGATCGCGGCCGGTAATGTCCTGCTCTGTGCCGTGATCGCCTATCAGGCCGGCATGCTCGCCTTCGGCCCGCTCGACCGCCGGCTCGACACCCGCAAGTGGATCGCCATCGGCGGCACCTCGGCGATCATCTTGCTGCTCGCGATTCTGGCGCTGTTCTCCCACCCGCCCGCCTGGCTGCCGGTCGGCGTCATCGTCGCCATGGGCTTCTTCTCCGCCTCCAGCACCATGGTGATGACCCACGGCCGCGGCATCTTCCCCGACCGCCTGATCGGCCGCGGCATCTCGACCATGAACACCTCAGTGATGCTCGGCGTTGCCTGCATGCAGACGCTCTCCGGCATCATCATCGGCGCGTTCGAGCCGCTGGCGAACGGCGCGCGCACGGAGGAGGCCTATCGCGCGCTGTTCGGCACGCTGACGCTGGTGCTGATCGTCGCGGTCGCGATCTACAGCAGATCGCAGGATGTGAAACCGAGTGAGGAGATGAGGGCGGCAGGACGGTAGTTACAAAAAAGCAGGGCGCGACCGGCATCACCACGGTCGCGCCCTACGTCGCCGGTCAATGGGGCAGGGGGAATAACCGGCTGCCGGGATGACTCCGAGCCCCCCGGAGTCGTTCCATGGTGCCGCAAATATTTTTCATACACGGTTAAGTGATCGATAAGCGCCGGACCTACGGCTACTCGGTTCGGGTTGTGTTCGTGATCGCCATGGGGCGAGGGACACAGAGCCATGTCACAGATTTTCAAAACAATTTTTGCCCTTCTTGCCGTCTTCGCCACGTTTAGCGCCGTTCAGCTTGCCTCTGGTCACGATCTCGCAAACCGGCTGAAACTCGCCGCGACCTCACCCGGAACAGACATCAACCGTGGGGCAGACATCAACCGTGCTGCCAAGGCCGACCGCGCGGCCATTAAAGCCGCGGCGGGTCAGACCGAGACGATTACGATCCGGACCGTCGGCCTCGAGGACACATCCGTGGTGGTGCGTGTTCCCGTGGTCCAAGAGGAGGCGCGGAACCGCCCGACGCCACCGGCAAAGCCGGAGAACAAGCCCGGCAAATCCCAGACCGTGATCGCCTGCGAACCGCCGGTCAGCGTGTTGACCGAAGTCGCAAAACTGCTTCAGCCCGGCCGCTGCGTGACCTGAGGCATCGTATCCGCCAAACGAGATCTGTAGTGTGGGCAAAGGCGCGATCGCGCCGTGCCCACCATCCATCATCGAGCACGCTTCGTGATGGTGGGCACGCGGAGCTTTGCCTACCCTACGAACCGCGCGCTGATTTGCCTGGCGTGCAAGCGCAATCTCGATGCAACGTTGCGACAAATCATGTCGCGAGATCGCAAACGCACACTCATGTGTCATCGCCCGGCCTTGACCGGGCGACCCAGTATCCCAGAGACGTCAGTGATAGAACCGATAAACCGCAACGTACTGGATCCCGCCTTCGCAGGGATGACAGTGGTGTGTGCGTTGCTATTGGCACGTCATTGCGAGCATAGCGAAGCAATCCATGCCGTCGCATAAAGAAGAATGGATTGCTTCGCTGCGCTCGCAATGACGTGCGATAGGCCGCAGCGCACTGGATACGCCGTACGCTCAGCATGTGACAGCTTCACTATCACTCACGACGGCCGAGCTCGTCCTACTCCGCCGGCGCTTCGCTCTCGCCGCTGCTGGCGTTGGCGCGGCTTGCCAAGAATCCCAGCGCCAGTCCGCCGATTGCGAGAATCGGAATCAGCTTCCTGACGCCGATGGCGCGGATCACCTGGATGCCGGTCGCGACCAGCACCGGATCGGACAGCACGGTCTGCGCGGCGGATTTCGCCTTCGCCGCCTGTTTGGCGCGAGCCTCGATCTGCTTCTTGCGCACCATGTACCAGCCGCCCGCGATCAGCGCGACCACGAAGAAGATGGCGGCACCGGTGAGGCAAGCCTGCACGGGACCGTACCGCTCCAGCACGAACACGAAGGCCGCTGCGCACAGAAAGGCGGCCATGACCAGCAATGCTGTCGCCGCCGCTGCCGCCAGCGAAGTCAGCCGCAACGCGGTGCCGGTCGATTCCTTGAAATCGTCGATCAGTCGCTGAAACATGGCCACGCCTCGATCTGAAAACCGCGTCAACGAAACACGCCGCAGCGCTCCGTCGCCACGGGAATGCAAGAGGCGATGCACGGCATGGCTGCCCAGCGCCCGCGATCGGTCGCCAAACCTACCTACGCCACGCCACACCGATCAGAAAGCCGATCCCCAGCGCCACGGCGACGGTTGCCAGGGGACGCTGCGTGATGGCGTCTTCCAGCGTCTCCTCGATCGAAGAGGCGGCGTCTTGGGCTGCGTCCATCATCGCGCTGCCGCGCTCCGACACGTCGTCGACCACCTGTTCTGCATTGGCGCGCGCCTGCCTGTAGCCATGCCGCGCCTGCTTGCCGGCGGTACCGGCAAAACTGCTCAGCGCGTCGGTGATCTGCTCGGTCAGGGCTGCGATATCGTTTTTCACAGCGGTCACGTCCTTCTGCAGGCGCTCGTAGGTCGCTTTGTCCGTCAGATTCTTCGTTGCGGCGTCAGACATCGAAAGCTCCCGGGTACTGAGTTCATTCGTGGAACAAACGCTCCGCCGAATGGGAAGTTCCTTGCTCTACTCCTCCGGCAGTTGCGGCGAATCCGGCGGCATCAAGTGCTCCTTCACGATCAGCGCGACGATCAGAAGCGGCGACGACAGGAACGCGCCCATCGGGCCCCACAGCCAGGTCCAGAACGCCACTGCCAGGAATACCGCAAGCGCGTTCAGCGCCAGCCGGCGGCCGACGATCGTCGGCGTCAGGAAATGGCCTTCCAGGAAAGTCATCACGGCGAACATGGCCGGCGCCAGCAGCCCGGCGCCGATGGTCGGGAGCGCGACAATGCCGACCACGACCAGCACGGCAAACATTGCCACCGGGCCGATGATCGGAATGAAATTCAGGATCGCCGCCAGTGCGCCGAGACTGGCCGGGTTGGGCATGCCCGTGACCGCGCAGATCAGGCCGGTGGCGATGCCGACGCCGGCATTGATCATGGTCACCAGCAACAAATAATTGCCGAGATGCTCCTCGATCTCGTTGAGAATCCGCAGCGTCCGCAGCCGCCACGCCCGCTCGCCGAAATTCAGGATCAGGGCCCGGCGCAGGTCCCGCCAGCTCGCGATGAACAGGAGCAGCGTCGCGATGAACAGCAGGAATTCGGCAAAGGTCGGCGACAGGAATTCCAGCGTCGGCTGCACCCAGTCGACCTTGGGCAGATGCAATGTCGTCAACGTGCCGGGCCCGCCGAGCATGCTCTGCAGCTCCTGCCACAGCGCGAGCGGCCGGTCGAACACGCGCAGCTTGTCCTTCAAAAGCGCTCCCAGCTCCGGAAGCTTGCCGCTCCATTCGATCGCGGGCGAGGCGATCAGGCCGACCATGAAAGCGGTCGCGGCGCTGGCGGCCGCCACGATCAGCACCGCGGCGACCGCGCGCGGAATGCGGTAGCGTTCCAGGAAGCTGGCGGCCGGCGAAAGCATGGTGCCGACGATAAAGGCCAGCGTGATCGGCAGAAGGAGCGCCTTGGCGAGATAGAGGCCGGTGATGATGCAGATGATCAGAAGCCCTACGAGGCAGATCACAACTACTTCCGTGCGGCGGATGACCGGCGGCAAATCGAGCTTGCTTTCGGGGACCGGCGTGCCTTCCTGCTCGTGGGGAAGCTGGCGTTCACCGGGCAACGGCTTTGTCGGCGGGGATTTGGCGGCCAAAGGCTTGGTGGGCGAAGGCTTGGTGGGAATGACGCTCACAATGGTTTTCCCTCGCCCGAAGCGGCGGTGACACGGCAAAAGCGACGTCGCGAACCGGACTGCGATCATAACGTGACGCCAAGGTGCGAGTTCCAATCGCGCAGGCGTGAGCGGTGTCGCACTTGACCGTGATGCGACGCGACATCGGCGGTTCGGAACCGCCGGCTTGTGGCCGCGTTTGTTGGGGCAGAGCATCCAATGATGCACAATCCCACGGGGCAGGTCCTATGACACAGCCTTCCGATCGCCGGCCTTCGTCGCGCGTGGCGAGCGCGTTTGTCCTCGTCACCGCCGTCTTGCTGACGCCCTCGGCGCTCTCGAGCGCTGCGAACGCGCAGACGCTCGGCTACGCGTCCACCCAGCCGAATGGCTATCCCGCCGATGAGGTGATTGCCTCCGACGAGGGCGCGACGCCCGAACGGCTTCGCCGCGCGGTCGTTCCCTTCGGCACGACCGAGGCGCCGGGCACCATCGTCATCGATACCGGCAACACCACGCTCTATTACGTGCTCGGTCAGGGCCGGGCCATCAGGTACGGCGTCGGCGTTGGCCGCGAAGGCTTTACCTGGGCCGGAGTGCAGACCATCAGCCGCAAGGCGGAATGGCCGGATTGGCATCCGCCTAGCGAGATGATCGCGCGCCAGCCCTATCTGCCGCGCTTCATGGCCGGCGGTCCCGGAAATCCGCTCGGCGCGCGGGCGATGTATCTCGGCACCAGCCAGTACCGCATTCACGGCACCAACGATCCCTCGACGATCGGGAAATTCGTCTCGTCCGGCTGCATCCGCCTGGTCAATGAGGACGTCATCGACCTGTTCAACCGTGTCGATGTCGGCACCAAGGTCGTGGTGCTGCCGAAGAACGCCCCGGTCATGGCGCGCGGCGGGGATTCCAGGACCGGCATCACGGCTCGTCCGGCCGCCGCGCATCCGCGCCCCGTCGCAATTGCTCCGTCGGGCCGCCAGGCGATGAATCTGACGCCGCAGCTCAACTGAAGTGATGCCTGGTATTGCGTGAGAGGAAAGCGTTGATGCGATCGGGAAAACTGGCGGTATGGGGAGCAGCCGCGCTGGCATGCGCGTCGGCGCTGACGCCTGCCGCGCAGGCGCAGGACTTCTTTTCGCAACTATTCGGCGGATTCGCCCGCCCGCGCCATCAGCCCACTATCCAGATGCCGTCTCCCAATGACGACGGCCAGGTGTATGCGCCGCGCGGCGAGGGGCGCACCCGTTACGGCGGCGGCCGGGCCTATTGCGTGCGGACCTGCGACGGGCGCTACTTCCCGCTCACAGCGTCCGACAACGCAAGCCGGGGGACCTCCTGCAACAAGCTATGCCCGGCGAGCGAGACCAAGGTGTTCTACGGCAGCAGCATCGACGACGCGGCCGCCGAGAACGGAAAGGCCTATTCGGAATTGCCGAACGCGTTCCGCTATCGCAACGAACTCGTCAGCGGCTGCACCTGCAACGGCAAGGACCAGGTCGGGCTGGCGCAGGTCAAGATCGAGGACGACCCGACGCTGCGCAAGGGCGACATCGTCGCCGGCGAGAACGGACTATTGGTCGCTGGCCGCAGCGGCGACAGGCGCGGCACTGAGCTGAACTTCTCACCCGCATCCGGAAAGGTCCGCACCAAATACGGTCGCGTGCCGGTGGTAGCGCGGGACTGAGGGATTTGGTGGCGAACATCTGCCAAAGCCGGTGGTTATGGGCCCCTGCGTTCGCAGGGGCGACGGCGGGCGTGGGTGCCCGGGTCAAGGCTGGTCAAGCCGGGGCGTGACGAGTGGAGGTGAACTAAGCCGCGCGGATCTTGCCGAGAAACGCGGTGACCTGATTGCCGAGTTGCTGGCTCTGCGTCTCCAGCGTCTGCGAGGCCTGCTTGACGTCCTCGGCGGCGGCCGCTGCCGCGTCGGCATCGGCCTTCACGCCGGTGATGTTGTCGGACACGTTCTTGGTGCCCTGCGCGGCAAACTGGGTCGAGCGCGTGATCTCCTGCGTTGCGGCACCCTGTTGCTGCACGGCGGCGGCAATCGCGGTCGCGACCTCGTTGACCTCGCCGATGATGCTGCCGATGCCCTTGATGGCATCGATGGCTTCGCCGGCAACCCGCTGGATGTCCGAGATCTGCTCGGAAATCTCCTCGGTCGCCTTCGCGGTCTGGCTCGCCAGCGACTTGACTTCGGAGGCGACCACCGCAAAGCCGCGGCCGGCTTCGCCGGCGCGCGCGGCCTCGATGGTGGCGTTGAGTGCCAGGAGGTTGGTCTGCGCGGCGATGGTATTGATCAGGCCGACGACTTCGCCGATCCGCCCTGCCGACTGCGCCAGCCCCTGAACGGTGCCGTCGGTATTGCGCGCCTGGCCGACCGCGCGGCTGGCAATGCTGGCGGCGTGCGCCGCCTGCTGGCTGATGTCGTTGATGGAGGCGCTAAGCTCTTCGGAAGCCGCAGCGACCGTCTCGACGCTCATCGAGGCGTCGCCGGAGGCCTTTTCGGCGACCTGGACGCGCTCGTTGGTCTGGCGCGAAATCGCCGAGAGGCCGGTCGAGGTGGTCCGCATCTGGCCGGAAGCATCGCCGAGTTGGGTGAGCGTCTCGCGCACCATGCCCTCGAACTCGCCGACATAGCTCTCGATCGTCTGCTGCCGCGCCATCACGCCGGCGTTGCGCTCGCGCTGCTGCGCCTCGATCCGCGCTTTGTCGACGGCCTGCTGCTTGAACGTCTCCAGTGCGCCCGCCAGCGCGCCGATTTCGTCGTGGCGCGCGGCATAGCCGGTATCGACACCGAGGTCGCCGGCGGCGACTTTCAACATGGCATCGCGCATGGTGTGCAGCGGCTTGATGACGCGGCGGGTAACGATCGCCATGGCACCGAACGCCAGCGCCAGCGCGCCGGTTAGCAATGCGAGCTGCACCGTCAGGGAGCGTTGGGCGGTGGAGCGCAGGTGCGCGGCGTGATGCTTGGCGGCGTCGAGCGCGGCCTCGGCCACGTTGACGGCGGCGGAGAGACGCCCGACCGTGACCGGCGTCCACTGGTTGGCGGTCATTTCCGGCTTCTCGCCGCCCGCAATCTGCATCAGCAGCCGGTCGCGCAGAGCAAGATATTGCGGCTCGAAATAGGCGGTTTTGGTTGCGGCCATGACGCTCGAGATCGCCGGGGGCAACTGCATCCCCGCTGCGGTCAATTCCAGCGCGCTCCAGGCGGCGTCGATGCCGCCAGTATATTTCGTGTAGGCGAGCCTTCCCTCAGGCGAGACCTTCCCGGTGCTGAGCCCGGTCGAGACGATCAGCGAGGCCTCACCGGCGGTGTTGCGCAACAGCCAGGCGATCTGCTTGATCGCCAGCAACTGGTCGATGGTCGCGTCCTGGTGATTGACGGCCGCACCCAGCGCCCCGGACAGCTTCTCCAGCGTCTCCAGCATCGCGCTGGCGGCAGCCATATACTCCTTGGCCAGCTCGGGTCGGCGCGCCGCCTTCGGCTTGGCCACGGCTTCCCAGAACTCCCTCTGCAGCGCGGTCATCGTCTTGTAGAGACGGTCGAACTCGGGGACCAGCGTCTGGTGCTGCGCGAACTCCAGGCTGCCGAGCAGGCCGAGCGCATTGCCCATCGCCGGCATTTCGGTGTCGCGGATGTTGCGCAGATACTTCTCGATATCGGCATCCATCGGCGCATCGGAATTCAAGAGCCGGTTGGTCGTGGAGCGATCGGTGCGCAGATTGTGCATCGCCTTGAACATGTTTGCGGAGGCGTCGGCGATGACCGCAATGCGGCTAGCCGCCTGCAAGCGGCCCCAGGATTCCCAGGCGCTAAGCGAAAATCCAACCACCACGCAGAATGAGGTGACGAGGATGACGGCTTTCAGCAGCGCGGATACGGTCAGACGGTTCAACATGATGGTCCCCCGAGGCGTCGTGGCCATTTGGAGGGCAAACGGTAAATACTTGTCGAGTGAGAGCCGCGTAGTACTACGAGGATTCCTTGAAATGACTGCAATTTTCCAAGCGGGTGCGGTTCCGTCGCGCGGAACCCGGGGCGCCTGTTCACGTTAACAAAACACTACAGCGCATTTTCCGGCCAACGCCGAAGGGGGCTTCACATGCTTGTCAGCATACTCATCACGTTCCTGGTCGTTATCCTCGTCCTCTATCTCATCAACCTCCTGCCGATCGACGGCCGCGCCAAGCAGATCGCGCGCGTCGTGGTGATCATTCTGGGCGTGATCTCGCTGTTGAGATACATCGCGGTGATTTAGCCGCAGCCACCAACGAAAAAACCCCGGCGCGGGCCGGGGCTTTTTTCGCTCCAAAGCGTGTTCCTATTTCAGGGTCCTGAACCAGTCGTCGACGTCCTTGCGGATCTGGTCCTTGGCGAAGCCGTAGCGCTCCTGCAGCTTGCCTTCGAGTTGCTCGCGGCTCCCCTCAATCACATTGAGATCATCATCGGTGAGCTTGCCCCACTTCTGCTTGGCCGCGCCCTTGAACTGCTTCCAGTTGCCTTCAACCCTGTTCCAATCCATCGTCATCTCCTCCGTATTGAGATGACAATCAACGACGGTCCGCGCCGGACGTTCCGGCCGGAACCGCGGCATCATGACATGGCTCAGCCCGCCGCTTTTGCCTCGCGGCGGCGCGCCGTGAGAATGTATTCGGTGTAGCCGTTCGGCTGCTCGCGGCCCTTGAAGACAAGATCGCAGGCGGCCTGGAAAGCAACGCCGTCGAACGAAGGCGCCATCGGCTTGTAGAGCGGGTCGCTGGCATTCTGCTTGTCCACTACGACGGCCATTCGCTTCAGCGATTCCATCACCTGATCCTTGCTGACGACGCCATGCGCCAGCCAGTTCGCCAGATGCTGGCTGGAAATGCGCAAGGTCGCGCGGTCTTCCATCAGGCCGACGTCATGGATGTCGGGCACCTTGGAGCAGCCGACGCCCTGGTCGATCCAGCGCACGACATAGCCGAGGATGCCCTGACAGTTGTTGTCGATCTCCTGCTTCACGTCATCCGGCGCCCAGTTCGACTGCGAAACCGGAATGGTGAGGATGTCGGAGAGTTTTGCGCGCTGGCCGCCCCTGGCGAGCTCTTCCTGTCGCGCGATCACGTTGACCTGGTGATAATGCAGCGCGTGCAGCGTGGCCGCGGTCGGCGACGGCACCCATGCCGTGGTCGCACCGGCCTGTGGATGGCCGAGTTTCTGGGTGAGCATGTCGGCCATCTTGTCGGGCGCCGCCCACATGCCCTTGCCGATCTGGGCATGGCCGGGCAGGCCGTCGATCAGGCCCATGTCGACGTTCCAGTCTTCATAGGCCTTGATCCAGGGCTGCGCCTTCATGTCGTTCTTGCGGATCATCGGACCCGCTTCCATCGAGGTGTGAATCTCGTCGCCGGTGCGGTCGAGGAAGCCGGTGTTGATGAAGCAGATGCGCTTCGACGCGTTCTGAATGCAGGCCTTCAGGTTCACCGTGGTGCGGCGCTCCTCGTCCATGATGCCGACCTTCATGGTGTTCTCGGGCAGTCCGAGCAGCTTTTCCACCTCGCCGAACAATTCACAGGTCAGCGCGACTTCGTCGGGGCCGTGCATCTTCGGCTTGACGATGTAGACCGAGCCGGTGCGGCTATTCCTGACCTTCGAGTTGCCCTTGAGGTCGTGGATCGCGAGCAGACCGGCGACCGCAGCATCGAGCAACCCTTCCGGAATCTCCTCGCCCTTTTCATCGAGCACGGCGTCGGTGAACATGTGATGGCCGACATTGCGCATCAGCAGCAGGCTGCGTCCGTGCAGCGTCAGCTCCTTGCCGTCGGGCGTCTTGTAGACGCGGTCAGGGTTGAGAGATCGTTGAACGGCCTTGCCGCCCTTTTCAAAGTCGGCGGAAAGCGTGCCGTTCATCAGGCCGAGCGTGTTGCGATAGACCAGCACCTTGTCTTCGGCGTCGACCGCGGCAACCGAGTCTTCCATGTCGAGAATGGTGGAAACCGCCGATTCCAGAATCATGTCGGCGACACCGGCCGGATCGTCCTTGCCGATCGCATGATTGCGGTTGATCTTCACTTCGACGTGCATGCCGTTGTTGACGAGCAGGACCGCGGAAGGCTGAGCGGCGTCGCCCTGGTAGCCGGCGAACTGCGACGCGGATTTTAGCGCGGTGGCGTTGCCGCTCTTGAGCTTCACCGCAAGCTGGCCGGCGATCACGCTATACGAGGTCACGTCGGTGTGGCTGCCGGTCGCGAGCGGCACGGCGGAATCGAGGAACGCCTTGGCCTTGGCGATCACCTTGTCGCCGCGCGCCTTGTTGTAGCCGCGGCCAGCCTCGCTCGGATCATGCGGAATCGCGTCGGTGCCGTAGAAGGCGTCATAGAGCGAGCCCCAGCGCGCATTCGCCGCGTTCAGCGCGTAGCGGGCATTGGTCAGGGGAACGACGAGCTGCGGTCCGCAGATCTTGCCGATCTCCTCGTCGACATCCGATGTCTCGACCTTCTGCGTAGCCGGCTCGGGCAGGAGATAACCGATCTCCTTCAGGAAGGCCGTATAGGCGTTCATGTCGAACGCCTTGCCCTTGTTGGCGCGATGCCAGCCGTCGATTTTGACCTGCAGCGCGTCGCGGAGGGCGAGCAGCTCGCGATTTTTCGGCCCGAGCTTTTTGACGATGGCGGCGACGCCGGCCCAGAATGCATCGGGCGAGATCCCGGTTTTAGGGGTCGCCTCCTTGGCGATGAAGTCGAACAGAACAGGGGCGATCTTTAATCCGTGGGCATCGACACGATTCATGATGGGCTTTCTCGGGCAAAAACTGGCGTTCAATTGCTGGTTTTCAGACGAAAACAGCAAAAAACGCGCCAAAGGGGCGGCATTGGCCGCCCTTTTAGCCCTAAAGCCGGGTCGATGAGAAGGCCCCAAAAGAAGTGGAAGGCCCTATTTGGACGCGTTCTCTTCACGCAAACCGGCGTCCACTTCGCTCGAAAACGCTTTTAAATGTTGGCCGCGAGGTCGACGAGTTCGTCGAACAGAATGCCGGTCTCCGCCAGCATTCGCTCTATATCGTCAGTTGCGTCCGAAATCGAGCGCGCAGAGGTGTCGATGCGCAGCTCCGCCTGGGCCGGCGGTTGGTAGTCGTTGCCGATGCCGGTGAAAGCCTGCAGCGTGCCCGCGCGCGCCTTAGCATAATGGCCCTTGGGGTCGCGGCTCTCGCAGACTTCGGCAGGCGTCGCGACGTAGATCTCGCGGAACGAAGCGTCGGCGACGCGTCGCGCGGCTGCGCGATCGTCAGCGGACGGCGACACCGCCGCGACGACGGCAATGTGCCCGTTGCGCGCCAGATGGGTCGCAACTTCCGCCAGCCGGCGGATGTTCTCGGTGCGATCATGCGCCGAGAAGCCGAGATCGCCGTTGAGGCCGGCGCGCAGCGTGTCGCCATCGAGCAGAATAGGCGAACCGCCGCGCGAAAACAGCCGTCGCTCGAGTGCGCGCGCCAGCGTCGATTTGCCCGAACCCGGCAGGCCGGTCAGCCAGATCACCGCGCCGTTGTGGCGGTAGCGCGCCGAGCGCTCTTCCGGGCGCAATGCGGATTCCACCGGCACGATGTCGATCGGAATAGCGCGCTGTCCGGCGTCGACCGACAGCACGAGGCCGCCGCCGGCGATGCGGCCATTGACTTCGATCACCAGCCGACCGGTGCGCGAATTTTCCTGATAGGGATCGGCCGCGATCGGCTGCGCCAGCGAGATGTCGATTTCGCCGACATGATTGCGCGCGATCGCCGTGGTCTCCTCGTTGGAGAGTTCACCGGGATCGACCGCCTTCTCGATCGCTACCACGCTGGCGCGGGTTTCCCGCGTGCCGAGGCGGATCAGAATCTGGTCGCCCTTCGACAGCGGCTTGTCGTGCAGCCAGAAAATGCGCGCGCGCATGCGCCGTGTGTCGCGCGGGGTAGCTCCCGCATGGGCGATGACATCGCCGCGCTCGATGAACAATTCGCGGTCGAGCGTGATGCCGACCGAACGGCCGGCGCCATGGCTGCCGTTGAGCGGCGTGACCGGCCAGCTCTCCACCGTCTTGATCTTCGCGATCTTGCCGGCGGGCATGATGACGATTTCATCGCCGGCACTCAGATGTCCGGACTCGATGCGGCCCGCAACAATGCGGCGGTCGTCGAACTTGTAGATCGCCTGCACCGGCAGCCGCAGCGCCAGTTGCTCCAGCGGCCGCGCCGGCTCGAGCGCATCAAGCGCCTCGACGACGGTTGGTCCCCGGTACCAGCCGATCCGTGGCGTCTGCTCCGCAACGCCGTCGCCGTCGCGTGCGGAAATCGGAATCACGGCCGAGGGCGTCACGCCGAGCCCGATGAGATGCGCCGAAATTTCGTCGCTGATCTCCTTGAAGCGATCCGCGCTGAAATCGACGCGGTCCATCTTGTTGACGACGATCGCGACCTGCTTGATGCCCAACAGATGCAGCAGATAGCCATGCCGCCGGGTCTGGTCGCGCACGCCCTCCAGCGCGTCGATGATCAGCACCGCACCGTCGGCCTGCGAGGCGCCGGTGATCATGTTGCGCAGAAATTCGGCATGGCCGGGCGCGTCGATCAGTACGACGTCGCGCGAGCGGGTGCGGAAGCGGATTTGCGTGGTGTCGATGGTGATGCCCTGGTCGCGCTCGGTCTGCAGCGCATCGAGCAGGAACGACCATTCGAACGGCATGCCGCGTCGCGCGCTGACCGCTTTCAGCATCTCCAGCTTGCCTTCAGGCAAGCTGCCGGTTTCGTGCAGCAGGCGGCCGACCAGCGTGGATTTGCCGTGATCGACGTGACCGACGATGACGATGCGGACTTGCGGGCGGGTGGTGCCGTTCGGTGTTGCCGAAACGCTGGCAGGCAGGATCATGTTCATCGCAACGCTCACAGCAAATGTCCGTTAGAGATAGCCGGCGACGCGCAGCCGCTCGAAAGCATCTTCGGTTTCATGATCCAGTGCGCGGCCGGCGCGCTCCGGCACCTTGGTGCCGTCGAGCTCGGCGAGAATTTCGTCGATGCTGGAGGCGGTCGAAGCAACCGGATTGGTGATGTCCTGATCGCCCAGCGAGCGATAGCGCTTGCCGTCCTTCGAGAGATAGAGCGGAATGACCGGAATGTTTTCGCGCTTGGTGTAGGCCCAGATGTCGGCCTCGGTCCAATGCAGGATCGGATGGACGCGTAGATGTGCGCCTTGCGGCACTGAAGCGTTGAATTGATCCCAGAACTCCGGAGGCTGATCGCGCACGTCCCAGCCGCCTTCGAGTCCGCGCGGAGAGAACACGCGCTCCTTGGCGCGCGTGGCCTCCTCATCGCGGCGGATGCCGGCAATCAATCCGTCGAAACCATATTTGGTCAGGGCCCACTTCAGCCCTTCGGTCTTGCGAGCGGCCGAACGTGCGGCCGGCGGTAGCGTTGGATCGACGGCATCGATCGACGGGCAGGGTTCGACTTTCAGATCGAGATCCCACTCTTTTCCGAAGCGATCGCGGAAGGCGTACATCTCGGGAAATTTCTTGCCGGTATCGACGTGAAGCGCCGGAAACGGCACGCGGCCGAAGAAGGCCTTGCGCGCCAGCCAGATCATCACGTTGGAATCTTTTCCGAGCGACCACAGCAGCGCGAGTTTTTTCAACCGCGCGAACGCCTCGCGCAGAATGTAGATGCTCTGTGCCTCGAGCTCGTCGAGATGATCCATCGAGGGCGGCGGCAGCCGTCCATCGGTGAAAATTTGTTCGACGGTGGCGCCGCTTTTGCGGTCGGCGCCACGCAACCGGTCTTTGGCAGAGTCGGGATTGAGAAGATGCATCTCTGGGCCTTGGCCTTGGAGGGCGAAAATTCTATAGTCGCGACGCAACAGAGAAGAAAAAATTTTCTCTTTGCGGGCGCTGAACGACACATATATAGAAAATAATTCCAGTCAACCCCGAAGTGGGGAAGTGAGTTTCGCATGCGATTTCTGCCCGTGTTTCTCGATCTGCAAAGCGGCGTGGTGCTGCTCGTCGGAGCCGGCGAACTTGTGCGCGCGAAGCTGCGCCTCCTGGCATCGGCCGGTGCAAACATTCGCTGGTATGCGACCGACGGCAGCCATGACGTTTCGGGACTCGATGCGGCCACTGCCGCGCGGATCGAGCGCGCAACCGGCGATCCGCTCACTGCCGATCTCTCAGGCGTCATCGCGGTGCTCTGCGCCGGCGCCGGTGATATCGGCGTTGCGATGTCAGTGCGCGCGAAGGCGGTCGGTCTGCCCGTCAACGTGATGGACGATCTCGCTCATTCCACTTTCATCTTTCCCGCGATCGTCGATCGCGGCGACGTCGTCGTCGCCGTCGGCACCGGCGGCGCGTCGCCGGTGGTTGCGCGTCGCGTGCGCGAGCGCATCGAAGCGGTGCTGCCGGCGCGCATCGGCGATCTCGCCGCCTTCATCGGCAGCTTTCGTAAATCGATGCATACACGCATTCCCGAATTTGCGCTGCGCCGCCGCTTCTGGGAGCGCGTGATTGACGGCCCGATTGGTGCGCTGGTTCTGGCCGGGCGCAAGGCCGAGGCGGAAACCGCGCTGAATGAAATCGCCGATCCCTCCGCCTTCGCCGGCGCGAGCAAGGACGGCAAGGCCGAGGGCAGGGTGACGCTGGTCGGCGCGGGGCCGGGCGATCCGGATCTGCTCACCATCAAGGCGCTGCGCGCGCTACAGGATGCCGACGTCGTTTTCTACGACGAGCTGGTGTCGCCGGAAATTCTCGACCGCATCCGCCGCGACGCTTCGCGCATTCCGGTCGGCCGTCGCGTCGGCAAGCCCGGCATCGGCCAGGATGCGATCAACAAGCTGCTGATCGAGGCTGCCAAGGCTGGACAGCGCGCGGTACGGCTGAAGGGCGGCGATCCCTTCATCTTCGGCCGCGGCGGCGAGGAAATCGAAGTGCTGCGCGCCGCAGGCGTTGCCTATTCGGTGGTGCCGGGCATCACCGCAGGCCTCGGCGCCGCCGCGCAGTTCGAGGCGCCGCTGACCTATCGGCATGAAGCGCTGCGCATCACTTTCCTGACCGCGCACAAGGCAAAGGACGCCGAGGCCGTCGACTGGTCGGTGCTGACCGACAAGAAGATGACCATCGTGGTCTACATGGGCATGACGGCCGCACCGTCGGTCCGCGCAGGGCTTCTGGCCGCAGGGCGGTCGCCACAAACGCCGGTCGGAATATTTGCGCGCGTGACGCGGCCGGATGCGCAGGCCGTGGTCGGGACGCTCGAGAACCTTCCCGCGCTGGTCGAAAAAATCGATGGCGGCCCCGCTATTCTCATCATCGGCGACGTCGTCGCGCATTCCGCGCCGTGGCGCCAGTCCAACCTCAATCAAGTCATCTCAAAACTATTGGATGCTGCCGAATGACCTCTCCGCTCGAACAAAAGAAAATCAGAATCACTGGGCCGTCGGTGGTGACCGCCAACCGCACCTGGGATGGCGCCGTGGTCTACCGGACCGCACAACAGGGTTGGTCGACCGCTCTGTCCGACGCTGCGATCGTGAGCACTTCGGATGATGCGCGTGCTTTGCTCGCCGAAAGCGCTGCCGATGACGTCGGCGCAGTCGGTGCCTATATCGCGCCGGTCGAGCTCAAAGGCGGGGTAGTCAAGCCCGGCAACCTCCGTGAACACATCCGGTCGAAGGGCCTCACCATCGACCTTCTTCCGGCCTAAAGGCTGATCCATCATGTATGCATATGACGAACTCGACCGCACGCTCATCAACGAGCGGGTTTCGGAATTCCGCGATCAGGTGAAGCGCCGCCTCTCGGGCGAACTCACCGAGGACGAATTCAAGATGCTGCGGTTGCAGAACGGCGTGTACCTGCAATTGCACGCCTACATGTTCCGCGTCGCGATCCCCTATGGCACGTTGTCGTCGAAGCAGTTGCGCCGGCTTGCCCATATTGCCCGCCGCTACGACCGCGGTTATGGCCATTTCACCACGCGGCAGAACATCCAGTTCAACTGGATCAAGCTTGCCGAGTTGCCCGATGCGCTGGCCGAGCTTGCCGAGGTCGGCATCCACGCGATGCAGACCTCGGGCAATAACATGCGCAATGTCACCTCGGACCAATGGGCCGGCGTCGCGCCCGGCGAGGTCGAGGATCCCCGCATCTGGTCGGAAATCCTGCGTCAGCATACCACGCTGCATCCGGAATTCTCGTTCCTGCCGCGCAAGTTCAAGATTGCGATCACCGCATCCGAGCACGACCGTGCCGCGATCAAGATCCACGACATCGGCTTGCGCCTGCACAAGAACGCCGACGGCGAGACCAGTTTCGAGGTGCTGGTCGGCGGCGGCCTCGGCCGCACGCCGTTCATCGCCAAAACCATCAAGCCGTTCGTCCACGGCCGCGACATTCTCAACTACGTCGAGGCGATCCTGCGCGTCTACAACCAGTACGGCCGTCGCGACAACATCTACAAGGCGCGCATTAAGATCCTGGTGCATGAGCTCGGCATCGAGAAGTTCGCGCGTGAGGTCGACGAGGAATGGAGGCAGATGGGCCACAGCGCCCTGACACTCGACCATTCCGTCATCGAGGAGGTGCGTTCGCGCTTCTCCTATCCGGCTTACGAGAAACTTCCGCACATGCCGGACGAGCTGAAGCAGGCCGCGCATGATCCGCTGTTCGAGCGCTGGCGGAAGAACTCGGTGGCCCCGCACAAGGTGCAGGGTTATTCGATCGTGACGCTGTCGCTGAAGCCGGTGGGCGGCCCGCCCGGCGACGCCACTGCCGACCAGATGGACGCGATCGCCGATCTCGCCGATAAATACTCCTTCGGCGAAATCCGCGTCGGCCACGAGCAGAATTTGGCGTTGCCGCATGTTGCCAAGCGCGACCTGCCGCAGTTGTGGAAGGCGCTCGACCGTCTCGGGCTCGCCACGCCGAACGTCAATCTGGTCACCGATATCATCGCCTGCCCAGGGCTCGACTACTGCTCGCTCGCCAACGCGCGCTCGATTCCGATCGCACAGGAATTGACCCGGCGTTTTGCCAACCACGACACCGCCGACATGATCGGCCGGCTGCACATCAACATCTCCGGCTGCATCAACGCGTGCGGCCATCACCACGTCGGCCACATCGGCATCCTCGGCGTCGAGAAGAACGGCGAGGAGTTTTACCAGATCACGATTGGCGGCCGCGCCGACGAGAACGCGCAGATGGGCGCGCTGATCGGCCCGGCCGTCCCTTATGCGGAAGTTGCCGACGTGGTCGAAGACATTGTCGAAGCCTATCTCGCGCTGCGCGACCGTCCCGAAGAACTGTTCGTCGATACGGTCAAGCGTCTGGGCGTCGAGCCATTCAAGGAGCGGGTCTATGCCACTCGTTAAGAACGGAAGAATCGCCACCGACCTGTTCGTCCATGTTGCCGACGGCGCCGAATTGCCGGGCGACGGAGCGGTCCTCCTTTCGTCAGCGCGGTTCCTCGAAGATCCGGAAGCCATTCTCAAGCGTGCCGGCAAAACCGGCGTGATCTGGCCGAACAGCCGAGCCGTCGACGATCTCGTGCCCTATCTCGACCGCCTGGCCGCCGTCGCGCTGGTGTTCCCGACCTTCCGCGATGGCCGTGCCTACAGCCAGGCGCGCTTGTTGCGCGAGCGGCATGGCTATGACGGCGAGCTGCGCGCCACCGGCCAGGTGCTGCGCGACCAGTTCGTGTTCATGTCGCGCGCCGGCTTCGACGCGTTCGAGGTCAAGAAGGATGCCGACGCCGATGCCTTCGCCGAGACCATGAAGCGCTATTCGGTGTTCTACCAACCGACCGGCGATGGCCGCGTCACGGCGCTCAATCGGCGGATGCAGTTGCGTCATTCGGAGAGTGCCGGCCAGTGAGCACGATTTCACAGCAGGTGGTCGCCGCTGAAGCAGCGATCCTTCATTCGGCGCAGACGCTCGACGATACCTTGCGCGACGCTTCGCCGACGCATGTCATTGAAACCGCGCTGAAGACCGTCGGCCGCGAGCAGCTTGCGCTGGTGTCGTCGTTCGGTACGGAATCGGCGGCGCTGCTGAAGGTGATGGCCGACGTCGACCCCGCGATTCCCGTGATCTTCCTCGATACAGGTTGGCTGTTCGAGGAGACGCTCGCCTATCGCGATACGCTGATTGCTGCGCTTGGTCTCCGCGACGTCCGCTCGATCAAGCCGCTGGCAGAAGCGCTCTCACGCCAGGATCCCGATCGCGAATTATGGTTTTCCGATCCCGACGCCTGCTGCCGTATCCGTAAAGTAGAGCCGCTGGCGCGGGCGCTCAAACCGTTCTCGGCCTGGATCAACGGACGCAAGCGGTTTCAGGGCGGCGCGCGCGCTGAGATTCCCGTTGTCGAGGACGACGGCGACAGGCTGAAATTCAATCCGTTTGCCAACGTGTCGCGCGAAGAGATCGAGGCGATTTACAAGCTCGCCAAATTGCCGCCGCATCCGCTGGTCGCCTCGGGTTATCTCTCGGTCGGGTGCATGCCGTGTTCGAGCCGGACGGCGCCGGACGAGGACGCCCGCGCCGGCCGTTGGCGCGGCAGGCCCAAGACGGAATGCGGCATCCATACGACCAAAACTTCCTAGAGTCCGGACTTCATAGGACAAGGAAGCTGCGGAACCGCAAACAATGAAATGCGGTTTCGTTGACTAAGCGGCCTTTCGTAGCACTTATGCGCTCGTGGTTGATGATATGCTTCGTCAAGCCGAATGGAGATCAACGATGATCCGTCGCATTCTGCCGCTTGTTGCCGGATTGCTCTGGGCGAGTTCGGCCTTCGCTGCCGACTACACCTTACTCAACGTGTCCTACGATCCGACGCGCGAGCTGTACGCCGATTTCAACAAGGCGTTCGCGGCGGCCTACCAGAAAGAGAACGGCAAGAGCGTCGAAATCAAGCAGTCGCATGGCGGCTCAGGCTCGCAGGCGCGCGCGGTAATCGACGGGCTGCAGGCCGATGTCGTCACGCTGGCGCTGGCCTATGACATCGACGCCATCGCTGCGAAGGGGCTGGTGGCGCCGGATTGGCAGAAGCGCCTGTCGCTCAATGCATCGCCGTATACTTCGACGATCGTATTCCTGGTGCGCAAGGGTAACCCAAAAGCCATCAAGGATTGGGACGATCTGATCAAGCCCGGCCTGCAGGTGATTACGCCGAACCCGAAGACCTCGGGTGGCGCGCGATGGAATTACCTGGCGGCATGGGGCTTTGCCGAAAAGAAATTCGGTTCCGCCGACAAGGCGAAGAAGTTCGTCGCCGATCTCTTCAACAACGTGCCGGTGCTCGATACCGGCGCGCGCGGCTCGACCGTAACTTTCGTCGAGCGCGGCGTCGGCGACGTGTTGCTGGCGTGGGAGAACGAGGCATTCCTGGCGCAGCGCGAATTCGGCAAGGGCAAATTCGAGATCGTCGCGCCGCCTTTGTCGATTCTCGCCGAGCCGCCGATTTCGGTCGTCGACAAGGTTGCCGATAAAAAAGGCACGCGAGCCGTCGCCGAAGCCTATCTGAAGTATTGGTATACCAAAGAAGGCCAGGAAATCGCCGCGCGCAATTCCTATCGTCCGCGCGATCCGGAAATTGCGAAGGAGCACGAAAAATCCTTCGCCAGGGTCGAACTTTTCACAATCGACGACGTTTTCGGTGGTTGGACCAAGGCGCAGAAAGATCACTTCGGCGAAGGCGGCATTTTCGACCAGATCTACAAGAACTGATCCGGCCAACGGGCGGCCGTAGCGGAAGCAGGGGGATTTGTGAACACAGCGGTCGCACGGCGCACGAGCTTGCCCGGGTTCGGTCTGACCATGGGCCTGACGCTGACGTGGCTCTCAATTATCATCCTCATTCCGCTCGCCGGACTGTTCCTCAAGACGCTCGAGCTTTCGCCCGCCCAGTTCTGGGAAATTCTCAGCAGCCGCCGCACGCTGAATGCGCTGAAGATTTCGTTCGGTCTGTCCTTTGCCGCAGCCTGCGTCAACCTGGTGATGGGCACCATCATCGTGTGGGCGCTGGTGCGCTACCGCTTTCCGGGCCGGCGGATTTTCGATGCCATCGTCGACATTCCCTTTGCGCTGCCGACCGCGGTCGCGGGCGTGGCGCTGACGCAGTTGTTCGCACAGAAGGGATGGCTTGGGGCGCCGCTGGCTGAACTCGGCATCAAGGTGGCGTTCACGCCGATTGGGATTTTTATTGCGATGATTTTCATCGGCATCCCCTTCGTGGTGCGCACGGTTCAGCCCGTCCTGATCGATCTCGATCCGGAAATCGAGGAAGCGGCCGCAAGCCTCGGCGCCAACCGCTGGCACACCGTGTTCCGGGTGATTTTGCCGAGCCTGATTCCGGCGCTGCTGACCGGCTTTGCGTTGGCATTCGCGCGCGCGGTCGGCGAATACGGGTCGGTGATCTTCATCGCCGGCAATCTGCCCAACGTATCGGAGATCGCGCCACTGCTGATCGTGATCCGGTTGTCCGAATTTCGCTACGCCGATGCGACGGCGATTGCCGTCGTCATGCTGCTGGCTTCGTTCGTGATCATCTTTGCCGTCAATCGCCTGCAACGCTGGGCGCAAACCCGCATTCCCGCGCATTGAGGGCCGATCGATGTCGACGCAAACGAGCTTTGTGACTCCGGAGGCGCCGCTAAAGGCCTACGCGTCAACGGCGGGCGCGGCCATTTCCTCGCTGTCGCGCCGCGAAGCGCGCGAGCGTCCGCGGGCGCTTGCTTCACCCAAGGATTTTCGGACAGAGCCGGGGCCGGTCCGCTTCGTCATCGTCGCGCTTGCCGTCAGCTTCCTCACCATCTTTGTCGTGCTGCCGCTGGTCGTGGTGTTCGCATCGGCCTTGTCGAAGGGTTTTGGCGCCTATTTCGCCGCGCTGGCCGAGCCGGAGGCGCTGTCGGCAATTCGGTTGACCCTGCTGGTGGCGGCGATTTCGGTCGGTCTCAATCTGCTGTTCGGGGTGATCGCGGCCTGGGCGATCGCAAAGTTCGATTTCCCCGGCAAGACCTTCCTGGTCACGCTGATCGACCTGCCGTTCTCGGTCAGTCCGGTCATTTCGGGCCTCGTCTTCGTGCTGCTGTTCGGCGCGCAGGGCTATTGGGGCACCTGGCTACAGGCCCACAACGTCCATATTCTGTTCGCCGTGCCCGGCATTGCGCTCGCGACCATCTTCGTGACGTTTCCGTTTGTGGCCCGCTCGCTGATCCCGCTGATGCAGGAGCAGGGCACGCAGGAGGAGGAAGCCGCGATCTCGCTGGGAGCGTCAGGCCTGCAGACCTTCTTCCGCGTCACTCTGCCCAATATCAAATGGGGCCTGTTATATGGCGTACTGCTGTGCAATGCGCGCGCCATGGGCGAGTTCGGCGCGGTGTCGGTGGTGTCGGGCCATATCCGCGGCGAGACCAACACCATGCCGCTACTGGTCGAGATCCTCTATAATGAATATCAGTTCGTAGCCTCGTTTGCGATTGCCTCGCTCCTGGCGATGCTGGCCTTGATCACGCTGGTCGTGAAGACCGTTCTCGAGCAGCGTCTGGATGAAGGACAAACCCCAAGAGACGATCCAAGGGATGATTTAAGGGACGATCCAAGTGACCATTGAAGTCAAAAACATCGTCAAGAGATTCGGCGCGTTCGCGGCCCTCGACAATGTCGATCTGAAGGTCGGCAAAGGCGAATTGCTGGCGCTGCTTGGCCCATCCGGGTCGGGCAAGACCACGCTGCTGCGGATTATCGCGGGCCTCGACTGGCCCGATGCGGGCGAGGTGCGGATCGATGGCGAGGATGCGCTCGGCCACGGCGCCAGCGAACGCCATGTCGGATTCGTGTTCCAGCACTACGCGTTGTTCCGCCACATGACGGTGTTCGAGAACGTCGCCTTCGGCTTGCGCGTGCAGCCGCGCGCCGTCCGCAAGGACGAGGCCACGATCCGTGCCCGCGTCAAGGAATTGCTCGACCTGGTGCAGCTCGACTGGCTGGCAAACCGCTATCCCAGCCAATTGTCGGGCGGCCAACGGCAGCGCATTGCGCTGGCACGCGCGCTTGCGATCGAGCCGCGCATCCTCCTGCTCGACGAGCCCTTCGGCGCGCTCGACGCCAAGGTGCGGAAAGAGCTGCGGCAATGGCTGCGCTCGCTGCATTCCGAAATCCATGTCACTTCGATCTTCGTCACCCACGACCAGGAAGAGGCGTTGGAAGTCGCTAACCGCGTGGTGGTGATGGACAAGGGGCGCATCGAGCAGATCGGCACGCCAGGCGACGTCTATGACAATCCGGCGACCGCCTTTGTCCACGGCTTCATCGGCGAATCCATCGTGCTGCCGGTCGAGGTCTCAGGCGGCTCGGTGCGGCTCGGCGGCCGGCCGCTCAATATCGCCGCCGATGGTGCAGCCTCCGGCGCCTCAAAGCTGTTCGTCCGTCGCCACGACATGCAGATCGGGCCCGCCGGAACCGGCTCGCTGGAGGGCGCGGTGCGCCATGTCCGCTCGTTCGGCCCGATCCAGCGGGCGGAGATCGCCTTGACGGGCGGGGAGGGCAAGACTGTGATCGAGATCGACGCCCCCCGCGACCGGGAACTCCAGGCCGGCGAAATCATCAGCCTGCAACCCCGCCGCTACCGGATCTTTGCCGCGCAGGAATGACGTCGAAACGACGGCCCGTTCACCATTCAGCCACGGTTGGTATGCAACAAGCGGCCATCCAGGCTTAGGGGCTTCTTCGGGGGATTCTTTCAGTGAAACGGGCGACCACCGCCATTATCGGCCTATTGCTGCTTGCCGGCTGCTCGGCAGACGTCAAGATTCCGGAACAGCCGGCCATGTATCTCGACATGGCCCAACCCGGCGCCACGCTCGACCCTGTGGCGGCGGCGCTTCTGATCTCGCAATATCGCCAGAACAATGGCCTCGGCGCCGTCGTGGTCGATCCCGATCTGATCAAGCTGGCGGAGCAGCAGTCGCAGGCGATGGCGGCCCGCAACAAGATGGACCACAACGTGAAGGGCCCGCTGGAGAAGCGGCTGGGGGCCTCAGGCTATCCGGCGAAGCTTGCCGTCGAGAATATCTCGGCCGGCTATCACACGATGGCGGAAGCCTTTTCCGGCTGGCGCGACTCGCCGCCGCACAAGGCCAATATGCTCAAGAATGGTGTCACAAAATTGGGCATCGCGGCGGTTTACGCTCCAAACACCAAATACAAGGTGTTCTGGACGCTGATCCTTGCATCAACCTGAGGCAACGCTGGATGCGGGCTTCGACCTCTCACAAAACGATAAACTCGGCGTGATCCTTGCTTCGATCCTGCCTGATTGACGCCGTCGCGAACTGCCGCCACGGTGCACCGGTCATTGTCCACTAGCCGACGGTCACGATGGATTATTCCGATACCGCGCCGGCAACCACGCCCGCCAAAGCGCAGCGTGTGCTGGTCCTGCAAGGGGGCGGCGCGCTCGGCTCCTATCAGGCGGGTGCCTTTCAGGCGCTGTGCCGCTCGGGGTTCGAACCTGAATGGATCGCGGGCATTTCGATCGGCTCCGTCAATGCCGCGATCATTGCCGGCAACGAAGGTGAAAAGCGCGTCGATCGGCTGAAAGAATTTTGGGAGATGGTGTCATCTCCGGTGCCATGGAAGCCCGTCGCATCAGGCGACCGCGCGCGCTCGCTGTTCAACGAGACCAGTGCCGCGCTGATTGCGACCTTCGGCGTACCGGGCTTCTTCACGCCGCGCATTCCACCTGCACCCTTGTGGCCGCCGGGCAGCCGGCAATCGCAAAGCTATTATGACACTGCGCCGCTGAAGAAAACGCTGGAGCGGCTGGTCGACTTCGACCGCATCAACGATCTGAAGACGCGGCTCAGCGTCGGCGCGGTCGGAGTAACCTCGGGCAACCTTAAATACTTCGACAATTTCGATTTCAGGAAGCGCGGCAAGAAGATTGGCCCGGAGCACATCATGGCCTCCGGCGCGCTGCCGCCCGGCTTTCCTTCCATCGAGATCGAAGGCGAGCACTATTGGGACGGCGGCATCGCTTCCAACACGCCGCTCGATTACGTGCTGGGTGAGGAATCCAACCGCGATCTCCTGATCTTTCAAGTCGATTTGTTCAGCGCGCGCGGCGAATTGCCGACGTCGCTGCTGGAGGCCGCAGAGCGCGAAAAGGACATCCGCTATTCCAGCCGCACCCGCATGACTACCGACAAGAACAAGCAGGTGCACAACGCGCGGAAGGCGCTGCGCGAGCTGCTCGGAAAGTTGCCCGATGATCTCAAGAACGATCCGTCGGTGGCAGTTCTCTGCAACGCGGCCAAGGAAAACACCGTCACCGTCGTGCATCTGATCTACAAGAGCAAGAACTACGAAACGTCATCCAAGGATTACGACTTTTCGCATGTCGCCATGGTCGAACACTGGAACGCAGGCGTCCGCGACGTTCATCTGTCGATGCGTCACAAGGATGTGTTGGAGCGTCCGCAATCCGGCCAGACCATGATGGCCTACGATATGACGGGGGATGTTTCGAAGAGCGCCGCAGGCAAGCAGGAGTGAATGGAATGGGTACGTTAAAAGGCAAGACCGCTGTCGTGACCGGCTCGACAAGCGGCATTGGATTGGCTTACGCGCGCGCTTTTGCCGCCGCCGGCGCCAATGTCGTGCTCAACGGCATGGGCGTGCCGGCCGATATCGAGCGCGAGCGTTCCGGCATCGAGACCGACTTCAAGGTCCGCGCCGTGCACTCGCCCGCCGACATGACCAAGCCCGCCGAGATTGCCGAAATGGTCGCGCTTGGCGAGAAGACGTTTGGTTCGGTCGATATCCTCGTCAACAATGCCGGCATCCAGTTCGTCTCGCCGATCGAGGAGTTTCCGGCCGAGAAGTGGGAAGCCATTATCGCCATCAACCTGTCATCGGCGTTCTACGGCATCCGCGCTGCAGTCCCCGGCATGAAGAAGCGCGGCTGGGGCCGTATCATCAACACGGCTTCCGCGCATTCGCTGGTGGCGTCGCCGTTCAAGGCGGCCTATGTCTCGGCCAAGCACGGCATTGCCGGTCTCACCAAGACGGTGGCGCTGGAGCTTGCGACGTTCAAGATCACCTGCAACTGCATCAGCCCCGGTTATGTCTGGACGCCGCTGGTGGAAAAGCAGATTCCCGACACCATGAAGGCGCGCAACCTGACCAAGGAGCAGGTCATCAACGACGTGTTGCTGGAGGCGCAGCCGACCAAGGAGTTCGTGACCTCCGAACAGGTCGCCGCACTGGCGCTGTACCTGTGCAGCGACGATGCCGCCCAGATCACCGGCGCCAATCTGTCGATCGATGGCGGATGGACCGCGGCATAGCAATTGCGAACGAGGAATTTCGAACGGCCCGGGAAGCGCGCCTGGAGCCTTTTCGGTTCTGATTGAATCAGAACCGGGCTCCAGGTTTTTGTTTGACGCGTTTTCTTGAACGCGAACCGGTGTCCACTTCGCTGGAAAACGCGCTAATGGGCGACGCTCCCGGTCACGGCTGCGATACTCGCCTGCGAAAAATGCAACTCGTTGAAGCCGAGTTTGCTGGCCACCAGAATCAGCACCGAGGCCAGCACCACCCTCAGCACCGTCTCCGGCACGCGAACCGCGCAGTAGCTCCCGATCACGATGCCGGGCAACGATCCGATCAACAGCACACCCATCAGCGCCCAATCGACCGAACCCAGCGCCCAATGTCCGATGCCGGCCACCAGCGTCAGCGGCACCGCATGCGCGATGTCGGAGCCGACAATGCTCGCCATCGGGAGGCGCGGATAGAGCAGCAAGAGCGCAGTGACGCCGACGGCGCCGGCGCCGACGGATGAAATCGAGACCAGCACACCGAGCGCCACGCCGACCATCACGGTCGCGCGGCCGGTCGCCGCGGCATCGAACCCTTCCATGCGCCGGCGATAGTGATCCATGATCGCCCTGCGGAAGATCAACGATGTCGCCGTGAGGAGGAGCGCGAAGCACAGCACCAGATTGACCAGGCTGCGCGCGGCCTCCCCCTTGAGCTCGAGTTGCCACAGCACGAGCAAGGTAACGACGCTTGCCGGGATGCTGCCGCTGGCAAGGCGCATCACTGCCGGCCAGTGGATGCTGCGTGCAAAGCCATGCACCAAGCTGCCGCCCGTCTTGGTGGCAGCGGCATATAGAAGGTCGGTGCCGACAGCGGTCGACGGGTGGATGCCGAATAGCAGAATCAGCAACGGCGTCATCAGCGAGCCGCCGCCGACACCAGTCATCCCGACGAGCAGGCCGACGCCGAATCCCGAGGCAACGTAAAGCGGATCAATCATTTCCGGGTGCAAGTTCCATTTGGCATGTGCGGGTATATATCAACGCAGGGGATAAACGTCCTATCGATGGCGGCGCATCGGGTGAAATAAGAATATTTCATGCGCACATGGGAATCCGGTGGTTATTTTCCCCAATTTGGCGGTGCAGAGCGAAACCGGTATCCTGCCTCGCCGATGCCGTCGGCCGCCTGGCGGGGCCCTGCTGGTCAACCTCGTTAACGGGCCGTCGCGACGTTGTCGGATGTGCAGGATATCGATCGTGTCCTTGCGCAAACGATAGAAAATCCGGAAACGGATAACGCAGGACGGTTACGACACGGACTTGAGGTGCAGGCGGCCGTCTTCCAACCGCTCCAGTGGCCTACAGGATCAACGCTTCCCGAACGCCAGCACGCGCAGTCCGAGCCGCCGGCGCACGATCCAGAACAGCAGCACCGTCTCGAACGTCAGCGAGATCGAGGTCGCCGCTGCCGCGCCATGGCCGCCGAAGTCGGGCACCAGGACGAGGCACAGCACAACGTTCATGACGAAGGCGAGCGCATAGGCCAGCGCGCAGATGTGCTGATGGCCGAGCATATTCAGGAGCCGCTCGACCGGGCCGATGGCGGAACGCACCACAAGGCCAATCGCTGCAATGAACATGATGTCATAGCCGACGACGAATTGCGGTCCGAACAACGACAATAGCGGCTTGCCCAGCGCCAGCAGCAGAACAGTTGCGCCGAGCGACGGCCAGAACGTCCACTGAATCGCATGCGCCACATAGGCCGACAGCCGCGGCTTATCGCCCTGCGCGTGATACTCGGCAAAGCGATGCGCAGTCGAAGCCCCCATCGCGTAGTGAATGAAGGAGACCAGCGCCAGCGTCTTCACCACGGCAAAGTAGACGCCGACCTCTTCCGAGGAGCGGAATTGCTGCAGCACCAGTACGTCGGTGTAGGACAACAGCAGATAAAAGCTCTCTACCAGCAGGATCGGCAGCGAGACCGCGAGCCAGCCGCGGAAGTCATAGGCCCGGGGGCCGGGGTCGATATGGCCGCCGAGCTTGCGATTGAGCACGATCATCTGGCCGATCATCGCGATCCATACCGCCGCGGCGCTGGCCCACATCGCGGCGGTGGCACCGAGATTGAAGCCGAGCACGAAGGCGCCGGCGGTCAGGCCAATGATCAGCGACTGGCGCACGATGAACTGCGGCACCAGGCCAAGCCGCATCCAGTCATGCGAGCGGGCGATGCCGTCCTGGGTGTTGGCGACGACGAACGCCGGCAGTGTCAGGCAACCGATGTAGAGGGGAACGATCGCGTTGCCGTCGATCCACGGCGATAATCCCTTCACCGCGCCCGCCAGCAGCAGCGAGACGATGGAGGAGACTGCGAACGTCATCCATCGGCTGCCGGAGAGAAAGCCGCGCAGCAGCGCATGCTCGCCGCGTGTACGATATTCCGGAATGATCTTCTGCGCGGACGCCGAGATGCCGAAATCCATCATGCTGCCGAGCAGCAGCACCCAGGTCCAGACATAGACATAGACGCCATAGTCCGAGCCGCCCATCCAGCGCGCCAGCAGGATCTGCGAGAAATAGGCAAGTGCTGCGCTGAAGACGCGGATCACGAAGATCGTGCCGGCCAGCCGCTTTGTAACGGAGGCTTCACTGGAGCCGCCAAGCAGCGCACGCAGGCGCGCGATCACGCCACCAGGCGGAGCGGTTGTGGATTGCGAATCCATTACGGCCACGACGGTACATCCCCGAAACGCGCCGCGAGGTGGCGGCGACGATCGGATATATCAACCATTCGTTAAGATTCGGTTGGGTGCCCGTGATGTGCAGGGACCGATATGAGTGGCTTTCGGGCCGACCGACGCCGCTCCGCGGTCATGCCCTACCAGGAATAGCTTGTATCGCGCCGCTGCAGATGGATGCGATCTGCGCGAGCAACCGCAAATCGCATCCGGAGAGACTTGGCTCAATTAGCCGTCAGCTTCTGCTTATCCTGCGGCTCTGGTGTCAGTCCAATTCCCCACCGCAACGTCGGCGACAGCAGGAGGTCGGTCTTGGACGCGTTGGTGTTGACGTTCCACTGCATCCAGGGGATGGAATCGAGGTAGGGAATTGGCGGCAAGATGATCGGAGTCGCGGCGCGATCGGAAGGCTGCTGGGTATGCGGACTATCGATTCCCCAGGCTGCCAGCGCCGGCATGGCCAATGCCGCGCCAGTGAAAGCTGCGATCAATCGCCGGATGAAGCGGCGATCTTCGACGGCCTTTTTGCGTTGCTCCGCCCGAGCGGAGACAATGGTGTGATCAGTGATCATATCATCCTCCTATCGTTCGAAAACTGATCCAAGCGATCGTTGCGAAGCTCATTGCGACCATGAGCCAGTCCAGAACAAGCGATCCGCCCTTGCGCGGCCTTCGCTGAACAGAGGTGCTCATCTCAAGCTCCCGTGGTTTACCGATCTATCCTTTCCTCGTTTGACGATTGCGTCGCCGGGCCTGCAAACCGGGGCTCCGGATTTGGATGTGCGCCGTCTGCGGCATCGAAGCGCCTCCGGCGCGGAAAATGATCTGAGGAGCACAAAAATAGGGTTCAAGAGGTCAGCGAAATTTTTGTTTAGCGCACGGTCAGGAGCCGCCACCGACCATGGCTGGGCGCGAAGGCACGTCGCGGCGACCAGTTGAATTCGCCCCCTGCCGCTGATCGCTCCGGGACGGCTCGAACCCTGAGCTGCTTGGTCGGGGTGCCACGAAACGACGAAGTCAGGAACAAAACGGCTGGGCCGTCGTTTGATGCCGCGGAGCCATCGCCCGCCGTTCACAACGGCGCATGTCGCGGATAGCCAAAGGTCTTCGGACCCGCCGTTATTCGTTACAGGCGCTCGCGCGGATAGCCAAAGGCGATGGCTGCCATCGCACCCGAACGCCCGCATGTCCGGGCCGCGAGATGGATGATCCGAATGATCTGGTCCTGGCCATGTTGGGATTGGTGATCGCTGCCATCATGCTGGTGGCCGGCGCGCTTTATCTCATCAACGCACCCGATCCCATACCGACCCACAGGCCCCCGCCAGCCGTGCAGCTATCCCCGGTTTCGTAGCTTCATGCTGGTTGGTCCCGGGGTTGCGGAACTTTTCTGGCTTTTTATAACTTGAGCTTCGGCCGCATGGTGCGGCCGGGGAGGAAAAATATGAAACTGCTGTTTGTCACCGCTGTAACGATCACCACCGCGCTGGCTGTCAGCCCGGCTTCTGCCCAGAAGGCTGCTGCCCAGAAGACGGGTTGCACAAGCGAGAACATGGCCAAGCTCGTCGCGTCCAGTAACGCTATGCCTGATAGCCCCGGCAAATTTGCGATGATGAAAGAGTTGGGTGCGGCGAATACCGCCATGTCAAAGGGCGACATGCGTAGTGCCTGCAAGAGCTATATGCGCGCTCAGCAGATGAGCGGCCAGAAGAGCTAGGAGGACACACGTTGCTGAAGAGGAGAGCTGCCAAGCGCCGGCTCTCCTTTGACTGGAAAGCGTCGCTGCACCCGGTGGAAACACCTTGCGGCATCGTGGCGCGGCTGAGCACGTCCGCAGGGTCGGCAGGTCGCGTCAATTCAAGTCGCGTCAATTCAAACTGACGTTGAACTCGTAGGCCCGGTCGCCGCCGACGAGCGTCAGTTTGAGTGCGGCGCCTTCCAGACTGGCGCCGGGCGGCAGGCCGTCGAGTTCGAAGGCAAAGCGTTTGACGCCGGGCGGGCCTTGCTCCACGAGCTTGGGAACCGGCAACGCCCAGTCGGGCGTCGGCCCCTCGGCGAACAGGTTGACCTCCCGGGCCTCGGGCGCGGTCACGTCGACCAGCACGTTCTTTCCCTCGCGCTTGACGCCGCGGATGGTCAGCGGATTGGGGTCCCCGACATTGGCCGGCTTCGGCACCGCATTGAGCGCCTCGGACAGTGTGCCGTCCTCGGTGCTTGCCACGCTGGCAAAAGCGAGTTCGGCATGGGCTTCGACGGGAATGCAGAGCTTTTCGCAAACCGCGTAGCTGATGTGGGTGCGCAGCGTCACCGGCTTGTCGGCATTCTTGGCGACGATCCGCAACGGCAGCACGACCTGTTGCTTGTATCCCAGCGCGGTGCCGCCTGCGCCGTCGTCGAATTTCATCGGTGCCGGCCACAGCACCGTCACAGCTTCGACATTGTCGGATTTGGAGAAGTCGAAGCGGGGTGGCACGCCGGAATCCCCGGGCGTCCGCCAATAGGTCTTCCATCCCGGCTGCAACTGGATGGCAACGCCGCCGAGCAGCACTGCGCCGCTGCGTGATCCCGCCAGCAACCGTACCGCGGAATGGGCGTCATGTTGCCACGGTGAGGCATCCTGGGCGCGAACATCCGACGCCGCACACGCGACGCTCAAGGCGGCGACGCCGAGTGCGGCGCGCAGGGGAACTAGGACGCTCATGGCACGTCTTTACAGGCAAGTTTCGAGGCAAACCATTGAATTGCGTGTGATCGGCAGCCGAATGATGCCGGAAGCTTGATTGACAGAAACCGCACCCGATATCAGGATATGAACCTGCAAGAGAGAGGCCTTTGCGGATGAGCCCTGAAGGCAAGACATCGAAGCCTGTCCGCCGCAAAGCCGCCGGCTTTGGCGATAATTCGTCCGGCGAGGGCTATCTGGACGGCCGGCTGCTGATCGCCATGCCGGTCATGGGCGATCCGCGTTTCGAGCGCTCCGTCATCTACATGTGCGCGCACTCGTCGGAAGGGGCGATGGGCATCATCGTCAACCGTCCGGCCGGCAGCATCGACTTTCCAGGACTGCTGGTGCAACTCGATATCATCGAGAAGGCCGACCAGATCACGCTGCCGGAAAACGCCGAGACCATGCAGGTGCTGAAGGGCGGTCCGGTCGATACCGGCCGCGGTTTCGTGCTGCATACGAGCGATTTCTTCATCAAGGACGCGACTCTGAACATCGACGAGGGCATCTGCCTGACCGCGACGGTGGACATCCTCAAGGCGATCGCCAAGGGCACCGGCCCGAAGCACGCCATCCTGGCGCTCGGCTATGCCGGCTGGGCGCCCGGGCAGCTTGAGGACGAGATCCAGCACAATGGCTGGCTGCACTGCGATGCCGACCCGGATCTGATCTTCGGCGACGACGTCGACGACAAATATCAACGTGCGTTGCGCAAGATCGGCATCGACCCGGGCATGCTGTCGAATGAGGCCGGGCACGCGTAGGGGTCTCGTCGCGGACCTTGCCACAAACACCGCGTCGTCCCTGCGGAAGCAGGGACCCATACGCCGCGGCCCATCCGTGAAGCGATGGGGTAGTTACCGTTCAAACAACCGAAGCCGATGGTTATGGGTCCCTGCGTTCGCAGGGACGACGATGCCTTTGTGACAATCTACTCCGCGGCCTGCTGCGTCACCGTCGGCTCGGTACCGGCAACCGTGGCGCGGCGCATGTCGCGGGGCTGCGACTGGTCGTAGCGCCGCACCCGGTGCATGGTCTGGCGGTTATCCCACATCACGAGGTCATGCACGGTCCATTTATGGACGTAGACGAATTCCTTCTGCGTGGCGTGCTCGGTCAGGTCGCGCAGCAATAACCGCGCCTCGGGCATGCTCATGCCCAGAATCGCGCCCGCGTGCGATGACAGATACAGCGACTTGCGGCGATGCACCGGATGCGTCCGCACCAGCCGCTGCAGCACCGGCCTGAACATCTCTTTTTCTTCATCGGTATAATCCAGGAAGCCGAGCGAGCCGCGCGAATACATCAGCGAATGTTCGCAGATCAGGTCCTCGATCTCGGCCTTGGTGTCGTCGTCGAGCGCGTCATAGGCCGCGCGCATGTCGGCGAATTCGGTGTTGCCGCCCTTCGGGTTCACCACCCGCGCCGACAAGAGCGAGAACTTCGCCGGGATCGGACGAAACGAGCTGTCGGAATGCCACAGGCAATTGCCGAGGTTGAACAGATGTGCGCGGCTGTCGCGCGGCAATGGCTTGCCGTCCTTGCCGAGATTGGAGACGTCGTTGAGGCCGGTCGAGAGGCGCGAATCCTGAGGCTTGACGATGTTGCCGTCGCGAGCGTCTTCGCGCTTGCCGAAATTCAGCGCAAATGCGAGTTGCTGTTCGTCCGTGATGTCCTGGTTGCGGAACAGCAGCACGGCGTATTTGTCCATGCCGGCTTCGATGTCGGCTGCTTCCTGCGGCGTCAGGGGTTTTCGTAGATCAAGCCCGGATACTTCGCCGACAAAATGCGGATGCAACTGCCGGATTGCGATCACCATGGCGTCTCTCCAGAAAGCGGCGGGCGGTTTGCCCGCTCTGTTTGTAAGAAAAATTACTCGCCGAAATGTCCAAGTCAACGCTGCGGCGCGCATGCGGCATTGCGCCTGTCTCGTGTCCCGGACGGTGCTGATTTCTCATGCCCCGGGCGCAGCGCAGCACAGAGTGCTGCGCTGCTGAACCGGGGCCCAGGTCTAGCGGCGCTACGGGTCCCGGCTCTGCGGCGCAGCGTACCGGACGATGCTTCGCATCGCCGGGACACGCTGCACCGCGTCCGGGACACGTTAACGGCTCTACCTCATCTTCCAGAGTGTCAGGCATATCTGCCGCGCAGCATCCGGGGAACGCCTCACGCATTTCGCGCCATCAGCCCACCGTCGACCGGGATCACCGCGCCGGTCAGGAACGAGGCGGCAGGCAGGCAGAGGCTCAGCGTTATGTGTGCCACTTCCTCAGGCTCGCCGTAGCGGCCGAGTGCGGTGCGGCGCTTGGCATAGATCGTCTTGTGCTCTTCGGAAATCCGCTCGGTGATCGCGGTGCGGATCGGGCCCGGGCAGACGCAATTCACGGTGATGCCTTCGCGGCCGAGCTCGACGGCGAGCGAGCGCGTCAAGCCGGTGACGCCGGCTTTCGCCGCCGAATAGGGACTGTGCAGCGCGGTCGCGCCGAGCGCCTCGGTGGAGGCGATATTGACGATCCGCGGGCATTTCGATCGGCGCAAATGCGGCAACGCGGCGCGGATGATACGCGGATGCGCGGTCAGCATCACGGCCAACGCCCTGTCCCAGGCGGCTCCATAACCTTCCTCGTCGATCGCCATGCGCACGGAGATGCCGGCATTGTTGATGACGATGTCGAGTCCACCGAAATGTGCGGCAACCTCGTTGACCACCTTGATGATGTCGTCGGGCTTCGCGACGTCGAGCGTCCACGCCTTCGCCGCGCCGCCATTTGCTGCGATTTCGCTGGCAACCGCCTGGGTAAGCTCGGCGTTTAAATCGGTAACCGCGACGTTGGCGCCCTCGGCCGCGAACACGAGCGCGGTCGCGCGGCCCATGCCGCTGGCAGCACCGGTGACGAGAACGGTCAGACCTTTGACCGAACGACTGAGCTGCTTGAAATCTGACATGAGGGATCCGGACAAAAATGCGAGGTGCGCGTTGCAGGATTGACAAGGCTGGCACCGATCCGCAGACAGGTCAAACGAGCTGAGCGAGGTGCAAACGTGACGAATATTCGCGGCCTGCAGATCCGCCGCCTGGAGCCTTCGGACGCTGCGCTGTTCAGGGATATCCGGCTGGAAGGCCTGCAGCGAAATCCGGAAGCCTTCGGCAGCACGTTTGAGAAGGAGAGCGCGCTACCACTGTCGTGGTTCGAAGCGGTCCTTGGCCGTACCGCCATCTTCGGCGCTTTCGTCGAGGAGACGCTCGGAGGCGTCGCAGCCTATGCTGCGCAGGAAGGTACGAAGCAAGCGCATCGGGCGACCCTCTGGGGCATGTATGTTCGAGACAGCGCAAGAAACTTGGGGCTCGGGAGGAAGCTCGTTGCGGCGGTACTCGATCATGCACGCGGACGCGTGGAGATGGTTCAATTGACCGTGGTGAGTAAGAATGAGAGCGCGCGCCGGGTCTACAGCGCCGCGGGTTTCGTCGAGTACGGCTATGAAAAGAGGGGCCTCAAGCGTGACGGGCGATATTACGACCAGGTCCTGATGGTCAAATTCCTCGACGAAGATTGAACTAGAACACAAGGAAGGGATCGCGAGCGATGAACGAACTGGATTTCAGCGGCAGGCAGGTGCTGGTGGTCGGCGGCTCCAGCGGGATCGGCAATGGCATCGCGCAGGCGTTCCGTGCCAAGGGCGCGCGTGTCGCCGTCTGCGGTACCCGCGAAAGCGCCGCCGACTATTCGTCCGACGAAGGCTCGCTTCTCGACGGGCTGGAATATTTTCAACTCGACGTCAGCAACGCGGAGGCCATTGAATCCTTCCAGCCATCCTTCACGAAATTGGACGTGCTGGTGCTGGCGCAGGGCGCGGTGATCTACCGCCGCGGCGAATTCGAGATGGATGGCTTTCGCAAGGTGGTTGAAGTCAACCTGATGAGCCTGATGGCCTGCGCGACAAAATTCCATGCGATGCTGAGCGCTAGCAAAGGCTCGCTCATCATCGTCAGTTCGACCGCCGCCTATCACTCGACGATGGGCAATCCGGCCTACAACGCCTCGAAGACCGGCGCGGTCGGGCTGACGCGCACGCTCGGCGAGGCATGGGCCGGAGACGGCATCCGCGTCAACGGCATCGCGCCCGGGCTGGTCGACACCAAGATGACCAAGGCGACCACCGCCAATCCGAAACGCCTCGAAGGCGCGCTCGAGCGGATCCCATTGAAGCGGCTCGGCAGGCCGGCCGACATGGCCGGTGCGGCGCTGTTCCTGGCCTCGCCGCTTGCGTCCTACGTCATCGGCCAGACCATCGTGGTCGACGGTGGTCTGATCCTGTAAGCTTGGCATCTTGATTAGAACTGCGTTTCGATCGCGGTAGGAACCCGAACGGGGTCTCACCGGTTACATTCCCCGAAAACAGGAGGACCGCGATGGACAAGGATCGGATTGCTGGTTCGGCCGAGGATTTTGCGGGTAAGGTCGAAAGCACCGTCGGCGATATGGCTGGCGATGCGAAGGCGCAAGCCGAAGGCCGCGCGCGCGAAGCGGCGGGCACAGTGCAAAATCTCTACGGCCAGGCCAAGGATGCCGCCCGCGACGCCACTGACACCGCCGTCAGCTATGCCAAGGACGCCATTGAGCATAGCGGCGACACCATTCGTAGCGGCCAGCAGACGGTAGCGAAAACTGTTCAGGAAAATCCGCTCGGCGCGCTGTTGGTCGCAGCCGGCATTGGCTTTGCGCTGGCGCTGTTGATGACGCGCCCGCCGCGCCGCCCGCCGCCGCGCTGGCGCTATTAGGGCTAACTTCATCCTGAGAGGAGCGGCCTCTTGGCCGCGTCTCGAAGGATGGCTGCATGGGAGCTTCATGGTTCGCGCGGCGATGTGAAGCATCGCCCGCAGACGCGCGGAGAAGCGCTCCTCAGCATGAGGACTAGAGCCGGTTCTGATTGAATCAGAACAGGGCTCTAGGTTTTTGTTTTGACGCGTTTTCTTGACGCGAACCGGTGTCCACTTCGCTGGAAAACGCTCTACCTAAATCATCGCGTGAAATTGCCGGGCGGAACCTCTGCCGAGCGCCCGACATTGCCCGGCGGCCGCGGCGCGCCCGGAAGAGCAGCGGGTCCACGCGGCGGTGCAGCCGCGGGTGGTGCAGGCGGCCGCGGCCCCACACCGAACCCGCCGAAGAAGTCACGTAGTGACGGACCGTTGTTTTGCGCCGGGCGGATCTGCATCGGTGGCGGCGGCACCTGTCTCTTCTGTTGCTGCAGCGTTTGCTGCGGCGGCGGCAGTAAAAGCTGCTTCTGTGGCGGGGCGGCTGCCGCGGTTCCGCTCGGTGAGGTGGCCGCCATCGGCGTATCGCCCTTCGCCGGCTCGCGGCCGATTTCGCGACGAGGCCATACGTAGTCGTCGGCGCGGCCGGCCGGCGCGGCCAGCGCTTCACCCTTCACCAGCGTGCGCGCGGCTAGCGCATCAACCGCTGCCGGACGCGAGCCGGGACCGCCGAGCAATTGATCGGTGCCGACGGAAGAGGCCACCAGCGGCATGACCGGTCCAGCCAGCGGACGCGGCGCCGGCTGGCCGGGCGCGACATTGGCCTCCGGCGTCGCCGGTTCGATCGGCACCGCGATCGGCCCGGAGCGGGCGGCGAGGAGGCGCGTCACCTCGCGCTCGACATAGTGTGCGAGCTTGCGCGCGCCGGGCTTGGTGAAGAAGACGCCGTCGGCCGTGCGGAGCTGGCGGATCTGACCTTCGAAGTCGGGACCTTTCTGCAGGAACCGGCCGGCTTCATCGACAAAGCCATCCCAGATATCGACATAGGTGATGCCAGCCTTGCCGGCGCCGTCGCGATACAGCGCATCGAGGAACAGCATGTCGGCCGTTCCCTTTTGCCCGCGGATCGCCGGCAGGCCGACCCACAACACCGGGACGCCCTTGGATTTCAGCACGCCGATCAGCTCTTCGATCTTCTTGGTGTAGAGTTCGACCCAGCGCTCGTCGCGGAATTCGTAAAGTCCGCCGCCAGATCGCGCGGGTGCGGCGGTTTGTGGCGTGTCGCTATCGGCTGCATCGTCAGGCGACAATTCGGCATCGGCCGGCTTATCGTCCCGCTTTGCCGTGTCAGCCGAGCCTTCCGGCTTCTTTGCGTCCGCCGGCTTGGTATCTGTCTTGGTATCTGTCTTGCCGCGCGCGTCCTTCTTGTCTTCCTTCTTGTCGGTCTTCTTCTCGGTGACCGCCTCGCGGATGGCCTGGCGGTCGTGAAGGCCGAGCATGACGACGATGGCATCGGGGTTTTCGGTGGCGAGGATGCCCTTGGCGGCCGCGGTCCAATCGGCGGGCTCGCCGCGCGGCTGATACTTGATCAGGCCGGAGACGGTCTTGTGCTTGCGGATCACGCCCATGTCGGGCTGCTCGGAATAGGCGTCTTCCAGGCCATAGGCGAGCCAGTCAGCCATGGCGTCGCCGAGCACCAGAACGTTACGTTCCGGCACCGTGTCTCGCTTGGCGGGCGCGGGGGCGCGGGAAAAATCCTGGCGCGGCGCCTGGGGGGCCTGCTGCTGGAATGGCGAAAAGAAATCGCCGCCGAACCAGCCGCGCTGCGGCGCTTGCCGCTGCGGCGGCCCGCCAAAGCCGCCGAAATTGAAAAACTGCGCCGACGCGGGTCCCACGATCCCGATCAGGAGCGCGATCGCAACCGCCAGCGCCACCAGTGGCCCGGTCTCGGTAAACACGCGCAAGAAGGAGGTTGGCTTTCGCATCCGGCTCGGTCGCAAATGGATCGTGAAGCGTCAAATATAGCTGCGGAATCGGGCCGCAAGCGGGCAGATTTCACATCCTCATAAACCGGGGTTCCCGGTCCAGCGTCAAGGCTCCTGCCGAATCGTGGTTTTCAGGGTCATTTAAGCGCTGAAAACAGGTCTTAGCGGTCCCGCAGCCGCTCCAGCACGTCGGAAGAGGCAAATCCATCCGCTGGCGCTCCGATCGAAGCCTGGAAGCTGCGGAGCGCCTCCCGCGTCTGACCACCGAACTGGCCATCCGGCGTGCCCTTGTAGAAGCCGCGCTGCGCCAGGAGCTGCTGCAGTTCCAGTCGCTCCGCCCTCGACAGCACCCGTTCCTGCCGCGGCCAGGGTTGCACGAACGGCGGTCCGCCGCGCAGGCGGTCGGCAAAATGGCCGATCGCCAGCGCATAGGCCTCGGCCGGGTTGTACTTCATGATCACCCGAAAATTCTGCAGCATCAGGAAGCCGGGCCCCTGCATGCCGGCCGGCGCCAACAGATAGGCCCTCTCGGTTGTGTCAGGAAACGGCTTGCCGTCGGCCCGCTTCAGTCCCTGGCTCTGCCACTGCGCAATCGTCATCGCCTTGGACTTGTCTGCCAGCATGAAATTAAAGCCCTCCGGCAGCACCACCTCGTAGCCCCAGCTCCGGCCGGTCTGCCAGCCGTCCTTTTTGAGGTTGTTGGCAGTGGAGGCGATCAGATCGGCGACATTGTCGACGACGTCGCGGCGGCCGTCGCCGTCGGCGTCGACGGCATAACGCTTGAAGGCGGTCGGCATGAACTGCGTCGGCCCGAACGCGCCGGCCCAGGAGCCGCGCATCTGTTCGGGTCTGAGATCGCCGCGGTTGAGGATCTCGATCGCGGTGAGGAATTCATCCTTAAAATAGGCCTGGCGGCGGCCGATGCAGGCCAGTGTCGCGGTCGATCGCACGACATTGCGGTCGCCCACTTGCGTCGAATAGTTCGATTCGATGCCCCAGATCGACGCGATGATGTAGCGGTCGACGCCATAGGCTTTCTCCACCGCGTCGAATTGCGGCTTGTACTGGGCGAGGATCTCGCGGCCCTTGGCAAGGCGGTTGTCATTGACGAGGATGTCGAGATAATCCCAGACCGCCTTGGTGAACTCGGGCTGCGAGTCCATCAGGTCCATGATGCGCAAATCAGGCTCGAGGCCGGTGGTGAAGCGCTCGAAATTTTGCTGGGTGACGTTGCGCCGCGCAGCATCCGGCCACATCGAGGCGACGCAATTTTGAAAGTTCGCCGCCGCCTGCCTGATCGCGGACGCCGTCATCAGCGGATGGCCGGAGGCGCCGTCTTCTCCGCTCCAGGGCGGCGGACCGCCGTTGGGGCCGGGCGCGGGTTGCGGTGGCTGGCTGGACTGCTGGCCTTGGAAGATGTTGCCAAGGAAGTTCGAAATCCCGTCGTTGCCGGAGGATTGGGCATGCGATTGGCCAGAGGAACATAACAGCGCGGCCGCGATTAAGACCGCGCCGATTCGATTGCTCATCGTTCGTTCCATCAGACCCATGCCGTGCCGTCCATCGTAACAACCCCGTGCCAGAAGGCCCTGCCACGGTTTCCAATAGCTTAACAGAGGCCATTTTGTTGTCGCAGCCGGCGAGCGCAAGGGGAGGTGCAAGGGAGGAAGGCCACCATACATCCGCCTTTGTTCAGGGGTGCAAACCGGCTATCAACGTGCAATCAAAGCGACTTTCCGCATTTCGAAGTTTCTCAATATCAAGGCGCCCGACATCCCATGAAAATCCGTAAAGCCGTCTTCCCGGTCGCCGGCCTCGGCACCCGCGTCCTGCCCGCCACCAAGGCGATGCCGAAGGAAATGCTGACTATCGTCGACAAGCCGCTGATTCAATACGTGGTCGACGAGGCCAAGGAGGCCGGCATTGAGCATTTCGTCTTCGTCACCGGGCGCAACAAGGGAGTGATCGAAGATCATTTCGACCGGATGTTCGAGCTCGACACCACGCTCGCCGCGCGCGGCAAGAAGGCCGAGCAGGACATCCTAGCGCGCGACCAGCCCGAAGCCGGCGCCATGAGTTTCACCCGCCAGCAGGCGCCGCTCGGCCTCGGTCACGCGGTCTGGTGCGCGCGCGATATTGTTGGCGATGAGCCGTTCGCCGTGGTGCTGCCGGACGAACTGGTGCTCAACAGCCCGGGTTGCTTGAAGCAGATGATCGAGGCCGCAGCGAAACTCGGCGCTAAATCCAATCTGCTCGCGGTGGAGGCGGTGCCCGACGATCTCACCCACCAATACGGCATCTGCGGCGTCGGCAAGCGCCTCGCCAAAAACATGTTCGAGGTCGACGGCATGGTGGAGAAACCGCCGAAGGGCACCGCGCCGTCAAACCTTTCGATCACCGGGCGTTACATCCTGCAGCCGGAAATCTTCAAGATCCTGGAAACCCAGGAGCGCGGCGCAGGCAACGAGATCCAGCTCACCGATGCGATGAAAACTCTCGCCAAGATGCAAAAGTTCTACGGCGTGGAATTCGAGGGCGAGCGGCACGACTGCGGCTCGAAATCCGGCTTCCTTCGCGCCAACATCGCCTACGGCATGGCGCGCGCCGAGCTGCGCGAAGGCCTGCGCGCGGAGATGAAGAAGTATCTGGTCGAATAGGGGCGAGGGACGCATTCCGCATTCCTCCGCTGTCATCATCCGCGAAGGCGGATGATCCAGTACTCCGCGGCATTGGTGATTGATCATAAGCGGCGCAGCGTACTGGATGCCCGCCTTCGCGGGCATGACGAGACTGTGCCCTAAGCCACCAGCGCAAGCTGCGGGATGGCGGCGACCACCGACTGGTTGCGGCCGTTGGCCTTGGCCGCGTAGAGGGCCTTGTCGGCCGCTTCGATCAGATAGGACCAATCGATCGCTGCCGTGGGCGTCATGCTCGCCACGCCGATACTCACCGTCGTCACGCTGGGGTATTCGGCCCATTGTTCGACTTTGACGCGGATGGTTTCGGCGACGGTGAGCGCTTCCACCGCAGAGAGGCCGGGCAGAAGTACCGCGAATTCCTCGCCGCCGTATCTGGCCGGACAGTCGCCGGCCCGCCCCACCGAATCCGAAATGCAGATCGCAATGCCGACCAGCACCTGGTCGCCGGCCTGATGTCCAAACGTGTCATTGAACGATTTGAAATGATCGGCATCGATCATCAGCACCGCGACCGGGGTCTGGTTGCGCGTCGCCCGCCGCCATTCCAGGTCGATCTCGGAATCGAATTTGCGCCGGTTCTTCAGGCCGGTGAGCGCGTCGGTGGTCGCAAGCTCTTCCAGCTTTTCCTCGGCCTCGGCGCGGCGGCCGATCTCGCGCGCGAGAAACAATGTGGTGCCGAGCACGAACAGGATCAGGGCCACCATGACCGCGCCGATCCGGATCACCTCCCGGTGCCAGAGGCTCAGGATGCTCGCCAGCGGTTTTCCGACTACGACAAAGAACAGGCTCGTATTGGCGCTTCGAACGTAAAGCCGCGGTGTCGGGTCCACCGGTCCGACCCCGACGTAGGATCCGCCTTGCTGCAGATTTGCCGGATTCCAGTTTCTTCGCTCTGCCAGATTTTTGCCGACGATGTCGAGATCGAATGGCTTGCGCATGATGATCGTCCGGTCACGGCGCAATACCGTGATCGTGTCGGTGGGATCGAGTGTCAGCCGCCCGAACAAATCGTGGAAATAGCTGAAGCGGATCGAGCCCACGACCACACCGAGAAAACCACCATCGGCATCGGCGATGCGTCGACTGAGCACGATCGAATAGGCGCTGCGATGCAGCATCGGACGGCTCATGTACAAGCCCACGTCGGGCCTGTCGCGATGGACGAAGAAGTATTCCTCATCGCTGCGATCCTCCGGCACGGGGTCGAGGCTTGCCGCATCGATGATCAGTTTACCCTGCGCGTCGAGCACCTGGATCGCGCCGAAATGCCTGGCGGTCGCGGCATGATCGAACAGAATCAGGTGGCGAATCTCCTTGCTGACCTTTTCGATCTCCGGCACCACCAGATTGGTGGCGACGTTACGCAGCGACAGATCGTAGAGTTCGATATTCCGGCTGATATCGGAGTCGATGCTCGAGGCCAGATTTTCCAGCGTTTGACGCGCCAGCTCTTCCTCGCCGCGGCGCATGTCGAACATGACGCTGGTGCAAATCGCGGAGAAACCGATCACGGCCGCGACCGACGACGCGATCAGAAGCTTTACGGACAATCGCCAGGGGCGGCGGCCGGAGTCTTTCCTGAACCAACCCTTTCTGGCTACGTCGCTTTGCCGCTCGAATAGCATTCATCCGCTCCAAGCCTTCCGGTATGCGCCGGATAAATTGTTGCGGTCTTAAGCGGCGACGGCGATATGGTAGACAGTTAACATTCGGTTGCCGGCGCCGACGGTTTTGTGCAATTCGCTCAAGAGGACACGTGTGAACGTTTACGATCCGTTGCGGGACTATCTGAAGGCGCAGACGCGCACCGAGTTCGTGCTGAGCTTCGAAGAGATCGAGGAGATCATCGATGCGGCGCTGCCGCGCGCCGCGCACCGTGCGTCATGGTGGGAGACGTTGCGAAGCCCGCAGGAGAAGATGCCGCAGCGCGAGGCCTGCCTCGAAGCCGGCTACATTGCAACGCGGCAGGCGGATGGAAAGAGCGTGAAGTTCAAGAGAATGCCTCAAGACCGCCGTCGCCCCAGCGAACGCGGATACCCATAACCACCGGGGCCTTGTTGTAGCGAAGGCAATTGGCCCCATCATTTCACGCAAAAGCCGCGGCGTATGGGCACCTGCCTTGCTAACGGTGCGGATTTCGGTCTCCGATCTGTGGAAGAATAGCGGGCATTACGGCCTCAGGCAGCATCAGCAATCACCGGCTTGATCTTTTCCAGTTGCTTGCCGAGCTCGCGCTCAGCCGTCTGCACGTCATAGGCGTTCTGTAGGTTAAGCCAGAGCAGGGCTGACGTATTGAGCGCCTTGGACAGCCTGAGAGCCGTATCCGCCGTGATGTTGGTGTTTTCGCTCGCAATGCGCTCGATCCTGGTGCGGGGGACGCCGCACGCCTTCGCCAGCGCACCTGGCGAGAGCCCGAGCGGCTTCAAGAACTCTTCTCGGAGAACTTCTCCGGGGTGCATCGGTGCCAGTTTTTTTGCCATGTGCGACTTCTCCAAATCTGGGGCCTGCCCTTCGGCAGTCTCAGTGTGGCTAGTGGTAGTCCGTGAATTCGACGTCTTTCGGTCCGTCCTTGGTCCACACGAAGCAGATGCGGAACTGATCGTTCACGCGAATGGAGTGTTGTCCGCCCCTGTCACCCTTCAGGGCTTCCAGCCGATTTCCTGGAGGGGAACGAAGGTCTCAAGGAAATCGCCGCGTTCAGGTACTGAAGCTTGCGGCGGGCCACCTTGAGCAGATCGGCCGGAAAGCCCTTTGTCGTTTCGCCTTCGAAGGCGGCACGGGCCAGATCATTCTTGAAGCTCTTGATCACAAGCCCTTACGTATCACGTATTGATACAGAACGCAAGGACTTTGTATCATGCGACGATACACCCCTCAGAGGGCTCGTGCCGCAGCGGTTAGCTCGCCGCTTCCAGCCGTTCTTCGGTCAATAGCCGCATCGCGGCATCCGCATCCATCGGCTCGCCGAAGGCAAAGCCTTGCGCGTATTCGCAGCCCAATTGATAGAGCTCGACGGCATCTGAATCCGTCTCCGCGCCTTCCGCCACCACATCCATGCCGAGGTCATGCGCCAGCGCAATGATCGATTTGAGGATCACCGGCCGCGTGCCGCGGCTGGTGGTGCGCACGAAGGACTGGTCGATCTTGATAGTGTCGAAGGGGAAGCGCTGCAGGTACGCCAGCGAGGAATGGCCGGTGCCGAAATCGTCCAGCGACAGTCCGGTGCCGAGTTCGCGAATGCGCGCCAGCATCTGTGCCGCATGCTCCGGATTCTCCATCACAAGCGACTCGGTGAGCTCCAGCTTAAGCGTGCCGCGCGCCACCGACGAACGCGACAGCACGGTGCGGATATCGTGGATCAAGTCGTGGCGGAGCAACTGCCGCGAGGAAACGTTGACGGAGGCGAAGATCGGTTCGCGCGAGCGCATCGCGCGCTGCCACACCGAGAGCTGCCGCGCGGTCTGGTCCAGCACGAACATGCCGAGGTCGACGATCAGGCCGATTTCCTCGGCAATCGTGATGAATTCCGACGGCGACATCCGCCCGAGCTTGGGATGATCCCAGCGCGCCAGCGCCTCAAAGCCGGCGATCGAGCGGTCTTCCAGCCGCACGATCGGCTGGTAGAGAATAGTGATTTCCTGCCGCTCGATGGCCCGGCGCAATTCGCTTTCCAGCGTCAGGCGGTCGGTCTTTCGCGCGCGCATCGCCGGCTTGTAGACGTCGATGCGGTCGCCGCCGATCCGCTTGGAGTGATACATCGCAAGCTCGGCGTCCTTGATGATCTCGTCGGACAATTGCGTCTGCGGATCCGACAGCGCGAGCCCGATGGAAGCGGTCAGGAAGATCTCGCGGTCGTTGAAGGCGATCGGCGCGCGGATGGTCTTGCGGATGGTTTCGGCGAAGGCGGTGATACGTGCCGGGTCCTGTTCCGACATCAGGATCAGGCCGAACTGGTCGCCGGCCAGGCGCGCCAGCGTATCCTGCGGTTTCAGGATGCGCGTCAGCCGCCGCGCCAGCGTCAGCAGGATGGAGTCGCCGACCGCAATGCCGACGGAATCGTTGACCTGCTTGAATCGATCGAGGTCGATCACCATCAGCGTCGGCCGCAGGTTCGGCATGCTCTTGGCGAAATTTGCCACCGCGCCGAGGCGATCCATGAACAGTTTGCGGTTGGGCAGGCCGGTGAGGTTGTCATGCACGGAGTCGTGCAGCATGCGCTCTTCGGCGTTCTTGATTTCGGTGACGTCGGTCAGCGTGCCGACCACGCGCGAGACTTCGCCGTCGGAGCCGACCACCGGGCGCGCCTTCAGCGCGAACCACATGAAGTGGCCGTCAGGCGTGCGCAGGCGGAAATCCTGCACGAGCCGGCCGCGGCGCTGGTCGAGCACGCTGTCCAGCGCGGCACGGAAGCGGTCCTGGTCGAGCGGGTGCAGCACCTCCAGCCATTTTGCGGCCGGACCTTCCAGCGTGCCCCGCTTCAACCCCAGCAGGCTTTCGGTCTCCGGGCTGGTGAATACCTTGTCGGCAGAGACGTCCCAGTCCCAGATCAGGTCGCCGGAGCCGGTCAGCGCCAGCGCGCGGCGCTCGATATCGGAGACAATGCCCGTTGTCGCGCCGCCGCCGGCGAACGCGTGCTGCATCACCGTAAATCCGATCAGCATCACGATCAGCACGAGGCCGCCGAGCAGCGCCGGGCCTACGATGTCGTTGGTGACGCTTCCCGCCACCGTCATGCCGGCGGCGATCACCCAGACCACCAGCAGGAACCAGGTCGGGATCAACAACACCGCGCGGTCGAAACCATGCGTCGAGAGATAGACGATCAGCGCAAAGCCGGCGAAGGCGATTAAGACCAGCGAGATGCGCGCAATGCCGGAGGCGACCGCGGGATCGAACAGCGCCAGCGCCACCAGCGATCCGAGGAAGGCCAGCCAGCCGACGGTGATGTGGGAATAGCGCACATGCCAGCGGCTTAAGTTGAGATAGGCGAACAGAAACACCAGCAGCGTCGCTGCGAGGATCGCTTCGCCGGCCGCGCGCCAGACGCGCTCGGCATTGTTCGACATGTCGAGCACCTTGCCCCAAAAGCCGAAATCGACACCGATATAAACCAGCACCGCCCAGGCCAGCGCGGCGGCGGCGGGGAACATGATGCTGCCCTTGACCACGAACAGGATCGTCAGCACCAGCGCCAGCAGGCCGGAAATGCCGATCACGATGCCCTGGTAGAGCGTGAACGAGTTGACTTTGTCCTTGTAGGCGTCGGGTTCCCAGAGATAGAGCTGTGGCAGCTTGTCGGTGCGCAGCTCCGCCACGAAGGTGATGACGGCGCCGGGGTCGAGCGTGATGCGGAAGATGTCGGCGGTCGCGCTCTCCTGCCGTTCGGGGCGGTCGCCGGTCGACGGCGTAATGGTCGCGATGCGCGACAGGCCGAGGTCGGGCCACAACAGACCCGATGACACGATCCGATAGTGTGGCGCGACGATCAGACGGTCGAGCTGGTCGTCGGTGTTGTTGGCAAGCGCGAACACCACCCAGTTCTGTCCGCCTTCGCGGGCGCGCACTTCGATACGGCGGACGATGCCATCGGTTCCCGGCGCTGTCGAAACCTGGATACGATCGGTTTCGCTACGCTGGTGGTCGAGCACTGCAGTGAGATCGATGGCAGGCGCGTCGCTGCGGACGCTGACCGCGTCAATGGCATGCGCCGCAGGCGCGGCCATAACAATCATGAGGCCCAGCGCAACTAGCGCAAGGCACCTGATCAGACGCAATGTCAGTACTCCGCGACCAGCGATTCTCCCGGCCCAGCGAACGGGGTCGGCGTTGCCGCGATAAATGACATGAAAGCGAAGCAAATCAAAGGGTTTCCACCCGCGCTTCGCTCGCGATCGGTTAGACCGCCAACACAATTTTGCCAATATGTGCGGAGGTCTCCATCCGCCGGTGCGCGTCGGCCGCTTTTTCCAGCGGGAATGAGCTGTCCATCAGCGGTTTTACACGTCCCTCGCGCAATAGCGGCATCACCTTGGCCTCGATCGCGGCGACCATCGCGGCCTTATCCGCATTAGTACGGGGGCGCAGCGTGGAGCCGGTATGGGTCAGCCGCTTCACCATCACCTTGGCAATGTTGACGGTAACCTTGGGGCCGTTGAGCGTCGCGATCTGCACGATACGGCCGTCGACCGCAGCAGCGTCATAGTTGCGATCGACATAGTCGCCGGCGACCATGTCCAGGATCAGGTTGGCGCCGACATTGTTGGTCTCGGCCTTGACCACGGCGACGAAGTCTTCGGTCTTGTAATTGATCGCGCGGTCGGCGCCGAGCTTGAGGCAGGCGTCGATCTTGTCCTGAGAGCCGACGGTCACGAGCACCTTGGAGCCGAACGCTTTCGCAAGCTGGATCGCCATGGTGCCGATGCCGGACGAGCCGCCGTGGATCAGAAGCGTTTCGCCGGGCTTGAGCCCGCCGCGCTCGAACACATTGTGCCAGACGGTCATCAGCGTTTCCGGGATCGCGCCGGCTTCCTGGATCGACAGCGACGGCGGCACCGCCATCGCCTGCGCATCTTGCGCAATGCAATACTGGGCGTAGCCACCGCCCGCGACCAGCGACATCACCTTGTCGCCGAGCTTGTGCTTTTTGGCGCCTTCGCCAAGCGCCACCACTTCGCCCGCGATTTCAAGGCCGGGCAGGTCGCTGGCGCCGGGCGGCGGCGGGTAAGCGCCGGAACGTTGCGCAACGTCGGGGCGGTTGACGCCGGCGGCCATCACCTTGACCAGAATTTCGCCTGGGCCGGGCGCTGGAACGCTGCGGGTTTCGGGCAACAGCACTTCGGGGCCGCCTGGCTTGCTGATGCCGATGACGGTCATTTGCGCGGGCAGCTTTGACATGATTTGTCCTTGTGAAAGGCTGAGAATTGAAGGCGGTCCCTGATTAGCCAGCCCGGCTGCGGCTGGCAACCGCGAGAAGGGGCGGCCAGACCTGCTGGGAAAAGCCGAAAGGAGGAAACGCATGGCCATCGAAGACGACGACAAGCCGCGGAAGAAAATCAGCCATGAGATCGGCCAGGACCTGTCGCTGCTCTCGGTCGAGGAACTGACGGAGCGGATTGCGCTCTTGAATTCGGAAATCGCGCGGCTGCAAGAGGCGGTCACCAAAAAGCGCGCGTCAAAGGACGCCGCGAACAGTTTCTTCAAGACGTAGGACTTTAGAACGCGCTCTCTCACCATGTCGTCCCTGCGAACGCAGGGACCCATACGCCGCAGCCTTTCTTGTGGCAGGCCGTTGGCCGACTTTCCCTCAACTATGACTGCCGGTGGTTATGGGTCCCTGCGTTCGCAGGGACGACCCGCGGTTAGAGTCAATCACCAAACTCGGCCAATGGCCGACATGGCAAACAATCCCTAAAGAAAATTGCTCGTTTACGAAGGATTAAGCTTTCTCGATTATGACTGTCATCGTCCTCGTTTGGACACCGAGTGGCTCCTGTCCACTCTGTTTGACGCCTCCCTGTTATCAACTTCAAAAGCCGCCGGAAACGGCGGCTCTTTTTTGTGCTCTCCGCGGCTATTTTGTGCCCCCACGAGCTGGAAACCATAAATCCGGTTGCCGCTGGACTCTCGACTTCGCCCGAGCAATGATTTGTTCATCATAAACCGGTGGTTCACAGCCGGTTGGGGCAAATAGTGGCGTGAGGGCGTTAACCATGGCGGACCGTTCGCAAAGCGAACCCGCGCTCGTTCTGTTCAGCGAGCGGCTGACTAATTCGGCGGCGTTCGGAACTCTCTTCCGGGAAGGCATGGATCTGGTCGAGGAAACCGCCGCCTATCTCGATGGCGATGGCCGCACCGAAGCCAAGGCGCTCGAACGTTCTGTCAGCCTTACTTACGCAACCGAAAGCATGCGCCTGACCACCCGCCTGATGCAGCTTGCGTCATGGCTGTTGCTGCATCGCGCGGTCAAGGAAGGCGAGATGACGCTGACCCAGGCCAATCGGGAAAAGACCAAGGTCAAGCTCACGGCCGCCGATCCCGGGCCGGAGGAGATGATCGAGAAGCTCCCGCAGCAATTGCAGGATCTGATTGCGCGATCGATGAGCCTGCAGACGCGGGTCCGTCGCCTCGACATCTCGATCCACGCGGCGCCCGCGGAACGTGCGCCGATCGGCAATCCGCTGGTGCCGCAGCTCAACAGGTTGAAAGCGGCGTTCGAGCAGTAAGTTCGGAAGAGATCACATCCGTCATTCCGGGATGGTCCGAAGGACCAGACTCCGAATCTCGAGATTCTAGGGTGCGCAATTGCGCACCATAGTTCGATGCTTCGCATCGCCCCGGAATGACAACAGCAAATAAAAAACGCCCCGGCTGACCGGAGCGTTCTTGCATTTCTGGGCAGGAGGAGAGCGCCTCAATCCTTCTTGAGGAAGCCCGAAAACTTCTTCTGGAAGCGCGACACTCGGCCGCCGCGGTCGAGGATCTGCTGCGAGCCGCCGGTCCAGGCCGGGTGCGACTTGGGATCGATATCGAGGTTCAGCTTGTCGCCTTCCTTGCCCCAGGTGGAGCGGGTCTGGTACTCGGTCCCGTCGGTCATTACGACCGTAATCGTATGATAATTCGGATGAATTTCGGCTTTCATGGCATATCCTTCGGCGCGCCTGCGCCCGTCTCAACTGTCAGGGGATACGGGATTTGGCGGCTCTATAGCTCAGGAAGCCTGTCAAAACAAGCTACGTATGTGTTCTGATTGGGAATCTCCCGGATTTGCCAGAGGGGGGCGCGGAGGCCTATCTGGGGGCAGAAAAACGGGTTGGATTTCATGAGCGCAGTGGAACAGATTGAAGCCCCCCGCGGCACGCCGCCGCGTGACGCCCTGCTCGAGGAAGAGGCCTTCATCGAGAGCCAGTTGACGCAATCGCCGGCCAGGACCGGCGCCAGGCTGCGCCCGCTGCTGGCGCTCGCGCCCTATGTCGCGCGCTACCGCGGGCGCGCGGCGCTCGCTTTGATTTCGTTGACGGTCGCGGCGATCACCACGCTGGTGGTGCCGATCGCGGTCCGGCGCATGATCGATTTCGGCTTCAGTCCTGAAGGCATTGTCCTGATCAACAGCTATTTCAGCGTCATGATCGCGATCGTCGCGGTGCTCGCCGCCGCCAGCGCGTCGCGTTACTACCTCGTCATGACGATCGGCGAACGCATCGTTGCCGACGTCAGGCGCGATGTGTTCGCGCACCTGATCTCACTCTCGCCCGCATTTTTCGATTCCGCGCGTTCGGGCGAGTTGGTGTCGCGGCTGACGGCCGACACCACCCAGATCAAATCCGCGGTCGGCGCCTCGGTATCCATCGCGCTGCGCAACATGATGCTGTTCATTGGCGCCGCCACCATGATGGTGATCACGAGCCCCAAGCTTTCAGGCTTCGTGCTGCTGGCGATCCCCGCGATCGTGATCCCGCTGGTCGCCTTCGGGCGGTGGGTGCGGCGGCTGTCGCGCAACGCGCAGGATACGCTGGCGGACGCCAGCGCGTACGCTTCCGAACTGGTCGGTGCGATCAGGACCGTGCAGGCCTATACCAGCGAGCGGATGGCCACCGCCCGCTTCGGCGGCGATGTCGAACAGGCCTATGAGGCGGCGCGCAGCTCGACGCGGGCGCGCGCGGTGCTGACGCTGATCATCATCTTCATCGTGTTCTCCAGCGTGGTGGCGATTCTCTGGGTCGGCTCGCACGACGTGCTGACCGGCCAGATCACGCCGGGCCGACTCGGTCAGTTCGTGCTGTATGCGGCATTCGCCGCCGCCGGTCTCGGACAGCTTAGCGAGGTCTGGGGCGAAGTCTCGGCCGCCTCCGGCGCCGCCGAGCGGCTGTTTGAGATTCTTCGGGTCAAGTCGCAGATCACGGCCCCGCCGCAGCCCGTCGCGCTGCCGCAGCCTGCGCGCGGCGACGTCGGGTTCGAGAACGTCAGCTTTGCCTATCCGGCGCGGCCGGAAGTGCTCGCGGTCGATGATGTTTCGCTCTCGGTCAAAGCAGGCGAGAAGGTCGCGATCGTCGGTCCCTCGGGTGCGGGCAAGAGCACGCTGTTTCATCTCCTGCTGCGATTCTACGATCCGGCCAAGGGCACGATCTCGCTCGACGGCGTGCCGGTCAAATCGGCAGATCCGTTTGACGTACGCTCGCGGATTGCGCTGGTGCCACAGGACTCGGTGGTGTTTGCGGCCACGGCGCGCGAAAATATCCGCTTCGGCCGGCCCGATGCCACTGACGCCGAAGTCGAGCGCGCCGCCGATCTCGCGCACGCCACCGAATTCCTGCGCAAGCTGCCCGGCGGCTTCGAGGCGCAACTCGGCGAGCGCGGCGTGACTCTGTCCGGCGGCCAGCGCCAGCGCATCGCGATCGCGCGTGCGATCCTGCGTGACGCGCCGCTATTGCTGCTCGACGAAGCGACGTCAGCGCTCGATGCCGAAAGCGAGACGCTGGTGCAGACCGCGCTGGAAGAGCTGATGCGCCACCGCACCACGCTCGTGATCGCGCATCGCCTCGCCACCGTGCTCTCCTGCGACCGCATTATGGTGATGGACCAGGGCAGGATCGTCGAACAGGGCACGCATGCGGAGCTGGTCGCGGCGAACGGGCTATACGCGCGATTGGCGCGGCTGCAGTTCGAGGGGATTTGAGATTGGCGGCTATGACCCCCGAGGAATTGGCTAACCTGCGATGCTGGTGGTTTGGCTCTGTCCACGAAATCTCGAATATTGAGTTGCAGCGTGGCACTTGGCTTGCTCCGCCAACCCCCAGCCCGCATTGGTCCTTTGTTGAATTTTGTTGCTCGTTTCCAAAGCCTGAGCAGCTCCAATTCGGGCTTGATCAAGGATATTTGAGTGCGTCGGAGTTTGATCAGTTGGCGGCACTCAGCGTGGCAATTGCGCGGTACAAACCCCAAGGGAGCGCGTACGATCATCTCGCAATATTGTCCGATCCTGCCTGGCATGCAGTCGTCGCACTAGCTGAAAAAACCCGTCAAGCACTCTTGCATCTGACGAATGATCCGATTGAACGAGGCTACTTGATGGATAACCCTATTTCGTCATTGCGAGCGAAGCGAAGCAATCCATAGGCGTTCACCCGGAAGGCTGGATTGCTTCGCTCCTCGCAATGACGGCGTACCCTAAGGCTTCCACGCCATCTTCAGCACCGGCCGTCCGGACGTCGGGTTCACATCCTCGCCGGCATGCGCAAAGCCGTTGCGCTCGTAGAAGCGGATCGCGCGCGCGTTGTCCTTGTTGACGAGCAGCGTGACGCCCTCAGGCGACAGGCGCTTTGCCTTGTCGACCAAAGTGCCGGCGAGTTTCGAGCCCCAATGGTCGGGACTGACAACGAGCTGGTCGAGATAACCCGATCCGTCGATGGTCACGAACCCGATCAGCGCCTCTGCCTGCTCGGCCACGATGATCTCAGCGTTCGGCACCAGTTCGTTGCGCCAGCGCTCGCGCCACCACGCGACGCGCGCGGTGAAATCGATCGAGGGATAGGCCTGCTGCCACGTCAGCCGCCACAACTCGATCGCAGCGTCTTCATCCTCGGCGCGATAGGGGCGGAGCGTGAATGAACTCAACCCCGTCATGCCCGGGCTTGCCCCGGGCAACGTGGATGGCCGGGATAAGCCCGGCCATGACGACGCTGCGAGAGGCGCAATGAAATCACCGTTCCGTCAGCTTCAGTTCGATGCGGCGGTTGCGCTTGTAGGCGTCTTCGTTGGGTGCTGAGTCGAGCGGCTGGAATTCGGCAAAGCCGGCGGCGACCAGCCGCTGCGCGGGAACGCCAAGGAAAACCAGATACTGCACCACGGAGATGGCGCGCGCCGACGACAATTCCCAGTTCGACTTGAACAGCGGCGAGTTGATCGGCCGCATGTCGGTGTGTCCGTCGACCCGCAGCACCCAGCCGATCTCGCTCGGTATCTGCTTGTCCAGATCGATCAGCGCAGTGGCGAGTTTGTCGAGTTCGGAGCGGCCCTCGGGGAGCAGCACCGCCTGGCCGGTATCGAAGAACACTTCCGACTGGAATACGAAGCGGTCGCCGACGATGCGGATATCGGGCCGATTGCCCAGAATGGCGCGCAGGCGGCCAAAGAATTCCGAACGGTAGCGCGACAATTCCTGCACGCGTTGCGCCAGCGCGACGTTCAGGCGCTGGCCGAGATCGGCAATCCGTCCCTGCGATTCCTTGTCACGCTTTTCGGAGGCTTCCAGCGCTTCCTCGAGCGCCGCAAGTTGGCGGCGCAGCGCGCTGATCTGCTGGTTCAGCACCTCGATCTGGGCGAGCGCGCGGGAGCTCACCGCCTTTTCGGATTCGAGCGCCTTGTTGAGCTCGTTGGCGCGGCCCTGGGCGTCGCCGGCACCGGATAACCCGTCGTAAAGCCCCTTGATGCGGTCGCGTTCACCTTCCGCGGCGGCGAGGCCGGCGCGCAATTGCGCGAGCTGGTCGTCGAGCGTGATCTTGCCGAGCTTTTCCAGCGACAGCAGGTCGTTGAGCTGTGCGATCTTGGCGTTGAGTTGTTCGAGCGCCTTGTCCTTGCCGGTAACCTCCTGCGACAGGAAGAATTGCACCACCAAAAACACCGACAGCAGGAACACGATCGACAGCACCAGCGTCGACAGCGCGTCGACGAAGCCCGGCCAATAGTTGAAACCGGATTCACTGCGGCGGGCACGGGCGAGGGCCATTTATTGTCTCCAATCTCGTGTCCCGGACGCGGTGCGGCGTGTAAGCGCCGCTCCGCAGAGCCGGGACCTAGAGTGCTTGCATTGGCCCCGGCTCTGCAGCGCAGCACTTCGTGCTGCGCTGCGTCCGGGGCACGAAGTGTTCGTTCAGCTCTTCTCGGGCTGCCTGGCGATCCGCTCCAGGAGCTTCTTGATCTCGCGGTTTTGTTCGCCCTGGCCGTCGGCCCATTCGCGGATCATCTGCTGCTCGGTGCGCATATGCGCAACCAGGCCCTGGATCGCCTCGGCCAGATTGGCCATCGCCGCCGTGGTGTTGCGGCTGCCGCCGCTCTCTTCCACCACTGCGCGGATACGTTCCATCGCATGCTGCAGTTCGCCGCCGATCCCGGAACTGCCATCGCCATATTCGCGCACGGTGGAGGCGAGCCAGTCTTCAAGGTCGGTATAGAAGCGATTCTGCGCCTGGCTCGACTGCAGGTCGAGAAAGCCCAGGATCAGGGAGCCCGCGAGGCCGAACAGCGAGGACGAGAACGAAATGCCCATGCCGCCGAGCGGCGCGGCCAACCCCTCTTTGAGCGTGTCGAACAGCGAGCCGGCATCGCCGCCGACTTTCAGGCCGTCGATCACCTTGCCGACGGAACCGACGGTTTCGATGAGGCCCCAGAAGGTGCCGAGCAGGCCGAGGAAGACCAATAAGCCCGTCATGTAGCGGGAGATATCACGGGCTTCGTCTAGCCGCGTCGCAATCGAGTCCAGCAGGTGCCGCATGGTCTGCTGCGATATCGTCATCCGCCCGGTACGCTCGCCGCCGAGGATTGCCGCCATCGGCGCCAGCAGGGTCGGGCGCCGGTCGATCGCGAGTCCCGGATCGGCGATGCGGAAACTGTTGACCCAGGCCACCTCCGGATAGAGCCGAACCACCTGCCGGAACGACAGGATGATGCCGATCAGGAGCACCCCGCCGATCAGCGCGTTAAGGCCAGGATTGGCAAAGAACGCCACGATGATCTGCTTGTAGAGCACGACCGTGACCAGCGCGCACAGCACCAGGAACACGAGCATCCGCACCAGGAAAATCCGTGGTGAGGACAGTTTGCTCAGTTCGATCTCTATTTCGGAGCGGGAGGAGGGGCCTGAAGGCATTTGCGGGGTGTCATCCGGTTACGAAAAGCCGCGCTGGCGCCAATATGGCACAGCGGGCTGGAGAAAAAAGCTGGCAAGCCGCGATTTCGGGCCGACGGTGGTGGAACATCTTCCCGAAACCCGGCTTTGACATCAGCGTATTTTGGAACGGTTCGCTGTCCAACCGGGATTTTTCAGGAGCCCCGCCCAACGCTCGGCAGTGGCGCTATCGCGACTGCCGGTTGCGCACCACCCCATTTCTTCCCGCGGCCGTCGCCGGCATCATCCGACCCGGAGGATCGCGTTAGCCCATAGCGGGCACCGGTCTTTTGAAGAGGATCGTGCCAAAAAAGGGAGGGAGTGGTCACGAGCTTCGTCTCCGCGATCATGGGCACCGCCGAGCGGGTGCCGCTGCCCGACGTCATTATCCGGGCCGCAATCCACCAGCTCCGCTCACGCACCGCCACGAAGCTCGCCACCGGAAATGCAGAAAGCGATGCCAGGCTCGCCGACGAAATCGAGCGCGTGCTTCGCAAGGTCCATGGCGGCGAGACCGCGCTGTGGATGCGGCGCTGGCGCTGGTTCCTGCTCCCACCGCAGGGCCTGTTCGCTTACGCCGGTGGCAGCGAGTGGGGCACCAGCCATTACCGGCTCAAGGCGCCTTAGCCCGAAATTAACCGATTCGTGCCGGATGCCTCCCGCGCGGTCATCTGCTGCAATCATATGCAGCGAAACGGCAGGTTCCGGGCGCTCGGTTTCCGACCCAGCCGCAATGGAACCGACTCACAATCAAGTGAGTCCGGAAAAATCGGCGGTAATTCAGTGTGATAGCGTTGTGTGACATTGGGCCGCCGCGAAATCGTATTGCATCGCAGCAGCCTGTCCCTATCCTATCTTCCATCAACCGTGAGTTCCCAAGACTGCTTACGACAACGACGCTTACGGCAACGTCGCGAATGATCAACTCGCGCCTTCCAACCTGAACTGGGGCAATGCTTTCAATGTCCGGACTACGAACGCAATCGGCATGCATCATTGTGATGTTGACTGCGATGGCGCCGCTTTTGGCTGGCTGCAATGAACCGATCGCAGCGACCGCAGCGGCAAAGCCGCCCGAGCCTGAAGTAGGCACTTTCACCGTCAGATCTCAGCCCCGCGCCATCGTTCGTGAATTGCCCGGCCGAATCGCACCCACCCGGGTCTCGGAAGTCCGGGCGCGGGTTTCGGGCATCGTCATCGAGCGCCTGTTCCAGCAGGGCACCGAGGTGAAGGCCGGCGATCCGCTCTACCGGATCGACCCCAAACCGTTCGAGGTGGAACTGCAGGCGAGTGAAGCCGCGCTGGACAAGGCGGAGGCTGCGCTCGATCTCGCCACCCAGCACGCCCGGCGCATTGCGACGCTGACCAGCCAGCGCGCGGCGCCCGAGGCCGAGAACGAAAAGGCCATCGCGGCCCAACGCCAGGCTGAGGCTGAAGTTGACAGCCGCAAGGCCGATGTCGCCCGCGCGAAACTCAATCTCGACTACGCGACAATCCGTGCACCGATCAGCGGCGTCGTCGGCGCGGCGCTGGTGAGCGAAGGCGCGCTGGTGGTGCAGAACGATGCCACCAGCCTCGCCACGATCCAGCAACTTGATCCAATCTACGCCGACTTCACCCAATCGATCGCGGAGATGAACAAGCTGCGCCGTGCGCTCGAAAGCGGCGACCTCGACCGGATCGCGCCCGACGTGGCCAAGGTCCGCCTCGTGCTCGACGATGGTCCGGCCTATTCGATTCCCGGCAAGCTTCTGTTCTCTGATGCCAAGGTCGACGCCTATACCGGGCAGGTCACGCTGCGCGGACAGTTTCCGAATCCGAATCGCGAACTACTGCCCGGCATGTATGTCCGCGTCCTGATCGAACAGGGCATCGATTCCGATGCCATGGCCGTGCCGCAGCAGGCGATCCAGCGCGATGCCGGCGGCGCCAGCGAGGTCTTCGTGGTCAAGGACGACGGCCGCGTCGCGACGCAGCCGGTCCGCACCGGCCCGATGCAGGACGGCCTGTGGCTGATCAGCGATGGCCTCAAGGAGGGCGACCGCGTCATCGTCGACGGGTTCCAGAAGTTTGTTGCCGGCGACAAGGTCAAGGCGAAGGCGTGGATCGATGCGGATGCCTCGGTTGGTTCGATATCGCCAGCACCGGCAGCGCAAGCGTCCCGCTGAGACCGGGAGATGCCCAGCTTCTTCATTGACCGGCCGATCTTCGCCTGGGTGGTCGCGCTTTTCATCTGCCTAATCGGCGCGATCTCGATCCCGTTGCTGGCGGTCGCGCAATATCCGATCATCGCACCGCCCTCGATCTCGATCTCGACCAGCTATCCCGGCGCGTCGCCGGAGAACCTCTACAACAGCGTCACGCGGCTGATCGAGGAGGAACTCAACGGCGCCTCCGGCATCCTCAATTTCGAATCTACCTCTGACTCGCTGGGACAGGTCGAAATCATCGCCAACTTCGTGCCCGGCACGGAGACGGGTGCGGCGTCGGTCGAAGTGCAGAACCGACTCAAGCGCGTCGAGGCGCGGCTTCCGCGCGCGGTGATCCAGCAGGGCATCCTGGTCGAGGAGGCCTCCTCTGCCGTGCTGCAGATCATTACGCTGAATTCGGCCGACGGCTCGCTCGACGAAATCGGCCTCGGCGATTTCATGATCCGCAACGTGCTCGGCGAGATCAGGCGCATTCCCGGCGTTGGCCGCGCCACGCTCTATTCCACCGAACGTTCGCTGCGGATCTGGGTCGATCCGGCCAAGCTGGTCGGCTACGGCCTCACCGCCGACGACGTCAACAAGGCGATCTCGGCACAGAACGCCCAGGTCGCCTCGGGCAGCGTCGGCGCCGAGCCGAGCACGCCGGAGCAGAGGATTTCCGCGCTGGTTCTGGTCAAGGGTCAGCTCTCATCGCCGGATGAATTCGGCGCCATCACGCTGCGCGCCAATCCGGATGGATCGACGGTGCGGCTGCGCGACGTCGCCCGTATCGAGATTGGCGGCTTGAGCTACCAGTTCAACACGCGGCTCAACGGCAAGCCGACGGCGGGCCTTTCGGTGCTGCTGTCGCCGACCGGCAACGCGCTTGCCACCGCCAGCGCCGTTGAAGCCAAGATGAAGGAACTATCAAAGTTCTTTCCGGCCAATATCGGCTACGAAATCCCCTACAACATCACGCCCGTCGTCAAGGCCTCGATCAACAAGGTGTTGATGACGCTGGTGGAAGCGGTGGTGCTGGTCTTCATCGTGATGTTCCTGTTCCTGCAGAACATCCGCTACACCATCATTCCGACCATCGTGGTGCCGGTGGCGCTGCTCGGCACCTGTGCGATGCTGATGGCGGCCGGCTATTCCATCAACATGCTGACCATGTTCGGCATGGTGCTGGCGGTCGGTATCCTCGTCGACGACGCCATCGTCGTGGTCGAGAATGTCGAGCGGATCATGGCGGAAGAGGGCCTGCCGCCGAAGGAGGCGACCCGCAAGGCGATGTCGCAGATCACCAGCGCCATCATCGGCATCACGCTGGTGCTGATGGCCGTGTTCGTGCCGATGGCGTTCTTTCCGGGATCGGTCGGCATCATCTATCGCCAGTTCTCGGTCACGATGATCTCGGCCATCGCCTTCTCCGCGCTGCTGGCGCTTTCGCTGACGCCGGCGCTGTGCGCGACGCTGTTGAAGCCGGTCGAGGCCGGCCACGGCCATGCGCGCAAGGGCGTGTTCGGCTGGTTCAACCGCGTGCTTGAGACGAGCCGTGGCGGCTATTCGCGCACCGTGCAGGGCTCGCTGAAGCGCACCGGGCGTTTGATGCTGATCTACGCCGCGCTGCTCATCGGCCTCGGCTGGGCCTTCGTCCGGCTGCCCGGCGGCTTCCTGCCGGTCGACGACCAGGGCTTCATCACGACAGACGTGCAGACGCCGTCCGACTCCTCCTATGCCCGCACCGAAGCGGCGGTCGAGGCCGTGGAGAAGTATCTGCTCAATCGCGCCGGCGTCGAGGACGTCACGTTCCTCACTGGCTTCAGCTTCCTCGGCCAGGGCATGAACACCGCGCAGGCCTTCATCACGTTGAAGGACTGGTCGGAACGGGGCAAAAAGGATTCCGCCGCGGCGATCGTGGCCGACATCAACCGCGAGCTCTCGTCGATCCGCGACGCCAGGATCTCGGCGCTGCAGCCGCCGCCGATCGACAATCTCGGCAATTCCTCCGGCTTCTCGTTCCGCCTGCAGGACCGCGGCCAGAAGGGCTATCCGGCGCTGGTTGCCGCATCCGACCGGCTGATCGCAGAAGCCAACGCCAGCCCCATCCTGCAGAAGGTCTATGTCGAGGGCCTGCCGCCGGCGCCGCAGGTCAATCTGATGATCGACCGCGAAAAAGCCGGCGCGTTCGGCGTCACCTTCGAGGACATCAACCAGACGATCTCGACCAATCTCGGCTCGAACTATATCAACGACTTTCCGAACCGCGGCAGGATGCAGCGCGTGATCGTGCAGGCCGACCGCGCCAGCCGAATGAACGCCGACGACATCCTCAATTACAACGTCAAAAACAGCCGCGGTCAGTTGGTGCCGTTCTCCGCCTTCGCCACGGTCCAGTGGTCGAAGGGGCCGACCCAGATCGCAGGCTTCAACTACTATCCCGCCGTGCGCATCTCAGGCGAAGCCAAGCCCGGCTTCACCTCCGGCGATGCCATCGCCGAGATGGAGCGGCTGGCCAACAAGCTGCCGCGCGGCTTCGGTTTCGAATGGACCGGCCAGTCGCTGCAGGAAAAGCTGTCGGGATCGCAGGCGCCGTTCCTGCTCGGCCTCTCGGTGCTGGTGGTGTTCCTGCTGCTTGCTGCGCTCTATGAGAGCTGGACCATTCCGCTTGCGGTCTTGCTGACGGTGCCGCTCGGCATCTGCGGCGCGGTGATTGCTGCGACCATGCGGGGGCTACCGAACGACGTCTACTTCACCGTCGGCCTGATCACCATCATTGGCCTGGCGGCGAAAGACGCCATCCTCATCATCGAATTCGCCAAGGATCTGCGTGCGCAGGGCAAGCCGCTGATTGAAGCGACGGTCGAAGCCTGCTCGCTGCGCTTCCGCCCGATTTTGATGACCGGCTTAGCCTTCGTCTGCGGCGTGCTGCCGATGGCGATAGCGACGGGAGCTGGCGGCGCCAGCCAGCAGGCGCTCGGCACCAGCGTGATGGGCGGCATGATCGCGGTGGTGATTCTGGCGCTGTTGATGGTGCCCGTGTTCTTCGTCTCAGTGCAGCGCGTGCTGGCGGGGGACCGGGAGCCGAAGGTAGAGGACGAGGCGGCGGTGGCGGAGCCGCACACTCCAGCCGTCGTCACCCGCGAAGGCGGGTGAACCAGTATTCCAGAGACGCTGGTACTGAATCGAGAGGCCGCGGCGTACTGGATACCCCGCATGCGCGGGGTATGACGCTCGCGTGGGTCGTCCGCATTGCCCAGTAGCCGTCGAGAAGTCTTGGCGCAGGCGGCGGCCGATGCATCCAGTCCGTGAACCCATAAATTTGCCGGGCTGACGCCGCGCCAGAGTCCGCTATGCCCCGATAGCCGGCGTGCTGCTGCATAGCAGCGAAACGACGCTATGGGCCAGGTCCGGACGCGAGCAGCGCGCCCGTCACGATGGAGTCGATACCGGATTCTTGCGCCGCCAAAAGTGGCTTCGTTAGCTCGGTCAGATGTTATCTGCTGATCAAGTAACCACCGACGAGCATGAGGCAAATTCCCAAGCCCTTTTGTAGCATCTTCGTGCGATCTAGCGATTCCTTGGCCACGCGAGGGAAAAACAGGGTCAACACGATGCCGAATGCAAAGACGAAAAGTGGCTGGAACGAATTCACGAGAAGAACCAATGCGACGGGCGCCAGGAGGGTCGCGTAAAGCGTGACGGCTTCGCTGACACTGAACAATGTTTTGCTCAGTGCGATGAGGCCAACAGCGGCGACTTTCGATTGCTGGAATAGGTCGAGAAAATCTCTGCGGTAACTTGGAACGATGACCAGGAAAGCCAAGCCGGTCATCGTTTGGCCGACGAATCCCCAGGAAAGCGAGACCCAAAAACCCTTGTCCACGGCGATCAGCTTGAAAATGACGCCATTGACCGCACTCAAGAAGGAAGCCCCGAGCATCAGTGCCACAACGTTTCGCCTGAACCGCATTCCCCGCCGACCAGACTCAAACGACAATGCAAGTGCACCAACAATAATAACGAACGAACCCAATCCTTGAGCAAGCGTGATCGTTTCACCGAGGATGAAGTAGCCGAGGAAGTAAGCAAAGATGGGCACCGTCTGATAAAAAGGTGTGACGAAAGATGCCTCATCGATATCGAGTGCGTAGAGATAGCAAACACCAGCGAAGACGCTCGACACTCCGGTCGCGATAAGCGCAGTTCGTTGAACAAAGCTGACGTCGTACACGTCCGGCTGCATGAACAACAAGATCGGGATCACCACGCCGCTGAACAGCGAAGAGAGTATGACAATCGATCCGATACTCTTCTGCTCAAGGTATCTCGACAGCAAAAACTTGTCGTTGTGATTGGCGCAAGCAAGTAGGAATGGCGCACACAGGGCGATGAAAAACCAGCTCATAATCGACACTCCGCCAGAAATTGCCTTCAGTTCTGCCGTGGCGGAGACTGTGGCTGATCCCGATTGACGGCCTGCTCGTGCGTTCTACTGCGTCAGAACCGAACCCCAAGAGTTCTGCGACGTTGATCCTATTCTTCTCCGGAGCCTCAAGCCTAGCATTTGCCGCCCTGCTGGGCGATGCGGCGTGGCATTCAGCGTCTGCGAAAACTCGGGCTGGGTAGCGACTCTGCAAACCGATCGCATTGACGCGCCAGGTTCCGAACGAGAGGCAAATGCGGCGCGCGTCCCACCTCCATCCGGGGAACCTAAGCGAAGCAATTAAATTGTTTTGTCGTCTAGAGTCGGTACCTGCCATGCCGATGATACAGAAGCGGAATTCGATTAGTCCTGTCGATCTCGCAGGCCGCCCCCTGCGGGGACAGACACCCGACGCTGAACGACGAGCGCCTTGGTTAAGGTTTCGCGGTGTCAGGACCACGCCCTCATGCAACACCACCGATATCAGGTCCTTCTTTGATCGATGTGCATCAACAGGATCTCCCGAGCAGCACGGTGATCCGCAACGACTGCTCGAATACCGACTCGCGCTTGTGCGAAGCCTGGCTCGAATCCGGCCCTCTGATGTGGTGCTGGACCTCGGTTGCGGCAACGGCCATCACCTGTTCGCCCTTGCCCCTGAAATAGCTCGTGGCATCGGGATTGATGTCTCGTCGGGCATGATCGCATTGGCGCGCGCTCGTCTTCGGAACTCAGCTTGGAAAGCCAACCTTACGTTTGACGTGGGCAACGCAGAGGAGCTGAACGGAATCTCAGACCAGTCGATCGACTTGGCGATTTGTATCGGTGCCTTCGAGCATATGCTAGACAAGCGAGCAGTGTTGGCCAGCATCTATAGAGTGCTGAAGTTTGGTGGCCGTTTTTTCTGCCTGACACCGAATGCCGATTACGTTTGGTATCGGGCGATAGCGCCTGTGTTGGGGTTTGACACCAAACATCTTTCCAGTGACAGAATACTGACTCGCGAAGAATTTTCCGTGCTGCTGGATCAAGCTGGGTTTCGCCGCCGTCGCTCTGTTCCCTGGACGTTCATTCCCAAAGGAGACGTGCCCGCCCTCGTTGCGCTGCTGCTCACCATGCTTGATGTCATCGGGAGACACGCGCGATTGGCTTCTTTTCGCGGCGGCCTCGCACTATGCGCCTGGAAGGAGGCGAAACCTACCTAGCGGCGCGGCGAAAGGAATGGCGCCATGAAGAGGCATATTGTTCGGCTTGCGGCTCGCGCAAATCCGGCTAACTTTACGCAACCATCGCTGGATCCGCACCGTGCGCACGTTTCCATGCAATGAACTGCACGTTGCGTTCGCCGTGCCGGGTGATCTCGCTACACCGACCGGAGGTTATCGCTATGATCGACGCATCATCCAGGAGCTTCGGCGACTCGGTTGGCGCGTCGATGTTGCCAACATCGGCGACAGCTTTCCATTCCCGAGCATCGCGCAGCGCGCGACCGCGCTCGCCACACTGCGCGCGGTGCCGGCCGGCTGTCCGATAATCCTCGACGGGCTTGCGTTCGGGGTCCTGCCAGAAGCCGGCGCGCTCCGATCCCGCACACCACTCGTCGCGCTGGTGCACCAACCGCTTGCTCTGCACGCCGGTCTAGACAGAAAGCAGGCAGACGTGTTCCGCGAGAGCGAGCGCGCTGCGCTCGCCGCTGCCGCGCAGGTCGTGGTCACGAGTGAGGCAACCGCCCGGATTGTAATCGCTGATTACGACGTCCCGGCCCGGCGCGTCAGCGTGGTCCGACCGGGTAATGATCCAGTTCCGTCAGCGCCCGGCAGCAAGGATGGGGTCGTTCGGCTTCTCTCGATTGGCTCGGTGGTGCCGGACAAAGGATACGATCTGCTGATCGCTGCTCTGGTCGCGCTTGCCGACAAGCCCTGGCGGCTGACGATCGCGGGTGACCGGACCCGCAACCCGACCGCCGCCGCGCAGCTTGACGCCGACATCGAAGCCTACGGCCTCGGCGACAGGGTCGCGGTGCTGGGCGCCGTGCCGCCTGAGCGCATCATCGAACTCTATTTGGCATCCGACATATTTGTTCTCGCGTCGCGTTTCGAAGGGTATGGGATGGCACTCGCCGAAGCGATCGGGCACGGCCTTCCGGTCGTATCTACCAGAGCGGGCGCAATCCCCGATACAGTGCCGGCGGAGGCAGGTCTGCTGGTGCCTCCGGAGGATACGATCGCATTGGCGCAGGCGCTGCGCCGTCTGATCGACGATCCGCCTGAACGGCGGCGACTTGCCGCGAATGCTCGCGCGGCAGCGGCTCAACTCCCCACTTGGCAAGATTCCGCCCGACTGTTTGCCAGCGCAATCGAGACGATCGGTTCATGAGTGGAGGCTGGCTTCTCATTCGCCGGTGGGCGGTGCAGACTATCGCGTATGACACGTCAGGCCGCCGGGAATTCCAGTTCGAGATTTAAGAAAATGGCTGTCAGTGCGAATGCCGATATTGCTTCGGCCCTATGGTATCGCGGACCCGGGCAGGTCGAGATTCGCCGGGAAGAGATGGCTCCGCCTGGCGCGGGCGAAGTACGCGTGAAAACCATCTATAGCGCAATCAGTCGGGGTACTGAATCACTCGTGTTTGGCGGGCGCGTACCCGTCAGCGAATTCGAAAGGATGCGCGCGCCGTTCATGGCGGGTGATTTTCCCTTTCCCGTCAAGTACGGCTACGCCGCCGTCGGACGGGTCGAGAGCGGCGAAGGCGCTTTGCAGGGCAAGAACGTCTTCGCGCTCTTCCCGCACCAGACCGCTTTCAACATCCCTGCGAGCGCGGCGGTCGCGCTTCCGCAGGACGTGCCACCATACCGTGCGGTGCTGGCGGCCAACATGGAAACCGCGCTCAACGGCGTGTGGGACGCTGCACCGGCACCAGCCGACCGCATCGCTGTCATAGGGGCCGGCGTAGTCGGTTCTCTCGTCGCGTATCTGTGCGGGCGGATTCCTGGTACGGACGTCACGCTTGTCGATATCAATCCAGGTCGGGCGAAATTAGCAGGAACACTCGGGGTTAGTTTCGCTGAACCCGGGAAAGCAAGGGGTGACTGCGACCTCATCGTTCACGCCAGCGGTTCGCCTGATGGACTACGGACGGCGCTCGAACTGGGCGGAGACGAGGCTACTGTGCTCGAGATGAGTTGGTATGGTGATGCGGCAGTGACCGCGATGCTTGGCGGCTCCTTCCATAGCCGCCGGCTTCGGCTGATATCGAGCCAGGTCGGGCGCGTTGCCCCATCGCACCGTCCACGCTGGACGTGCGTCCGCCGTCTTGCGTCGGCCGTCGCACTGCTCAACGACCAACGGCTCGACGCATTGCTTGCACCGGCGGTTGCGTTTGGCGATTTGCCGCATCAACTTCCGGGAATTCTCGACGCCAAGACGGGGATACTCTGCCAACCCGTCGTTTATTCGTAAGGAGTTGCCTTGTTCACCGTCGAAGTTCGCGATCACATCATGATCGCTCATTCGTTTCGGGGCGCGGTTTTCGGGCCTGCGCAGACGTTGCACGGGGCGACGTTCGTGGTCGATGCAGCCTTCATCGCGGACACCCTCGATAACAATGGAATTGTCATCGACATCGGCCGCGCACACCATGCGCTTAAGGCGGTGCTGGCGCCACTTAACTACCGCAATCTCGACGACATACCCGAGTTCAAGGGCAGCAACACCACTACGGAATTTCTGTCCAAGTATATTTTCGACGGGCTGGCGAAGCCGGCCCGAGCTGGCGAACTCGGCCGTCCCGGCCGGGAGCTCAAGGCGCTGCGCATCACGCTCTCGGAGTCACACGTCGCCCGCGCGCAGTACGAGGCGCACTTGTGGTGATTACGTCGTCTTCGCCGTGCCCCGACCGCTCCGTGTGCGAAATCGAACCGCTATCACGCCCGAAATCGACCGCTGGCTGGTCAGGAAATGCCGCAATCAGCAAAACCGTTTCAGCGGTGCGCGTAGTTCACGTCGACTTCTTTGGCACACCGAGTGCCACGCGTTGAGCCGAGAGGTCGCAATCAAACAGAACATCATCCTCGATCATGTGCACGCGCACGGGCATACGGTGGGCCTGATCGGCCCGCTCGAGCGGCGGCAACTGGATGCCAGGACCTCCGGCGCCCAACATGATAGGCGAGACGGTTATGTGCAGGCGATCGAGACATCGGGCCGCGATAAAGCGCGAAACAGTGTCAGCGCCGCCCTCGATCAGCATGCGGCGCATCCCTGCCCGCGTCAGCGAGGCTACGATGGTGGACGGAGCTATATTTCCATGTTCGGCCGGCAAGGTCACAACTTCAACCCCGGGAGGCGGCGTACAACGTGTGCCCTCTGCCGTGATTAGCAGTCGGCGAACACCATCATCGGCGAACAATCTCGCATTGGCCCCGAGGCGGCCTCTTGGATCAATCACGGCACGCGCCGGCTGAGGGCCAGCTACTTGTCTGACCGTCAATTGCGGGTCGTCAGCGACGGCAGTGCGAACGCCAACGACGACAATGTCGACGAGCGCACGCAGCCGGTGAAGGTGCTCAATGCCAGCCGGACAATTGATATACTTTGAATGGCCAGTAGCCGTCGCGATGCGTCCATCGAGCGATTGGCCGACCTGCCCTACGATCACGAGATCGTCCACTTCCCCGTTTCGCAACGGACCAAACAGATCCGCCCACGCTCGAGGAAGGGGCTGTTGCCCTCTACGAAAACGCTGGACAAAGCTCTCCCATGCATCAGGAGACGCGAATTCACGGGTGCGTAATTTGCCAAACTGCACGGCAGAGATCAAAATTCGGAACCTGTGAACGATCAATGCTACTATCGACCTCTCGGCCGCAAAAATCCATCTGATTCCTAGCGGAATGATTCAGGACTTTCGGTGTTCTACGAACGCGCCCGGTAACGAAAGTCACCTGCGAATGAGCGCCGCGCATTCGTCTGCAAATTCAGCCCTGCTTGGCAACAAGGAATGCCTCAATGTCAGCCGCGCGTTAAGCGAGCTGCAGGCGCGAAGACCGATTCGTATTCGCGCATCTGGCGAATCCTTGCTCGTTTTGCCAGTCGACGGGCTTGACCAACAACGCCTGGGTGATTTTGCGGTCCTATGCAGTCCGAACGCGCCGAAACTCGTCGTCACGGAACAGCGAGCGCGCTCGATCGGCATCAGGGCATCGACAGCAATGGCGTTATCGCTTTCCCGAGTAGTCGGCGTGAGTACTATCTTCGACCTCGCTGCCAACGCTGAAAACGAGGAGCCTTTTGCAGGAGAGGCGGAAGCTGCAAGTCGTGCTGCCACGGCGGCAATCCGGCTCGCTAAATTGAGCCGCAGCCTGCCGGCGGTTCTCGCGGCGGACGTGCTGCCGAACGGCGACGACGATTTGATGGACTTGATCGTTGCGGTCGAAGCGGACGCGGTCAATCGGTTTGCCGCGGACGCGACCAATACACTTGCGCTCGCGAGCGAAGCAACGATTCCATTGGCGTCGGGCAGAGCGGCGCGCTTTGTCGTGTTTCGGGATGCTCTCGGCGTGGATCAAGTCGCCATCATAGTCGGCAAGCCAGATTTTACCCAACCGGTGCCGGTTCGACTTCATTCGGCATGCCTGACCGGAGACGTGTTCGGCTCACGGCGATGCGACTGTGGTGACCAGCTTCGGCTGGCCCTCGCTCACCTGGAAAGCCTCGGCGGCGGCGTCATTCTATATATGGCGCAAGAAGGCCGCGGTATCGGCCTTGCGAACAAGATGAGAGCCTATCGACGGCAGGACGGCGGGCTCGATACGCGTGATGCCAACACGACGCTCGGCTTCGAAGACGATGAGCGCGACTACGGGGTTGCTGCGCTGATGCTGCGAACCCTGAACTGCACGCGGATCGTCCTGCTCACCACCCGCCAAGCTCGACGGGCTCACTGAAGCCGGAATCGAGATCGCTGCCCGCGTCGCGCTTGAAGTGCCGGTCACCCCCCACAACAAGCGGTACCTAACGACGAAGGCGGTACGCTCCGGTCACCATCTCAGGGGCGATCTCCAGCCGGACTGCCGGATTGAGCGCGGGGATTGACCGGCCGACGAGGTAATCGAGAGAGCGGCTGTCTGCATGTCGCGTATGGGTCCAATCGCTACGCGGGCGACCCAGCGGCAAGTCCGGCCATGTCGGCTAGGCCTCCGTAAGCGGAAGTAAATTCAGAGCATCAATTTAGTGTCATGTTGCTGGGCTCCCCAGCCCTTCCACCAGCGTGCTCAAGGCCGCATCCAAGGGGGCCGATCCCACCTTCTCGGACACCAAGAGCCCATCGATCGCAAGCATAGTCATGCCGTGGACCAGCCCCCAGCCGGCTGCCGCCTGACCTTCTATCGGCCGCTTGCGAATGCTCCCCGCGGCCTGGCCGCGCCGGAGGACTTCGAGGAGAACATCGAATACCGCCAGCGCCCGCTCGTTGAGATGTATTCCCACCGCTTTCCCGTCCTCCGCGCTATACATCAGGCGGTAGAGAGCCGGGTTGTCCATTCCAAACGCGACGTAGGCGCGGGCTATCGTAGTAATTTCGTCGCGCAGAGATTTGGGCGCTTTGGGCTTCGCGGCCGAGAGGGACTCGCGCAGCCGGTCGAACCCAATCATGGCGAGTTCTGCAAGCAGCGCGGCTTTGTCCGGAAAGTGCTTGTAGGGGGCCGCGTGGCTCACGCCAGCCCGGCGGGCGACCTCCCGCAGCGTGAACTGCCAGCCCTTCTCCTCCCGAAGCATATCCAACGCCGTCTCGATAACCGCGCGACGGAGATCACCGTGGTGATAGGGGCGGTTGGGTGCGTCCGGCATGGTACCTCAAAGTTTCTTCTGGATACATTGTTGACAGTGGCTACTTCAGCGCCTATGTCAAGGGCGTAAGTTTCTTCTGTCTACATCGGAGTGGAACATGAGCGCCATCGCAAAAATTACCGACGCAGATCGGCTAGCCGGCCTCCTCGCCAGCCAGCGTGCTGCCTTCCTGCGTGAGGGAGCGCCTTCGCTGGCGCAGCGACGCGCTGATCTGACCAAGTTCAGGGCCACGATAATCGGGCACCGCCAAGCGATCGAAGATGCCATCAATGCCGATTTCGGGCATCGCTCGAAGTATGAGACGGCGATCATGGAGGTTGGAGGGGTCGCCGAGGGCACAAAGTATCTGATCCGCAACCTTCGCAAATTCATGGCGCCAACCCGCCGACACGTTGCGCTACACATGCAGGCTGGCAAGGCCCGCATCGAATATCAGCCGCTTGGTGTCGTCGGCGTCATGTCGCCTTGGAACTATCCGGTGAACCTCGCGCTGATGCCGGTTGCCACGGCCATCGCCGCCGGAAACCGAGTTATGCTGAAGCCCTCGGAATTCACGCCCGTCACCAATGCGCTACTCGCGAAGATGCTGGGCGAGATCTTCCCCGAGGACCAGTTCGCGATCGTGACCGGCGATGCGGCCGTGGGGGCGGCTTTCTCGGCCTTGCCGTTCGACCACCTGGTCTTCACCGGGAGCACTGCAGTAGGGCGGTCGGTGATGAAGGCCGCCAGCGACAGTCTCGTTCCGGTTACCCTCGAACTCGGGGGCAAGTCACCGAGCATCGTTGCCAAGGACCACGCCCTCGACCAAGCGGCGGCGTCAATTGCCTACGGAAAGCTGCTCAGCGCCGGCCAGACCTGCATCGCCCCGGACTACGCACTCGTCCACGAAAGCGAAATTGACTCGTTCATCGGGGCGTATGACCGGAAGGTGGCGTCCTTCTATGCGGACGGTCCGACGAGTGAACACTACACCTCAATCATAAACGAGCGGCACCATGCCCGGCTTCAGAGCCTGATCGACGATGCCCGCTCCAAAGGAGCGCGGATCATCGAGGTCGGCAACCGGCCCGGTGAGGCGTCTCTGCGCCCCAACACGCTGGCGCCGACTGTCGTCCTCGGCGTCACAGACGAGATGCGCATCGCTCATGAGGAGATCTTCGGCCCGATCCTGCCGATCTTTCCCTACCGCGACATCGGCGATGCGATTGCCTACGTGAACGCCCGGCCTCGGCCGCTCGCGCTCTACTATTTCGGTGCCGATGATGAAGACCGACGCAGGGTGCTGAGCCGAACAACCTCAGGCAACGTCACTATCAACGGGACGATCATGCACATCGCCCAGGATGACTTGCCCTTCGGCGGCGTCGGGGCCAGCGGCATGGGCGCTTACCATGGCGTCGAGGGCTTCCGTACCCTCAGCCATGCCAAGGGGATCTATGAGCAGGGGCGCTGGAACCTCTCCAATCTTCTGCGCGCGCCCTTCAGACAGCCGATTGATACCATCCTCAACATGATGCTCCGGTGACCAGCATGCCGTCATCAAATCAAGCTCAGGAACATCAGCACATGACCACCGACACATCGTTGCCGCTCCGCGGCTCCTGCGAATGCGGCGCTTGCTCCTTCGAGGTACATACGTCGCCGAAAGCCAGGTTCCGGTGCCACTGTCTGATCTGCCAGGCGTTCAACGACAAACCGTTCGCGGATGTGGTCGCCGTTCGCGCCAAGGATGTCGTGCTAAAAAACGCCGGCAATATCTCATTCAGGAAATACCGTCCGCCGCCGAACTTCAATCGCGGGGTTTGCCTGACTTGCGGCAAGCCTGTTGTGGAGGTTGCGGGCGTCGGGCCGTTCAAGGTGATGTTCATCCCGGCCAGCAATTTCGAGCCCGAGACCCGGCTGCCGCCGGTTCGGATGGATGCATTCTATCACCGCCGTGTGCGGGACATGCCCGATAGCTTGCCCAAATACAGCGGCTACTTCGCGATCGAGTGGGCGGTCGGGAAAATGATCATGAGCGGCTTGTGAAATGGCGAGTCGATCTATTTGGCGAAGCGTAAACCGAAGATATCGATAGCGAACAGACTCGTCTTTCGGGCGGCCCCCGACGACTTCGCAGAGATACGATGTACGGTCGTATTGGTTTGGACGCTCGCCGTAGAGGCGGGTTCCAAAGAACACTAGATTTGCAGGACGCACGATCGCACGGCCGGCCAATTGATACCGCCGCTTGTATTCAAGAATCACTCCGGGCTTGCGGCCAGCATCGCCCACCAACTTCTGCCCAGAGGGACCTACCGCCGTCGCACCAGACGCACTGAGCATGGTTGGGGTCTTCAATCCCTTTTATGCAACCGGTTGCAAAAGGCGAAATTCCGAGCTATGCTGTTTTGCAACTAATTGCATAAATGGTGAGCTCTCCCGAATTGTTGCGGCCGCTCGAGCTCGACTTCACCACGCTCCGCAACCGACTTCTGATGGGCTCCATGCACGTCGGACTATCAACCAACTAAGCAACGAAATTGGCGCGACGGAGGATTGCATCATGTTCAACGAGGGGCTTCTCACAGGCCGCAATATCCTGGTGACTGGCGGTGGCACCGGGCTCGGCAAGGCCATGGCAGCGAAGTTTCTCAGCCTCGGCGCAGAGATTCACATTTGCGGACGCCGCAAAGGCGTGTGCGAGGAGACCGCCGCCGAGTTGATGAGACTTCATGGCGGCAAGGTCACCGCCCACGGCGTGGACATCCGCGACGCTGCGGCGGTCGACGCCATGGTCGAGTCCGCCTTCAAGGACAGTCCCCTCACCGATCTCATCAACAACGCCGCGGGCAATTTCATTTCCCGCACGCAGGATCTCACGCCGCGCGGGTTCGACGCCATCGCCAATATCGTGATGCACGGCACGTTCTACGTGACCCACGCTGTCGGCAAACGCTGGATCGCCAGCGGACATCGCGGCAACGTTGTCTCCATTACCGTGACATGGGTACGTAATGGCAGCCCGTACGTGGTGCCGTCCACCATGAGCAAATCCGCGATTCACGCCATGACCATGTCGCTGGCCACGGAATGGGGTCGCTACGGCATCCGCCTCAACACCATCGCGCCGGGAGAAATTCCGACCGAAGGCATGAGCAAGCGTATCAAGCCCGGCGACGAGGCCGGTGCGAGGACCATCGCTGCGAATCCGATGGGCCGCCTTGGAGAAATGAGCGAGTTGCAAAATCTCGCGACGTTTCTGATCTCCGGCGGCTGCGACTGGATCAACGGCGAGACCATCGTGATGGATGGCGCCCAGGCGCTGGCGATGGGCGGCAACTTCTACGAAGTGCGCGACTGGAAGGATTCAGATTGGGCCGCAGTGCGCGACGCCATCATGGCTCAAAACGAAAAGGACAAGGCGAAGCGTGGTTAGCAGTCGAACTGGACGCTAAGCGCGCCATGAATCAGGGAGCACGGCTTGTCGCGTCCCTCTGAGTACGCAATCCGGAATTCCAAAGGCGAGGAAGTCACAATGACTGGACTGCCCGATCTTCATCCGGCCGCCGCAGCATCTCTGGAGAAGTGGCACGCTATGATCGCAAGGAAAGATCTTGTCGATCTTCCCTCGATCACTCATCCGGAAGTGGTCCTCCGCTTCCCGATCGCATTCAATCCCTACCACAGCGTCGAAGCGTTGGTTCTCATCATGAGCAACGCGGTTCAGATTTTTGAGGACTTCAACTACCATCGTCAGGCCGCGACTGCCGACGGCCGGAATGTCGTTCTCGAATTCAGCGCCAAGGTTGGCGGCAAGATGGCCAAGGGAATCGATTTCATTCGCTTTGACGACGACGGCAAGATCGTCGAGTTCGACGTGATGATGCGGCCGCTCAATGCCGCGCAGGCGCTTGCCGCGGAAATGGCGAAACGCGTTTCCGGCGCGCTCCCTTCGTTCAAGTGAGGTGAAATGAGATGCGTGTTCATTTGGTCCATGCGCACCCAGAGCCGAACTCCTTTGTGAGCGCGATGCGCGATGTCGTCATCGACGAACTGAAGGCCGCGGGTGCGATTGTCACCATTTGTGATCTCTATCACAACGGTTTCAACCCTGTTCTCTCCGGGAACGATTTCACTTCAAGAAGCCGACCCGATTACTTGGTATACACGCTCGAACAACGGCACGGCTACACTACTTCGACGCTGGCTTCCGATGTTGCCCGCGAGGTAGAGAATGTACTGACGGCGGACCTCATCGTCTTCACTTTCCCAATATTCTGGTTCAGCGTTCCGGCAATTCTCAAAGGCTGGATCGACCGTGTCTTGCTGTGCGGCCCGATGCATAGCGGCAACCGGGGGTTCTACGATCTGGGTGGTCTCAGGGGTAAGAGAACATTTACTGCAATGGCTCTCGGCGGGCGCCGAAATATGTTCGGACCAGACGCCCTCCACGGAGAGCTCGAGACTGGGATGATGCGCCACTTCTTTCAGGGGACGTTGGGCTATGTCGGACTAACCGTACACAAGCCATTTGTCGCCTATCATGTTCCATATGTTACGGACCACGAGAGGCAGACACTGCTGCAGGACCTGCGGGTCTATCTGCGTGAACTCGACCGCCAACCCACCCTTAAGTTTCCCGAGCTTAGAGATTTCGACGATGTGCTTAGGCCAATGCGCGACCGTGCTCGTTAGCGGATAGTCCGGCCAATTGAGGCTGCTGACCGTGGGCGCTGACGTCATTGTCGTGCAGGGTAGTAAGGGGCTGGATCATCAGCTCAGGATGCTTTCAGGATCGAAATTGCCTCCTTGCAAAAGGCGATACGCTGGGTCTCGAAGTCGATTCCGGCCTTGAGCACGAGCCAACGAAGCTTTTCATCCCGCGTCATTCTCTTTTGCGAGAAATCCCTGGCCTCGATTTCCCGGTAGACCTTGAGCTTTTCCCGGTGTTGCCCGGCAAGTCTCTCCAGCTTTTCGATGAGGCGTGTAGGACCGATGACGGCTTCCGCCCGAAGCCGAACCATCAGCTCATCGCGAATCGGAGACGGGGCCTGCGTCTCCGTAAGCCAACGTCGCAGTTCCTTGAGTCCGGCGGGCAGCACAAGATAAGTCTTCTTGCCGCCTCGCGCGCCGTCGACGAGAGAGCCTTGAACGAAGCCGGCATCTTCGAGACGGGCAAGCTCCCGGTAGATCTGCTGATGAGTTGCCTGCCAAAAATAGCCGATGGAACGGTCGAAGCGCTCGGCCAGTTCGGAGCCGGAACAGGGTCGTTCGATCAATGCGGTCAACAGCGCGTGGGGCAAGGACATCGACGATAGAGTCTCAACATGGCGGTAGAGCTTGTCGCATCAGCTATGGACGAACTCAATGGCGAAGTGGTCGAACTTCTCGGCCTAGATTGGCTTCGAAATCGCGGTGGTGATTCTGGCGCTGTTGATGGTGCCGGTGTTCTTCGTCTCAGTGCAGCGCGTGCTGGCGGGGGACCGTGAGAAAGTGGAGGAGGTGGCGGGAGCCGAGGTGGTCGGCCCGCCGGCGCCAGTGAAGTGACAGACGTTGTCATGCTCCGTGACCTCGCGACGCCAGGGCTTCGCCGGGACTTGCGGTCTCGGGCCGTCGAGAAGCCTTGGCGCAGGCGGCGGCCGATGCATCCAGTCCATGACCCCATAAATTTGCCGGGCTGACGCCGCGCCAGAGTCCGCTATGCCCCGATAGCCGACGTGCGGCTGCATAGCAGCGAAACGACGCTATGTGCCATAGGACTAAACCGCTGCCGAAGCGTCGGCAAGCTCGTCCCTCACCCGGCGCGCCGATCTTGACGCGCCTTCAAAGGATACCTGCTGATCGCAATCCGACCAGGCAATCCAACCGACGCCAGCGATTAAGAATTCGTTAACCTTACGGGAGCAAAACTTTTCCCGCCGGGGCTGGGCGCATCATGAGAGGAGAATCCCATGCAAAATCTGGAAGAGGCCATTCGCGAACGTGCCTACCACCTCTGGATCGCCGATGGCCAACCCGAGGGCCAGGCGGACATGTATTGGCTCAATGCTCAACGCGAAATTCTCACGACATCAGTTGAAGGCTCAGGCAGCAACGCTGCCGCTGCAGCGCCCACCGACACGAGATTGGTTGCGACGAAATCCGCTAAAAAGGCAAAGGTCGCCCGATCGAGAAAAGGCGAAACCCGCGCCGCATAGTTGCATGCGAGCATCGTCACGCGGACCGCAACGACGACTCCGTCATCAGCGGAGGGGGCAGCCCCGCTCCCCCGTTGTTCGTCAAAACGTATCGAGGCCGATTTTCAGGAATGGCGAGGAGTACGGCTTCGCCTATTCGACGATGCAATCGGCTTCGATCTCGACGAGCCACGTGGGATCGATGAGGCCCGAAACCTGGACAAACGTGCAAGCAGGTCACGAAAGACCTCGCCATGCGCGCGAGCTGCATCGCGATTGTTCCCCCGCCTCTCACGCCACCCCTCTCCGCCGCCGCTCGCCCGCTGCGCTTCTGGGTGAGGCGAGCGACGGCGGCTCCGAGGGGATGGCTCGGCCGGACCCCATGATCGATTTTGCCGAACTTGACGCACAGAACTCTTGGCGCAGGCGGGGCCGATGCATCCAGTCCATGCACTCACAAATTTGCCGGGCTGACGCCACGCCAGAGTCCGCTATGCCCCGATAGCCGACGTGCTACTGCCTAGCAGCGAAACGACGCCATGTGCCACAAGCGGACTCAGGCACTGCAGCAAGACGCTCTTGTTTTCGGCTTCGCTTTAGAGACGATGGCCGCAGGCAGCGTGCAATGATCGGTACTTCAAGCACTGCCAAGCGAAGGATGAGCGGGAGGACTGTTGCCAATCTGCTCACCAATCTGGCGCTCGATCCGTTTGGAAAGATCCCAAAAGAGTTCTGCGCCGTGCGCGCGAAGCCAGTGGGAATTAGGACGGCGGCGGAGCAGGCGACGGCCGGGATCAATCTCCTCGGACCGCTGTCAGTTGGCGAAAGGCGTCTGCGGCGCGATCTTGTTCTGCGCGATGATGGCTTCGGCCCGCGCGAGATTTTCCAGCAGGCGCTGGCTGGTCAAGACAAGGAAGTAATAGCCGAACTGCGGGTTTTGGAAGTAGATCTCGAGCAGCTTTTCATAGCTGATAGTCAGGACGCGGCCATCCTCGATACATTCGATCGTCGCGGTCCGGCGGTTGTCGAGCGTGAGGAAACCAAGCTCGCCCATCAAACGCCCCGGCGGAAGTTCGACGTTGATTTCGATGACCCGGAATTTGCCGGTAACGGTCAGCAGCATTTCGTTGGCTGCGTCACCCTTCTTCATCAAGATATCGCCCTTGCGATGCTTGCGGTCGGTCATGAACGGCTTGAGCCACTCCATCGACATGTCGCCCTGTGTTGCGGTGCGCGCCTTCTTCACCAGCGCGAGCATTTGACGGAGACGGTAGGCATTGATGGGAATCATCAGGAGATAAAGAAGAAAGATCGTGACGGCTCCGGTGAGCGCACCGAAGATGGCGAAGAATGCGCAACCGATCATGTTCGCGACCCGCAGCGGCACCATCGTGTGCGTCAGCAATGTAGCGACAAAGAAGATCGCGCCGACCAGGGCGAACATATTGGCAAGCGTGATGTTGTGCAGAAAGATTTCCAGCAGGCGGTTGAAGATGGCGTCCGAGGTCACGTTGTTCGGATCGAGACCCATTTGGACCAGAATCTTCGCGAACCTGAGGTTGTCGGTTGCTGCATCGAGAATGCGGTCCAGCATGATGGACATATCCTTTGGAGCCGGTGAGGCCAGCTTACCGGAAGTGACTTTATCGTAGCGCAGCAAACTTGGCCGCCCGACTTCCGAGATGGGTCAAAAGCCGGCGTTGAAGGTCGCACTGAGCTACGTCCGGTCTACCCCCACGAGCCGACGGCCAATGATCTTCGGCTAAGGGCCATGTGTGGACGGCTCAATCATTTCGCTCGTTTCCAAATTACGTCGACTACATCTCCCGCCGGAGGACGAACGGTCAGCGTCAGTAGGTCTCCCGCAATCGCGACAAAGCGCTTCTGTTCGGTACCATTCCAGTTTGGAAAGGAACTGCCTTCGACGTGGATTGCGATGCTGCTATCTGCCTCGTTTGCTGAATACGTTCCGAAGTAGGTTATCGTGCCGTCGGCAGTTTCCTTGTTCTCCTCAGGTGTGCCCTGCCACAGGGTATTGCTCGCGTATTTGGCCCGATCTGAGCGCATCACCGTAATGATGTATCGCCCACCCGCATCAAAAAACGCGATGCCCTTCGGAGCGGCCCCATAACGCTCGATCTTGGTGCCGTCGCCTTTCTTTTGCTCCCACGAGAGCAGCGTCCATGTACCAACCAGTTGATCTCTCAGCGTTTGCTTCTGACCAAGCGCGTCGACTGTCATCATGAACGATCCAGAAGCTGCAATAGCGCATTCGGCGAAAATTGCTCGCAAAGTCATTCGTTTGTCCCAAGCGACGGACTGATACATCGGTGGAGCACCCCGGATGTTACCACGCACCGGCGATACGGGTAAGAGAGGGCCGGCATGTCCTTACCGGGTCAAATCGCTACACGGGCGACCCGGCGGCAAGTCCGGCCATGTCGGCTATGCCTCCGAAAGCGGAAGTAGATTCAGAGCATTAGCGGCTTCGCTAGGGGCCGGTGCGGATTGATGGCGCTACCTTGGATGTCATTCAAGCTTCGAAACCGGAGCCTCGAATCATGCGCTACGAATTCAGCGAACATGAGTGGACCGCCATTAAGCCGATGTTGCCGAACAAGCCGCGCGGCGTTCGGCGAGTAGATGACCACCGCGTGCTCGATGGCATCGTTTGAGTCCTGCGTTCAGGTGCGCCATGGCGCGACCTGCCGGCGACCTATGGTCCCCGCACGACTTGTTACAATCGCTACCTTCGGTGGATGATGGTCTTGTCTCGCTGATTTGCCCGACGTGTCAAATGTCGACTTCGGCACTCGACGAGTGCCGGCTACTATGCATGGGGTTGTTTTCAATATTTTGGCTGGGAGCGCCGAGGCTCCTCGGTGTGCTTCCACCGCTTCCGGAAGGCTGTATCACCCGATCGCGGATGAGGCGACGGCGCGTGGCTTGGAGCCGTCGCCCTATTTTCCCAGCGGCCCCAATATCTTCACCAGCTCCCCGTGCACGAACTCGTTGCCGCAGACCACGTGCCCGGTCTTCAGCGCATCGTCATTGCCGCCAATATCAGAGATCGTGCCGCCTGCCTCCCGCACCATGATCTGCCCCGCTGCGATATCCCACGGCGCCAGGTTGCGCTCCCAGTAACCGTCGAGACGGCCGGCGGCGACGAAGGCGAGGTCGAGCGAGGCGGCGCCGAAGCGGCGGAAGCCGGCGACCTTGTTCTGCAGCGCGGCCATCTCGCGGTTTGCCAGCGCATGGTCGCCGCGGCCGATATGCGGCAGGCCGCAAGCGACCACGCATTCGTTGAGCTGGCGGCGGCCGGCGACGCGCAGCCGCTGGTCGTTGAGGAACGCGCCCTTGCCGCGCTCCGCGATGTACAGCTCGTCATTGGCGGGATTGTAGATCACGCCGGCGATGACGGTGTCTTCGCGCCGCAAGCCGATCGAGATCGCGAATTGCGGAATGCCGTGCAGGAAGTTGGTGGTGCCGTCGAGCGGATCGACGATCCAGGTGTGGGTCTTGTCGGCGCCCTCGCGCGTGCCGCCTTCCTCGCCGATGAAGCCGTAGCCGGGACGTGCCTTGGCGAGATCCTCGTACAGCATTTCCTCGGCGCGCTTGTCGGCCTTGGTAACGAAGTTCGCCGGCCCCTTCAGCGACACCTGCAGATGCTCAATTTCGCCGAGGTCGCGCTTGAGGCTGCGGCCGGCGCGGCGCGCGGCTTTCACCATGACGTTGATAAGAGCAGAGTAGAGCATGATGAACAGGTTTCGTTGGCGCGATGATTGTGAGTGGCGGACTGGGTCTTGTTCCGTCATCCCCGCACAACGGCTACGCCGATGTTGCTGGGAGCGCGGGACGCGTCTTAAAGGGACGGCCACCGGCGGGATCGTTCATCCTTCGAGGCTCGCATAGCGAGCACCCTCGGGATGACGGGAAAGGCATGGGTGCCCTCTGGAGCCGCCGCCGTCAAGGCGTCATTTACTGGCGGTGCCGATCCATTTTTTCGCAGCTTCCTGGGCCTTGGCGCGATCTTCGGGACTGATCTCGGAGAACCTTTCGTCCAGCTCGGGGTCGCCCTTGCCGGCGGTCTTGGCGACAATGTGCCACTTGAAACCCTCGATCTTGTCCATCGGCGCGCCCTGTCCGGTGACCAGCACGCGGGCGAGCCGGTTCTGCGCGATCGGCGAGTTCTGCCGCGCCGCCTTGCGCAGCAGCGCGACCGCCGCGGCCTGGTTCTTCGGCGTGCCGGTGCCGTTGTAGAGCGCAATCGCATATTCGACCTCGGCGTCGACATTGTCGGCCAGCGATGCCGCCTGAAGCAGCCGCACCGCCTTGTCGATGTCCTTCGGCACGCCGGTGCCTTCCTTGTAGAAGGTAGCTAACGCGTATTGTGCTTCCGGACTGCCTGCGTCGGCTGCGACGCGCAGCAGTTCGGCAGCGCGCCGGACATCCTGCGGCAGCGTGTTGCCGTCGAGGTAGAGCAGCGCGAGGTTGTAGGCCGCCTTCGGGTTGCCGAGCTTGGCCGCGGAGGCCAGGAGCTTGACGGCCTGTTCCCGATTGGTCGGCCCGCCGCGGCCGGACAGCCGCATCATGGCGAGCGCGAACATGGCCTCGCGGTCGCCGGCATCGGCCGCACGCTGGTACCAATCGGCAGCCTTCCCATAGTCGCGCTTGATGCCGAGCCCGTTGGCGTAGAGCTCGCCCAGCATCGTCATCGCCTTTGGGTCGCCGTTATATTGCGCGCGCGTCGTCGCGAGATCGAACGCCGTCTTGTACATGCCGCGCTGATAGGCGCCGTAGACGAGATCGACGTTGGGATCCTCGAAGGCCGTCGTCGGCGAGGGGGCCGGCGTGGGCGTTGCCGCCGGTTTGGGCGCTGCCGCCGGCTTCGGCGGCGCGGCGGGGGGCTGCTTCGCAGCGGGCGGCGCTTTTGGCTTGGGCGGCGCTTCCTTTTTCGCCGGCGGCGGGCTGGCGGGCGGTTGCGCGGCAGGCGGCTGCGCGGCAGGCGGCGTCAGCGAGATCTGCGCGGAGGCGCCGGCCATCGTCATCACGAGGCCCGCAAGCAGCGATATGGGACGCAGGAGTTTCATTGTCCGGCGTTATCCGTGCCCGGCCTTATCCGTGCCGGACTTATCGGTACCAGCTTTGGTTTTTCCGAACGCGGCTTCGTACGCTTGCGCGATTGCCTGCGCGGCGTCGATCAGTGCCGCCTTGGCGCCGCGCGGGTCGGCCCAGATGAAATCGCCCACCAGCACGAAATCGGCGCCGGCAGCCGCAAATTCGAGAAGCTCCTCGCGCGAGGCGGCAAAGCCGACGCAGGGCGGCTCGAACAGTTCATCCCACCATTGCAGCCGCTCGGCAATCGCTTCAGTCGATGGTCGCTGGCCCTTGGCATCGGGCTCGCCGAACAGCACGTAGTCGGCGCCCGCTTCGCCCGCGGCCATCGAATCGTGCCGCGTGGCAAGGCCGCCGATGCCGGCGATGCGGTCCGGCTTCAGCGACGGCCAGGCATCTTCCAGCGCGGCGAGGCCGGTCAGATGCGCACCGTCGGCGCCGGCACGCGCCACCAGTTCGACATGGCCGTCGAGCAACAGCGCCGCGCCGCTATTCTGGATCGCGGGCGCAAGTGCTTTCACGCGCGCGATCATCGTGCGCTGGTCGGTCTGCTTCAGCCGCAGCAGCACCGCCGCGACGTCGGCCGCGGCCAACAGCTCCGGAAGCTGGTTTGCGAGCTGCGATGGATCGTCCACCTCGGGCGTCGCGAGATAGAGGCGCGGCGCCGGGCGCGGCGGAACGGGTTTGTTGGACAAGTCTAGGCGACCTTCTTTTCCTGGCCGGTGTCCCACTCGCCTTTGCTCGCCAGCGCGTTCATCCGCGCACGGTGTGTGAACGCGCGCTGGCCCGCGGCGACGTTCTCGGCCTTACCCGACCACGCCTTCTGCGGCGCCGCCTGCAGCGCCCGGCCATAGGAGAAGGTCAGCCGCCAGGGCAGGCCGCCGATCCGGTTCATGGCATTCAGATGCGCGGTCGCTTCCTCATCGGATTGTCCGCCGGAGAGGAAGGCGATGCCGGGCACGGCCGCGGGAACGCACGCCTTCAGGAGACGGACGGTTTTCTCCGCGACTTCCTCGACGGAAGCCTGCTTCGGACACTTCTTGCCCGAGATGGCCATGTTGGGCTTCAGCACCATGCCCTCGAGCTCGACACGCTGGACCCGCAATTCCTGGAATGTCTTGTTCAGCACACGCTGGGTCACATCGTAGCAGCGCTCGATATCGTGATCGCCGTCCATCAACACTTCCGGTTCGACGATCGGCACGATCTGCGCCGCCTGGCACAGCGCGGCGTAGCGCGCCAGCGCATGCGCGTTGACGTGGATCGCCGTCTGTGTGGGAATGCCGCTGCCGATATCGATCACTGCACGCCACTTGGCGAAGCGCGCGCCGCGCTCGTAGTATTTTTTCAGGCGCTCGGCGAGCTTGTCGAGGCCGACGGTCACCAGTTCGCCCGGACATTGCGGCAGCGCTTGCGTTCCTTCATCGACCTTGATGCCGGGGATGGCGCCGGACTGCTCGATCAGCTTGACCAGCGGTGTGCCGTCCTTGGCGTTCTGCCAGATAGTTTCGTCGTAGAGGATGACGCCCGAGACGTACTTGCTCATCGCCTCGGTGGAGCGGAACAGCATTTCACGGTAGTCGCGGCGATTCTCCTCCGTGGATTCGACCTTGATGGCGTCAAAACGCTTCTTGATCGTGCCCGAGGATTCGTCGGCAGCGAGAATGCCCTTGCCTGGGGTGACCATGGCGAGGGCAACCTTGTTGAGGTCAGCAAGATTCATGGGAACGTTCTCCGAAAACATCATGCCCTTGCGCACCAAAATAGGCGGTTCTCGGGCAATTGCCTAGAAAACGTTCGTCGCACCCTGGGTGTTTGCAAGGCGCGGGGGGCCGCTCAGGCGATCTTGTCAGGCGACCTTGGGGTCCAGCTCACCCTTGCCGTACCGCTTGGCCATTTCGGCCGTCGTCAGCACCTTCTTGATCTTGCTGGCTTGCCCTGCGGTATTGAATTCCTGCAGCCGCTGCTTGCACAGCTTGGCCATCGCTTCCATCGCGGGCTTGAGGTATTTGCGCGGGTCGAACTCTTCCGGATTGTCCTTGAAGACTTTGCGGATCTGCCCGGTCATCGCCATGCGGTTGTCGGTATCGATGTTGATCTTGCGCACGCCGTTCTTGATGCCGCGCTGAATCTCCGAAACCGGCACACCCCAGGTTGGCTTCATCTTGCCGCCATTGGCATTGATGATTTCCTGCAGGTCCTGCGGCACCGAGGACGAGCCGTGCATCACCAGATGCGTGTTCGGCAGCTTGCGATGGATTTCCTCGATCACGTTCATGGCGAGGATGTCGCCGTCCGGCTTGCGGGTGAACTTGTAGGCGCCGTGCGAGGTGCCCATCGCGATCGCCAGCGCGTCGACCTTGGTCTCCTTGACGAACTTCACGGCCTCGTCGGGGTTGGTGAGCAACTGGTCGTGCGACAGCTTGCCCTCGGCGCCGTGGCCGTCTTCCTTGTCGCCCATGCCGGTCTCCAGCGAACCGAGCACGCCGAGCTCGCCTTCCACCGAGATGCCGCCGAGATGGGCCATGTCGGTGACTGTCTTGGTCACGCCGACATTGTAGTCCCAATCGCCCGGGGTCTTGCCGTCGGCCTTGAGCGAGCCGTCCATCATGACCGAGGTGAAGCCGGCCTGGATCGCGGTCATGCAGGTCGCGGGCTCGTTACCGTGGTCGAGATGCACGCAGACCGGGATCTGCGGATAGATTTCGGTGACGGCGTCCATCATGTGCTTGAGCATCACGTCGTTGGCGTAGGCGCGCGCGCCGCGCGAGGCCTGGATAATGACGGGCGCGTCGACCGAGGAGGCTGCCTCCATGATGGCGAGGGCCTGCTCCATGTTGTTGATGTTGAACGCCGGCACCCCGTAATCGTGCTCTGCCGCATGATCGAGCAGTTGACGCAAGGTAATGCGAGCCATTCAAATTCTCCTGTATTTGCCGCGCCTTGGGCGCTTCATTGGGTCCCGGTCTAACGCAGTTTGAGAACTTCGACGCCGGGAAGCGGTTTGCCTTCCATCCATTCGAGAAACGCGCCGCCTGCCGTCGATACGTAGGAAAAATCATCGGCCACGCCGGCCTGATTCAGCGCCGCGACCGTGTCGCCGCCGCCGGCAACCGAGATCAGCTTCTTCGCCTTGGTGCGCTCCACTGCGTGCTTGGCCGCAACCACCGTGCCGCGGTCGAACGGCGTCATCTCGAATGCGCCGAGCGGGCCGTTCCAGACCAGCGTCGCGGCGTCGTCGATCGCGGCGTGAATCCGCGCGATCGATTGCGGCCCGACATCGAGGATCATGCCGTCGGCAGGAATGGCGTCGAGGCCATAGGCGTGCGAGGGCGAGTTGGCGGCGAAGTGATAGGCGACCACGGCATCGACGGGGAGGATGATGGCGCAGTTCGCAGCGGTGGCTTTTTCCAGGATGCGCAGCGCGGTTGCGGCGAGGTCTTTTTCCGCCAGCGACTTGCCGACGCCGACGCCCTGCGCGTGCAGGAAGGTGTTGGCCATGCCGCCGCCGATCACCAGCGCATCGACCTTCTTCACCAGGTTTTCGAGCAGATCGATTTTGGTGGAGACTTTTGCGCCGCCGATAATCGCGATAACCGGCTTGGTCGGCGCTTCCAGCGCCTTGCCAAGCGCGTCGAGTTCGGCCTGCATGGTGCGGCCGGCATAGGCGGGCAGCTTGCGGCCAAGACCTTCGGTCGTAGCGTGCGCGCGGTGCGCCGCCGAAAAGGCGTCGTTGACCCAGATGTCCCCGAGCTTTGCCAGCTCGGCTACGAACGCCGGATCGTTTTTCTCTTCCTCTTTATGGAAACGGGTGTTTTCTAGGCAGAGGATATCGCCATCTTTCATCGCAGCCACGGCCTTGGCGGCAGCCTCGCCGATGCAGTCGTCGGCAAATGCAACCGGCTTCTTGATGACGTGGCTGAGCGCTGCCGCGACGGGCTTCAGCGAATCCTTGGCGTCGCGCCCCTTCGGGCGGCCGAAATGGGCGAGCAGGATGACCTTGCCGGCCTTGTCGGAAATTTCGGTGATGGTCGGCGCGACGCGCTCGAGCCTGGTCGCGTCGGTGACGCGGCCGTTCTCCATGGGCACGTTGAGGTCGACGCGCAGCAGCACGCGCTTGCCCTTCACATCGACGTCATCGAGGGTGCGGAAGTTTTTGGACATTGGCGCTCTCTTGTCCTGGGCGCACTGCGGCGCCAAGCGCCGCTGTGCAGAACCGGGACCTCTACGCTGGAGTGGGTCCCGGCTCTGCGTCGCGTCACTTCGTGCCGCGACGCGTCCGGGACACGAGACTTACAGCAGCTTCCCCATCGCCACGGCGGTGTCCGCCATGCGGTTGGAGAAACCCCATTCATTGTCGTACCAGGACATCACGCGCACCAGCGTTCCGTTCTGCACCTTGGTCTGGTCCTCGTGGAACGTCGACGAGTGGGGATCGTGGTTGAAGTCGATCGAGACATTCGGCGCCGTGGTGTAGCCAAGGATGCCCTTGAGCTGTTGCTCGGAGGCGCGCTTCATGGCCGCGTTGATTTCCTTGGCATCGGTTGCGCGCTTGGCGACGATCTTGAGATCGACCACCGAGACGTTCGGGGTCGGCACGCGGATCGCGACGCCGTCGAGCTTGCCCTTCAGTTCGGGGAGCACGAGGCCGATTGCCTTCGCCGCACCGGTCGAGGTCGGGATCATCGACATCGCCGCCGCACGGCCGCGATAGAGATCCTTGTGCAGGGTGTCGAGCGTCGGCTGGTCGCCGGTGTAAGCGTGGATCGTGGTCATGAAGCCGGTCTCGATGCCGACGGTGTCATTCAAGACCTTGGCGAGCGGCGCCAGGCAGTTGGTGGTGCAGGAGCCGTTGGAGACGACCAGGTGATCCTTGGTCAGGGTGTCGTGGTTGACGCCGTAGACGATGGTGGCGTCGGCGTTGTCGGCGGGCGCCGAGACCAGCACGCGCTTGGCGCCGGCGGCCAGATGCGCGGAAGCCTTGTCCTTGGCCGTGAAGATGCCGGTGCATTCCAGCGCAATGTCGACGCCCAGCGCCTTCCACGGCAGCTTCGACGGGTCGCGCTCGGCGGAAACCTTGATCTTGCCGTTGCCGAGGCTGATCGAGTCGCCGTCGACGGTCACGGTGCCGGGGAAGCGGCCATGCACGGAATCGAAGCGCAGCAGGTGGGCGTTCGTCTCGACCGGGCCGAGATCGTTGATGCCGACCACTTCGATATCCTTGCGGCCGGATTCTGCGATGGCGCGCAAGATATTGCGGCCGATGCGGCCAAATCCGTTGATCCCGATGCGGACTGCCATGCTGGTTTCTCCTCTGATAGCCGGTGCCCGCCCCGCGGAGACGTTCCACGGAGGTGCTGACGGCGGAACGCCCGGTTCGGCCGGGCGGGAACGGTCAATATGGGGGTCTAGGTAGTCCTTTTTCCCCCACAGCTCAACCGTCAGCGGAGCGCCGCCGATTTGAAGTTCCTGCTATGGTTGCTTCGAGCACCGTCAGGAACTTCAAATCGACAAGCGGCGCTCCCAAACGTATTCAATCGTCTAGTGCCCATCTATTTCCGAAGTTCGCATCGCACGGGCCGCAAAAAGCGTGCGAACTTCGGAAACGGGCACTAGACGCGCTTCAGGACAGCGTTAACCGCAGCCTCGGCGGTAATTCCGAAGTGCTTGAAAAGGTCCTTGGCGGGGGCGCTTGCACCGAAACCGTGCATGCCGATGAATTCACCATCCTGGCCGATCACGGCGTCCCAGCCCCAGCGTACCGCGGCCTCGATGGCGATCTTGATCGGCGCATCGCCGATAATGGCTGCCTTTCGGTCTGCCGGCTGCGCCAGCAGGAGCTCGAGCGAGGGCACGGAGACCACCCGCGACGGGATGCCACGCTCACTCAGTTGCTTTTGGGCTGCCACCGCGATCTCGACCTCGGAGCCCGAGGCGAACAGTGACACTTTTGCGTTGCCCTGCGCCGCGACCAGCTCATAGGCGCCATGCGCGCAAGGATTATCGTTCGGTGCGTTGGTGCGAAGCTGTGGCAGGTTCTGGCGGGTGAGCGCCAGTACCGTCGGGCCGTCGACACGGTTGAGCGCCAGTTCCCAGCATTCCGCGACCTCGACGGCGTCGCACGGGCGGAACACGCGCATGTTGGGAATGGCGCGAAGCGCCGCGAGATGCTCGACCGGCTGATGCGTCGGCCCGTCCTCGCCGAGCCCGATCGAATCATGGGTCATCACGTAGACGACGCCCGCGCCCATCAGCGCGGCGATCCGCATCGCAGGCCGTGCGTAGTCCGTGAACACCAGGAAGGTCGCGCCGTTCGGCGCGAAGCCGCCATGCAGGAAGATGCCGTTCATCGCCGCGGCCATGCCGTGCTCGCGGATCCCGTAATGGATGAAGCGGCCCTTCGGCGCCTTGGCCGAGAACGCCACTGCCGACTTCGCCTTGTTGTTGTTGGAGCCGGTGAGGTCGGCAGAGCCCGCCAAAAATTCCATCGGCATCGCGGCGGCGATCGCCTCGATCGCGGCTTCGGATGATTTCCGCGTTGCGACATTCAGCGGCGATTCCAATAGCGTCTTCTTGTGCGCCCGCAGCGCCTTCGACAGCGCGGCCGGCCGCTCGTGCCGCATCCGCCGCTCGAACTCGGCGCGCTTGCGCGGGCCGAGCTCGGCGAAAACGCTTTCCCATTCCTCGCGCGCGGCAGCGCCGCGGCTACCGGCCGCACGCCATGCCTTCAGCACATCGTCAGGCACCGAGAAGGCGTCGAGCGAAATGCCGAGTTTTTCCTTGGCGCCCTTGAGCTCGTCGGCGCCGAGCGCCTCGCCATGGGCCTTCGCCGTGCCGGCCCGCGTCGGCGCGCCATAACCGATCGTGGTCTTGCAGGAGATCAGCGACGGCTTGTTGGATTTTTGCGCGCGAGCGATCGCGGCGGCAATCGCCTTCGGGTCTTGGCCGTCGATCAGTTCGGCCGCCCAGCCCGCGGACTTGAAGCGCTTCACCTGGTCGACCGAATCGGCGAGCGAGGTCGGGCCGTCGATCGAGATGCCGTTGTTGTCATACAGTACGATCAGCTTGTTCAGCTTCCAGTGCCCGGCCATCGCGATCGCTTCCTGCGACACGCCTTCCATCAGGTCGCCGTCGGAAGCGAGCACGTAGGTGTGGTGGCTGACCACCTTTTTGCCGAACTCGGCGGCCAGCATCTTTTCCGCCAGCGCCATGCCGATCGAGGTAGCGATGCCCTGACCGAGCGGGCCGGTGGTGGTCTCGACGCCGCTGGTCTCGAAATTCTCCGGATGTCCCGGCGTCTTGGAGCCGAGCTGACGGAAATTCCGGATCTGATCGAGCGTCATGTCCTTGTTGCCGGTGAGGTACAGCAGCGCATAGAGCAGCATCGAGCCGTGTCCGGCCGACAGCACGAAGCGGTCGCGGTCCGGCCAGGTCGGTGCCGCCGCGTCGAATTTGAGGAACTGCGTGAACAGCACAGTCGCGATGTCGGCGGTGCCCATCGGCAGGCCGGGATGGCCGGATTTCGCCTTTTCGACGGCATCCATGGCAAGCCCGCGAATCGCATTGGCCATACGGGTATGATCGACCTGCGTCATGATGAAAATCCGCCTGAAATGAGGTGCTTGGTTAGGGGTATGTACCGGGCGAAGGCCGCAATACGGGCGTGTTTGAGGGAAAGTGCGGGCTGGATAGCACCTCAATCCCCGGGAGTCCAAGGCGTGGAAACGTCCTTGCCATGCGAAAAGTTGCTTAGCGGTGCATAGCTTCGCGCGGGCGTTGCGCTCGGCTCGCTTGCCACGTAAATTTCGTGCTCTAACCGCTTGCCGAACCGCGGATTTTGCTGCCGTGCGGCGGGCCTACCGCCAGGGTGCGCGCTGTCTCTTATGAGCGATCGTCACACCAACGGGGCTGGCAATGCCGAGCCGGTCCAAGTCGACATCGACGCCGCCACGCGGCGCCTGATGATGGCGCTCGATGCGCTCGAGGCTGCGGCCGAGCGGCGGCGCGACGCCGACCGCGACGAGAACGAGTTGGCGAGCCGGATTCAGGCGCTCGGCGCCGATCGCTCGCGGCTCGCCGACGAACTCGACGGCTCGCTGGTGAAGACGCGGCGGCTGGAGCGGACCAACCGCGAGATATCGGAAAAGCTGGATGCCGCAATCGGCACCATCCGTGCGGTGCTCGATGCCGACGCCGGGGAGAGTGAATGAGTCACATCAACGTCACCATCAACGGCCGGCAGTACCGCATGGCCTGCGAGGAAGGGCAGGAGGTGCGGCTGTTAAAGCTCGCCGAGAGCCTGGAATCGCGGGTCGGAGAGTTGCGCGGCAAGTTCGGCGAAATCGGCGATGCGCGCCTCACCGTGATGGCCGCGCTCACCGTGTGCGACGAGCTGCTGGATGCCAACGCGCGCATCCGCGCGCTGGAGGGCGAACTCGAAACACTGCGCAACGTCCGCACCGCCGCCGCCGATCGCGCCAAGGCCACCCAGGTCGCCGTCGCCAACGCGCTCAACGCCGCCGCCGACCGCATCGAAAAAACCACGCAGGTCATCAACCGCACCATCGGCAGCGGCGTCGCGATCGGGTGAATCTCGCGCGCGGCACTCCTTCGCCCCCTGGAGGGCGCTCCAGGGAAGGGTGAAGTGAAACGCAATCTAAAGGCGATCACAAGTGATTTCCTTACCGCTGGCGGATTGGCTCCGTAACGCTTACATTGTACTGGCGAGGCTGCGTCGTGCGTCAGGAGCCATATATCCCCGGGGCCTTATCGATCCTTTAGGGAACTGTCCCTGGCCGGGTCCGTGGATCCGGACATATGGTGCCCACCTACTTTCGTAGGGAACTCCGGGATCGAGTGCTTCAACGGCGTTCGCGGCCTCGCACTTTAATTTTTTGTTGCTTGCGACCTCGTCCTACCCGCGCACGTCCCGTCATACCCCGCGCATGCGGGGTATCCAGTACGCCGCGGCGTCTCGGTTGAATCACTGAAGTCTCTGGAATACTGGATCACCCGCCTTTCCGCCTTCGCTCGTTGAGCCTCGGCGGACAGGTCGCGGGTGATGACAGCGGAAAGATACTGCATGACGGCAACCTTGTCGAAAGCCGATCTCCGCGCCGCAGCTCTGGCGAAACGCGATGCGTTGAGCGACGAGCAGCGTGCGGCTGCGGCAGAGGCGATGGCGAAGCGCGGCCTGCCGTTCGAGGTCGAGCCAGGGCTCGTCGTGTCAGGATACTCGCCGATCCGCAGCGAGATCGATCCCGCGCCCTTGATGCGCAAGCTCGCCGAGCAGGGCGCAAAGCTCGCGCTGCCGGCGGTGCTGTCGCGCGGCAAATCGCTCGCGTTTCGCGCGTGGTCGCCCGACGATAGGCTGATGATGGGGCCGCTCGGCATTCTCGAACCGTCGCCGGCGGCGGCCGAACTCGTTCCCGATATCATGATGGTGCCGCTGGCTGCGTTCGATCGCGCCGGCCACCGCATCGGCTATGGCGCCGGACACTACGACTTCACGCTTGCCCACTTGCGCAAGGCGAAGGCCATTACGGCTGTCGGCACCGCCTTCTCCGTGCAGGAAATAAAGGCCGTTCCCGCGCTGCCGCACGACGTGGCGCTGGATTATGTGCTAACGGAAAAGAAAGTGTTCGATTTCCGGAGCTGAACTTTGCGTATTCTCTTCGTTGGTGATGTGGTCGGTCGCGCTGGGCGCGCCGCGGTCGCGGCATATCTGCCCGGCATGATCAGGGACTGGGCGCTCGACCTCGTCGTCGTCAATGGCGAGAATTCTGCCGGCGGGTTCGGCATCACCGAGGTGATCTATCAGGAATTGCTCGACGCCGGGGCGGATGCCATCACGCTCGGCAACCACGCCTGGGATCAGCGCGAGGCGCTGGTGTTCATCGAGCGCGCGCCGAAACTGGTCCGGCCCGCGAACTATCCGAAGGGCACGCCGGGCCGGGGAGCGGCGCTGGTCGATACCAAGAACGGCAAGCGCGCGCTCGTTATCAACGCGATCGGCCGCGTCTTCATGACGCCGTTCGACGATCCCTTCACGGTGCTCAATCAGGAGCTCGAGGCCTGTCCGCTGGGCGAAGCCGCGGATGCGATCGTGGTCGATTTCCATGCCGAGGCGACCAGCGAGAAACAAGGCATCGGCTATTTCTGCGATGGCCGCGCCAGCCTCGTCGTCGGCACGCATACCCATGTGCCGACTGCCGATCATCAGATCCTCGCCGGCGGCACCGCCTACATGACAGACGCCGGCATGACCGGCGATTATGATTCCATCATCGGCATGCAGAAGGAAGAGCCGCTGCGGCGCTTTACGACGGGTATTCCATCAACCCGTTTCGAACCGGCCGCAGGGGTGGCGACACTCAGCGGTGTTGCGGTCGAGACCGATGATTTAACCGGCCTCGCGCTGCGTGTTGCGCCGGTGCGCGCCGGTGGCCGGCTCGAGCCGGCCGTGCCGGCGTTTTGGGCGTGAGAGAATTCACACGCCGGAGAGTGTCGATGCCGAGATTACCACTCTCCGTTCCCCGGACGCAGCGCCGCACGCGGTGATGCGCTGCTGAGCCGGGGCCCAGAGATGATATGCGGAAACATGGGTCCCGGCTCTGCGGAACCGCGCTACGCGCTGCACCGCGTCAGGGACACGGACCTAGCTTCAATTGAACTGGATCACCTTGTCGAGCGTGATCGGCAGGTCGCGCACGCGTTTTCCCGTCGCATGATAGACCGCGTTGGCGATCGCCGCCGCCACGCCGACAATGCCGATCTCGCCGAGGCCCTTGATACCGAGCGGGTTGACGATCTCATCCGGCTCGTCGACGAAAATCACCTTGATGTCGTGCACGTCGGCATTCACGGGCATATGGTATTCGGCGATATTGGCGTTCATGACGCGTCCGAAGCGATGGTCGAACAGCGTTTCCTCGTGCAGCGCCATGCCGATTCCCCAGACCACGCCACCCATGACCTGGCTGTGGGCGGTCTTCGGGTTGAGAATGCGGCCGGCGGCGACGGCATTGACCACGCGGGTCACGCGGATCACGCCAAGCTGTTCGTCCACCTTGACCTCCGCAAAGATGGCCGAGTGGACATTGCGCGCGTGAGACTTGTCATCGGCAACCTTGTTGACCTCCTCGCGCGTGATGCGGTCGGCGTTGCCGGACTGCATCGCGCTGGCAATCGAGACCGCGCGGGTCGCATCCCGCCTGCTGACGATCTTGCCGTCGATCAGCGCGACGTCGTCCACGCCGGCGCCCGCCAGCGGCGAATCCTTCATGCCGATTGCAAGCTTCAGCAAGTCGCCGCGAACCCCGCGGGCGGTATTGGCGATCGCGTTGCACACCGAGGACGCGATCCACGAACCGCCTTCGAGTGGACATTGCGGCAGCGTGGAATCGCCGAGCTTGACGCTGATATTGTCGATCGGCAGGCCGAGCATGTCGGCCGCGACCTGCGCCATGATCGTGTAGGTGCCGGTGCCGATATCGGAGGCTGCGGTCGCCACTTCCGCATGGCCGTTCGCTGTCAGCACGATGCGCACCGTGGTGGGCATCTGCAGCGCCTCCCATACGCCTGACGCCATGCCCCAGCCGACCAGTTCGCTGCCCTCGCGCATCGAGCGCGGCTGCGGGTTGCGCTTGTCCCAGCCGAACTCCGCGGCGCCTTGCTGGTAGCATTCGCGCAGTTGCTTGCTGGTGTAAGGAATATCCTCGCCTTGATGACGCTCGGAATAGCATTGCAGTCGCAACTGCACCGGATCGGCGTCGAGCGCGATGGCGAGTTCATCCATTGCGCATTCCAGCGCATAGACGCCGGTCGCAGCGCCTGGCGCCCGCATATCGCAGGACGTCGGCAGATCGAGCTTCACGAGCTTGTGCTCAAATTTCGCGTTGGGACTTTTGTAAAGCAGATTGCCCCAGCCGGTATCGTTGCGCGCGAATTCCTCGAACTGCGAGGTCACGGCGATGGTTTCATGTTGCATGGATTCGAGCGTGCCGCCGCTGCTCGCGCCGAGCGCAAGCCGTTCGATGCTCGCCGGCCGATAGCCGAGCGCGTACATCTGCGCCCTCGTCAGCATGACGCGAACGGGGCGTTTGAGCGCGCGCGCTCCCAGCACCGCCAGCACGACCTGGTATTGCGGGCGCAGGCCCGCCCCGAAGCCGCCGCCCATATAGGGCGACATCACGCGCACCTCGTCTGGCTTCATCTTGAACACGCTGCAAAGATATTTTTGCACGTTCTGCACGCCTTGCGTCTTGTCGTAGACGGTGAGCCGACCGTCTTCCCAAATCGCGGTCGAGGCAAACAATTCCATCGGGTTGTGATGCTCGGTCGGAATGAAATATTCGGCCGCGTGACGCACGGCGGCGGACGCGAATGCCTTTTCGGCATCGCCGCGCGGCTTCTCCGGCGCGTCGATGGCAAACGCCCTGCTACGCTCTGCGTGCAAGTCAGTGACGTGCGGCTCCTTCTGGTACTCGACTTTTACCATTGAGGCGGCGACGCGCGCGGCTTCCCAATCTTCTGCCAGCACCAGCGCGACCGGCTGTCCGGTGAAGAGGATCCTGTCGTCGTAGAGCGGGCGATAGGGCGAACCTTTTTCCGGTGCGACTTCGTCCTTGTAGGCATCATCCTTGTCGGGCATCTGCGGCCGATTGCGATGGGTGAGCACATCGATCACGCCGGCAACTTCCAGGGCAGCGCTGGTGTCGATGCGCGCGATCCGGCCCTTAGGGATTGTCGACTCGACGACATAGCCGTGAACAAGGCCGGGGACGTTGAACTCGCCGGCATACTTGGCTTCGCCGGTGACCTTGGCTCTGCCGTCGACGCGGGATGTCGCTGATCCGATATAGGATGCCATGGCGTTCACCGTATTTTCTTGTCGGAGATCGACTGCGGCTTGCCGCGCGCTGCCTGACCGAGCGTCCGGATGATGGCGCGCCGCGCCAGGCCGATCTTGAAGTCGTTGTGTCCATAACCTTTGGCGCCATGCAGCAGCCAATCCGCGGCCTTCGCAAATGCGGTCGCGTCAGTGCGTTGTCCGAGCAGGGCTGCTTCGGCCGCGGTACTGCGCCATGGCTTGTGTGCGACGCCGCCGAGCGCCAGGCGGGCTTCCTTGATCGTGTCGCCGTCGAGTTCGAGCGCTGCCGCCACCGAGACCAGCGCGAACGCATACGACAGACGATCGCGAATCTTCAGGTAGGAATAGTTCTCGCTAAATCCTTTTGGCGGAAGCTCGATGGCCGTGATGATCTCATCGGGTTCCAGATTGGTGTCGCGCTGCGGCGTGTTGCCGGGCAGGCGATGGAAATCGGCAAACGCGATGGTGCGCGCCCCGGCCGGACCTGTGACATGCACGGTGGCTTCGAGCGCTGCGAGTGCCACGCACATGTCGGAAGGATGCGTAGCGATGCAGGCCTCGCTCGTTCCAAGGATCGCATTGATGCGGTTGACGCCATCGATCGCCGAGCAGCCGCTGCCCGGTTCACGTTTGTTGCAGGGCGTCGCCGTGTCGTAATAATAGAAGCAGCGCGTCCGCTGCAGCAGGTTGCCGCCGGTCGAGGCCATGTTGCGCAGCTGCTGCGACGCGCCTGATAGTATCGCGCGCGCCAGCAGTGGATAGCGCCCTTCGATCAGGGGGTGGTAGGCGAGGTCGGTGTTCGGCACCATCGCGCCGATCAGAACGCCGCCGGCGGAGGTTGGCTCGACGCTCCTGAGCGGCAGGTGCGAAATATCGATCAGCCGGCTCGGCGCCTCGACATCATATTTGATCAGGTCGATCAGGTTGGTGCCGCCCGCGATGAATTTTGCGGAAGGATCCGTGGCGATCTGCTTGATAGCGTCGGCGACGTCGTTGGCTCGCGTGTACTGGAACGGGATCATGATCGCTCCATTGCTTGCAGGATTGCCGCCACGATGTTCGGATAGGCGCCGCAGCGGCAGATGTTGCCGCTCATCAGTTCGCGGATCTCATTGGGCGTTCTTGCCTTGCCCTCGGCGATCAGCCCGACGCCCGAACAGATCTGTCCCGACGTGCAGTAGCCGCACTGAAACGCATCCTGATCGATGAACGCCTGCTGTAGCGGATGCAGCACGCCATCGCGCGCAAGGCCCTCGATCGTGATTATCTCGGCGCCTTCCTTCATCACGGCCAGCGTTAGGCAGGAGTTGATCCGCCGGCCGTCGACGAGCACGGTGCACGCGCCGCATTGTCCGTGGTCGCACCCTTTCTTGGTGCCGGTCAGGTCGAGATGGTCGCGCAGCGCGTCCAGCAGCGTCGTCCAGGGAGCGACCTGAAGTTTGACCGCTTTGTCGTTGACGCGCAGCGTTATCGAAATTTTCTCAGGTACCGATGCGATGCGCCCGGCACGCGATACTGTCCCAGAATGCGTCATTTTCTTCTCCGCCTGTTCTGGTGCTTGGGATGGTCAGATCCGCACGTCAGTACGATGGCTCTCACCACGCCATTTGTCATGAGCAAAAAATGAGGCCAGGATTTCCGAGCCCGTCTACAACCAACTCGTTCGAAGAAGGTTCAGGACGAGGCGCGCGATATACTCATCCCGGATTGGGACAGCGATGTTGATGCTTCCTCTGCCATGATCGAATGACGCCGATATGACCGCCATTCGGTGCGCATTTCTCGCGCGCGCGATCGCGCGCGAGAGCTCCGCGCGCGCCGCTTCTGCACTATTTCGAGCAAAAGTGGCTACAGCCGGTAGGCCGTGCGAAAGCCGCCCCAGTGGCGGCCCTTGACGCGGATCGGCACGTCGATCTCGCGCATCATCACAGTGTTACCGTTGCCCATGTCGCGGGCGTAGCTCTGGATCAGATAGGCGCGCTGATTGCGTCCGGCAGCGAGTCCGGCCGGATCGTTGAAGATACGGCGGTTGCGGCTGTTGGCGGTATTCCAGGTGACGTCGCCCGGCCGCTGCGGGTGCGAATAGATTTTGTTGTGCACCGGCAAATAGCCGTTGGTGTCGATCATGGCGCAGAACGCCATCCGCGTATCCTTGGCAAGGAACGCTTCCTGGAACGGCGGCAGCGCGCGATCGGCCCAGTCCAGGATTTTGGTGCGGTATTGCACCGGGTTGCTGCCTGGTATCTCGACATAGTTGGTGTCGAACATGTCTTCCATCGAGATGGCGCCGCTATCGATACCGTTCTCGAAAATCTTCTTCAGCGCCGCGCCGGCTTCCATCGCGCGGGTGACCGCTTCGGTGTTGTCGTCCTGAATCGACCACAGCTTGTCTTCGATCTTCTCGGTCAGCGCGGCGTTGGTCCGCTCGAACCGGGCCTGCGTGCCGGCCTTCGAGCGCTCACTGACGCGAATGCGACAAGCGCCGATGTCCTGGAGCGTCGCCTCGAAACTCTGGCCCTGCGCGAGCCCTTCGGCGTCTGGCCCGCTGACCAGGATGCCGTCGATCGAAATCTCATAGACCGGCGCCCATATCACGCCGCGCGGCGTCTGGATTTCGATCTTGAGGCTGCAAGGTAGTTTTTGCTGTTCGCGGCGCTCCGTGCGCTCGCCTTCCTTTTCTCCTTGCCGCAGCAGCACCGCGCAACGCGCCTTGAGCTTCTGCGCAAACGTGGTGACGGCCCGTCCGGCCTTGGCGACGCTTTCGCCATGGGCCTCGGCTTCCTTGGTGGCGCTGTCGATTTCGGTGGCGCTGGCACCGACGGAAGCGATGAAGCTCGAAGCGGAGGCCGCATTGTCAGCCATCTCGCCGGTGGTCGCGCTCTGCTCGGCGACCGCGCCGTTGACGTTCTCGAACACCGGGCGGATCGCCTCGATCGCCTGCGTGATGCGATGCACTGCATCAACGGAGCCTGCGGCATCCCGCTGCAGCGCCTCGATCTTTTTGCTGATTTCCTCTGTCGCGTTCTGGGTCTGCACCGCGAGCGCCTTCACTTCGGTGGCGACCACGGCAAAACCGCGCCCGGCTTCGCCGGCGCGCGCGGCCTCGATGGTGGAATTGAGCGCCAAGAGCGTGGTCTGCCGCGCGATTTGCGCGATCAGGTTGACCACGTTGCCGATCGCGGCCGATGATTCCCTCAGGCGGTCGACATTGGCGCCGGCTTCGCGGGCGGCCTCACTGGCCTGGTCGGCGAGTTTGCCGGCGTCGCGCACCTGGGAGCCGATCCCTTGCGCCGATTGGGTGAACTTGTCGGCGGCGTGCGAAAATGTCGTCGCCGTGCCCTGTGCAGCGCTGGTGCGGCTCGTCAGGGCGTCGGTGCGCTGGCGAATGGTGGAGAGCGTCGCAGCGGTCGCCTCGGCGCCGCCGGCGACCGAATTGGCCGCGCGCTCGAGCTGGCGGATCATCGCGCCGAGTTCGAGTTCCAGAAGCTCGAGGATCGCCTTGGCCGACTCGCCATCACCGGAGCCGGCCTCCGTCACGGCGGCGGCCGACTGCCCCTTGGGCTGAACGGCAGGTAAAGCCGGTTCCGGCACCTGCTTTTTGAACAAACCGAAGGCCATGGGGTCCCTTAAAAGTTGAGGGCGCGTGCGAAATCCTCTCATCCGAGCATGAAGTCATGGTTAACAAGTGCCTGTTTTTCCCGTAGGCACGCACTACTTTAGTCGCCGAATCGGCCGTAAATCTTTGATTTCAGCCGGTTTCCGGCCTATAAGGCCGCGCTTCACCCCCTACACTCCCGGATGAATCCAAGAGACTCCGCATGGCCGGCCATTCCCAATTCAAGAACATCATGCACCGCAAGGGCCGGCAGGATGCCCAGAAGTCCAAGCTGTTCAGCAAGCTGGCGCGCGAAATCACGGTCGCCGCCAAGCTTGGCACGCCAGACCCGGCGATGAACCCCCGGCTGCGCGCGGCCGTGATCGCGGCGCGCCAGGAGAACATGCCGAAGGACAATATCGAGCGCGCCATCAAGAAGGCGATCGGCGGCGAGAGCGAGAGCTATGACGAAATCCGCTACGAGGGCTACGGCCCCGGCGGCGTCGCCATCATCGTCGAGGCGCTGACGGACAACCGCAACCGCGCCGCCTCCGACATCCGCTCCTACTTCACCAAGTCCGGCGGCAATCTCGGTGAAACCGGCTCGGTCGCCTTCATGTTCGACCGCACCGGCATCATCGAATACGACGCCAGCAAGGCCTCCGACGACGCGATGCTGGAAGCCGCCATCGAGGCCGGCGCCGACGACGTCGTATCCAGCGAAAGCGGCCACGAGATCTACGCCTCGCAGGAAACCTTTCGCGAGGTTGCGAAAGCGTTGGAAGCCAAGTTCGGCGAAGCCCGCAAGGCAGCGCTGACCTGGAAGCCGCAGAACACGGTCGCGGTCGACGACGAGACCGGCGAGAAGCTGTTGAAGCTGATGGATCTCTTGAACGAGCACGACGACGTGCAGAACGTCTACGCCAATTTCGAAGTCTCCGACGCGCTGGTCGCCAAGATGGGCGGGTAGGGTGTCGTCCCTGCGAACGCAGGGATCCATACGCCGCGGCTTCTCCGTAGCGCGATGAGAATAGTTACTTCGTGAAACAATCAGAGCCGGTGGTTATGGGTCCCTGCGTTCGCAGGGACGACGATGGTTCGAGTATTAAGGCGCATTAACTCTCCGGCACGGCCAGCCCACATCCGGGGGATTTCCGTTCTCTTTATGTTTCGTTCACCCAGCTCTGGCGTTATCACTACGCCATGACATCCCCACCGATTCGCCACCCCGTCCGGATTATCGGCATCGACCCAGGCCTGCGCCGCACCGGCTGGGGTGTGATCGAGACCGAGGGCAACCGGCTCGTCTTTATCGGCTGCGGCTCGGTGGAGCCGCCGGACAATCTGCCGATAGCGAGCCGCCTGCTCGCGATCCATGAGGGGCTCGCCACAGTCCTCGGCGATTTCAGGCCGGCGGAAGCCGCAGTGGAGCAGACTTTTGTCAACAAGGACGGCGTCGCGACGCTGAAGCTCGGCCAGGCCCGCGGCGTCGCCATGCTGGCGCCCGCGATGTTCGGTATTGCCGTTGCGGAATATGCACCCAACCAAGTCAAGAAAACCGTGGTCGGCGCCGGCCACGCCGACAAGAACCAGATCGCGGTGATGCTGAAGATATTGCTGCCGAAGGCCGAACCGAAATCCGCCGACGCCGCTGACGCGCTGGCGATCGCCATCACCCACGCCCACCACCGCCAGAGCGCTGCGCTGCGGCTGAAAGTGGCGAGCGCATGATCGGCAAACTCAAAGGCCTGATCGATTCCTATGGCGAGGATTACGTGATCCTCGATGTCGGCGGCGTCGGCTATCAGGTGCATTGTTCCTCGCGCACGCTGCAGGCGCTGCCGTCGCCAGGTGAGGCTGCGGTGCTGTCGATCGAAACCTATGTCCGCGAGGACCAGATAAAACTGTTCGGCTTCCGCACCGATACCGAGCGCGAATGGTTCCGCCTCTTGCAGACCGTGCAGGGCGTCGGCGCCAAGGTCGCGCTCGCCGTGCTATCGACGCTGCCGCCTGCTGAACTCGCCAACGCCATCGCGCTGCGCGACAAGGCCGCGGTGTCGCGCACGCCGGGCGTCGGACCGAAAGTCGCCGAGCGCATCGTCTCTGAATTGAAGGACAAGGCGCCTGCCTTCGCCAATGTCGACCCCGCCGTGGTGCATCTGGCCGGCGCGATCGACAGCCACCGCGCGCCGCGCCCGGTCACCGACGCGATCTCGGCTTTGGTCAATCTCGGCTACGGCCAGCCGCAGGCCGCCGCCGCCATTGCCGCCGCCTCGCGCAGCGCGGGCGAGAATGCCGAGACGGCCCAACTGATCCGGCTGGGCCTGAAGGAGCTGGCGAAATAGACTATGTTCGCCACTGATAGATGAAGGAATGCGTTTCCGCCATGTTGAGTGAAAAAGACCAGGAACTAATTGCCGCCGCGATTGACGCGATCAGGCCGCGTTATCGCAACAAATGGCAGGAGGTCGGCGCTGCGATGCGCACCCGCGACGGCCGCATCGTCACTGGCGTGAATATCGACGCCTATATCGGCCGGATCGCCGTCTGCGCGGAGGCGATCGCCATTGGGCGCGCCATCACCGAAACCGGCGATCACGGCATCGAGACCATCGTCGCCGTGCGCCATCCCAAGCCGGACGAGCCCGGCGATATCGCCGTGGTATCGCCCTGTGGCATCTGTCGCGAGCTGATCCACGATTACGATGCAAAGGCGCGGGTCATCGTTCCCGACAATGGCCGCGAGCCGAACGTCGTCACTATCGGCGAGCTTTTGCCCAACAAGTACCGGAGAGGTAACGGGTGAACACCCCCTCCCGCATCGTCACCCCCGAGCGCCGATCCGACGATGTCGGCGACACTGCTTTGCGTCCGCAACTGCTGTCCGAGTTCGTCGGCCAGGCGCAAGCGCGCAAAAATCTCTCGATCTTCATCGAGGCGGCGCGCAAGCGCGGCGAGGCGCTGGACCACGTGCTGTTCGTCGGGCCTCCCGGCCTCGGCAAGACCACGCTGGCGCAGATCGTCGCGCGCGAGCTCGGCGTCGGCTTTCGCGCCACGTCCGGTCCCGTCATCGCCAAGGCCGGCGATCTCGCGGCACTGCTCACCAATCTCGAAGAGCGCGACGTGCTGTTCATCGACGAAATCCATCGCCTCAGCCCGGCCGTCGAGGAAGTGCTCTATCCCGCGATGGAGGATTTCCAGCTCGACCTCATCATCGGCGAGGGGCCGGCGGCGCGTTCGGTCAAGATCGATCTCGCAAAGTTCACCCTTGTCGGCGCCACGACGCGCGCAGGGCTGTTGACCAATCCGCTGCGCGACCGTTTCGGCATTCCGATCCGGCTGAACTTCTACACCGAGGAAGAGCTGGAGAAGATCGTCAGCCGGGGCGCCCGCGTGCTCAACATCGGCATGACGGCCGACGGTGCCAACGAGATCGCGCGCCGCGCCCGCGGCACGCCGCGTATCGCCGGCCGCCTGCTGCGCCGCGTACGCGATTTTGCATCCGCAGCCGACGCCAGCTCGGTCGACCGCGCCATCGCCGACCACGCGCTGAGCGCGCTGGAAGTCGATGCCGCCGGCCTCGATGCCATGGACCGTCGCTATCTGACGACCATCGCGATGAACTATGGCGGCGGCCCGGTCGGCGTCGAGACTATGGCGGCGGCGCTATCCGAGCCACGCGATGCCATCGAGGACATCATCGAGCCGTATCTGATCCAGTGCGGCTATCTGCAGCGCACCCCGCGCGGTAGGCTGCTCACCTCGCACGCCTTCCGCCACCTCGGCCTCGCCGAGCCCGCCCGCGATCCCGCGCAGTTCGGCCTGTTCGGCAACGACAGCGACGACTGATCACTTCGAACCCGATCACTCGGGGAATGCACTAACGGCGGCTGGATGCTCTGGTGCGGCAGAATCGCTGGTGAGAAGCTGCTGGAGGTCTGCTAACGTTCTGCACAAACGTACCCCAATTCAGGCCCAATCCGCCACCATGTTGGCGCTGCATCACGATTGGATCACATGTTAACACGCCGTCATTTCTTGAAGTCCATGGGTGGATTGGGCGCGCTGGGCGCCTCGACCACCGCTTACGGGTTCAGCGCGCCGCTCGTCCGGCTTCGGGTCGAGCGGTACAATATCTCGCCGCCGCAATGGCCGGCCGGTCTCAATCTCAGGATCGCCGCCATCGCCGACCTCCACGCCTGCGATCCCTGGATGTCGCTCGATCATATCGGTGAGATCGTCGAACGCACCAATGCGCTCAAGCCTGACATCGTTGTCATGCTCGGCGACTACGTGGCCGGACATCGCAAGGTTACGCGCTTCATTCCCGACGCCGAATGGGCGGGAGCGTTGGCCGGATTGAAGGCGCCGCTCGGCGTGCATGCGGTGCTCGGCAATCACGACTGGTGGGAAGACAAGGAAGTGCAGCGCAACGGGCAGGGGCTGCCGAGCGCGGGCCGTGCGCTGGAAGCGGTCGGTATCCCGGTGTACGAAAACGACGCCAGGAAGCTCAGCAAGAATGGTCACTCGTTCTGGCTCGCCGGTCTCGGTGACCAGCTCGCCTATGTGCCGGCGCGCCGCTTCAGGTTGCTCAAGCGGATCGGGGTCGATGACCTCGGCGCGACGCTGGCGAAGATCACCGACGACGCGCCCGTGGTTCTGATAGCGCACGAGCCTGACATCGCGCGGCGCGTGCCCTCGCGCGTTGCGCTGCAGCTCTCCGGACACACCCATGGCGGCCAGGTGCGGATGCTGGGCTGGTCGCCGATCTCGCCGTCCGGCCAGCAGCTCGCCTACGGCCACATCAAGATGAACTGCGACGTCGTCGTCTCCGGCGGCCTCGGCTGCAGCATCATGCCATTCCGGCTCGGCGTTCCCCCGGAGATCGTGCTGGTGACGCTGGCGGCGGGGCAGCCGGCCGTGGCGTAGCGTTCCTCGCAGCGCTTGCGCGCCGCGCCGATTTTGCGCAAAAGCAGGGCTTTCCAGCGCGATCAGGAACCGCAAGTGGCATTACCTAGTCTCGACGGCGAGATCCGCGACGGCCGCCATCATATGCAGGTCCGTGTCTACTACGAGGACACCGATTTCTCCGGCATCGTCTATCACGCCAATTACCTGCGCTTCATGGAACGCGGGCGCACCAATCATCTGCGGCTGATGGGCGCCTCGCAGCATGCGCTGTTCGAACAGGCCGAGGTGGAGACGCCGGGCTTTGCCTTTGTGGTGCGCTCGATGCAGCTTGACTACCTGCGGCCGGCGCGGATGGACGACGTACTCGACGTCGTGACATGGCCTATCGCGGTGAAGGGCGCTTCGATCACGCTGGCACAGGAGGTGCGGCGCGGCGAGGATGTCCTCGTCAAGGCCGAGGTGCGCGTTGCCTTCATCAGCGAGGGACGGGCGCAGCCGATCCCGAAATCGTTGCGGCTGTTGATGAAGGCCGATCTGGCGCCGGAGTAAACCTTCGGATTGACTCTGTGTACCGATCGGTACAATCTCCTCCGGCAATCATTCCGGAGAAATCTCATGTCGCGTCCGCCGCTGCCGCCCTTCACCCGCGAAACCGCAGCCCAAAAGGCGCGCATGGCCGAAGACGCCTGGAATTCGCGCGATCCGGTCCGGGTATCGCTGGCCTATACCGAGGACAGCCGCTGGCGTAACCGCGCCGAATTCTTTGAAGGCCGCGAGGCGATCGTCGAATTCCTCACCCGCAAATGGGCGAAGGAGCATGATTACCGGCTGATCAAGGATCTCTGGGCGTTCGATCAGAACCGCATCGCGGTGCGCTTCCAGTACGAATGGCACGACGGTGCCGGGCAGTGGCATCGCTCCTACGGCAACGAGCAGTGGGAGTTCGACGAACACGGCCTGATGCGGCGGCGCGAGGCCAGCATCAACGATATCGCCATCAAGGAAAGCGAGCGGCGCTTCCATTGGCCGGCGCCGGGTCCGCGCCCGGCGGATGTCGCGGGGCTAAGCGAGAATCCGCTATGATCAGATGCTGAAAAGAGGCCTCGAACGTGGAGAGGTACTGCGCGCGCTCGGCGAGGTGTTTCGCGCGCATGGCTACGAGGGCGCCTCGCTGACGCTGATCACGGAGGCCACAGGCCTCGGCAAGGGCAGCCTCTATCATCTGTTCCCCGGCGGCAAGGAGCAGATGGCCGCCGAGGTGCTGGCCGAGATCGACGGCTGGTTCGAACGCCATATCTTCGCGCCCTTGCGCACCGCCGACGATCCCGCACGCGCCATCGCTGCGATGATCGCTGGCGTCGATCAATATTTCCACTCGGGCGATCGCGTCTGCCTGGTCGGCATGGTGGCGCTCGGCTCGGCGCGCGACAGTTTTGCCGAGGCGGTCGATGGCTATTTCGCGCGCTGGCAAACGGCGCTGGCGTCGCTGTTGCGGCGATCCGGGCTCACGACCAGCCAGGCGCAGCGGCGCGCCGAGGATGCGCTCCTCACCATTCAAGGCGCGCTGGTGCTGTCGCGGGCGCGGGGCGACGCCAAAATATTTCGTCGCGCGTTGAGCGATTTGACGGCGCGGTTGCTGGCGCCGCCGGCGTGACGGCAGAACGAGGTCGTCCCCGCGAACGCAGGGACCATACGCCGCGGCCTTTCGAGTTGTTCGCGGTGAGAGACGATGCCCTCACTGACCCCGGTGGTTATGGGTCCCCGCGTTCGCGGGGACGACGTATTGAGAGACTGCGCCCTACGCCGCTGCCTTATGCCGCGCCAGCTCGGCCTTGTAGAGTTCGAACTCCTCGGCGACCGCTTTCGCAATGCTCGGGCGGGCGCGCAGCCGCTCGTAATAGGCTTTCACCGCCGGCCACTTCGCCAGTTCGATCGGCGGCGTCGCCATCGTCCAGTTGATGATGGTGACAAGATAGGCATCCGCGGCGCTGAAGTGATCGAGCAGGAATTCGCGGCCCTTCAGGTAGTTCTCGAGATAGTCGAGCCGCGACAGATTCTTGTTCAGCGCATAAGTCTTTGCGTCCTGCGGCGCCGTCTTGTCGAGCAGCGGCACGAACAGCGCCTTGTGCAGTTCGGTGCCGATGAAGCACAGCCATTGATGCAGGCGGCTGCGCTCCTCAGCGGAATTGGCCGAGATGCCGGCGCCCGGAAAACGGTCGGCGACATATTGCAGGATCGCGCCGTTCTCCGTCAGCACGGTCCCATCGTCAGTGCGCAGTGTCGGCACCAGCCCGAGCGGGTTGACGGTGCGAAAATCCGAGCCGTCCTTCTGCACCACCTTGGTCTTGGGATCGACTTCGAGATAGTTGGCCTCAGCGCCGGCTTCGTACAGCGCGATCCGGGTCGCCAGCGAGCAGGCGAGCGGCGAGAAATACAGGTCCATGATTTGCCTCCTTGGCGGTTGATCAATCGGCCGGCGTTCAAGGCGGGCAGGATTGATTTTTATACTGTTCCGCATAATATAGATCCGGTCAAGGAATTCTTTGCGAAATGGTACAAAAAAGCAAGAAGCCTCCGGTCCCCCGGATTGACGCTCCCGTCCAGCCCAAGCGGCGGGGCCGCCCGCGCGCCTATGAGCCGGGCGTGGCGCTAGGCAAGGCGCTCGACCTGTTTCGGAAGGACGGTTTTGCGGCCACCTCGCTCGACGGTCTCTCCGCTGCCACCGGCATGAACCGGCCGAGCCTCTATGGCGCGTTCGGCGACAAGCGCGAACTCTTCATCAAGAGCTACCGGCGCTATCGCGACGACGCGCGGGTCGCGATGGGGGACATCTTCCGGAACGAACTGCCGATCCGAAAACGCCTCGAACGCATCTATGCGGTGGCGCTCGATATTTATCTGTCCGGCGAATCCGGTCCGCGCGGCTGCTTCACGGTGATGACCGCAGCCTCCGAGGCGGTGCATGACCCCGATATCCGCGCGATGGTGCTGGAAGGTTTTGCCGAGCTCGACAAGGCATTTGCCACCTGTTTCCGGCTCGCCCAGGAAAAGGGCGAGCTACCGGTGAGCGCCGACGCGACCGTGCTGGCGCAACTTGCCTCCGCCACCATTCACACCATCGCCATCCGCGCCCGCGCCCAGGTGCCGCGCAAGGAATTGGAGGCGATTGTGAACGGTGCGATCGACGTGATGTGCGGGGCGGCGAAATAGCTTTTCCGTCGCCCCTGCGGACGCAGGGGCCCATAACCACCGCTCGAAGTCGTTGAAGCAAAGCTGTCCCCCCGCGTGCCCCTTACGCCGGCCGCGGCGTATGGGTCCCTGCGTTCGCAGGGACGACGATAGGGCGTCAATATCCCCGCTTACGATCCACCACATTCTCCAGCGCGCCACCGGCTTCGAAGCACGCGATCTGCTGCGCGACATATTTCGATATCTCGTCGGGATCGGTATCGGCGGCATTGTGCGGGGTCAGCACTACCTTCGGATGGGTCCAGAACCGGCTGTCGGCGGGCAGTGGCTCAGTGGCGTAGACGTCGAGCGAGGCGCCGCCGAGCGTACCGTCATCGAGGCATTGCAGGATGTCGGCCTCGTTCTGCAGGCCGCCGCGGCCGGCATTGATCACGACCGGCGCGCCGAGCGGGCTCGTGCGATTCAGTTTTTCAAATAGCGCGCGGTTGAGAATGTGCCGCGTCTCCGGCGTCAGCGGCAGGAGGCACACCAGAATGTCGGTCCGCCGCAGGAATGCCTCGAGCTGCGCTTCGCCGTGAAAGCATTCAATGCCCTCGATCGTTCGCGGGCTGCGGCTCCAGCCTGCGACAGGAAAGCCCAGCCGCCGCAGCACGTCGGCCGCGTCAGCACCGAGCGTGCCGAGCCCCATGATTCCGACCGAAATCGCGCCCGCAGCCCATTGCGATTTCGGCGCCCAGCGTTTTTCGCGCTGCGACTCGCGCAAGTACGGCTCCTGCCGGTGGTGCATTAGGACATGCAGCACGACATATTCGGTCATCCGCGCGGTGAGATCGCCGACTGCGACGCGCACCAGCGGCACCTCGGGCAATGAGCGGTCGGCCATCAGCGCGTCCACGCCCGCGCCGAGATTGAAGATGACGCGCAGGTTGGGGAAGGCGGCGAGCTCGCCCGGATGCGGCTTCCACACCGCCGCGTAATGCACAGCAGCCGGATCGAACGACGTGTTCGGCAACAGCAGCACGGACCGCCCAGCGCAAACCTCGTCGAACCGCTCCTTCCAGCGCTGCGGCGACCAGTTGTCGGTCCCGCCATGCACCAGCAGCGCAAGCGCACCCTTCGTCATTGCCATTCCTTTCGCGTCGCCAACCCGGCGTGACCCGCCTCACATCGCGGACCGAGGTGTTTCTCTAGCCTCCTTTCATCCGACAGGGGAGACCTTGCATCGTCAATCGGGGTCGAGGCCGCCAGATGAAAATGCTCAGGTGCATCGTTCTCATTCTCGGTGTGTGCAGCCTTTGTTCCAAGGCGGCCATTCACGCCTACAGGCATTTCAATCCACCGCCGCCGCCGATTGTCGGTCCCTGACGGCAGGCAGGGCGTTTTTAAAATTTCTTCGACGCGCCTGTCGGCTCCGGGCATAATCGTTCGTCATCAAGACAACGGAGATGCTTGAGCCTCATGCTGTACGCCATTCTTTGCTATCACGATGAAGACACCGTCGGTTCCTGGACCAAGGAACAGGACGCCGCGGTCATGAAGAAATTGTCCGTTGTGCAGGACAAATTGACCAAACAGGGCCGGCTTGGTCCGGTGGCGCGGCTGTTGCCGACGACGGCAGCGACCACGCTGCGCAAGGACGATCCGCCGCTGGTGCTGGACGGCCCCTATGCCGAAACCAAGGAACAGTTGCTTGGCTTCTATCTCGTCGACTGCAAGGACCTCGACGAGGCCCTCGGCGTCGCCCGCGAGCTCGGCGCGGCCAATCCCGGCGGCGCTTACGAGATCCGCCCCGTTGGCCACTTCACGGCGGGGAGCGTGCAGCCATGACCGATACCGCCTGGATCGATGCCGCACTGACTTCGGCGCGCCCCCAGGCGGTCGGCGCGTTGCTGCGCTATTTCCGTAACCTCGATACCGCCGAGGAAGCCTTTCAGAACGCCTGCCTGCGCGCGCTGAAGAGCTGGCCGCAAAACGGCCCGCCGCGCGATCCGGCGGCGTGGCTGATCATGGTCGGCCGCAATGTCGCGATCGACGATATCAGGCGCGGCAAGAAGCAGACGGCGCTGCCCGAGGACGAGGCGATCTCCGACCTCGACGACGCCGAGGAGGAGCTTGCCGAGCGGCTCGACGGCTCGCATTACCGGGACGATATCTTGCGGCTGTTGTTCATCTGCTGCCATCCGGACTTGCCGGCGACGCAGCAGATCGCGCTCGCGCTGCGCATCGTTTCGGGCCTCTCCGTCAAACAGATCGCGCGCGCCTTCCTGGTCTCGGAAGCCGCGATGGAGCAGCGCATCACGCGGGCGAAGGCGCGGGTGGCGGACGCTAAAGTGCCGTTCGAAACGCCGGGCGCAGCGGAGCGCTCCGAGCGCCTCGCCTCCGTCGCCGCCATGATCTATCTGATTTTCAACGAGGGCTACTCGGCCTCCGGCGACACCGCCGAGATTCGCAAGCCCCTGTGCGAGGAAGCGATCCGGCTGGCGCGGCTGCTGCTGCGGTTGTTCCAGAGCGAGCCTGAGATCATGGGGCTGACCGCGCTGTTGCTGCTGCAGCATGCGCGCTCTGATGCGCGGTTCGATGCCGATGGCGCGGTGATCCTGCTCGACGACCAGGACCGTTCGAAATGGAATAAGGCTCTGATCGCCGAGGGGCTGGCCTTGATCGACAAGGCGATGCGCCATCGCCGCAGCGGGCCCTATCAGGTCCAGGCCGCGATCGCGGCGCTGCATGCCCGCGCCGAGAAGCCCGAGGATACCGACTGGACCCAGATCGACCTGCTCTATGGCGCGCTGGAGATCATGCAGCCGTCGCCGGTGGTGACCTTGAACCGCGCGGTCGCGGTGTCCAAGGTGAAAGGGCCGGAAGCCGCGCTCGACATGATCGAGCCGTTAGCGGCGCGGCTGTCGAATTATTTTCATTTCTTCGGCGTGCGCGGCGCCTTCCTGATGCAACTCGGCCGCAACGACGAGGCCCGCGTGGCCTTCGACCGAGCCATTGCGCTCGCCAACACCTCGGCCGAAGCCGCCCACATCCGCATGCACCTCGACCGCCTGCAGCGCGACAGCCAGCCCCGCGGCAAGAAGGCGGGGAAGTAGGTTCTTCCCTTCTCCCACAAGTGGAGAAGGGAAGCTGTCGCAAAAAACTTCATCCGACCTGTCGGTTTCCACCTCCCTCATTCGTCTTGAATCCGAGCAGCCATTCAAGACAACGGGGACCGATCATGACCGTCATCGCCGAGACCGCGCCTGTCGCAAACCCGGCGCGCTGGATGGGCCGCCTTCTCTCCGGCCTCGTCATCCTGTTCCTGATGATCGACGGCGCCATCAAGCTGGTGCCGTGGCCGGTCGTCACGGAAACGATGGATCGGATGGGTTACGGTTCGAGTGACGCGTTGATGCGCGGCCTCGGCGCCATCACTATCGTCTGCACCGTGCTCTACGCCATTCCGCCGACCTCGATCTTAGGGGCGATCCTGCTCACCGGCTATCTCGGCGGCGCGATCGCTTCGCATGTGCGGATCGATAGCCCCCTGCTTACGCACACGCTGTTCGGGCTCTACCTCGGCCTGATGTTGTGGGGCGGGCTGTGGCTGCGCGACAAGAACCTCCGCAGCGTGATCCCCCTTCGCCGCTGATTAGTTTCAACCGGTCATTCACGGAGCCCGACATGCTGGAAGTCATTGCCGTCGTCGCCGTCATATTGGCGATTGTCGTCGCCATCGTGCTCATTCTCGCCGCGACCAAGCCGAATACGTTACGGGTACAGCGCGCGATCAGCATCAAGGCGCCGGCGGAAAGGATATTTCCGCTGATCTCCGACTTCCAGCAGTGGCGGAGCTGGTCGCCCTACGAGGAGAAGGACCCGGCGATGAAGCGCACCTATAGCGGTGCGGAGCGCGGCAAGGGTGCCGTCTATGCCTGGGACGGCGACAAGAATGTCGGTTCCGGCCGCATGGAAATTCTCGAGGCCGCGGCGCCCCAGAAAATCGTCATCAAGCTCGATTTCTTCAAGCCGTTCGAAGGCCACAACACTGCCGAGTTCACAATGCTGCCGCAGGGCGATGGCACCCATGTCACATGGTTGATGCATGGTCCGGCGAACTTCATGTCCAGGCTGATCCAGGTGTTCATGAACCTGGATCGCATGATCGGTAGGGATTTCGAAGCCGGTCTCGCCAATCTGAAAACGCTCACCGAGAAATGAGTGTGACGACACTGTCACGACACTATCGTGTCCCGGACGCGGCGCAGCACGCCAGTGATGCGGCGGCAGAGCCGGGACCCAGCGATGGACCCCGGATCAGCAGCGCATCACTTCGTGCTGCGCAGCATCCGGGGAACGCCGCAACTGCCTAGGCAAACCCAAGGAGGCCCACATGCAGGTCAATCCCTATCTGTTCTACAACGGTAATTGCGAAGAGGCGCTGAACCATTATCAGAAGGTATTGGGCGCCCAGATCGAAGCGAAGATGCCGTATGGCGAGGGGCCCGCCGACATGCCGGTGCCGGCGGACTGGAAAACCAAGATCATGCATGCCCGCATCACCATTGACGGCGAAGTGCTGATGGCCTCCGACGCGACACCCGGCGATTACCATCAGCCGCAGGGCATGTCGGTTGCGCTGGCGGTCGAAGATCCCGCCGACGCCGAACGCCGCTTCAATGCGCTCGCTGAAGGCGGCACGATCAGGATGCCGTTCGGCAAGACCTTCTTCTCCAACGGTTTCGGCATGTGCGTCGACAGGTTCGGCATTCCCTGGATGGTGAACTGTCCGAAGGAAGATATGTAGATTCGTTGGCGCCGTACGGTGGGCAAAGCCACCGGGTCGCGCGAATGCGCGCCCAGCGACGAGCGCAAGGGCGCTCGCGGAGTGATGACAGGCTCCGCGTGCCCACCCTGCGCCACAAGGAAGATGGTGGGCACGGCGCAAGAGCGCCTTTGCCCACCCTACAAATCATCTGCACCTTGGATAGATCGCCGCCAGGTCACGTCCGCGCAGCAGCAACAGCCGCGACGTCAGGCCGCCGCGGCTTCTGATCCAGTCCCGCACCGGCGCTGGATAAGCTGCCTGCACGGCGCGCGAGGCTTCCGGCTCGGCATAGATCCGGCCGTGACCGTCGATCGAGCGCGCGGCGTGGAATCCGAGCACCGCGCGGCGGGTTACGCAGATGCGCTCGGCCGGCACCGTCATCAGCACCAGCGTGCAGGCCGACAGGCATGGCCCGTCGATCACCACCCGCTCGCCGGATTCGCGCACGCGATCGAACAGTTCGAGAAACGGCCCGACCTGTCCGCCGGGACTGGCGAGAATGCGAATCTCGGCCCGCACCGGCATGATTGCCGCCAACAGCGCGGCGGCGACAACGATGAGCTTGATGACCGCCATTCCCATGTGCAGCTCCTCCGTCAGCACTGCCCCCGGCCAGTTACGCTGGGACATGTGGCAAGGTTTGGTCAAGCGTCCGCGTCGGAGACCCTCGCCTCGGTGAAGGTTGCCCATCCCGGCATGGCAGGCGAGTGCGCCAGCAGGATCCATGGCAGCAACGCGATGGTGTCCACCATAGCGTCACGAGACAACACGGAACCGCCTTCAGCTCTACCGCCTTACGGTCACCGAGAAGCGCGGCGCTGCTCTATCGAAGCTGCTCTATCGAAATTGCCGCGCAGCCCAGCGGAACGAACAGTGCAGCCCTTCGTTGTGGACCGCATGGATCATTTTTTCCTCAGCATTATCTGTGCGGGCGTTTTATTGCTCGTGACGGCGTTCGCACTGGGAACGCCAAGTATGCGAGCGGATGTTCCACTGGAAAGGACAGTGTTGCTGCATCGCGGCGCGCTGAACAATGACTTGCCTCCTCGATCCAGCAATGACGGGCCGGCAGCCAAGGTCATTCGTACTGGGCTCTGATCCGCACTCCAAGCAACACAGCCACGGAGGACCTACCCGTTCCGCCGCTGGCCGCGCAGCGTCGGCAGACCGATGCCGGCAGCATCAAAACCGCCATCGACGGCGAGGATCTGCCCGGTGATGTAGCTTGCGCGATCGCTGCACAGGAAGAAGATCGCTTCCGCCAGTTCCTCCTCGAGGCCATAGCGGTTGAGCGGAATGGCGTCGTGATAATCGGCGCGGATTTCCGGCGTGTGGACCTGTTTTGCCATCGCGGTCTCGACCGGGCCAGGCGCTACCCCGTTGACGCGAATGCCGAGTGAAGCGAGTTCCACCGCTAGCTGCTTTGTCAGATGCGCGAGCCCCGCCTTGCTGGTGCCGTAGGCCGAGCGCAGCGTGGAGGCGCGCACCGCCGAGATCGACGTGACGTTGACGATCGCGCCGCCGCCATGTTCGCGCATCAATGGCGCCGCCGCCTTGGTGCACAGGAACGGACCGGTGAGGTTGACCTGCAGGATGCGGTTCCAGTCGTCACCCGAGGTGTCGAGCAGCGGCGCGAACACCGCGATCCCGGCATTGTTGACCAGCGCGTCGAGCCGGCCGAAGCGTTCGCTCACCGCGGCCACGGCGTTCGCCACCGCCTTGCCGTCGGAGACGTCGCAATGCAGCGCCAGCGTATTGTCGGGATCGGCGAGGCCGGCGACCGCGCCGCGCAACCGTTCGCCTTCGATGTCGAGGAGTGCCACCTGCCAGCCCTCGGCGAGAAAGCGTTTCGCCGTCGCAAGCCCGATGCCGCGCGCGGCGCCGGTGACGAGAGCAACTTTCTGCGGGGAAGGGGGCATGGGCGGGTCCGTTTGCGAGAGAGAAGAGTTCCCGCTCCTATAACCCAGGCCCCGTCGCATGTCCCGGCGACAATCATGCAGATTTCAGCGCTGCCCGGTGGAGCCGCGGCATAGCAAATCCGGTACGGGCGGCTGTCCCGTACCTGACGCATTCGATGATGGTATCTAACCGCCCGCGCGCTGCGCGATCGCCTTCGCTTCCGCGGCGGCGCGCTGCATGTTGGCCGACATCTCGCCGGTCACCGTGCTCTGCTCCTCGACCGCGGCCGCGGTGGCGGTGACATATTCGCTGACGCCCTGGATCGCACTCTTGATGCTGTCAAGCGCGCCAACGACGTCGCCGGAGATGCCGTTGAGATTGCTGATCTCCTGGCCGATCTTGTCGGTCGCCTGCTTGGCCTGGGTGGCGAGGTTCTTAACCTCGGAAGCCACCACGGCAAAGCCGCGTCCGGCCTCGCCGGCGCGCGCCGATTCGATCGTCGCATTGAGCGCCAAGAGGTTGATCTGGCCGGTGATGTTGCCGATCAGCTCCACGATGCCGCTCATCGCCTGCGCCGCTTCGTTCAGCCGCTGCGCCTGGGCGTCGGCCGCCTCGACCCGCCCGACCGCGGTCGCCGCCGTCTCGCGCGACTTGGTCATGGCTTCGGAGATTTCCCGGACCGAAGCGTTCAGTTCCTCGGCGCCTGCCGCCACCGATTCCATCATGCCACGCACGCGCTCATTGCCCATCCGGACTAGCGCTTGCGCGGTGGTGTCGGTGGCGTATTTCACCACCTTGAACGGCTTGCCGTTGAGGTCGACGATCGGATTGTAGGATGCCTGGATCCAGACCTCCTTGCCGTGCTTGCCGATCCGCTTGTATTCGGCCGCCTGATATTCCCCGCGGTTGAGCGCCGCCCAGAATTCACGATAGGCCGCGCTGTCGCGCTCCGTCTGTTCGACGAACATGCTGTGGTGCCGGCCGCGGATCTCGTCCAGCGCGTAACCGACTGCCTTCAGGAAGTTCTGGTTGGCGCCGATGATGGTGCCGTCCATCTTGAACTCGATCACGGCCTGCGACTTGCCGATGGCGGCAATCTGGCCGGCGAGATCGGCGGTCGAAAGTTTCTGGCTGGAGATATCGGTGGCGAATTTCACCACCCGGAACGGCCTGCCCTTCTCGTCGAGCACGGGGTTGTAGGAGGCGAGAATCCAGACTTCCTTCCCGCCCTTGCCGATCCGCTTGTACTCGGCCTGTTGGCTTTCGCCGCGGTTGAGGCTCGCCCAGAACTGCCGGTAGGCGGCGCTGTCGCGCTCCGACGGAGCGACGAATATGCCGTGATGCTTGCCCTGGATTTCGGCGAGCGTATAGCCCATCGCTTTCAGGAAGTTGTCATTGGCGGTGACGACGGTGCCGTCCATCTCGAACGCAATGACCGCCTGCGTACGGTTGATCGCGGCGACCTGGCCGGTATCCTCCATGCTTTTGAGCTTGCGGGCGGTGATGTCGGTCGCGAACTTCACGACCTTGCAAGGTTTGCCGCTACCGTCGAGCACGGGGTTGTAGGTCGCCTGGATCCAGATTTCCCTGCCGCCCTTGCCGATCCGCCTGTATTCGGCGGCCTGGTATTCGCCGCGCTTGAGCGCCGTCCAGAAGTCGCGATACGCTGCGCTGTCGCGCTGCGATGGATCGACGAACATGCTGTGATGCTTGCCCTTGATCTCGCCGAGCGAGTAGCCGAGGGCTTTGAGGAAATTGTTGTTGGCGGCGAGAATCGTGCCGTCCATGCCGAACTCGATAACGGCCTGCGAGCGGCCGAGAGCGTCGGCAAGCGCTTTGTCTGTCGAGGAGCTCTTGAGAAATTGAAACACCGTAGGCCTCATTGCATGGGTAAATGACGAGGCTGCTGGTTAATGCCGCCGAGCCCCCCTTGTCCGAGCCACGTTTGATCAAAATGAAAAAAGAATGCGTTAACGATATTCTCCGTAAGATGACGGATAGCATCGCGACGTAATGCTGATCTTAAGGATGTCCCCGCGCGCGACGCCCGCCGGACGAGCATGCAGCAGCGGACTCGGGGGCTATCTTCCGTTCACGACGCTTTCGTACGCCGCCTGCAGTCGCTCACCGACCGAAGGACCGCTACGCCTGCGCCGCTTTGCGCCGAGATGGTTCTCGCGCAGCTCATCCATGAATTCGGCCCACATTTTCGGTCCGCCCTCGCTGAGCAGCCGCGCGCGGATGCCGAGCTCCTCGGTGACCGGTAGATATTTGTAACCCCAGGCCGCCATCTGCGCGAGAACAGGCAAGAGCTCGATGCCTTGCTCCGTCAGCGAATAGATTCCCTTCTGCTTGTGCGTGGGATCGTCCTCGCGGGTGATGATGCCCTGCTCGAGCAGGGTCTTCAGCCGGTCGGCGAGGATGTTGGAGGAGATGCCTTCCTCCGATTTGGTCAGCAGCTCGCGAAAATGCCGCCGGTTGCCGAACATCATGTCCCGGATGATCAGAAGGCTCCATTTGTCGCCGAGCACTTCCAGCGAAAGATTGATCGGGCAGCCGGAGCGCTGGGCATCGGTCATGGTCGTCTCCAGGGCGGGCGCCGAGGCGCCCTAAAAAACTGCTTGCAATATTGCACCAGTTCGATCATCCTGCAACCGGTTGCAATTCGCAATCGGTTTAGGGAGAAATCGCAATGGCGAAATTGATCATGTGGAACCTGATGACGCTGGATGGCTTCGTTGAAGGCCCCAACCGCGACATTTCTTGGCATTCCGACGTCTGGGGCGAGGAGCTGGAGCAATTGTCGATCGAGCAGATGAACGCCGCCGGCGGATTGCTGTTTGGCCGCGTCACCTATGAGCTGATGGCGGGCCACTGGCCGAGCGCGACCGGCGAGGTCGCCGACATCATGAATGCCGCGCCGAAATACGTCTTCTCGCGCATGGTGAAGACATCCGATTGGAACAACACGCAGATGTTCAGCGCCGATGTGCCGGAGACCGTCGCGCGGCTGAAGCGCGACAGCGCCAAGGACATTTTTCTGTTCGGCAGCGCCGATCTCGCCAGCAGCCTGATCCCGCACGGGCTGATCGACGAGTTTCGTATTGCGGTAAGCCCTGTCATCCTTGGCGGAGGCGCGCCACTGTTCAAGCCGGGCGAAAAGCGCAAGCTGAAGCTGCTCGACAGCCGGCCGTTGTCGACCGGCATCGTGATCCTGCGCTACGTGCCGGCGCCATAAATGTCGGCGTCACCAGACGCAGATCGTCTTGCAAACGGCAAACCGGAGTTTCCATGTCGCTAACGCTGCACTTCCACCCGCTGGCCTCGTTCTGCTGGAAGGCGCTGATCGCGCTCTACGAGAACGACATTCCGTTCCGGCCGAATCTCGTCGATCTCGGCAATCCGGCCGAGCGCGCCGCGCTGCTGAAGCTGTGGGGCATCGGCAAGTTCCCGGTGCTGCGCGACGATGCACGGGATCAGACCGTGCCGGAATCCAGCATCATCGTCGAACATCTCGATTCATACTATCGCGGCCGCGTCCGGCTTATTCCCGAGGATCCCGCCCGTGCCTTGCAGACCCGGCTGCGCGACCGGTTCTACGATCTCTATGTGCATCTGCCGATGCAGAAGATCGTAACGGACCGGTTGCGGCCCGAGGGCAAGCGGGATCCGTACGGCATCGAGGAGGCGCGGGCGCAGTTGCGCACTTCCTACGCCATGATCGAGCAGCAGATGGAAAACGGCGGCTGGGCGATAGGCGAGGAGTTCAGCCTCGCCGATTGCGCGGCAGTGCCGTCATTGTTCTACGGCAACATGGCGATGCCGTTCGGTGAGGCGCAGAAAAACCTCAGCGCCTATCTCGAGCGGCTGAAGGCGCGTCCCTCCGTCGCGCGCGTGTTGAAGGAAGCCGAACCGTATTTCCAGATGGTACCCAAAGAGCCCTAAAGGAGCGCTGAATGGCCGAAGCAAACAAGGCGGAGACGATCCGCAAGATCTTCGCAGCTTATCTGTCCAACGATCGCCAATTCGTCGAGAATGCCTTCAGCGAGGATTTCCGCTTCACCAGTCCGTTCGATGACAACATCGATAAAGCGACCTATTTCGCGCGCTGCTGGCAGTCCAGCGACTGGATCGAACGGCACGAGCTGGAGCGGATTCTCGTCGACGGCGATCAGGCCTTTGTGACCTACCGCTGCACGGCCAAGGACGGAAAGAGCTTTCGCAATACCGAGTTCCTTGTCTTCGATGGCGACAAGGTGAAGCGCATCGACGTCTATTTCGGCGCGAACTACCAGGATGGCAAGTTCGTCAGGCAGCCGGGTTAGCGGCACACTTTGCTTCGTTCTCGGACGCGACGTGGCGCGAAGGACCGGGGCCCACTACGTCTCACAGCGATGGGCCCCGTTCTACGGCGCATCGAGCTTTAGGTAGCTTGCTGCACCGCGCCCGGGGCTCGAATAGCGCCAAAATAATTTCCATTGACATGTCGGCGGCGTAAAAGCCCGCTCGTCTTGTTGACGAAGCCGATGCGGCAAGTGGTCGGCCCAAGAAGATCAACACGGAGAACGACGATGCGATTCATGGTGATTGTGAAGGCGAACAAGGATTCGGAAGCCGGCGTGATGCCGACTACGGAACAACTGGCGGCGATGGGAAAATTCAACGAGGAGTTGGTCAAGGCGGGCATGATGGAAGCGGGCGAAGGCCTGCACCCGACCTCGAATGGCGCGCGGATCAAGTATGCAGGCGGGCGGGGCAGTGCCAGTCGCGGTCCGTTCCCGCTCTCGGGTGATCTCGTCGCCGGCTTCTGGCTGATCAACGCCAAATCGCTCGATGAAGCGATCGACTGGATGAAGCGCGCGCCGTTCAGCGATGGCGACGAGGTCGAAATCCGCCAGGTGTTTTCTGCGGAAGATTTTGGCGAAGCCCTCACGCCCGAGCTGCGCGAGCAGGAAGAGCGGCTGCGGGCGCAGACCGCGAAGAAGTGACGGCAACTGAACAACACGGAGCCCGCCATGCGATTCATGATGCTAATGATCCCCTTGGGCTATGAGACCGCGCCGCCGGACGTCCAGCTCGATCCCGAGCGCGTCAAGGCGATGATGAAATACAACGAGGCGCTGAAGGAGGCCGGCGTGCTGATCGCGCTCGACGGGCTGCATCCGCCCTCGATGGGCGCGCGGGTTTCCTTCGCCACCGGCAAGCCCATCGTGACCGACGGTCCCTTCACAGAGGCCAAGGAAGTGCTCGGCGGCTACTGGATGATCAACGTGAAGTCGCGCGAAGAGGCGATCGAGTGGGCGAAGAAGTGCCCGGCGTCCGAAAACGAGATCATCGAAATCCGCCAGGTGCAGGAGATCGGCGACTTCTCGGAGGAAGTGCAGCAAGCCGCCAAGGGCTTCGACGAGCTGCAGAAGGGAAATGCGCATAAGGCGCGGTGAACCGGGAGGCGCTGTAACTTGGCTCCGCCCGACGTCAAGTCGACGGCCTATCGCAATCAGTCAAACCGCAAGGGAGGAAAACCTCATGAGCACCAACGATACGTTCCTCGCAGTCTTCCTCGGCAGCAAGACCAGTACGAAAATGGCGGCCTGGAATGCGTTGCCCGAGGCTGCGCGGCGCGCCAAGGAGCAGCAGGGAATCGCGGCGTGGAAGGCTTGGGTCGAAAAGCACCAGGCGGCGCTCGTCGCCATGGGCGGCCCGCTCGGCAAGACCAAGAAGGTCGATTCAGACGGTATTGCCGACATCGCAAACGAGATGGGCGCCTTCACGGTGGTGCGCGCCGGCTCGCATGAGGACGCCGCAAAGATGTTCGAGAACCACCCGCACTTTACGATCTTTCCCGGCGAGCGCGTGGAGATCATGCCGGTCCTTCCGATCCCGGGCGGTTAGGCCGGGGCGGCTGGAATCGTCGGAATTTGCGCCGCCCGCACGCCGTTAATCTTGATGAACACCAGTTAACGGCCTCAAATTAAGTGACCTTTACGGCCACCTCATGTAAAAGCCTTTAACATGAGTTGGCAAAAGGACCGCCGCGGCGAGCGTGGCTACCATCACGGCAATCTGAAAGAGGCATTGCTGCAGGCGGCGCTCGACCTGATTTCGCAAAAGGGCCCGGCCGGCTTCACCTTTGCGGACGCCGCACGCATGGCCGGCGTCAGTCCGGCCGCGCCCTATCGCCACTTTCGCGACCGCGATGAATTGCTGTCCTCGATCGCGCAGCGCGGCTTCGAGCAGTTTGAGGCGCTGCTGACGCAGGCCTGGGACGACGGCCGCCCGGACACGGTCACGGCGTTCGAACGGGTCGGCAAGGCCTATCTTGCCTTCGCCCGCAACGAGCCAGCGTTCTATTCGGCGATGTTCGAATCCGGGGTGCCTGTCGATTCGAGCCCGACATTGATGGCTGCCAGCGAGCGCGCGTTCGCGATCATTCGCGCCGCCGCCGAGCGGCTCGCCGCCCTGGCGCCGCCCGGCATGCCGCGGCCTCCCGCGATGATGATGGCGCTGCATATCTGGTCGATGTCGCACGGCATAGCCTCGCTGTTCGGCCGCGGCGACGCCGCGCGCCGCAAATTGCCGATGTCGCCGGAAGAGCTGTTGGAAGCGGAAGTGCTGATTTATCTGCGCGGCCTCGGCTTCCCAACCGACCGCCGGACTACCGACCAGAAGCCGCCAGGGCCGCCGCCGGTGCCGCCCTCTAGCAACGGACCTTCGGGTCCTTGGGGCAAGCCCAAATAGCCGGCGATTTGATGAGCTCCATCTGAGGAACTCGCGCTGATCTTCCCTGTTGCATGTCTCTAACAGGATGATGCGGCGATGATAACGGCAGGCGCGAATTCACTTGGCGTGACCGAAAAACGATCTTTCCCTGTAGCAGCGGGCATTTTCTTCGGCCTGGGCCTTGGAGGCTTTTTTGATGGAATCGTTCTGCACCAGTTGCTGCAATGGCACCACATGCTGAGCAACTGGTACCCGGTAAATAACATCGAGAACCTCGAACTTAACACCCGATGGGACGGCATCTTTCATAGCGCCACTTATGTCTTCGTGCTGATCGGACTATTTCTCTTGTGGCGCGCCGCTCATCGCGCGCACCTCTATTGGTCAACCAAGCTACTCGTCGGCACGATGCTGCTCGGTTTTGGCATCTTCAACACAGTTGAAGGCGTCGTGGATCATCACGTGCTTGGCATTCACCACGTCAACGAGACGGTGGCGCGCGAGCATTGGCCGATATGGGATATCGGATTCACCATCTGGGGCATCGCCATGATCGCGATCGGGTGGCTGATCATGAGGGCGGGGAGATGGGGGAAGCCATCATGAGTCGGCTCCCGCCAGCGTTGATGTACCCGATCTTTGGTTTGGGTCTCGCAGTGGCCACGCTGCCGATCTGGCGCTTCTGGCTGTTTGGGTTCAGTCCGCCTCTCGATGAATTGCTGCGCCTTCGGTGTCTGGCGTTTTGACTTCGCTGCCTTCCCACGCTGATCAAATAATTTTTGCGGGCTGCGGCCAGCCGCCCGCTTGACAAAAACGCGGGATGGTTTAGGTATGTAAATGTTATTTACATTCACAACGGCGTGATTGCCGTCATGGAGAGGGAAATGGCCTACACCGCAGATGTCAATCGATGGCGCGGTCAGACGGAACAGACCTATCGACCGCATATGCTTGAGAGCCCCTGGCACCCCGGCTGGATCGTGGTGACTATCCTCGGCTTCATCATCTGGTGGCCGATCGGGCTTGCCCTTCTCCTTTTCACACTAGGGAGCAGAAAAATGGGTTGCTGGAGCAACGGAGACCGCTGGCAGAACAAGATGGAGCGGATGCAGTACAAGATGGACCGGATGCGCGACCGCATGGAGCGTCGCGGCTTTGGCGGCTTCGGATTCGGCCCGCCGTCCAGCGGCAACCGCGCCTTCGACGAGTACCGCATGGAAACCCTGCGCCGGCTCGAGGAAGAGCAGGTCGAGTTCAAGAACTTCCTCGAGCGTCTGCGCCAGGCCAAGGACAAGGAAGAGTTCGACGCCTTCATGGCGCAGCACCGCCAGCGTCCGACTCCGCCGAACGACCAGCCGCAGCAGGGCTGATCGTCAACGGTGAGTGGAGTTCAGCCGCAGGCGTGATGCCCCCATGGCGCCCGACGGCGGTATAGCCGCCCATCTGCGACCCGCAGGTGGGCGGTTTGTTTTGTGCGCCCAGCATGAGCGTACTCTTGTGGGTGCAAGTCCCACCGCGAGTTGAT